>NZ_MSTI01000002.1 GCF_001949125.1 Deinococcus marmoris
CACGTTCGGAGCTTTCCAGGTCTTTTCACCTCCTCCCCGTGTCCACTGGCACTTCCACTGAAAAAGTCTTCGTGGGGGCACGGCTAGCGTGTTTTCCATGACCCCCACCCCCACCGAGGCCCTGCTCGACGATCTGGTTGTCGATCACGTGCTGAGCGCCGGACAAATCAAACGTCGCTACGGCCTGCGGCTCAACCCGGCCAGGATCCACGCCCTGGGTCTGACCCCCATCGAACGTGTGATGGTGACCGTGCATGGTGCCCCCGCGTCCGTCCGCGCTGTCCAGTTCGTCGCCCTGAACCCCCGCTGGGCACGCCAGGAGAGCTGGATGCTCGGCCACCTCGCCGGCGTCGCCGAGGCGCGCACCCTGACCAACAACCCGCGCGCGCTGTGGCGCTCAGAAGCAGGGCGGCTGGACAGCGCCCGGCCTGACGCCGTTTACCTCATGGAACGGGGGATGGCCGCAGTGGAATTCGACACCGGCAGTTACGACAACGCCACCGTACGGCGCAAATTGAGAGAGTTTGGCCGCACGTACGCCCACGTGATCTACGCGGTCAGCGGTCAGCGGCGTCTGACGTATGTCAGACGCCGCCTGGCGATCGAGTGGCCATCAGCAGATGACCAGGAAAGGTTTACCCTGGTTCATGCCCCCTGGTGGGCCTGACCCGGCGCGGGCGGCCCGCGTAGGGCAGTGGAGCTATCTTTGGCGCGGGCGGAGGTGGCGGCGGCGGGATGATCTGCATGCGCACCACCTCCACGCACCACGAATTGGCCGCCTCGACGCAACGGGTCCGCCGCAAATCTGGCGTGAAAATCACCAGACGGCCCTGCGCCTGAGACAGTTCCAGACGGTACTGGCCAATCAGCCGCCAGAGCGAGCGCGACGAATATCCCCGCGCCCGCCCGCACACGTAATACGGCACGCCATCAGGCGCGCGAAGTACATGCAAGTTGCGCCGCCGCAGCCCCTCATACACCCAATCACGCTCACTCTGCAACCACGAAATCGCACGGGCGACGTAGGCGTGATCTGCAGCGGAATCCGGACTGGGACGGTTGTGGGCGGAGCGGCCCACCCGCACCAGTCCCGCTGGGCCAGGCACCAGGACTGGCCCCCACGACATCGGATAACGGTGCAGCAGTTCGGCGGTCAGCAGCGTCGCCACATCTGCAGGTGTGGCCAGCAGCAGGGCGTCGGCCTCAAACAGTCCACGCCAGTCGAGCACGGCGGCGAACGCCTCCTGCTGGGGTGGGGTCAGGGCGAGGTTGACGTTGCGGGGATCAGGTTGCAGATTCCAGGCGGTGACGATCAGGAGTGGAGGGGGCATACCTCCATAAATAGCTGCAAAGGCTCAAGCGCGGGCGAAAAATATGGACGGGGCGAGGCCGCAGCAGGAGCGTCAGGGTAGATTTTAGAGTTACGGACGTCGGTTCACGCGGGCAAATTTAGACCCCAGAACCGCTGCAAGCGCCAGTTGACCGCAAAACGTAGATTGAACTACATAGATTGGAAAAAGCGAGGCCAGGCGCTGTTTGACCTGTCTTTTTGCGATGAGCAGACCTCTATGACAGCAGAAGAACTGTAGATGGAACCGAGTGGCCCAGCGGCACCCAGAAAAGTGACAGCATTCACGGTTCAGCCCGCACCAGACCTCAGCCTGAAAATTGCAGAGAGGGACGGGCGGAGTAGTCCTGCCCTTCGCCTCATCCAGCACTCGCCTGATGCCCTGCCAGCACCACACCCTAGCTTTTCAGCTTAATCCCCACGCCGCTGGCAATCGTTGGCTGAGGCCTGCGCCTGTGCTGTCCAGCCGAACGCTCCAAACATTCTGGTGTTGCGCCCATGGGCCGGATGTCCATGGCGCAAAGCCGCTCCCCAGATCAGGCCGTGAATGACACCGAGGAACATCGAAGTGGCAGAGTTTTTCGGGTCCAATGATGGGGCCAGGCCACCCTCGAACGCTCCCCAAACAGTTACCTGTGGCCGAACGTAACCTAAACTACACAGGGGCGTATAGAGTACGCCTGGGCGCGGTCTGAACCGTCTATGTGCGTTCGGCAGTCTTCTCCGACAGCAGAAGGGATGCAGGTGGTGTCGAGGTTTCGGAAGCATGTGACAATGTGGGCGCACGTCCATTTCGTTCCATCCGGATTGGTTTTCAGGCCGCCCATCCTGGGACAGATCATGCCTCCTCTCCCCTGCCCCATTCACACTGAACTGGAAAGGCCGGGTGACCGTAGCGCCAAGGCTGTCGTTTCGAGTGGTGATGTCTCTGATGAGAAAATCAGGGGAAAAGTTCGTTTCAGATGGTCAATTTCCGCTCCCACCCCTCCTGTCTTCAATGAGGGAAACCGTTCAGTGCGCCATCTCTACGGAATCATGCCGCGTGTTGGTTGAGGGCCAGCTCAGGCGTCTACTGACGGGAACCCTGTCTCCGATGAAGGGACCATCCAGACCAACCTCTCTCATACCCTGGATTCCGCTCCCGTTCGTTTTCCAAACAGAAAAGTGCCGGCAACCCCTTCCTGCCAGGATGTCGCTATGCAGTTTTATCGAGGCCCCCGCTGATGGTGCTGGCCCCGGTCAGTGCGACCCGCTCCACTGCGCCCACCAGCCGCAATGTGGACGTACGACTCGGCCAGATCCATTTGGTCTACACGGCCACCAGTCCGCTGACGCTCCCCCACGGCTCAGACCTGCGCGTCCTGCTCGCGCTGATGACGCACGCCGCTGACGACGGCCAGGTTCAGGTCGGTCTCCCCACATTGCTGCGAACGGCGGATATGGGGATGGGCAGGCGGCAACATGTTGCGCTGTTCGGCGCGCTGGATCGCCTTCGGGAGGTGAGGTACACCGTCCAACGCGCACCTCAAATCCTAGGCCTGCCCAGCCAGTTCAAACTGGTCACCTGGGCCGGACTGGCCCCAGACGGCCAGTTGCAAATTGAATTCAGCCCCGAGGTTGCGAGCCAGATACGAGGGTGCCACAGCCACCCGGCTCCAGGGAATACTTCAGACATTCCAGGCAACGCCCTGGCGCTTTACAGCGTCCTGGAAGCGTTAGAAACGCTGCCGGAAGGCATGGACAGGGGGCAGTGGCACCTGCCTGTGGACGCCACCTACGAACTGCTCGCACTGCCTGGCCGGGACGACAAAGCCCGGCGCTCGCTGATGTCCATGGGAGCAGCACTCCAGACCGCAGGCTACAGCGCCAACATGCAGGTGATCGGCCGCGGCAACAACACACAACTCGTGATCGACAACAGGGGACTTGACCCCACGGCGATGGCGTTGCCGTGAAGGCACGGTCTCATGCTGCACCTCTCGCAAATGGGTAGTCACCGCCAAGCCTCACCTGAACCGCACGAGGTCACTCCGGGTACGTTCGGGCACTGCTTAATCCACCATTTGATACCCAAAGCCGGAAGATGTAAGCCAAGGTCCTCACGCCCTCCTGTGCAAAAAAAGTGGGATACCTTTGGGCCGTTGACATACGGTTTCAGAGTTTTAAGGGGCTTTAACCCTTCCACAGCAATGGGATACTTTTGGGCCGAAATTCAGAAATGTCGTGCCAGACAGCGTTTGCTAGCGGGATACCTTTGGGCCGTTGGTGGGATACCTTTGGGCCGTTTTTTTGGGATACCTTTGGGCCATATCGGCGTTTTAAGCGTTCTGGAGTATGTTTTTGACTTCTACTCCATCCGTCAGACAAATCTGGGACATTTTTGGGCCGTTGGGCTGAAAATTTGGGATACTTTTGGGCCGTTGGCCCAGATTTTTGGGATACCTTTGGGCCGTTTCAGGCGTAAAATGCCGTCTATGACAGCAAGTGTTCCCTTCTCTGTTGTTGTTTTCTTTTATTCTTAAACAGGAAAAACAACTACATGTACCGAAAAAAACCTCCACAACTCCCGCCACTGCTCACGGAGCGCAACCTGGACCGTCTGGGATTTTTCAGCATTCAGACGCGACTCTCCGCAGAATCCACCTGGAAGAGTCATTTTCAGGTGGGTGGTCGCACGGTGGAAGTTCACGGCGAGGGGACCCGGGGGCGTCCGCACGGGGCTGATACCGACATCATGCTTGGCCTCGAGCAACTCTTCGTCGCGCAGGGTAGTCCCGAAGACAACTGGCTCCATACAACGCCCAACGCTCTGCGCGAAGCCGCCATGATGACCAAGAATGGCCGTGCCTTCCGGCGCATTCGCGAAGGGCTGCTGCGCATCTGGGCTGCCGGGTTCATCGTCCGCGAAGGATGGGTTGATCCCACAGGCCGGCCCGTCCGCTTTAACGCGGCATTCCGGCTCTTCGAGGAACTCCGGTACTGGGACATTGAGACCAGTGACCTGCCAGAGCTGCTGCCCGACGCCCGGCTCAGTGTGCGTCTTTCTGATCAGCTCGCGTCCAGCATTCGGGCCGGCTTCACCCACGCCCTGAGACGTGAAGTGCTCACCCACCTGGAACAACCCCATTCCCGTGCCCTGTACCGTTTGGCTGAGGCCCACCGGTACACGGACGACGGCACCATGCTGCGCACCCTGAGCGTCCCCCTCCTGGACTGGCGGGAGGCGTGCGGCATCAGAGAAGAGCGGCCCAGCAAAGTAATGCGCGCCCTGGATACAGCCCACGATGAACTCGCGGCTGCGGGGTACCTCACGGACATTCAGGTGGTGGGCCGGGGCCAGAAGCAGCGGCTGGACTACGTCTTCAGACAGGAAAATGAACCTGATCCCGCTCTGGTTCGGCTGCTGCGCGAGTACCGCATCGGTGGTCCACGGGCCGTCCAGCTTGCCACAGAATTTCCTCAGCGTGTCGAAGCGGCCATCAAGTATTACGACCACGTCAAAGCCCAGGGCAAACTGATCCGTAACCCGCCAGGATTCATCGCAGACATCATCGCCGACGCTGAGAAGTACGAACTGCCCAGCAGTCTGCCTGACGCACAGAATCCCGAGAAGGCGCGAGAGGCCCAGAAAGTCCGCATTCTTCAAAGTGAGAACGAGGCGCATCAGCAGTACGAGACCCGCCTGGCTGAGCAACTGGCACTCGCGCCTAGAGACCAGTGGAAGGAAGTGGGTGCCACCCTGCTGTTGCTGCTTAAAAAACCGCTTTCTTCCGATGAATTGAAGGTGCTGCAAGAGCGGTGTCGTTCCGGAGATATCCAGGCCGCGCGCCTTGCCCACGAAGCGACGCGAGCGGCCGCGACGTTTGAGATGCAGGATTTTGTGGTTAAGCTCAAGGCCCAGCTCAAGCCCAAGGCGTCTTAGGGTTACCGATCACGGTGGGCGGATCAGGCGCAGACAACACGCTGCTCCAGCTTCCAGTCCGCATCTACCTGGTTCGCCAGAGGGTGCTTTGGCCACCGAGTTCCGATGTGGACTTCTAGCTGTGGCGCAGGTGTTCCTTGAGCCGCTCATCGGCCCACTTGGCATACGTCCGGGCCGTTTGCACGTCGCTGTGGCCCAGATGTTCGGCCACGTCCTGTAACTGGAACCCAGCCCGGATCAACCGGGTCCCGGCCGCGTGACGCAGGGCATGCAGGCCCAGATAGGGGACATTAGCGGTCTTGCACAGCGTTCTGAGTCGGAGTCGGGCCGCCTCTGGCGTGCGTCCGATGACCCGCTGCTCTCCCCCACCTGGCCCAAGCGCTTGCAATGCGCGCATCAGGGACCCGGACAGGAGCACCTTCCTGGTCTTGCGCCCCTTGCCAGTGACAGTGACCGTTCCCTGCTCCAGATCCAGGTGCCCCCAGGTCAGTCCCGTAATCTCCGAAGCCCGCAGGCCGGCGCTGGCCCCCAGATGCAGGAGCACCTGCATCTCCAGTGACGCGCCGCGCAGCAAGGCGGCCAGATCCGTTTCCGAATACGGTTGCCGCTTGTCGTGGGGACGGACCCGGTCTTTTTGCGGCTTGGTGTCGGCGAATGGATCGTCCCGCGTGGCTCCGGCCCAGCGCAGTGCAGCGTACAGTTGCCGCGCGCCCGCGAGGTAGACACCCACCGAAGAGGGTTTCAGGCCGCCGCCTTCCATCTCTCGGACCCATAGGTCGGCGTCCTCAATTTCAGGGTGCAGGACGTTGACCGCTTGGCTTGCCGTGTAGGTGAGCCAGCGCCGCAAGCCGAGCCGGTATTTGCGCAGGGTCTGTGCGCTGCTGACCCCGGCGCGCCGGGTATGGTGCGCCTGCGTCAGGGACCATAGGATTTCCGCGTCCCGGCTGGCCGCTGCAGCCGTTGCCCGGCGGTGACGTTCCTCGGGCTGGAGACCCACCCACTCGCGGGAGGGTGCGAGCGCCCCTGCGCGGTAGAGATCCAGAGTCACCGGATGAGCTCCACCGTAAAGGGCAGGTCCGGCAGGGTGGCCCAACTCTGCTCGGCAGTCAGCACGTCGGCTTCCAGGACCTCAGCCAGTCCCAGGCACAGCGCGTCGCCCAGACTCAGATCGTAGGGCCGTCGCCGGGCGTAGTAAAAAGCGGCGGCCCGCTGGGCGCGAACCTCAAAAGGCTTGACCTCAAGCACTTGGCCCAGCTGATGCAACCGGGCACGGACCTGTTGAGGGGTAAAACGTCCATCGCTGACCAGCTTGCCTTCCACCTCGACAAGTTGCGCTGCGCATACGAGGTGGTCACGCTGCCCGGTGGCGAGTTCCGCCAGAACCCTCTCCCCTCCTGGCTCCTGACGAATAAAGGCCATCAGAGCACTGGCGTCCAGCAATACCGGGCGGCTCAAGGTTTCTCCCGCTGCATTTCGGTCCGGCGCTCCTCAAGCAATTCAGCCGTGAAATCGTGGCCGTCATCCTCAGCGAGGCTGCCATACAGCTCCTGGGCCAGTTGCCGCTTGGTGGTCAGCCTGACCTGTTCACCATCCACCACATAGAGCAAGGTGTCCCCTTCTTGCACATGAAGGGCGTCACGTACAACCCGGGGAAGGATGGCGCGGTATTTGGGGCCGAGTTGTCCAGTAACCATCCTGCTGCCATCGGGGACACTTGTAGTCATAAGGGACACTCTATCAGCGAGGGACACCATCGTATTCTACCTTTTTGGTAAGACAGTTTACCAGAAGGTCTGGATTTTATCTGGGTAAAAACAGAGAAGAGTTGATGTGAGTCAACTCTCCCCTGTATTGCCACTGATGCGGCCCAGTGTTCCAGAAGCTGCGCGTCCTCACCCGGCTGCCCAGACTTCTAACGCCTGGCGCAGGGTAGACATGTGGACTGGATGCCTCCAACGGACGTCACCTGACGCGCACAGATAATTCTTGACCTAGGTTGCTAGGAAGTTATTTTGATATGGATCTACCCAATCATTCTTCAAGCCAGGCGATGAGTAGTCCTTTCACCACCGTGTTCATCTCCTGCCCGGTCTGCAGCGATTTAATTCTGACCTGGCGGCGCAAGGTCTCCGGGACCGCAATGTTGAGCTGCACCATGCGTTCGGCAGGTGCTGGCTCCGGAGCGGAGGGCTGAACCTCTTTGGGGGGTTTGCTGACTGCATCACCAGAGAAAACGGCATTGAGTTTTGGTCGCTTGGTCATGCTGTCAACTCCTTCCAAACCGCTGAGTATTCATCAAGATCTGTCGGGCCGGAACCGAATGCGCCCTTATACGCTTCAAGTTCGCGGATCCGGCTGCTGAGCACTGGCAGGCCAGCAAGAGCCTCGGTTGCCTCCTTGGCCAGGCGTCGTCTCGGGTTATATCGTGTCAGCAAAATGGCGACGTCCAGGTCTTCTCGCTGGGCCTGGATGTCGGCGAGCAACTCGAGGGTGGGGCGCAGCCGATCAATTTCCAGACCAGTTGGGGCCACCGGCACCACGGCGATCTCGGCGAGGCTGCCGGCACGCAGGAGCAGTTCCCTGGAGTTGGGTGGGGTGTCGATGATGACCAGGTGTCCGTCGTCGCGGGCCGCCTTGACCTGTCGGGCCAGGCGGTCGGGTTCGCCCGCGACGACGTTGAAGGGCAGTTTGGCGTGGGCAGCCCAGCGGTGCGCGCTGTGTTCACTGTCGGCGTCGACGATGGTCACGGTGTGGCCGGCGGCCGCAGCAACGGAGGCGAGGTAAATGCTGGTGGTCGTTTTTCCGACTCCCCCTTTCAGCGACAGAACAGCGATAGCTTTCATCTCCTGAGTATACGCCTAGGTAGTTATTTGGCTATCTAGATAGCCAAATAACTCGGTACATAGATAGGTATTCTATGCCGAGAGACTGTACAAGGCGAAAGGGCAGAGAATGTTGTTTGCGCATATGCGTTCTGCTCACCTCCCCAGTGCTGCCGCGAGGTGACAGGCTTTCGATAGAACGGCGGGTCTCCGACGGGCGTGGTCGTCACAGTGCCAACACTCACCGATCTGTGGTGACAGTGAGAGCAGAGCTGTGCTGGTGTGGACACCACTTGACGATCCCAATGTCATTCAGTTTCAATAGATAGAAGTGTAAATATCTAGATATCTATCTGCTAATCTTTATAGGTATATAGATACCTATATACCTATAAAAACTGACCTGGTGCTGAAAGTATCGGGGGAGGGATTATCGGTAACCAGTTTTCCATGACTCAGCGCTGAGATTTAGACGCGTGCATTCTCCTTCCTGGCAGCACGTACCGGACAACACAGGCGACCTGACAACAGATTATCCTTCTCTTCGCGGACTGGACTGGGAAGAGAAGGGGGAAGCCACTTTTGGATTTTCATCGTCGATCCCGCTCAATGGCAACGTGTGTGGGGCACTGTCTGCGTCACTAAATTTCCAGCACCTCGCGTGCCTGCTGAGTGGTCGCCTCCTTTCCATAGATCGGCGTGCCTGGCCACTGGGTTTTGCTCTGCTCCAGATCGCCGTTGTCCGCCGCCACGAAACTGATGTCCTCGATCAACCGGCTGACCACCGTTTTAGCCTTAGCAGTATCACTGGCAATGGGAATGGCGCGGCGTTCATCCAAGGGCTTATCGACGTCACCCTGGCTCTCCAGATCTGCCGCTGGGACGGTATTGAACGCCTTGACCACACGCGCACTGCCCAGGTGAGGGCCATGAATGCGCTCTCTGACAGGCCGCCCAGGCCAATCTGACCTCTCGCTCCGGGTCACAGTCGGTGGTGTCGATCGCAATTTTGCCAGCCAGTTGGGCGGTGGGCAACCCGTTGTGGTGACCGAATGGGACAGTTTCGATGACGAGTTCGCCGAAATGTGCGGCGTCCTCGTCGCTGTAGGCCGTGACGCCATGACCGAGACGTTCGGCCAGATCCCGGAGCGTGTCCGGGCCGCGTGAGTTGCTGATAGCGACGTCGTACCTGGGTACCTGGCTTCCGCCAGCAGTCGGACCAGCGCCTGTCCGAAGTGTCCTACCACCAGAATGCCAATCTTCATGCCGTCACTGTCGTCCGATGGGCGTGGTGGTGTTTTTCGCTTGGCAGGGGAGACGTTGTTCAATTCCGTCCAGCCTCCGCCTCGCACTATCCTGACCACTGATCCCCACATGCAGTAGCACGACTTTGCCGAAAAATGGCGGACCTGGCCCCCAACGTCAGCGAGCGCGCCACCTACCAGGAACACTGGCGTGATCTCTGCGCCCTGCCCGGTGAATTCACCCCCAGCCGCGATACGACGGGGCAGGACTACGCCTTTGAGAAATACATTGAGAAGATCGGCACCGGCGAGACCGACTTCGACGACGTCTTCAAGCGGAATGACCTCACCGCTGAGTACAAGGCCCAGGTCAAGAGTCCGAGGAAACCCTGACAGATCAGCTCGCCCCGATGGTCTGGGTTTCAGCATTCAAATCTGGAGTTTCCCGCTCGGACAGGGCCACCCACGCCCAGGCCAGCGCCATCAGCAGGGTGACGCTCCCTGCCACCGTGAAGAACAGGGACGCCGGGTAACGGTCCACCACAGGAGAAATCGCCAGGAGCGTGACTGGCATCCCCAGAGTGGCGACGGTCATCAATACGCTGAACGTGCGGCCCAGGAAAGCAGCCGGCACCATCTGCTGCATCAGCGTAATGATGGGCGTGTTGACGGACGCAAAGGCCACCCCCATCAGCGCGCCGACTCCCAGCAGAGCCGGGGGCGCAGCAAACTGGACCAGCAAAAAGAGTGAACCGCCCAGCAAGGCCAACCCCAGCGTGACCGTGCGGCGCAGAGGGAGCCGCGAACCGATCAGCGCCAGCAGCGCGGAAGCGGCCAGCATCCCCGCACCTTCGGCGGCGAGATATTGACCGTACCCTTGCGCCCCAGCGCCGCCGAGCAGCAGTTTGGGCAGTAAAACCTGCACCGGCGCGAGGCTGGCATTCAGCAGCAGGGCGATGAACGGCAAGAACATCAAGACCCGCGAACGACGCATCAGACGCAGACCGCTCAGCACGCTGCCCAGCAAGGACTCAGGCGCTCCGGTCTTCAGCTCACGCGGGGGCAAGTTGACCAGCAGCAGGAGCGTGCCCATCACCACAAAGCTCACGCCATCCAGAACGATGGCGAGGGCGGGCGAGAAGGCTGTGACGAGATAACCGCCCGCCAGGACGCCAAGCAAACCTGCGCCCTGACTGACCCCACCGATCAGCCCATTGGCACGCGCCAACTCCTTTTCCGGGACCAATGCGGGAACAGCGGCGCTGCTGGCCGGTCCCGCGAAGATGCCTGCCAGACCGGTCAGGACCGCCGCACCATTGACCAGCCACAGCGGGACCTCGCCCCAGGTCAGGGCCAGGCCGCCCACCGTCAGTTGCAACAGGCCGCGTGTCAGGTCCGCGCCGATCAGCGGCACCTTCAGGTTCACACGGTCCACCAGCGCTCCAGCGAGTGGCATCAAGACGTTGGGAACCAGCGCGCAGGCCAGGGTCAGCGCCATCTGCCCCGCCAAGCCGGTCTGATGCAGCACCAGGAAACTCAGGGCGATGCCCGCCAGGGCTGATCCCAGTTGACTCTGGGCTGTGCCAAGCAGCCAGATCACGAACGAACGGTTCCACAGATGAGTCGCCATGCCACAAGTGTGTGCGGGGTCAACTCCAGATGGAATGCGGTTTTTGGAGAAGCGGCGGCCTAAGCTCTGCTGTATGAATGAAGTGCGGACGGCCACCACCGAGCAGGCAGCACTCCTGCTGGACGTCACACTCCGCCCGCTGCTGGACTTGCTCATGCGCGCGGAATGCAGCGCTTCTGAAGTGGCGAGCCATCTGAGCGTCAGCTTGCAACGCGCCCATTATCTGCTGGGCAAGCTGGTCCAGGTGAATATCGCTGTGATCGAGCGAGAAGACGCCCGTGCAGGCCGGGCCATCAAGCGCTACCGCATGCCGGGGCGCTGGTTCATCCCCTACGAGGTCACAGGGGCGGAGACACTTGAAGCTTTTGCCTCGTCCCAATTGATGCCCCGGTTGGAAACATTGATCGGCCACAGCGCCCGTGTCCTGCGCGAACGTTCCCCGCACTGGGGTTTCTGGCTGGAGAGCAGCCCGGAAAACGTCAGCCTGTTAATCGGTGATGAGCATGGTCCGGCCAATGATCTGTTCTTCGGCGACGAACCGTTTTTTCTGAATATCGGCCACATGGACCTGAGCCGCGAAAAAGCCACCGAACTCAGACGTCGCCTGTGGGCCGTGCTGGAAGATTTTGAAATCGAGAACACGCCTGGTGCCCCTGAATACACCGTTGCCCTGATGCTGGTGCGCGGCGCAGTGAATTGAAGGATGGGCAAGACGGCGCGCCGTTTCAAAACGAGGTGAGCTGGAAAAGTCTGGGATGGACGCAGGCGACTGGAGCGTCTCAGCGCCAGAGGCCCAGAGGAGTTGTCGCCCCTGAACTTTCACCTGTTGGCCAGGAGAGCCAGGACGCAATGCGCAGAGATGGCACTTCATGTGGCGAGAGGCTCACCTGAATCAGCGCTTGCAAAACACCTTGCGAGTTACTATAGTGCTGTAAAATCAAATGCAAGCGCAAGTTCAATGTTGACCCGCATCACGTCCGGGCCGTCCTATCCTTTTTACCGGTAAGGAGTTTCGATGCTGTTAAGCGTGCGTTTTCTGGGCCTTCCCGTCGTTGCCAGCCCCTGCCCTTCTGGACGGTCCGATGCATCTTGACCGCGCCGAACTTCGGGTGGTCTCGCTCCCCCTCCTGAAGCCCTTCAGAACCTCCTTCGGCGTGATGACTGACAAGAACTTCGTGTTGCTCCGGCTGTTCGGTGAGGGGCTAGAAGGCGTGGCCGAGGGAGTTATGGACCTGCGCCCGGATTTCCGCGAGGAGACCATCAGCGGCGCACTGGCTCTGCTTCAGGACACCGTTTTGCCTGCCGTGCTGGGCCACGACTGGGTGAACCCTGAACAACTGATGCGCCACCTGACAGGCATACGCGGCAACCGGATGGCGCTGGCCACCGTGGAAATGGCCTTCTGGGATCTGTGGAGCAGAAGTCTGGGTCAGCCGCTCTCGGCAGTGCTGGGCGGGGTACGGGACGCCGTGCCGGTGGGCGTCTCGCTGGGCATCCAGGCGTCGGTAGAGGCCACTGTGGACAGCGCCGTATCACACGCCGAGCAGGGCTATCGGCGCATCAAGCTCAAGATTCAGCCGGGCTGGGATGTGGACGTGGTGCGGGCGGTCAAGGCGGCTCTCCCGGATACGCCTGTCACGGTTGACGCCAACGCCGCGTACTCGCTGGCAAATCTGAACACCCTGCGCGAACTGGACACGCTGGGCCTGGATTACATCGAGCAGCCGCTGGCCTGGAACGACATGCGCGATCACGTCAAATTGCAGGCACTGATGAATACGCCGCTGTGCCTGGACGAGTGCATCACCACGGCACAGGACGCCCGCAAGGCGCTGGAAACGGCGGCCTGCCGACTGGTGAACATCAAGGTGGGCCGGGTGGGTGGCCACCTGGAAGCCCGGCGCGTCCATGACGTGGCGGCGGCGTTCAGTGCCCCGGTGTGGTGCGGCGGCATGCTGGAAAGTGGCGTGGGCCGGGCACACAACATCCACCTGGCGACGCTGGAAAATTTCACCAAACCCGGTGACACCAGCAGCAGCTCCCGTTACTGGGCGCGTGATCTGATTCATGAGGCGCTGGAAACGTCAGGCGGCATGATGCCCGTTCCAGCGGGTCATGGCATCGGCGTCACGCTGGATTTGCCCTTTCTGGAGACCATCACGCAGCAAAAATTCGAGGTTGGCCCGGTCCGGCAGCCGGTGGCAGGCCGCTGAACATGACTGCACCCGCCGCCATCCCCACCATGCGCGAACCCCTGGTGCTCCGCGAATTGAGCGGCCCGCAGGAACTGGCGGCGACGATTCCGCTGGCCCACGCCATCTGGGGCCAGACGGACCGCCCCGAGGACACGGTGATGCTGCGCGTCATTCAGCATGTGGGCGGACTTGTGGCTGGAGCTGTGGACTCACAGGGACAGATCTGGGCGTACCTGGAAGCCTTGCCCACTTCAAAACCGGGCGTGCAGCACTCGCACCGGATGGGCGTGCATCCGGCGTACCGCCAGCAGCATCTGGGCGAGCGTCTCAAGCACTTTCAGCGCCAGTGGTGCCTGGAACGCGGGATCACGCGCGTCCACTGGACTTTTGACCCGCTGCTGGCCGTCAACGCGCACCTCAACATTCACCGGCTGGGCGCAACCGTCCGCACCTACCTGCCCGATCAGTACGGCGAGATGGAGAACATCAGCGCGGGCGCGGCCTCGGACCGATTGGAAGCCGAGTGGTGCCTGGACAGCCCGCGTGTGGAGGCACATCTGGCCGGGAGGGTGGACGCAGCGTGGCCGGAGGGTGGGGCGTTCCATCCGCTTGATGCTGAACTACCGGCCACCTTGCCCGACATGCTGGCGATGATCGTCCCCGCGCAGGATTATTACGCTCTATTGCGCGAGGACCGTGCATTGGCGCTGGAATGGCGGCAGCGCACGCGGCCCGTCTTCACGCGGCTGTTTAGCGAGGGCCTGGTCCTGGTGGATGTGGACCTGACCCGCCGTCAGTATCTGTTCAGACGGCGGGCGCAGGATGACGCCACATGTTGAGTTTTGTCCTGCGCCGCCTGCTGGCGCTGCCGCTGATTCTGCTGGCGGTGACGTTCTTGATTGTGCTGGTCATGCAACTCATCCCGGTGGAGCAGCGAGCTGTGGCCTACACCACTGATCTGGCGCAGCTTGGGCGAATTCAGGAAATCATCAAGACCAACCACCTGGACGGCAGCGTCTTCGAGCAGTACTGGAGGTGGTTGGGTCAGGCGCTGGGCGGCAATCTGGGCTACTCGCGCACCAGCGGGCAGCCGGTGTTGCAAACACTTCTGGCCCGTTTTCCCGCCACGCTGGAACTGGCCTTGTTCACGCTGGTTCCGCTGATTAGCCTGAGCGTGTGGATGGGTTCAAAGGCCGCCGTGCGGCGGGGCAGGACCGCCGATGCAGTCATTCGCGTGATCGCTGTGGTCGCTTACAGCACCCCCAGTTTCGTGCTGGGCGTGTGGCTGCTGGTGATCTTTTACGGCGCACTGAACCTGCTGCCGGGAACGGGCAACCTCAGCAACGACAGCGCCATCTATTTTCTGACGGGTGAGATTAAGCGCGTCACCGGGCTGACCACCATCGACGCCCTGCTGGCTGGCCGCCTGGACGTGTTCTGGGACGCTATCAAGCACCTGATCATGCCGGTCTTCACGCTGATGGTGGTGGGCAGCGCCGGGCTGATCAAGGGAACACGCACCAGCATGCTCGAGGCCCTGAACAGCGATTACATCCGCACCGCCCGCGCCAAGGGCATCGCCGAGGGTGTGGTGATTCGCAAGCACGCGCGGCGCAACGCCCTGCTGACCATCATCACGCTGGCGGGCCTGAGTGTCTCCGGGCTGCTTCAGGGCGCGGTGATTGCCGAAACCCTGTTCGGCTATCCCGGCGTGGGCGCGTGGGCGGCGCAGGCGGCGGCGCTGGGCGATCTGCCGGGAGTGCTGGGCTTTGCGCTGCTGGCGGCGACCGTTGTGGTCCTGATGAATCTGGCGATTGACCTGGCTTACACCGTTATTGATCCCCGCGTGAGGTACGCATGACCGCTGTGGCTGAGGTTAAGGGCCTGAGCGTGAAGGGCAGAGGCGGATTCTGGGCACGGCTGTTCCGGCACAACCGCCTGGCCCGTGTGGGGGCCGTGCTGGTCAGCTTCTTTCTGCTGGTGGCGCTGCTCGCTCCGGTGCTGGCCCCGCCGCAGGGCAACTGCCGCCGCGCCCTGGGCATGTCGGAGACGCAGACCATTCCTGGCCCGCTGGCCTACTTGCGTGAACTGGTGGCGACGCCCGACGCCTGCCTTCAGATGCCGCGTCTGGGCTTCGCGGCGCTGCCCAATCCACCCGCCGCCGACGCGCCGCTGGGCCGCGTGGGCGGCTACGACATCCGCTATGGGCTGGTCTGGGGAACGCGCACCGCCTTCTTCCTGGGCATCACGGTGCTGGCGATCACGGTGACCATCGGCTCCCTGGTGGGCCTGACGGCTGGATTCCTGGGCGGCGTGACCGACAACCTGCTGATGCGCCTGACCGATGTGATCTTTGCCTTCCCCGCGCTGGTGCTGATCCTGGTGCTGGTGGCCGCACTGGGGCCGGGGCTGCTGAATATCATTATTGCCCTGAGTCTGGTGTCGTGGGCGGGGCTGGCCCGCGTGGTCAGGTCAGAAGTGCTGCGGCTGCGCGAGCTGGAGTTCGCGGCGGCGGCGCAGAGCCTGGGGGCCAGCCGCGCCCGGATTGCCCTGCGGCATGTCTTGCCCAACGCGATTGGTCCGCTGCTCACCATCGTGGTGCTGGAAATGGGGAGCCTGCCCATCGTGGCCGGAACGCTGTCTTTCCTGGGGCTGGGGACGCCGCTGGGGTACGCCGACTGGGGGCAATTGATTGCCCTGGCGCAGAAATGGATTCAGGGACCGCCGGGCGAGCCGTTCGCGTACTGGTACGTCACCCTCTTTCCAGGCCTGTGCATCTTTGCCTACAGCCTGGGCTGGAGCCTGCTGGGTGACAGCCTGGCCGAAGCGCTGGACCCCCGGAACCGCTGATGCTGCTGCTCGGTCCCGCCCCATGAACTCGCCTCCTGAACCCTAACCGCTCCACGTTGTTGCGCGCTCTGACTCTGCCCCCATTCGCCCGCTCACTCTGTTCCGGAGGTCCACCCATGAAACGTCTCTTTATTCCTCTGACCCTGGCTTTAATCGCCTCGCCCGCACTGGCGACCCCCAAAGACGCGCTGGTGTACCAGATTGCCTCGGCCACCGCCAGCGTGGAACCCGTGCAGGCCGTCGTGACCTACGACGTGCTGCCCGTCCAGCAGATGTTCGAAGGGCTGTACCTGGACAACTTCGGCAAATATGAGCCGCTGCTTGCCACCAGCTCCACCCTCAGCAAGGACGGCAAGACCACCACCTTCAATCTGCGGAAGAACGTGAAATTTCACGACGGCTCCACCATGAACTGCGCCGACGCCGAATACTCCATGCGCCGCACGCTGCTGGTCGGCAGTGAAACCTCGCTGGCCTCGCAGATTCGCGCCAATATGCTCAACATCTCCGGCTTCACTCCGGAGGTCAAGAAGACCTACACCTTCGCCAAGCTATCCAGCATGGTGAAGTGCAACGCGGCAGGGCAACTGGTGTTGACCCTGGACCGCAACGTCCCCAGCCTGCTGGATTCCATTGCCCAGATCTATATCGTGCCGATGAAGGCGCTGGTGGCTGGAGGCGACTGGAGTGGCACCGCCAAGGATTTTGACGCCTTTATCGGCAAGGACGTGGCAAACTCCACGCTGGCGCAAAAGCCCATCGGCACCGGGGCCTACCAGTTTGTCGCCCGCGATCCTAGCCGCTTTGTCCTCAAGGGATTTGACGGCTACTGGGGCGGCGCACCGGCGCTAAAAAACGTGATCCTGCAAAAGGTGGACAGCGACACTGCCCGCGTGTTGGCGCTACAAAAGGGTGACGCCGATATCGCCCTGATTCCTGACCGTGACACGCTGGCAAAACTCAAGGGCGTCCCCAGCGTCAAGGTGTACGAGGACCTGCCCACCCAGAACCTGACCAGCGTGCTGCTGTTCAACCAGAGCATCAAGGACGACAAGTTGCTGCCCGCCGGGCAACTGGCCGAGAACAACATCCCCGCCAACTTCTTCAGCGACATTCATGTCCGCAAGGCGTTCGCGGCGATGTTTGACACCAAGACCTTTGTCAAAGACGGCTTGCAGGGCTTTGGTCTGGCCCGCAACACCAGCCTGCCCACCAACAACTGGGCCGACGACAAGACCCTGAAGCCCCCGGCCTACAACCTCAAGACCGCCGAGGCCGAAATGAAGCTGGCTTTCGGGGGCAAGCTGTGGGCCACTGGCTTCACCGTTCCCCTGTCCACCTTTGGCGGTAGCGGGCTATCGGTGGTGGTGGCGGGCATCTTCAAGCAAAACATCGAGGCCCTGAATCCCAAATTCCATGCTTCGGTCAGCACGCTGGAACTGAGCGCAGCCAACGCCTCTTTGCTGGGTGGCAAGCTGGCCTTCAGTGCTCTGACGTGGGGTGGAGCCGATCCCGATACCAACCTGCGCGGGTTGTTCAGCGCCACCGGTATTCTGGCCCCGGCCACCAACATCAAAGATCCCAAAATGGAGCAGATGATGGATACGGCCCGTGACACCGTGGGTCAGAACGCCCGCAAGCCACTGTACAAGACGCTGATGACTTACCTGAACGCGCAGACCTACGCCGTGCCGCTTCCGCAGCCGCTGGTGTTCGCCGCCACCGTTTCGTCACTTAAAGGCTACGAGAACTTCAACAAGACCAACCTGTTCAAGGTGCTGAGCAAGTAAGAGCTGAGCAAGTAGACAGCTCATTTCACCGTCACATTTTTCAAGCTTGCCGCACCTGACCTGGTGCGGCGGCAGGAAAAGTCTGTACCCGCCATTCGTCCGCCTCCATTTCGCATCTTGAGGAGAAGCCATGACCGCCACCGCTACCAAAAGCAGCACCGAACTTGCCGCCGCCTTCGAGCAGGAAGCCAGGCGTCTGCTGGAGGAATACAAGATTCCCGGCGTCACACTGGGCCTGCTGACCCCAGACGGCGATCATTTCGTCAATATGGGTGTCACCAGTCTGGAAAACCCGCTGCCAATTGATGACGACACCATTTTCCAGATCGGCAGCACCACCAAGACCATTACCTCACTCACCTGCTCGGTGCTGGTGGCGCAGGGCAAACTTGATCTGGACGTGCCAGTTCGCACCTACCTGCCTGATTTCAAACTCATGGATGAATCGGTGGCCGCCGCGCTGACTGTGCGCGATGTGCTGACCCATCAGGGCGGCTTCAAGGGCGACATCTTTGAGGAGACCGGCAACGGTGACGACTCTCTGGCAAAGGTGCTGGATATTCTGGCCGAGTCGCCACAGGTGGTGCCGCTGCGGGGTCACTGGAGCTACAACAACGCCGGATTTTACGTGGCGGGGCGAATCATTGAGCTGCTGACCGGCAAGTCCTACGAGGCCGCCGTCACCGATTTGGTCCTGGAGCCGCTGGGCATGGACCACACCCTCTACTTTCCCAATCAGGTGATGACCTACCGCTTCACCACCGGACACAACAAGATCGAGGGCGAGATGGTGATCCAGCGCCCCTGGATACTGCCGCGCTCATCGGCCCCGGCGGGCGGCACCCTCAATTCCAGCATGCGGGACATGACCCGCTACGCCCATTACATGATGTCGGGAACGATGCCCGAAACGCTGAAAGCAGAGGCGCAGGACGGCGACAGTGCCCAGCCCGCCGAAGCTTCGCCCCTCACGACGCTGGACCGAAGTCAACTGTGGAAGCCGCAGCGGCCCATCGGCGACGCCCTCAACGGCTTTCCCGGCGAGCGTGGCCAGATCGGGCAGAGCTGGTTTATCGACGAGTACCCACAGGCCACCATCATCAGTCACGGCGGCACCACCTACGGCCACCAGTCCGACTTCTGGGTGTCACCGGACCGCAAAGTGGGTTTTATCGCCATGACCAACGCCAGCAACGGCCACGCCTACAACCGCAAACTCAGCAAGTGGATCAAGCGCGAACTCCTGAACCTGACCGCGACAGAGGTGCCAGATCATCCCGTCAGCCCGGAAACCCTGAGCGAGTACGAGGGCGAGTACCTGATCCTGGGGTTGACGCGGAAAATCGGCTCGCACGTTGAGGATGGACGGCTGACCCTTTCCATTCCCGACACCACCCCTGGCGCGACGGGCAGCAAACCCGCCCCGTTGCGCTTCATCGCCCCGGACCGCGCCCTGATCACGGATGGCGGCGACCTGAACGACATGGGCGTTGAATTTCTGCGTGACGGGAACGGGAAGGTGGACTTCGTGCGCCTCGGAGTGCGGCTGTACCCGCTGGAAGACCTGGAAGCCGCCCCAGCGCTGCCGTTGACCGAGCTGTAAGCCAGAACCTTTACCGCCCTCTCGCGAATTTTTCCAAGGAGAACCCCATGACCGCAGCCGCAACCAAGAAGTCCAGCACCGAACTCGCCGCCGCCTTCCAGCAGGAGGCCGAACGTCTGCTGGCCGAATTCAAGATTCCCGGGGTCACGCTGGGCGTCCTGACCCCGGACGGCGATCACTTCATCAACCTGGGCGTCACCAACCTGGAAAACCCGCTGCCGATTGACAACGACACCATCTTCCAGATCGGCAGCACCACCAAGACCATCACCTCGCTGACCTGCTCGGTGCTGGTGGAACAGGGCAAACTCGACCTGGACGTGCCGGTTCGCACCTATCTCCCCGACTTCAAACTCAAGGATGAGTCGGTGGCCGCCGCGCTGACCACGCGCGACGTGCTGACCCACCAGGGCGGCTTTCTGGGCGATCTGTTTCACGATACCGGTGAAGGCGACGACGCCGTGGCGAAGGTGCTGGACGAACTGGCCCAGTCCCCCCAGATGGTGCCGATGCGGACGCACTGGAGCTACAACAACGCGGGCTTTTACGTGGCCGGGCGCGTGATCGAGATGATCACCGGTCAGACCTACGAGGCCGCCGTGACTGAACTGGTCCTCAACCCCTTGGGTATGGACCACACGTTCTTCTTTCCGTCTCAGATCATGACCTACCGTTACGCCACGGGCTACAACAAGATTGAGGACGAGATGGTGGTCCAGCGGCCCTGGATGATGATGCGCTCGGCGGCTCCGGCGGGCAGCAGTTGCTCGTCCACGGTGAGCGACATGGCGAAATACGCCCACTACATCATGTCGGGAACGATGCCGGAGTTGCCCGAAGCGAAGGTGACACAAGCAAAGGCGTCTGAGGCTGAAGAGAAAGCTGCTGACGATGGGAGCGAGAAGTCCGAAGTGCCTGAAACACCCACGCTGGCGGGGATGGACCGCACGCACCTGTGGAAGCCTGTTCGCACCATCGGCGTGGGCATCAACGCCTTTCCGGGCGAGGAGGGAGAGATCGGGCAGAGCTGGTTTATCGACCAGTACGACAGCGCCACCATCATCAGTCACGGCGGCACCACGCAGGGTCACCAGTCGGATTTTTGGGTTTCTCCTGACCGCAAAGTCGGCTTTATCGCCATGACCAACGCCAGCAACGGCCACGCCATGAACCGCAAACTGAGCGAGTGGGTCAAGCGCGAGGTGCTGGGCCTGGAGAGGCCCGAGCGCGAGGAAGTCAAACTGAGTGAGGTTGAGCTGGAAGCGTTGGCAGCCACCTACGAGGTGGTGGGCCAGACCTACACCATCGGCGTGAAGGTGGAGGACGGCAAGCTGGCGCTGGTTCTCCCCAATCCCACGACGGGCGGCACCGAGAACCTGGCTCTGCGCTTCATCGCCCCAGAACGTGCTGTGGTGATGGGCGGCGACGCGGACGGCATCGGCGTGGAGTTCCTGAGAAAGGGTGATGAGGTGGAGTTCATGCGCTTTGGCGCGCGGCTGTACCCCCGGATGAGCCCGGACGCCTCCAGCGCCAGCCTGCCGCTAGACGCCCTCTAAAGCCCGGTCCGCAGGAGGCAGAACAATGACCGCAATCACAACCCAGAGGAGCAGCACCGAACTCGCCACCGCTTTTGCAAATGAAGCCCGGCGGCTGGCCGAAGAATTCGAGATTCCCGGCGCCAGCATGGCGCTGATGCTGCCGGACGGCGATCATTTCGTGAACGTTGGCGTCACCAGTTTCGACAACCCGCTAGATGTGGACTCTGACACCATCTTTCAAATCGGCAGCAACACCAAGACCCTGACCTCGCTGACCGTCTCGGCGCTGGAGGAACAGGGCAAGCTGAAGGTGACGGACCGGGTGCGCGATCATCTGCCCGATTTCAAGATGAAGGACGAGTCGGTGGCTGACAGCCTGACCCTGCTGGACGTGCTGACCCACCAGGGCGGCTTTCAGGGCGACGTTTTTACTGACACTGGTGCGGGTGACGACGCGCTGGCAAAGATGGTGGAGGCGATGGCCGAGTTGCCCCAGGTGATGCCGATGCGGACGCATTGGAGTTACAGCAACTCCGGTTTTTACATTGCTGGACGGGTGATCGAGGTGGCGTCGGGCATGACCTATGAGGCCGCTGTCACCGAACTGGTTTTGAAGCCGCTGGGGATGGACCACACCCTCTTTTTTGCCAGTGAGGTCATGACCTACCGCTTCGCCACCGGCTACAACAACGTTGGTGACGAACTGGTGGCGCAGCGGCCCTGGCTGATGACGCGCTCGGCGGGGCCAGCCGGAAGCACCTGCTGCTCAACTGCCCGCGATATGGTCAGGTACGCCCGCTATGTCATGTCCGGCACACTGGCTTCCATTGCTGAGGCCGACGGGGAAACGAATGAACAGCCACCCCTGGCAACGCTGGACCGCGCCCGGTTGTGGAAGCCGGTCCGCGATATTGGTGCGGGCATCAATTCCTTTCCCGGCAAACAGGCACAGATGGGGCAAAGCTGGTTTATCGACCAGCACCCGGACGCCCTGATTCTCAGTCACGGCGGCAGCACGCTGGGCCATCAGTCCAATATGTGGCTCTCGCCGGACCGCAAAGTCGGCTTCCTGTCGCTGACCAATGCGCCCAACGGTCACGCCATGAACCGCAAACTCAGCGACTGGGTCAAGCGCGAGGTGCTGGGCCTGAGCGCCCCGCCTCTGCCAGAATTCAGCGTCAGTGACGAGGAACTGGGGCGGCTGGTGGGCTACTTTATCGTGAACGGCCAGCCTTACAACCTCGGCACAAAGTTGGAGAACGGCCAGCTCTTCGTGGTCATGCCCGGCTCCGGCGCGGGCGGCACCACGGACCTGCCGCTGCGCTTTATCGCCCCCGATCTGGCCGTCGTGGTGGGCGGCGACGTGGACGGAACCAACGTGGAGTTTGTACGCGAAGACGGTGAGGTGGCATTCATGCGTCTGGGCGCAAGATTGTTTCCGGCAGAACGTCCAGAAGGAGCCAGCGCGGGATTGCCGATGGAGGCACTATGAGTCAGATTTTGGTGAAAGGTGGAACTGTTATCGACGGCACAGGCGCACCGGGCCGAATGGCCGACGTGTTGATTAAAGATGACCGTATTGTTCAGATCAGCGAACCTGGCAGCCCTGCGCCCGACGGAGCCGAAGTCGTGGACGCCTCTGGCATGGTGGTGGCCCCCGGCTTCATTGATGTGATGAGCCACTCCGTCTCGTCCCTGCTCAGCGACGGCTTGAGCGTGGGTAAGGTGACCCAGGGCGTGACCACCGAGATCATGGGTGAGGGCTGGACTCCGGCCCCCGCCGTGCCCGGAGAGGCCCACGCCTTCCCGGTTCATGGCCTCCCGAATGGCGACGAGAGCTGGATAGCGCGTGCAAGAGGCTGGACGCGCTTCGGCGATTGGATGGCCGCGCAGGAAGACGTGGGCGCAGCCGTCAACTTTGGCTCGTTCGTGGGTGGAGCCACGGTGCGGATGGCTGCCAGGGGCCACGCGGCAGGGGAGAGCACCCCCGAACAGATCGCCGAGATGCGGCGCGTGACCCGCGAAGCGATGGAGGACGGCGCGTATGGCATTGCCACCGCCCTCATCTACCCGCCCGGCAGCTACGCCAGCACCGATGAGCTGGTGGCCGTCAGCGAGGAGGTTGGACGCGCAAATGGCATCTACATCACCCACATGCGCTCGGAAGGCGAGGCGATTCTGGACGGCTTTGCCGAGGCGCTGGAGATCTCAGAGCGCAGCGGGGCGCGTCTCCACCTGTACCACCTTAAGGCCGCAGGAACGCCGTCGTGGCCGAAAATGGCGACGCTGATCGAGCGCGTGAACACGGAGCGGGCGGCGGGCAAGGATATTTACGCCGATATGTACCTGTACACGGCGGGGGGTTCGGGTCTGGCCGCCTCCTGTCCGCCGTGGGCCAGTGAGGACAACAAACTCAAAGAGCGCCTGCGTGACCCGGAAACCCGCGCGAAAATCCGGGCCGCCATGCAGGAACCCGACGGCACCTGGGAACCCTTGGGTGGCCTGGCCGGCCCGGAGGGGGTCTATCCCATTGGTCTGGGCCTGCCCGAACACGCTGATTACCGGAGAAAATCGCTGGCCGAGATCGCTGCCATGCGCGGCCAGGACTGGATCGAGACGATTATAGAGCTGATCTTGGCGGAGCCGGAGGGCATTGGGACCCTCTACCACCTGATGTCCGAGGAGAATATTCAGCTCCAGCTCCAGGAATCCTGGGTGATGCTGGGGTCTGACGCGGCAGGCTACGATCCCGGCGAGGAAGAGGGCGGCTTCACGGGCGGCCACCCGCGCGCGCTGGGCAATTTCACCCGTCTGCTGGGCCGCTACGTACGCGAATTGGGCATCCTGAGCCTGGAGGAAGGTGTGCGCCGTATGACGGGTTTGCCCGCCGAACATCTACACCTGACAGACCGGGGGGAACTGCGCGAGGGGGCTTACGCGGACTTGGTGGTCTTCGATCCAGAAACGATTGGCGACAGGGCCACCTACACCGAGTCCAACAGGCTGTCCGTGGGCGTGCGCGACGTGTGGGTCAACGGGGTGCAGACCCTGAAAGGCGGCAAGCACACGAAAGCCTTGCCTGGGAAACGGCTGTACGGGCCGGGGGCGGGGCGTCGTGAATGACGCCCTGTCTGTGGATACTGAAGCGCGTAGGCTGGGAACAGAATGACCACGACCGCCGTCGCCCCGACTGAGTTGACCTCCATGCCAGCGGTGGACGTCCTGCGCTCCGGCCTGGAAAATTTTGGGCGGCGAGATCAGCAGATTGCCCGCCACTTCATCGACCACGCTGAGGAAATTCCCTTCCTCAGCGCTGGGGAAATCGCGGAGACATTGGGGGTGAGCGGGGCGGCCATCACCCGCTTCGCCCAGCGCGTTGGCTTTGAAGGCTATCCCCACCTGCAACGGGTCATTCGACAGGACCTGCGGGCCACGCTGGGCATGAAGCAGCCCGGCGGACAGGATAGTGTGGTTGCCCGCTTCTGGGCCAGTGAGCGCGCGAATCTGGAGGCACTTCAGGACATTTCAGAAGCCAAGCTGCTGGCCTTTGCCCGTGCCATTGCCGCTGCAAAACAGGTCTGGGTGGTGGGCGCGCGGTCGTCGTACGGCATCTCGCTCCTTGCAGAAACCATCCTGGCATCGTTCCGGCCCTGGGTTCGGGCCTATTCCGCCGATCTGCTGCTCAGCCGCCCTGAACAACTGCTGGAAATCACTTCACAAGATGTGGTGGTGGTGTTTACCCTGCGGCGTTACAGCCGTGCCACCACCCGCATGATCCGCGCCTTGCACAAACAGGGGGTCCAGATCCTGTTGATCACCGATCAGGGCGCGTCACCATTGAACAAGATTGCTCATCAGTGCCTGCAATTGCCTACCCAGGGAACGGACGTGCTGGCGTCGTTGGCCCCTTTCGTCAGCGTTAGTACGCTTCTCGCCTCATTGGTAGCGAAAGAGCTTGAGGGAGGACACCTGAAGGAGGCCGAAGCCCTGAATGCCGAGTTCGGCGTGTACGAATACTGAAAATGGCTTGAGCGCGCCGCTGGTACCGGAACGACAAAGTTTCGAACAGAATTGGCCCCTGAACGTGACGGCAGGGTTGTGTTGCCTTAATCGGGTCAGGGTAGGCTGATCGTCCGTGACCGACGCCAAACCATACCGCCACCGTTTCCCCATGCTCATCATCCAGCACGCCGTTTGGCTCTACCACCGCTTTCCTCTGAGTTACCGAGACGTGCAGGAATTGCTTCACCAGCGCGGCATTCAAGTCAGCCATGAGACTCTCCGCGAGTGGTGTATCAAGTTCGGACCCCTCTTCGCTGAAGACCTGCGCCACCGGGAACCCCGTCGGGGTTCCCGGTGGCATCTCGACGAGGTGTGTACGAGCGTGGACGGCGTTCGACACTGGCTTTGGAGGGCCGTGGACGAGTACGGTTTCGTGCTCGACATTCTCCTTCAGCGGCATCGGGACACCGAAGCAGCGAAGACCTTCCTGACCCGACTACTGAGAGAATACGATGTCCCGGAGGTCATCCATACCGATCAGCTGCGAAGTTACGGGGCCGCGATCCGAGAGATCCCCAGCCTGGTCAACGTTGACCACCAGCAGGTGATCTCAACGGCACGTTGCAACAATGTCATTGAGCAAGGACACCGATCCACACGACGACAAGAGCGATCCCAGCAAGGATTCAGACGGTGGAAACACGCTCAAGAGTTCCTGAATTTGCACGCCCGAGTGACCAACCTTCACCATCATTCCCGCACCAGTGTTTCTGCCGCAGAAAGAAGAAGCAATCAGCGACGAGCGTTCCAGACGTGGTCAACCGTCGCGGCAGGGGTGGTCTGAGATTCAGACCACCCCTGCCCTTGGCCTGCCGTGACGCCAGTTAAGGCAACACAACCCCTTGAACTGCTGCGCGAACATCTGGCCCGGCCAGAACCCGTGGCCGCTTACAGCGACCTGGGAATGATGTTCCTTAACCAGCTTCCGAACGCCGAGGCACACAGCTTGCTCAGCGAACGTGCGGCGCAGATGCAAGGGCAGATTGCAGATCTGGAGCGCGTGCCTATCCATGAGGGAGCCATTGGACGCGGACTGTTCGGTGTGGACCTGGCGGTCTCACGCCAGTTGGCGTTGCTGCGGGCAGACCTGGGGTGGCTGACGCAAACCCTGGGTGGCCTGGGACAGGTCTGAGCGCAGTTGCCCCTGCGTGTTGCAGACCCTCTGAGTCGCCTCTGGCGCTCATAGAAGCCTTCCGATCTGGATAACGTTCTGGCTCTTGCAAGATCAGGTCCGCTCAGCACGGGAGGCTGCGTCAGCTGAACTGAATGTGCATTGGCAACAAGGGCGAATTTCCGTTCATATACGAGTGGACAGCCACAGGCATGTCCGTAGCTATTCCTGAGCCGGATCATGACGCCTGAGTTTCTCCCGAGTTGCAGGTGTCGAGAATTGCCAGTTCACACTCACAGACCGCGCATTGCGGTCCGTTTCCCAGGCGTGGATTTCATGCTCGACGACCTCTTTGCTCGCCAAGCGTTGCCCCAGACACTGGCATTGCGAGGCTGACCACTCCAATTCCGCCATGTTGAGCCAGGACGCATGCTTTGGGGTGTAGATCCACTCGAAGCGTCGGCTCAGCCGGGAGATGACGCGCAGGGTCTGTTCGAGGTTGGCGCTGTACAGGACATGGGTGCCTGTTCCGTTCCTGCCAAGGCCCACCGTCGCCCGTTGCGGGATGGCGGTGGGCAGCACGAACCCCCCCCCTTGGTAGTCGGTGTGTTCGCCCAGCAGGTTCACCCAGCCCGGTGCGGAGGCGGTGATCTCTGGCGCTGAGCCGAACACAGCTTCAAACGTCTGCAAGAGTCACCGCCCGCAATTCCGCCGCTGCCACTTCAGGGAATTTGTCGTTGGCGAATTCGCCCGCGCCCTGTTCGGTGACGGGCAGATACTTCATGCGGCCTGGCGCCCGCAGGTACGGATATAGTTCGATGTGCAGGGGAAAATCGGGTGTGGGGCGTTCAGGGGACTTTGATGCACTGTCATCAGGTACGGCATCCGCACGCCGAAGAGGGCGTCCAGACGCAGCAGGGCGTCTTTGAGGGTGCGGGCGAAGGCGTCGCGTTCGTCAGGGGTCAGTTCGGACAGCAGTGAGACGGACCGGGCTGATCTTGCCAGGGTTTTGTGGTTCTTGCACACTTTTGGTGGTTCTGAGTCATGATTGGTGCAAGATTGGAATGAGCCGAACCCAAAAACCTGTTCAAGTCGGGATGAGCAGAGGCAACTGCGCGAGGGCTGCATACTTGCGCTCATGACCAGCACTCCTGACAGCAAAGTATTATTCATTACTGGCGCGGGGGGCGGCATTGGCACGGCGGTGGCCAGGCACGCGGTTCGGGACGGCTGGCGTGTGGCCGTCACAGACCGCTGTTTCGAAACCGTTCAAACGCTGGCTGCCGAACTGGGAAACGCCGCTCTGCCTCTGCCCTGCGACGTGACCGAGTGGGCCGAACTGGACGCGGCGGTGGCGGCCACCCTGAACCACTTTGGGCGGCTAGACGCGGCGCTGGCGAATGCGGGCTTCACAGCGGGCGAGGCGCGGTACTCGGAGGGCGGACCCACCCCGCACGAGTGGCGCGACATGATCTTGACCAACGTGCTGGGCACCGCGCTGACTGCGCGGGCCACGCTGCCACACCTGCTGAGCAGCACAGGGCACCTGCTGCTTCTCGGCTCGGTGACCGGGCGGGTGGCCACCCCCGGCCCCTATAGCGCCACCAAATTCGCGGTCAGCGGCATGGCAGAGAGCATCCGCCAGGAAGTGCGGGAGAGCGGTGTGCGCGTGACCTGCATTGAGCCCGGGCGCGTGGACACGGCCTACTGGGACGCGGGCGGCAAACCGGAAGGCGTAGACTACTTGCAGGACAATGACATCGCTCGCGCCGTGCTGTATGTCTTAAGCCAGCCACCGCACGTCGCCATCAGTGAGGTGGTCATTCGGCCCTCGACGCAGATCGAATAGGGCTTGGAATGAGGGTCATCCAGTTTTGCGGCTCTTGCGTTGATTCCGTGCAGGGGTTAGCTTATGAGCAAAACACGTTGTCGAAGCGTCTCTTTCGCTCCCATATCATGCCACCGGGCCAACGGAGCTCTCATACGACTTCAAAGCGCTTTTCATTGCTCAGGAACTGAATTAAGCTCAGCATGCCGACAGTTGATCAGGGCATTCCCAGCTCCCTTAAATCCAAGGTGAGCCTTCTTCAAAAGCCCCCATAGCCGCCGTCCTTCTCCTCACTCCTGGTTCCGTCGGCAGGATTGCCGGTTTCTTCCAGGGTAATCAGCTCGTTGCCGCGCACGAAAGCTTCCATGAAGCGGCGCATCACCGTCATCTGGCTGCGGTGGGCCTTCAGCGCCTCCAGTTTCTGGTCCTCGTCCTGCTGGCTCAGATCGGCGCGCTGCCAGGGCAGGTGGAAGCCGCGTGGCGAGATCAGCAGCGGAAATCCCTCGTGCAGTCCTTTGGGAACGGGCCATTCCACGCCGCCGTGCACGATCCAGTAGCGGGCACGCGAGGTCCATCCACGTTGCTTGAGCGCCTCCTGCGTGAACAGACTGGTAGCGATGTGGTCCTTATGAAAGTCGCTGGTGGACGGCAGCAGCACCACATCCGGTTTGACCGTGTCCAGCACGCTGTTGAGGTCCCGGCGCAGGTTGAAAGCCGTATAAACCGCGCTGGGAGAAAGGGCGCGCTCGTAGGGAACGCGCAGCGCTCCCGTGTGCGGCGAGCGCACCGGATCGGGACTGTTCCACATTTTCAGCAGCGCCCCGTCCGGATAGCCCAGAAAGGTGATGTGGTTGGCGGGCACGCCCAGTGCGGCGGCGGCAGCGGCGGCCTCATTCATGCGGCGGCGGCCCAGATTCTCGGTGGCATTCTGGCGCGGGTTCAGGGTGCGGTCCAGCAGGGCACTGTCCAACTCGAAGCCGTCGCCGCTGGTGAACCACACGATGTGCACCTGTGCTCCCGCCCGCACTGCTCCGGCCATCATGCCGCCGCAGCACAGGCTCTCGTCGTCTGGGTGCGGGCTGACCATCAGCACCGTCTGTCCGGCGCGGATGGTCGGCAACTCCGGCAGGGCGCGTA
Organism: Deinococcus marmoris; assembly: GCF_001949125.1. Lineage (GTDB taxonomy): Bacteria > Deinococcota > Deinococci > Deinococcales > Deinococcaceae > Deinococcus > Deinococcus marmoris_A. Next base: position 29,081 of record NZ_MSTI01000002.1, read on the forward strand.
CAGTGGCGACGGCGCGCGGATACAGCAGCGTTAGCGCTGAGCCAGTATTGATGGCGTAGGCCAGCACCAGCGCGATGATCAGCAGCGCGCCCAGCACCCAGTCACGCCGCCGACTGCCAAACCGCCGCCCGCCTAGTCTTTTCCACATTCCCGCAGCTTAGCGGGTCAGCTCCTGCATCCTGTCCGGCGAGGCCACAAACACCCGCTTGGCCATGTTCAGGAACAAGCCCGGTTTCCACTCCGTCCTCTGTCCCCTTCAGCAACAGTCACGGCGGCATTTTGGACCATTTCTACAGTGCTGATCTCATCTGGACGGTGCGATTAAGGGAAATTTTCCCCTCCCTTCCAGTGTCCTCTGAGCTTCCGCACGGCCTGACTTGCTTAAGGTCTGGTGGGTACATTCAAAAAATTGTCCCGGAAAGTGTTGGGGGACTGAGGGTACATGCTTTAACGATGCGAATGGCCTGCGTTGAGACAGGTAAACTGAGGCGTGAAACCCTTCCTGTACCTGTTGCCCTTGGCCATGCTGGGCCTGACCTCTCCTGCACTGGCGCAGGCCGCCCCCAACTGCACGCTAGCGAATCTGGTGGACGGCGAAACTTATATGGCCCTGGCCTTTAATCCGGCCCAGAGCAGCGCCGCCGCTGAGAGTGCCGCCGCGACCGGTTGGGCCGATTGCCGCGCCGCCAGATTGCGCGCTGATCTCAAGGCGTCCCCCAACCTTAATACCCGCATTGATGGGCTACGCAAGGCCTACCGCGCCCTGCGTTCCAGCGAGGGCGAGATGGCAGCCACCCGCAATGGCGGCGGTACGCTGTACCTGAATGCCATTCCCCTGACCTACCCGGCTCTGGAGACGCAGGTGCAGAGCCTGGCCGCCCTGGCCCGCAGCCCGCTGGGCGGTCAGACCTCGGCGGCCTACGCGGCCCAGATCAAGCAGGCGATGGCGGACCACGCCGCTTATGTCAAGGCGCTGCGCGATTTCAAGCCGGGCAAGGATGTCACGGCCTTTGACCCTAAAGCCTGGAAGAGCACTGTGGACAATTACGAGAAACTGAGCAAGAGCGTCATGACCACGCTGGGAACGAAGGGGGACGCGGCCACCGCGCTGGGTTATCACCTCCTGAACACCACGACTTTTCCGGCCACCAATGACGGCGGCAGCAATCCTGACGGCAGCTAAAACAGTTGTCAAAGCTCTGCGGCTGCTCTAGCGCTGGCTTGGAGGGGATTCGAAGATGGGTTGCGGCTGGGGTTCGGGGGGCGGATCGGGACAGCGCTCAAAGGGGGGATAGGGCTGTGGGTCGGGCAGTTGGTAGGGACAGTTCCTGTAGTCGAACGGGGATTGGGATTCACCAGGGCCCACAAAAACGGGGTAGGGCGTGGGTTCGGGAGGCGGATCGGGATAGCCCCGGAAGATGGGGTTGACCCGGGGATCGGGGGCCGGCACCTGGAAGACCGTGCCTCCCCGGTTGACTGCCTGAGATCCCACCTGAAAAAAGGCGGTATCGGTGACCCAGGCATTGTCAAGGAGCTGCCCGATCACGATGCTCAGCGCCTGCGCCAGTCCATTCTGACCCCGCACGGTGACGGTGGCGAACTGCTGCTGCTCCTCAAAGCGGGCAATGTCGTTCAGACTCAGGGGAGAGGTACTTGCCACGGCCAGCAGCTTGTCCTGTCCGCTGGGGCCGCCCACATTAAGGTTGTAACTCGCGCCGCGCGCCGGAAAGAATCGTGTTCCTGCCCGCACGTAATTGCTGTTCTCATACCTGTTGGGGAAGAACAGGTCGATGTCGCCGTCCGCGCTCAGGTTGAACAGGTAGATGTAGGCATTGGCATTGGTCTGGAGGCCCACACTGATGTTCTCGCCGATTCCGTACACGGAATTGCCTGAGCCACTGGGGTCACGGTCGACCCAGACCTGCACGTTCAAGTTCGACCGTGCGGGGTTGACGATGATGCTCTGGGCGCTGATCTGTACCCTTCCGGCACTCGCCGTAGAAACGGTCAGACCAAGTAGGGTGCTGAGCATCAGAATGTTCCGGGCAGTGCGCATGGTGGGCCTCCTGGAGTTGGGACGGATGAGGAAGTGGACTGAGACGAGTTTGAAATCTAGAAAGATGGTTTCAGGGTATCGGAGTGTGGGACGCTTAATCTCTCTTCGGCCCAACGTCCCAGAGCATCCTTGATCGCACTTTCAGTTCAACCCTGCAACCCCGTTTAGGGCTTGAGCGAGAAAGCGTCCAGGCCGTCTGGGAGAGCGTTTTCCGTGCATTGGGAAGTGGCACCGCCGTTTTGCTGAGCCTACAGGGTTCAGCGACCATAAGCTGTCTTTTCGAGATGCTGCACCTTGAGCGCAGGAGATGATCCAAAGCTGAGCAGAAAACATGGCTTGTTCAGGTTGAGGAGCGAATGGACTCGTCTTGTTGCCGTCCTAGAGGAGCTTTCCCTGGTCAGCATCAGGTCCTAAATGGGGTTTTTAACCAGATGGAATGCATAAATTCAATGGAGTATTTGTCCGAATAGAGCTTGTCTCATCCCCCAGCCCCAGCCTGCTACACGGCGGGGTTCAACGTGGTCTGCCCGTTCAAGAGTGCCGGGCGATCAGAGATCTTCCCAGCCTTCACAGATTTGCTGTAGCGCCAGTACACGAACAAACCGTAGAGCAGGGGGACCAGCACCTGAAGGATGAAGACGGGACTGAGCGTAGAACCCGCCTCGACAGCGTCGGTCACGGCCGGTGTCGGGGCAGTGGTTCCCGTCGTCTGTGTAATTTCAAAGTCAGCGGTCACGATGTCCCAGACGGCGTGGAACAGCATCAGAGGATAAATCGAAGCCACCCGCAGGCGCAGCGCCCCCATCATCACGCCGACTGCAAAGGCGTTGATGATCTGGTCCGTGGTTCCCTGAAGTGAAGCGCCATGAACCAGGTTGATCAGGTGAACGCTGGCAAAGATCACGGCCGTCCCCAGGACCGTCAGCAGTGGCGTAAGCCTGGTTCTGAAGGCCTCAAAGAGAATGCCGCGGAACATCAGTTCCTCGGCAAAGCCCACCAGCAGGAAATTGGCCACATACGCTGCGCTGACGGACAATACCCCCCAGGTGAAGACATCCACCGCTCCCTGACTGACGCTGTAGAAGGTGAGGACCCCATAGAAACCCAGCAGAAAGATCACGGGAAACACGAAGAACTTCAAGCTGCTGGTCAGGGATTTCCTGAAGCCCACCGCCTGCCACCAGCCCAGCCCGGCGACGATCAGGCACAGCACACCCGCCACAAGAGCTTCAACAGGCAACTGATTGACAGCTTCCAATATCCCTGCTGGAGCAGGAATACCAGCGGCATTATTGCCCAATGAGTCGACCAAAGGAGGCGGCTTGAGCGTATCTATCGTTAAAAAAATGCCGATATTCAGTACGAATGCCAGTAGGGCAGCCCAGATGGGATGTGCACGGAGCGTCTTGAGTAGCATGAGAATACAATAAGCATTACATTTCAGTGAATTCTATGAATTCTTCCAATATGAAACCAAGATGAGACATATATAATCAAGTTGCCCCAATAGAGACAGGACTCAGTAGCTGACAACTTCGTTTTTGACCGTCTCAGACGGCGAGAAGTCCACCTTCCGATCTGTCCCTCGACAGAAACGAGAAATCGCGATGTTTTGAGGTGTGAAGCCACCAAAACCCGTCACCTCACAGGCTCCCGAATTCACCGCCCATTTCAAAGCCTGCGTGCCCTCGCTGCGTATCGACACGCATCAGCGTGCCGTCGACGTTGTTCTGGCCATGATCATGGTGAGGGTGACCCGGTTTTGCGGTTCTTCCGTTGATTCCGTGCAACGTGTCAGGTGTGCTACCTGAAGGGCATGCAGACACTCATCAACGTGCTCAGCAGGCTCTTTCCCGCAGAATTCCAAGTCGTGGTAGAGCGATGTGAGATGGAGGCTGACCACGTCAGCCTCCACCTGTCAAGTTGTGCCGCAGCGCAACCCTGCCCCAGATGCCAGGTCCTCTCGCACAGCATTCATAGCCGCTATGGACGACAGTTTCAACATCTTCCCTGGGGCCATTTATCAGTTCGCATCCAACTTCAGGTCCGCTGGTTTCGGTGTCGTAACTGCCATCCAGTTCGTACGTTTGCCGAGCAATTTCCCGATTTGGTTGCACCGTACGCACGCTACAGCACCGCTGTCTGTCGCCTTTTTCGGCAGTTTGTCCTGGCTGTAGGCGGAGAGGGAGGCAAGAAGCTTCTTGCTTCCCTCTCCCTGCGAGTGAGTGGCGATCGTCTCTTGACTGAGCAGCAGCATATCTGCCCACTCCCTGGCCCGGTTCCACGAGTCGTCGGGATCGACGACTTCGCCTTCAAAAAAGGTCTGAGATACGGGACAATCATTGTCGATCTAGAAACCAGAAGGGCGATAGATCTCCTGCCAGATCGCAAGGCCGAGACCGTCCCTCAGTGGCTCTTGCGACATCCAGAAATTGAAGTCATCAGCCAGGACCGGTCCACGGAGTACGAGCGGGCGAGTCGGGAAGGAGCACCACAAGCGGTCTAGGTGCTGGACCGCTGGCATGTGTTCAAGAACTTCCGGGAGGCCGTGGAACGACAGCTCAAGCGATCACAAGGGACGCTGGATGACGTTGCCAGCGCTTTTCTTCCTGTCTCGCTACCCAGACGATCACTTCGGGAAGAGGAGGCGCGTCAGGTACGTTACGAGCGTTGATGTATCGAGGTGGCGCAGATTAAATTGTTGGCAGCCCAGGGGCAATCTGCAGCGCAGATTGCCCGGGACCTTCACCGGAGCCACCACTTTGTTCGTTTTAGCTTACGGGTGGAACGGGTGCCGCCCACCCGTCACCTGATGTTGTTAGGGTTTGGTGGAGGGTAAGTTCAGTGTGATTCACACTGGAGGACAGAATGTCCGTACCCAAGCAAAAGTTCACCGCTGAGTTCAAATACGAAGCTGTCCGCCTGGTTCGCACGACCGGTAAGAGTTGCGCTCAGATCGCCCGTGACCTCGGCGTTCCTCCTCACTACGTCGTGCGGTGGAAGCAACAACAGGACAACCAGACGGCCGCTGGCCGCCCTGCCTTCACCGGGCGGGGGATCCCCGCCCTTTCACCACAGGAGGCTCGTCTTACAGAACTCGAACGAGAGCTGGAAATTGCGCG
>NZ_MSTI01000169.1 GCF_001949125.1 Deinococcus marmoris
CAGGTGACGACGCCCATCCCTCGGATGGTTCGTTTCTCGTTCCCACTCCACTGCCTTCGAACCAGCGCCATGCGGCGTGAATGGCGCTTGTCCATCACGCTGTCGTCGAAGATGATGTAACCCTTGTCGCTCAATTTGACGTGTGGACGCACCTGCGTCCACACCTCCGCTGCCGTTAAACAGTCACCTTTCAGGTAGCGCTGAACGGCGTCATGAGCAAAATCATCGACGTGGTTGGCAAAATAGGTTTGTGTCCGATTGATCTGTGTTGCAGCCAAAAACTCGCAGTACCGTTGCCGCCCGACTTTTCGAGGTCTTCCCACCAGCCCAGAATTTCAGACTTGCCCAGTTTCGCGTAAGCCCTAAACCTTTCAATCGGAATCCGTATCAGGCGCTGGGCATCGGCTGACTTTCCGACCCTGCGCTGGGGCGGCCAGACCGTTCGGCACTCTGCCGTTCCAGCGCCGCCGCCACGAATCCCGCGAACGGTGGGCTGGGGCGCATCGGACGGCTCTTGAATTCGGGGTGGGCTTGCAGGGCCACGAAGAACGGATGCCCCGGAATCTCGATGCTCTCCACCAGCCCTGCGCCCCGGCCCGCCACCCCCGGTGTCACGCCACTGATGGTCAGGCCCGCGTCCTGAAGGCGTTCTGTGTACGCCGGATTGACCTCGAAGCGGTGGCGGTGGCGTTCGCGCACCGTGCCGCCGTCCGGGATGCCGTAAAGACTGGCAATCTTCGTGCCAGCTTTCAGATCCATCGGCCAGTCGCCCAGCCGCATGGTGCCGCCCAGCCCGGCGATCTCCACCTGTTCGGGCATCAGGTCGATGACCTTGTGCGGGGCGTAGCCGTCGAACTCGGTGCTGTTGGCCCCCTCCAGCCCGGCCACGTTGCGGGCGTACTCGATCACGGCGATCTGCATGCCCAGGCAGATGCCCAGATAAGGTACACCGTGCGTGCGAGCGTACTCGGCGGCGTGAATCTTGCCCTCGATGCCCCGGATGCCGAAGCCGCCAGGGACCAGAATGCCGTCCACGTCGCCCAGTTGGGCTTCCAGGCCGCCCTCTTCCTCGCTGGAGTTATCCAGTTCCTCGGCGTTGATCCACTTGATGTTCACGCGGGCGTCGTTGGCGATTCCAGCGTGCGTCAGCGATTCCAGCAGACTGAGGTAGGCGTCGGGCATCGCCGTGTACTTGCCTGCCAGCGCGATGGTCACGGCGCGTGTGGGCTGCTTGATGGTCCGCACGGCATTCGACCACACGCCCAGATTGGGATGCACCCGCTCCAGCTTCAGCAGGTCTTCCACCGCCTTGCCCAGCCCCTGTTCCTCCAGCGCCAATGGCACCTCGTAGACGTGCGACACGTCGAAGCTGCTAAACACCCGGTTTTCACGCACTGAGGTAAACAGCGCGATCTTGCGGGTGATCTCGCTGGGCAACTTTTCCTTGCTGCGGACCATCACGATGTCGGGGCTGATGCCCACCGAGCGCAGGGTGGCGACGCTGTGCTGCGTGGGCTTGGTCTTGAACTCGTTGGACGTGCCCAGGTACGGCACCAGGGTCAGGTGCAGGTACAGCACGTTCTCGTCGCCCTCGTCGAAGCGGAACTGCCGGATGGCCTCCAGAAAGGGCAGCGATTCGATGTCGCCCACGGTGCCGCCGACCTCGATCAGCACGATCTCCGCGCCCGCGTTCTCGCCCGCCACTTTGATGCGGCGCTTGATCTCGTCGGTGATGTGCGGGATGACCTGCACCGTCTGGGACAGGTAATCCCCGGCGCGCTCCTTGCGGATCACCTCCTGGTACACCTGTCCGGTGGTGATGTTGCTGCCCGGCGGAATATCCAGATCCAGGAAGCGCTCATAGTTGCCGATGTCCAGATCGGTTTCCGCGCCGGAGGCGGTCACGAAGACCTCGCCGTGTTCGTAGGGGCGCATGGTGCCCGCGTCGATGTTGATGTAAGGATCGATCTTGACCGCCGTGACCCGGTAGCCGCGCGCCCGCAAGAGTGCGCCCAGGCTGGCGCTTGCCACGCCTTTTCCCAATGAACTGACCACGCCGCCCGTGACAAAGATATATTTCATGCCCAAATCTCCAAGCGCTTTGCCCCCCGAACGTAGCCTGTACACGTTCTGCGGCGGGGCCAAAAAAGAAAAACCGGGGCGCCTGGCCTCCGGGATTTCATGGTATCACGCGCCAGCCTGGGTACTTCAGGGCGACAGATTGCCTACGTTGCGCGGCGTGACCACCAGCGGCGTGACGCTCTGCGGACCCGTGGTTGTGGCGTTGCGCGCCGGCACCGTGACGGCCTGCCCGCGCGTCTGCCGCGACACGGCCAGATTGATGGTGACAGAGGTATTGCCAGGGGCCTGAAGCGTTCCCGCAGGCGGTGTAGTGACCTCGAATAAAGTCGGCGTGCTGGGGAGAGCCAGGGGTTTGGGTTGGACATAATCGAGGAGGAGGCGGCCCGAACCCCCAGTCCTGCTGTAGCTGCTGACGGCGAGCTGAGCAAGTGAAGGACTGGACGGCGCAGCAAGACTGGCCGGAACATAATTGCTGCGGTATTCCACCAGCACCCAGCGGTTGCCGTTGCTGTCGTCCTCTCCTGGATTGTTGAGTGAGGTCGCCCCGCCTGTTCCAGTCCAGACGCTCCTCAGCACCGGGTAATAGGCGATGAACTGGTAACAGCGGCGTGTATCACCAGAAGCCGTTCCCGTACATTGCTCGCTCAGCGGCCCGGAGGGATTCGGCAGCAGTTGTGGCGGACGCACAAAAGCGACAAGCGGCGCATTTGGCTGTCCCACTGTCCACGTTCCGTTGTTCGAGACTGGATTTCTGAAGGTGTAGCCTGTCGCGCCCAGCGTAATCGTCGTGCCCGCTGGAAACACGTACACTGCCTCCCTGATCTGCGCGGCCATATAGTTCTGGGCGATCTGGCTTTCTTCCAGCAGTTCGCTGCGGCCCTGCAAATCTGTGGCGCTGCGTGAAGAGGAAATCAGCAGATTGGTGGCGGCCAGCAGAACAAGCAGTCCCAGCGCGATGGCCACCAGCAACTCGATCAGGGTCAGGCCCTGGGTAGAGTGGCGCTTCATCGGCGGTCCACCTCCACGGTCAGATCGGCCAGCAGCTTGCCCTGAGCATCGGTCTTGGTGATCCGCACACGCTTGAGGGGAGGCGGATCAGTGGCTGCCGCACTCGCCGCGCAACTGCCGGGTTTGCCCAGTGTGCCAGTAGATTGGTTGTCCACATCCAGCGCAGTGATCTCGATCTCCAACCCGTCCAGCACTGCCGGATTGATCAGACAGTTCTTATCATAGTAGCCAGGGTTGAGCCAGTCGCCGCGCAGGGCTTCCATCGCCCGCTGGGCAGACTGGGTGGCGCTGACCTGCTGATTGCTCTGGCGGGTCAGGCCAAAAAAACCAGTCAGGGGGGTCAGAACCACCAGCACGATCACGCTCAGCAGGGCGATGCTGACTAGGACTTCAATAATGGTCAGGCCCGCCACACGCTGAAGCTCAATTCTGCGTTGCACTGACCATCACCTTGCCCGTAATGCCAATAGCCTTGACCCACAAATTCAGATTGGGATTGGATGGACTGGTGAGTTTCCATGAGACGCCGGTGGTGTCCAGGGTTCCGAAGGGCGGCTGATAGGCCACATTCGCTCCCCCAGACTGGGCCGTGACCGTGACGCCGTGTGGGAGGGTCAGATTGACAGCACGGGGTGGATTTTCCGCGACGGCCACCGCATAGGCAGAGGTGGCCGTGGTGATCGTGACACTGTTGATCACCCCAGATTTCTGCGCCCCGGTGCGTGCCCGGCGCAGGTCGCCGATAATCTGGTAAGCAGCGTCGCGCAGCTCGCTCTGGCGGATGTTGCGGAGAATAAACAGACTGAACGCGCCCGCAATGATGCCCAGGATGGCGATGACCACCAGCAGTTCCAGCAGCGTGAATCCCGCCTGAAAGCGTCCATTCCGCGTCCGCATCACTTGCCCGCACTCACGGCGTCGCCCTGAAGGCGGATGCCCAGGCCGGTGTTCTTCTGGAGGTCCTGATCGGTCGCCTTGAGCCGCAGCACCACCGTCCAGTCTTTCTGTGTGGGAAAGGCCGGCGGGCTGAACCCGTCGTAGGTCCGCTGATCGTAGACGAAATTGCGTCCGTAGCCGTGACCATCGGTCTGGCCGAACGCGCCGTAATAGTCCTCGATGATCCCGCCGATCAGGTTGACCTTGCCCAGTGAGTTATCGGCTGAACCCTGGTTGTAGCCCTCGACCTGCACCGCGCCCTGGCTGGCCATCAGAACCGCGTGAATTTGCGGGTTGACGCCGATGTTCGGGCAGTTGCCGATGCCGTCCGGGCAGCTCTTGGGGCTGATCAGGTTGATGTTGGCCGGCACCTTGCTGCCATTGGCGTTCGTCTTACCGCTGGCGTAAATGCCCAGGATGTTCTGGGCGTCCTGCCGGTCACACGGGGCGGCGGCGGTTTCCGTGTTCTGGCCCCCGCAGGGCGGCACCGTGTATTTGAGACTGCTGGTGATGTTCACGTCCCCGGTGGCCGCCACCGTGACCCCGGCGAAACTGGCGATGCTGGCCCCCGCCGGACCACTCTGGGCGACGTTGGGGCCGCCGTTGAGATTGGCGATCTTGCCGTCCTGGACCGACACCACGCCGTTGAATGGCTTGACTATGGTAAACGTTCCGCCCACGGCTCCAACATTCCCGGCAGCGTCACGTCCGGCAGGAACCCACTGCCGACTGGGATTGAGAATGAACAGGGTGCCGTTCTGGTCATACGACAGATCGACCGCCGCGCCGCCCTGCACGTAGCTGATGCGCTGACGCTCCTGGCCGCCGATCATGTCGCGCCAGAGCTGCATTTCCTGCACGTCGCCGCTCAGGGCCAGCCCGGCGGTCGGCAGCGGGATGGCCTGTCCGGTCACCGGGTCGAGGCTATAACCCAGAGCGGCGGCCCGCTGGTTCTGGGAGTTGGTGGGCAATGGAATAAAGTCCGCGTCCCACTTAACCGACGACTTGAACTGCGGCTGATTCTCGCCCACCCTGGGAGCCTGTGCTGTGGAAAGTTCATCTGGTGGGCCTCGCCCAGTCATCTGAGCGGGGGTCAGGAGTTGCGGCGGATTGACACCGAACTGTGCGCCCGGCTGGGCGGCAACCAGACAACCAGGCTTTCCGGCCACATCGCCGATCAGCCCCGGTCCCGGCGGACAACCTGCCGAGGTCACCTCACCCCAGAAGGTGGGCGTCTTGTAAAAGGTGAACCGTCCGTTGGTGTGAACGGGGCCGCTGAACAGCGTGCGTTCGGTGAAGGTGATCAGCGTGTTGTTCCGCTCTGCCTCTGGACTCTGGAACTGACGGTTGGTGAACAGGCCGAACTTGGCGAACGGTTCGCGGCTGATCAGCAGGTAATATTCGCCCTTGCCGTCGGTGGTGGCGCGGGCGCTGAGCCGCTGGGTGGTGGACCCGGTGACCCCCTGCGACAGCGCCGAGGGAACCTCAAAATACAGGCGGTACTGGTCCCGCTGGCGGTCCAGCCGGGTGGGAATCAGACCAAAGGTCACGCCGTAGTCGCTGTTCTGGCTGCCCGAACCGCTGTACTGCATGCCCGCCGTGCCAGAGAACATCTCTCCCCAGAACCGCGCGCGGGCCGAATCGTCGGTGGCCCTGAACCCCTCTTTGGCAAAGTCAGTGGCCTTGACCGCGTTGGTCAGCAGAGCCGCGCGCGCGCCGCCCCCACCCCGCAGGCCGTCCGCCGGAAACGTGCAGACGGTTGAAACCGGACTGGGATTGGCCGGCGTGGGCAGCGGCTGAGGCGGCAAAACTGCCAGCCCGCACATCGCGGCGATCTGGCTCTCGACCGCCGAGTTCCGGGTGATCGCCGGGATGGTGGCGTCGTCCAGCAAAGCCTTCATCACCTTCAGCCGGGCCTGCACCCGCGCCACGCCGGATTCGGCGGCGTAGCGCGCGCTCAGCAGCGCCTGCTGGTCCACGCTGGAGCGCCGCGACGACAGCGTGACCTGCGCCGTCACCGACATGATCACCGCCAGCAGCAGCATCACGAACAGCAATGACACGATCAGCGTGGCTCCCTCGGTGGTTCGGGCGGGGATGCGGGGCGAAGTGGGCATGAAGTCAGTATGAAGGAAAAATGCAGGAAACTTCACCCCAGGGTGGGGGTAGAGTCAGAAGTCTGTCAGTCTTTATGTTGCAACGAAACAAACTGAACTGCGGAAAAGTTCAGCGCGCCCGCACCCGCTCCAGCAGCGCCGTATTCCGCGTTTCGCGCTGTCGCCCCGCCGCCTTCTGCCAAGCGGAGGCCGAGCCGACGGCAAAGAAACGCTCGCGGGCGCGGGTGAGGGCGGTGTACGCCAGGTTGCGCGAGAGCATCGGCATGTGCGCTTCATGCAGCACGGTCAGGACGCTGTGCCACTCGCTGCCCTGGGCGCGGTGAACGGTCAGCGCGTAGCCCAGTTGCACGTTGAACAGTTCTGCCCCGGCCAGCTCCACCACATTGTTGTCGAAGTCCACCGTCAGGCGGTTGCCCTCGGCCTTCAGCACGGTTCCCAGCGTGCCGTTGAACACCTCGTTGGTGTAGTCGTTCTTGGTCTGCACCACGATGTCCCCGGCGCGGGCCTCGCCGTCCGCAATCTTGATGCCGCCCTCGCCGGGATTGAACAGGCCCTGAAGATGGTAGTTCAGGTGTTCCATGCCCAGCGGTCCCCGGCGCATGGGCGTCAGCACCTGCACCTGCGTCGGCCCGCCCAGATCGCGCACCAGCAGCGCCACCCGCCGCGCGCCGCCGTCGGGATCGGCTTCGGTCAGGTTCAGGCGGGGATCGCCCCATGTCGGGGCGGAGCCGTGCAGCAGATCATGGGCGGCGCGGATGATCGGGTTCTGGGCGGCCTGACGGTAGACCGTTTCCAGCCGCACGGTGGGCGCGGTCTGCGTCAGCGCGAGCAGGGGCAATCCCGCGTCCACCGGGGGCAACTGATCGGTGTCACCCACCAGCAACACCCGCGCGCCCGCGCCCACCGCCGAGAGCAGGGAGAGCATCAGGCCGTCGCCGCACATGCTGACCTCGTCCACGATCAGCAGGTCATACGGCGCGGGTTCCAGATGGTTGTGGCGAAATCCAGCGGGACCGAAGCCCAGCAGGCGGTGAATGGTGCTGGCACTGCGCCCGGTGACCTCGCCCAGCCGACGCGCCGCCTTGCCGGTGGGGGCGCACAGACCGACTTCCAACCCCATCCCCTCGGCCAGATCGGCCACCGCGCGGGTTGCCGTGCTTTTGCCGGTGCCAGGGCCACCCGTTAAGACCACCAGCCGGTGTTCGGCCAGCAGCTCCAGCACCTGCGCCTGCTCGTCGGATAAATCCTGCGCCGCGCCTGCTGGCACGATCCACTCATCCCCACCCGGCGGCGTGGCCAGCAACGTGCGGATCAGCGAGGCCAGCTTCTTCTCGGCGCGCAGGACGTGCGGGAGGTAGATGCGGCTCTCGTTGCGGTTCTCCGCGTTCATCTCCTCGGCAAACAGAGGTGCTTCATCGTCCGACAATCGGCCCAGTTCCACTGCCGTTTCCACCGCCAGCTTGGCCTGAGCCGCACTGACGCGGGTGTAGTGCGCCACGCCGCGCTCGGCCCGGTGGCGCGGCAGGAAGGAGTGCCCGCCCTGCTGCGCGGCCTGCTGAAGGGCATACACGGCGGCGGCGGTCAGGCGGCGCGGATCGTCCTGCAAGCCGCCCTGCGCGGCCCACAGCTTGTCGGCGGTCAGGAAGCCGATACCCTCCACTTCCGTTAGTGCGAACAGATCAGCCGTCAGGCGTTCCAGCGCCGCCTCCCCAAAATGCTTCACGGCCCGCTGCGCCTGCGAGATGCTCAGGCCCAGACCCTGCAAGCCCGCCAGCAGACGCCGCTCCAGGCCCTGCTGTGACCAACTGCTCACCATTTTGTGCAGCGTGGACGCCGTGACGCCCGGCACCTGCAAAAGCCTGTTCGGATCGTTTTCCAGCACATCGAAGGTGGCGGGGCCGAACATCCCGGCAATCCTCTTGGCCAGCACCTTGCCCACGCCGCCCACGCGGGCCTCCAGATACGCGGCCACCCCGGCTTCCGTCAGGTCGGCGGGCGCGGCTTCCAGCACCATGTTCAGCACGCGGTACTGGTAGCCGTACTCGCGGTGTTCCTCCATCAGCACGTCGGCGCTGAAGGTGTCCCCGGCGTCCAGCGGAGGCATCACGCCGATCACGGTGGCGTCGGGGTCCTCGCCGTCGTCGTTGACAATCCGGGCGGTCATCACGGTAAAGCCCGATTCGGCGCGGAAGCGCACGCGGTTGACCCCACCGGTCACGCGGAAGGCTTCGGCAGGGGGCGAAAAAGCAGTCACGGATTTAGTCTAGCGCCAGGGTGGGGGTCAGGACTGCGAGGGCAGCACGCCGTCGTAAATCTCGTCCAGCGTGATGACGGTATTCAGGTAGGGCAATGGAATCTCGCCTTGACCGACGTATTCGGTCAGGACCCATTCCCCGCCCTCACGGCTGTAGGCGTACACGCGCCGCTCGGTCTGCTCGGCGATCAGGTAGGTCTGGAGGCTGGGCAGTGAGGTGTAAGCGTGGTACTTGTTGCCGCGATCCGTATGAGCCGTGCTTTTCGACAGCACTTCGATCAACAGGCAGGGAGCCACCTTGAAATGTGTCCCGGCAACTCGCGGCTCACAGGTGACCGTCAGGTCTGGATAGTAATACCCGGAACCGTCTGCTGAACGTACCCGCATATCGGCGGTATACATGAAGCAACCGACCCGCTTGGCAAGTGGTCCGACTGTCAGCAGCAGATTGACCACGATGGTGTCGTGTTCGTCACTTGTCCCAGCCTGCCCATGAATGGGATAGACGAAACCACCCACATACTCCCGCTTGACTGAACTCTCCAGCTCGGTACGCAGGTATTCTTCAAGACTCATGGTTTTGAAGGCGGGTTCGGACATACGTCTATGGTACGACACGCCTGAAATGCGAAATGAGGCAGGCTGATTCACCCTCCCCGTGCTAGATTTTTCTGCAATGCGCGTACTTCACACCGCTGATTTCCATGCGGGCCGCAACCTGCGTGGTTATGACCGCACCCCCGAAATCCATGAGGCGTTGATCGAGATCGCCGCGCTGGCCCGCAGCGAGAAAGCTGACGCCGTACTGGTGTCCGGCGATCTGTTCGACACCGGTAACCCATCGGCAGACGCCGAAGCCGCCGTGTTCGACTTCTTCCTGCGCCTGCGTGACGCCGGGATTCCGGGCATCGTCATTGCCGGAAACCACGACAGTTCCGCGCGGCTGGAGTCGGTGACGGGCCTGCTGGGCTGGGTGGGCATTCAGGCGGTGGCGCAGCCCACGGCCAACCCGCTGGACATGGTGCGAAGTATTGAAACGAAGGGCGGCGAGACCCTGACCGTGGGCGCGCTGCCGTACCTGTCCGAGCGCCGTCTGGTCAAGGCCGCCGACCTGATGGGCGGCGACACCGGCGCGTGGCGGCAGAAATACCGCGAGGGCATGGGCTTTTTCCTGCGCCGACTGGGCGAGGGCTTCCGCGCGGGCAGCGTGAACATGCTGATGGCCCACGCGACGATGGACGGCGCGGTGCCCAGCGGCTCCGAGCGCACGCTGCAATTTGACCTGACCAACCAGTACACGCTGTCGGGCCTGCAACTGCCTGCGGGCGCGCAGTACGTGGCGCTGGGCCACATCCACAAGCCCCAGCAGATTTCAGAGGCCCCGCTGGCGTGCTATCCGGGCAGCATCATCCAGCTTGATTTTGGTGAGGGCGGCGAGAAAAAGCAGGTCAATCTGATCGAGGTGGAGGCCGGACGCCCCGCCAGAGTGCATGTCCTGCCGCTGGCGAGCGGGCGCGAACTGAAGACCATTCGCGCCGATCTGGACAACGTGGAGGCCCGGATCAAGGCGCTGGGCGACTTTGACGGCCTGCTGAAAGTCGTCGTGCGCGCCCCCGCCGGAACCGCCCTGCCCGGCCTGAAAGACCGCGTGCTGAAGCTGGCCCCCAACACGCTGGCGGTAGATCTGGAGGCCAATCAGGAAGACCTGGCCCTGCCCGAACTGAAACGCGAGGGCCTGAGCCTGACCCAGCTCTACGAGCAGTATTACCGTGAGCGGCGCGGCGAATTGCCCGACGATCTGCGCGCCGCTTTCAAGGAAGCGGACGAGGCGGCGCGGGCGGAGGAAGTGGCGTGAGTGGGTTGAAGGTTAAAGGTAGATGGTTGATGGAGAGTGGCTCTTTTTCCATCACCCATCACCTATCATCCATCAACGCGCCAAAGGCGCAAGCATGAAGCCCATCCGTCTTGAAGTCCAGGGCTTCACCGCCTTCCGCCAGTTCACGGAGCTGGACTTTGGCGATCTGGAACTATTTGCGCTGGTGGGGCCGACGGGCAGCGGAAAATCCAGTCTGCTGGACGCCATGACCTTCGCGCTGTACGGCTACACCGAGCGGCTGGGCGGCTCTGGGCTGGACGCGCTGATCTCGCAGGGCGAGCGCGGCATGAGCGTGGGCCTGACCTTCGAGACGGGGGGCGTGACCTACCGCGCCTCGCGCACCAAGGGCCGCAAGCAGGCCGAGAACGAGGTGCGTTTCGAGCGCAGGGACGAAGGCGGGCGCTGGGCCAACCTCAGCGACGGCGGCGTCAAGGGCGTCAACGAGCGCATTCAGACGGTGCTGGGGCTGACCTTCAAAAACTTCACCCGCAGCGTGATGCTGCCGCAGGGCGAGTTTGCCCGCCTGCTGCACGGCACCGGCAAGGAGCGGCAGGCCATTCTGGGCGAGTTGACGGGGCTGGAACACGTCGCCGCCATGCAGCGCGTTTCGTCTGACCGCGCCAGGGAGCTGAAGCACCGCGCGGGCAGCCTGAACAGCGTGCTGGAAAACGAATACGCGGGCGTGACGGCTGAAGTCGTGGCAAATCTGAGAGCTGAGCGAGAACGCACCGACGCCGAGGCCGAGACGCTGCATGACCGCCGCGAAGCCCTGCAAAACAGCCAAGCCCGGTTGCGCGAAACCGAGAAGGTCTGGAAGGTACGCGAGGACACGAGTCGCCGCCTGACCGTGCTGGACGCCCGCGCCGCCGGGGTGCAGGCCGGGGCCGTGCGGGCGGTGCAGGCCCGCCGGGTGGCCGGGGTGCTGCCGCT
>NZ_MSTI01000014.1 GCF_001949125.1 Deinococcus marmoris
TTCCGGGCGTGGAGTGGAGGGATCGGAACAGCGCCGATCCCTCCACTCCACGCCCGGAACCCGTACGAGGCGCGTTGGAAAAACCGCCGCTCTTCGGGTTGCTTGCCAGATAGCCCCTAAAGCAGTTGTCATAAAAAGACTGTTTTCATGACCGAGCAGAGCGGGCAAGCGTCCTAAAGGGCGTCTGTTCTGCCCAAGACAGCGAATGACTTTTGCCGAGCAGGATGGAGAATGGAGTCACCGGAAATCTCTTTTTCCGGTGACTCCATTCGGAAACTTGCGCTAGAGAGAGCGGGTCCAATGCTCAGCGACTGCACCTGCTGAGCATTACACTTGGCGTATGGACTCCGGGCCACTCAAAGTGCGCCTGCTCGGTGAAGCGCGCATCTCGGTGGGTGGCGGCGGGGTCCGTCTGCCCACCCGCAAGGCCCTGGCCCTGATCGCTTACCTGAGTCTAGAAGGCCAGACCTCGCGCGCTCATCTCGCCGGGCTGCTGTGGTCTGATTTTTACGACGATCAGGCCCGCAAGAATCTCCGTCAGGAACTGCACCGCCTGGGGGCGACGCCGCTGGGGGCCTGCCTGGACCTGACCCCCGAACACGTCGGGCTGCGCGGCCAGATCGAAACTGATGTGGAGCAGTTCTGGACGCACGCCCGTCAGGGTGCGCTGGAGGCGGCGCTGAACGTGTACGGCGGCCCCTTGCTGGCGGGACTGGAACTGCGCGGCGCGGCGGGATTCGGCGACTGGCTGTCCGCCTGGCGCGACAGGTTGGCCGCCGAACGGCTGGCGCTGCTGGAACGGTTGCTGGAGGGGCGCGGGGCGTCCAGTGATCTGCGCGGCGCGCTGGAGGTGGCCCGGACACTGATCGCCGACGATGAATTTCAGGAGCGCCACCACCGCGCGGCGATGCGCCTGCACCTGGCCCTGGGCGAGCGGGAGGCGGCCCTTCAGGTGTTCGGGCGCTGCCGCGACATGCTGGAGCGTGAATTTGCGCTGGAGCCGCTGCCGGAAACGCGGGCACTGGCAGATCAGGCTCAGCGCAGGGTGCCGCCTGTGCCAGCCGTCGCCGACGCCACACCGAGTCTGGAGCCGCCGCTGGTGGGCCGCGTGGACGTCTGGGCGCATCTGGAGCGGGCCTGGAGCGCGGGCCGGAGCGTGGTGCTGGCGGGTGAATCAGGCGTCGGCAAGAGCCGCCTGCTGCGCGAGTTCGCCCACAGCAAGGGCCGCGTTTACCCCATGCGCGGGCAGCCGCTCGACGGGGGCGTTCCCTTCGCCACGGTGGCCCGCGCCGTCCGCGAGGTGCTGGCGCAGGAACCTGATCTGGCCCTGCCCGCCTGGGTGCGGCTGGAACTCTCGCGCCTGGTGCCAGAACTGGGGGAGCCGCCCCAGACGCCGCTGCGCTCCGAGGAGGATCGGCTGCGGCTGTTCGGTGCTTACGTCGAATTTCTGGCGGCCTTCTATTCGCGTTTTGACGTGCTGCTGAGCGATGATCTCCAGTTCTTCGATGCCTCCAGCCACGAGCTGAACCTGTACGCTGCCGCGCAACTTGCAGAGCGCGGCCTGCGGCGGCCCACGCTGGGCAGCCTGCGCCGCGACGAACTGCGCCCGGAGGCAGGCGTCTCCCTTGAGCGGCTGACACGCGCCGCCGAGCTGATCGAACTCGCTCCCCTGAGTGAAGGGGCTGTGGCCGAGCTGA
This sequence comes from Deinococcus marmoris, assembly GCF_001949125.1. GTDB lineage: Bacteria > Deinococcota > Deinococci > Deinococcales > Deinococcaceae > Deinococcus > Deinococcus marmoris_A. The sequence goes on from NZ_MSTI01000014.1 coordinate 1,698, forward strand.
TCGGGCGGCTGTCAGGACGGGCGGCGGTGCTGTTCCCGCGCCGCCTCTACGCGGCCACTGGCGGCAATGTGTTCTTCATGTTGGAAACGCTGCGCAGCCTGTTCGAGTCGGGCGAGCTGCGTGCCGCAGAGGGTGGAGAGGGCTGGGCCACCGCCTACGACGACGCCACCGAGGACTACCGGGAGTTGCCGCTGCCCCCCAGCGTCCGGCAGGCGGTGCTGACCCGCACGGAGCGGCTGGGGGCGGCGGCGCGGCGGCTGCTGGAGGTGGGCAGCCTGGCGGGCGAACCCTTCACGCTCGAAACGATTTCGCAGGTCAGTGCGCTGGCCGAATGGGAGGCGCTGGAGGCGCTGGAGGGAAGCACCTCGGCGCAGCTTCTGCGGGTGGATGGGAACGGCTACCGCTTCGTCCACGATCTGGCCCGCCGCGCCCTGGCCGAATCCCAGGGGCCAGAGCGCCGCCGATTGATCCACCGCCGCCTGGCCCAGCAACTCAGGCTCAGCGGCGGCCCCCCCGCCGTCGTGGCCGCGCATCTGGAACAGGCCAATCTGCCCAGTGAGGCCGCCGACGCCTGGTTGGAAGCCGCGCAGGCGGCCCAGCAGGTCTACGCCAACCGCGAGGCCCTGGCCCACCTGGGGCGGGCGCTGGCGGTCTTGCCTGCGCCGGAAGCCTCTGCGCCGCAACACTTCGATCTGCGGGCCAGACGGGAGGCACTGGCCCGCGAACTGGGCGAGCGCGAAATACAGCAAACGGAACTGGACGCGATGGCCGCGCTCGCCACCGACGCCTCCCAGCAGTTGACCGTGGCGCTGCGGCGCTCCAATTTTCTGTCACTCACTGGCCACCCGCACGCGGCCCTGGACGCCGCCCAGCAGGCCCACGCTCTGGCCCGGCAGGTGGGCAGCTCCAATGGGTGCGGTGAGGCGCTGATCCGGCTGGCCTCGGCGCTGTACTACGTCGAGGACTTTCAGGCGGCCCTGGCGCGGATCACAGAAGCCATTGAGCTGCCGATGGAGGAGCAAAACGTGGGCCTCGGCGGAACGCAACTCGTCCTGGCGCTCAACTTGCGGGGCATCCTGCATTCGGCCCTGGGTGACCTGGAAGCGGCCCTGGCCGATTACGCCGACGCTCTCCTGGCCTGGCGGACGGCCCCCGATCCGTTACTGCGGGCCAGACTGTCCAACAACCGCGCCACGGTGCTGTGCCTGTACGGTGCCTACGCGCCTGCACACGAGGACGCATCGGCGGCGCTGGAATTGACCCGGCGGCACGGCTTCCGGCAGCTTCAGGGCTTTGCGCTGGACACCCACGCCCGCGCCCTGCGGGGCCTGGGGCACTTTAATGAGGCCCAGGCCGCACTGGAGGCCGCCACCACGCTGGGCCGCCTGACGGGCAATCACCGACTGGTCTCGCATTGCCTTCACCACGGCGTTCAGCTTCTCAATGACCAGGGCCACTTTGCGGCGGCCCTGACGGCGGCGGACGCGGCCCTGGCGTCGGCCAGCGCCACCGAGTCACGCTCCAACCGCATTCTGACGCTGGCGGCCCGCGCGCAGGCGTGGCTGGCGCTGGGCAACCCGCAGCGGGCGCTGACCGACGCCCAGCAGGCTGCCCAACTGGACACGGGCAGTCTGCGCGAGGCGCTGCCCGAGAGCGTGCAACTGGTGCTGGGTCAGGCGCTCCAGGCCAGTGGACAGGCCACCGAAGCTGAAACGGTATTTGCGGCTGCCCGCGACTCGCTGAATGCACGTCTGGAGCGGTTGCATAGCCCTGCCTGGCGACTCGCCTTCACTGCATTGCCACTGTGGCAGGCCCTGTTCGGCCCAGTCCAACCGTGATCTGATACGGACTCCGATTAGAGGGTGTTGAAAACACCCGTAATCCGAGCGGGACTCGCAGAGCTGCGCCGCAGAGGAGCAGCGTCCTCATGGGCGTCTGTTCGCGACGATAGCGAGCAGGAAAAAAACGGGTTCCGGGCGTGGAGTGGAGGGATCGGCGCTGTTCCGATTCCTGCCGCGTTACAAACGGAATCCGTATGAATTGAACTAAAAATTACCTTGTGACGCTCTGGGACTTTCCACGAAGTTCCCGGTGTCGCTGGCGTGTCGCCCGGTTTTCTACGGTGGGGTTCAGCGCCTGGCCTCCCATGTTCGCATTCGCGACGGGCCACGCGCCGCCGCTCCTTGCCGCGCAGACGCAACAAAAAACGTGTACAGGGAACTGAAAGGCCGTACAGGAGGAGAAATGCAGGAGAGACAGGGACGCCTCGTGCTGGAAGTCACCGTGGTGCTGGCCGGGACATCGGCTCCCTGGCAGGCGGAGGTCAAGGTGCGGGGCCGCCCCGACACCCTGACCTTTCACAGTCCTCAGGCGGTCGCCCAGTACCTGCGCCAGTTGGCCGAGCGGCCCGTGTCCAGCCAGGGCTTGCGCTGAGAGCAGGGCACCGCTTCCCGACTTGCCCGTTGCCGACTTGCCCGCACCCTTCCCAGTGTCCACAGTGTCCACACAGACACGCCAGATCAGAAGCCGCCTTTGCGGCCCCAGGAGAGCAGATGAACCAGATCAGAGCGCTCACCCTTCTTGCCCTCGCCCTCGGCAGCGCCTCGGCGGCTCCCGCAGTGTTGAGTCTGACCGCCACCGGCAAGGGCTACGCTGGCCTAGGGGCGGTACAGGCCGGACACGTTCAGGTCAACCTCAAGAACGCCTCGAAGACCGTGGTGGACATCGGGTTTTTCAGGTTGAGGCCGGGCGTGACCGACGCCCAGTTCAAGGCCGCGCTGCTCCCCGTCCTCATGCCCACGCCCCAGGCCAGGGACGCCGACTACAAATTGAGCAAGATCGCCGATGTGCTGGGCGGCACCGTCAACGCCCTGCCTGGAGGCTCCGTGTCGGCAGTGCTTCACCTGACGCCGGGCCGCTACATCATCGCCAGCACGTTCATAGACGAGACCACCCACAAGGCCGCACTCTCGGAGGGCTATTTCCAGCCGCTGACCGTGACCGGGCCACTGCTGAACAATCCCCCCAAACCCGCCGACTACGCCCTGAAGATGGTGGACTACCGCTTCGAGCTTCCCGCCAGAGTCACTCCCGGCACCCACACCTGGCACCTGAGCAACTCGGGTCAGGAGCTTCATTTCGCGGTGATCGCCAAACTTCTGCCCGGCAAGACCATCAAGGATGTGACGATGGGCGGCGACGGGGCGGGGCCGCCTCCGCTGGATTTTGAACACGCGGTGTTCTCCCCGGCCCTCACGTCCGGTCAGGCGCAGGATCTCTCTCTCAACCTGAGTGCCGGAACCTACGCCGTGATGTGCTTTGTCAGGAGCAAGAGCGGCGTGGAACACGCCCAGATGGGCATGGTCCAGGAACTCAGGGTCAAGTGATACGGATTCCGTCTGTAACGCGGCAGAAATCGGGACAGCGCCGATTCCTGCACTCCATGCCCGGAACCCGTTTTTCTCCCACTCACTGTCTTGTCCAGAGCAGCGCCCATGACTGGTACAGCTCGCAGAGAGGACGCCTGGACGCCCGTTCGGATTTCCAGGTGTCCTCGACACCTTTCAATCGGAGTCCGTCTGAGGGCAGGCGGCTGGCAGAACATCACTTTCAGGAGGGACACCACCCATGCCCGATCTTGCCACCCTGGGCCTGTTCGCCCTCGCCACGCTGGCGATCCTGCTGGTTCCTGGCCCCACGGTGCTGTATGTCGTCACCTGTAGCCTGAAGCGGGGCTGGCGGACTGGGCTGGTGTCGGTGCTGGGCGTGGAGACCGGGAGCCTGTTTCACGTCCTGTGCGCCACGTTGGGGCTTTCGGCCCTGCTGGTCTCATCGGCCACGCTGTTCGGCGTGGTCAAGGGGCTGGGCGCGGCCTACCTGATCTCTCTGGGCGTCCGCACGTTGCTGGACAGGGGCAGCGGTAGCATCGGTGCCCAGCACGGCGCTGCCCCGTCGCCCACCTGGCGGCAGGTGTTCTGGCAGGGGGCGCTGATCGATGCCCTGAATCCCAAGACCGCGCTGTTCTTTCTGGCCTTTTTGCCCCAGTTCGTCCGGCCCGGACACGGCGCGGTGGCGGCGCAGACGCTGGTGCTGGGATTGACCTTTCTGGGGCTGGCCGCGCTGAACGACGGCGCGTATGCCCTGCTGGCAGGCCGCCTGGGGCGCGTGCTGGGCGACGATCCGGTGTTTGCCCGGCGCTGGAGGCACGCGGCCAGCGGGATGTACCTCACCCTGGGCGTGGGCGCAGCGGTGGGGATGCCGGGCGAGTGGGCCACCCACGGCCTGACCACCATCCTCCCGCCAGTGCTGATGTCTGAACCGCTTGACCCGCTGCTGATCAGCGGATTTGTGTCCTGCGCCCCCTCCACCCGTTGATCCTGTTCCCTGTTGACAGCCAACGGAAGGCCAGGCCTGAAACACCTCTGATTCGCCCACTCCGGCAGCGCCCACCGGAGACCTCCGCAAGGTTTGGGCGATCAGGCAGGAGAACGGCCAGACCGTGCTGGACACCACGCAGTCTGACCCCGCAGATGGGGAAGTCACTGAACGCTGTCCAGGTCAACGCCTTGCGGCGGTGCGCTGAAAGGGCAAGTCGAGAGCCAGCATCGCCAGAGACTTCGGGATCAGCCGGTAAACGGTCTGCCTGGACCTTCACACACGAGATAAGTCGGCACTCAGCGACAAATCCTGACTGCATCTGGAAGACGTGCTGGCTCGCCTTTCCGATTTTTACACCCGGTCAAACCGCACAACTCCTGTGGACCTATGCTGAAGGCTCAGATGGACGTTCCCCTGACAGTGCTGGGCCAGCGACTGCGCGCCTTGACCGCACGGCGCGTCGGTCTGGCCGCGTATCTGTGGGGCGAGGCCGGCATCGGCAAGTCGTATACCAGCCGCGCGCTGCTGCGGGGAACGCCGTACCGCAGTCTGACGCTTCCGGCCCGGCTGTCCCTGCCCGAACTGGTCCGCACCCTGCCGCGCCCGGCCCGACTGCGCGACTGGACGCGGGCGGCGCTGGACAGCCTGGAAGCGGGACAGACCATGACCGTGACCACCGCCGATCTTCTGGCCGCTCTGCTGGACCAGCTCTCGCCCTTCGTACTCTGTCTTGAAGACCTGCACGAAGCGGACGCTGCCCGCATTCAACTGACGGCTCAACTGGCCGCTGCCGTGGCCAGGACACGCGGGGCCGCCCTGCTGATCAGCAGCCGCCTGCCACCGCCCGAGGCTTGGCCGGAGGATGCGCTGGTTCTGAGCCTGGAACGCCTTTCACCCCAGGCCAGTGCAGTCATGCTAATTGCCGAGGCCGGGGCTGAGCTGCCTGCCGGAGCGTTGGCCTGGATCTTTGAGCGGGCACGCGGCAATCCACTGTTCACCCTGGAATACTTCCGGCTGCTGGCGCGGCAGGGCCATCTGTGGAACGACGGCGAACGCTGGCGCTGGCGTGAACCCGCCGCCGGTCTGCTTCCCCTGACGGTGGAGGCCATCATCGAGCACACGCTGAATCAGGCACTGGAGGGGCCTGCGCTGGCCAACACCTTCATGGCCCAGGCCCTGCTGCCGCTGGGGACGGCCCAGGCCCTCCAGGCCGAGGTAGCGGACCTCTCAGTTCAGACATTCAGCGTGGCCCAGCAGGCGCTGGAGCAGCGGGGGGTGTTGTTGGGCGGGAACTTCGCGCATCCACTGTACCGTGAGGTGGGACTGCGGTTGCTGGACCCAGCCCAGCAGCAGCGATTGGCTGGACGCGCCTTGAACGCCTTGCAGACGCGAGATCCGCAGGGGGCGGCCGCCTTCATTGACCTGGCGGGCCTGGCCGGACCACCCGCCCTTGAGCTGCTGCGCCGGGCCGCAGACGACGCCGGCAAGCAGCAGCAACCCGCGCAACAGGCCAGGTGGCTTGAACGCGCCCTCGGCCATGCCAGTGGGACCGAGCGCCATCCCCTGGCCTTTCAGGCCGCCCGAACTCTGGTAGAGCATGACCTGAAGGCAGCGGGCGCTCTGGCTGAAGCGGCGGTACGGGAACGCCCGGACGATCCAGAGACTGTCATTTTGTTGGCTGAAATCCAGGCGCGTCAATTGAGGCTGACCGAGGCAGAACAGGGGCTGGATCGGCTGTCCACCGGGCCGCACACCGCCCTGACGATCACGGCCAAACGTATTGAGCTGCGGTCCTTTGCCCGGCAGTACGGGGCTGCCGTCGCCCTCTGGGAGCAGTGGCGCAGCGCACTGGACACCCAGGCATCCGCCGCCTTGCACGGCCAGGTGGCCTTCTGCCTGATTCTTCTGGACCGCGAGGACGAGGCCTTTGAACTGGCGACGGCGGGCCTGGACCGCTTCGAATGCACGCCAGAGGAGCGGGCCAAGTTTCTGGGTCTTCAGGCCATGTACTACTCCCGGCGTGGGCTGCCCAGCCGGGCAGTCACGATCTTTGAACAGGTGGCCGAGGAATATGAGCGCATCGGGTCTCCGCGCAGAACGGCGGCGGCCTATGCCAATCTGGCGATTGCGCTGGAACAGGTGGGCCAGTACCGCCAGCAGGCGGCGGCCTGGGAGCAGTCGGTGTCCTGGCGCGAGCAGGCCGCCGATCCCTATCAAACGGGCATCAGCCGCATGGCGCTGGCGAGCGTGCGGACCAAACTGGGGCAGTATCAGGAGGCCGAGGACCTGTTACTGGACTTCCAGGGCCTGCTCAGGGCCGACGATCCAGCCACCACACTCACCTATTTCAGCATCCTGTGCGAACTGTACGCCGCCTGGCGGACCCCGCTCTCCGGCCTTCTGCTGAGAAGACATGCTGTCCAGGCTGTCACGCAGGCGCGTGAACACGGCCATCGAGGCTACCTGGCCGACGCGCTGGGCCAACTGATTCCTGTGGAAGTGGAGGGCGGTCACCTGGCGCAGGCCGACGCCCTGTCTCTTGAATTGCTGACACTGACCGGGGTCCAGGCCAATCCTGAAAGCCAGGTGACCGCCCTGCGGGCGCGGGCCACCGTCCTGGCCGCGCTCCAGCGCTCTGACGAGGCTGACGAGGCACTGGAACAAGGCGAACATCTGGCCGCGCAGCATGACCTGCGAGATGAGTTTCACCTGACTGGGCTTGACCGCGCCCGCTTGAGCCATGATGTCGCCCGCGCCCGCGAACACCTGCACTGGTTCCGTCAGCAGGGATTGAGGACGGCCATTGACCAGACCCTGAATTTTTTTCCCGAACTGGCAGAACAGGCTGGAACGGACAGCGGGAGAACGGGTCCAGATGGTCTACTTCCCGTCTCCGAATGGCCGCACCTGGGTGTGCTGGGCGAACTGCGCTTCAGGTCTGCGGGCGGCCCAGCGGTTCAGGCCGTGCCTGTGCGTGGACGGCAACGCTGCGCCCTGCTCGCTGCTCTGCTGGAAGCCCGGCTGCGCGGTCAGGGCGAGGCGTCCCGACTGGACCTGGTGGACATCCTCTATTCGCAGGCCGATGAGGTTCATGGGCTGGCGGCCCTCAAGGAGCTGGTTCACCAGACCCGCACGGCGCTGGGGCCAGGCGTGATCCAGACCACCGAGGGCGGCTACATGCTGGGCGAGGTGCAAAGCGACGCCGAGATATTTCTGAAGACCGGTGAGACCCGGCTGTGGCGCGGCCCCTACCTGGCGGGTGGCGTTCTGGAACCCGACATGTTGATTCAGGACACCCTGTACCAGTCCCTGCATGCCTGCGCCCAGGCCATGCTGGCCACCGATCCCGCTGAGGCCGCCCGCGTGGGCCGCCTGCTGTGCGGGGCCAGTCCCTATGACTGGGCTGCCCTGGCGCTGACCCTGCGGGCGCTGCGGGCCGCCGGAAACCACCGCAGCCTGGGCCGTTTCTACGCTGCTGCGCGGCAGGGGTTTGAAGAGGTGGGCGAGGCGTTGCCCGCAGACTGGGCGGCCTTTCTGGAAGGCCACGCCCCAGCTTGAGCCTCAGCGCCACAGCAGCAGCAGGACGAAGGCCAGCCCGCCCAGCACCGTCCGAAGCGGGTGAAGGTCAGACCAGCGCCGCCGAAGCTGTTCGCCCTCGGGGGGTGGCTGCCGCGCGTCGTACCCTTGCAGCGCCAGATTGAGCGGCACCATCAGCCGCACTGTCACCAGCACGTCGGCCAGCACCACGGCGAAGGCGAGCAGGGCCAGCCAGCCACGTCCGGTACCGAAAGTTAGCGCGAAGAGGCCCAGGCAGCACGCCATCAGCGCCAGCAGCAGCGGGGGCATCATGCGCCGGAACAGCGCGTCACGCGGCTGGTGCATTTGCAGGTAGGCGCTGAGGCCCACCTCGCGCAGGTAAAAGCCCTCCAGCAGCCCTGAAACCAGGATGCCCGCATTCAGGCCCGCCAGTACGGTGCCGATCACCCATAACAGATTCATACGGCCTCCTTTGACCCCGGCTTCAAGCGCCGCTTCACCGTACACCCACGCTGGGGCGGCGTGAAGTGAGCGGCGCAAGCCCCCCTTTTGCTGACCGCCGTATCACCGTGGGCGGCTCAGGCTGTGGGTCAAGGAGGGGGAAAGAGACAACCAGAAACACAGTCGGCTCCGGCATTCATCGGCCCAGCCACTTCGGAAGCGCGGGCCACTGCTGGCCTTTTCCGACGCATTCTTTCAGTCCCGGGGGGAAGAAATCATGTTCAGAAAAGCTCTGCTGCTGTGCGCCGCTGGCGTACTGGCGTCCAGTGCCACATTGGCCCTGGCCCAGTCGCCACAGTTCTACCGCCTGCAACTCCAATCGGACGGACAGTATCTGGACGCCGATCACTGCACGGCCACGCTGGGCCTGAATCCAGGGTCCACCTACGCGGACGGAGCCTGCCAACTGTGGCGCCTGGTTCCCGAAGCGGTGCGGATCGACTGAAGCAGGGCCGGGACAGGTGGCTTAGCGCGGTCTGTCCCACTCTGCGGCCAGAGCCGCCTCTTCCCGAATGACCACCGGCCTTCACCAGATCAACCGAGAAGATCAAGGAGCCGTGTATGACTGACCCCACCTCTGCCCTCTCCCGCCGTGAACTGATTCAGCGTGCCGCCGTCCTGGGACTGGCGGGCCTGCCCCTGGTGCGCGGTGCCGGACTGGCCCAGACCACTCCCGTTCTGGTAACACCATCCGCTACAGGGGCGACGGCCAGCGACTACAAATTGAGCCTGGCTGGCCTGGCCCCCGTCACCATTCTTCAGGACGTGAGCGCCCGCAAAGGCAATAAGGCGGCCTGGCCGCTGCTGGCGGGCGTGTCGATTGCACAGGTGGAACTCCCGGAAGGCACCTGGCGAGCGCCGCATTACCACACCAATGCCCACGAACTGGCGGTGATCGTGCGGGGAAGCGCGAAGGCCGGACTGCAAACGCCGGGGCAGGAGTGGCTGGAACTGGAGCTGGCGGAAGGAGACTGCGTGTATTTTCCGCTCGGCTGGCCGCACTGGCTCAGGAACACCGGCAAAGGCGCGCTGCACACGTATTTCAACTACGGGCATGAACAACCCGCCACCGTTGAAGTTCCGGGCTGACGCAGATAACACGTAAAGCGTAGCCATCACACTGCCCAAACCCCATGCCGGGCGAACCCGTCCGTAGCGCTCCACCCCATTCCTGGCTCCACCCACCCCCATTCAGAAGTGGCACCAGCGCCCTCACCCACCGTTCTTCAGGAGGCGTTCTCGTGAACCCCAGCAGCGAAACCCCGAACGACCCCACTGGCGGCTTGGGTTCAGCCACCACCACAGTGCCCGCCGCCGTGCGCTACCGCCTGTGTCCCCGTTGCGCGCGGGCCGTGCCGATGACCTCCGGCGAGCGCTACTGCGCCAACGACGGCACGCGGCTGCTGGACGGCTGCCCGCAGTGCCACGCGCCCATCACCTCGCCGTATGCCCGCTACTGCGTGCGCTGCGGCACGGACCTCAAACGCCCGTCCTAAGCCACCCAGCGCCCAAACCCCAAGGAGAACACCATGTCCAAGTCCAAGCTGCCTCCCGTCCTGATTCTGCTGACCCTGGCCCTGGCCGCCTGTGGTTCTTCTGGTGGTGGGGGAAATCCTCCACCAGACGACGCACAGGCCGCCTTTTTCAAGGCACAGCCCGAATTCGGCGGCACCGCGCCTGCGGGTATAGAGAGCGTGACGCCCGCGCAGTTCATGGAAGCCGTCAAGAACGGCGGCAAGGTCATTACCGAGCAAGACCTTGCCAAAGAACAGGCCGCCCAGGAAAAGCAGGACGCGCAGGACGATGCCGACGCCCGCGCCTACATCAAGCAGTACCCGGAATTCAGCGCCATTCTGAATCCCCCGGCAGCCGACGCCATCAACGCGGACGGAGACCGATTGATCCAGGTTTCCACGGCAGGCGGACCCAAAACGGTCACGCTGATGGGCAACGCCTTCGGCAAGGCCGTGCTGGCAACCCACGCACGCACCTTTCCCAGCCAGGTCAACCAGTACAACCTGTACAGCACGCTGTATACCGATCTGGACATCACCCTCAAAAAGCTGAACAACACCGTGCAGCAGTTCGGCCTGCCCGCGCCGGACGAGGTCAAGAACTACAGCGCCGACAGGTTGCTGATTCTGAACAAGAAGGCCAGCGACGTGATCCGCGAGTACGGGGCCGAGATTTACAACATCGCGTCCCTGCTCGATCCGGCCAATGCGGAAACGGGATCGAAAGACCAGTTGGACCGGACCCAGAAGGGAGCCTGCCAAGCGCCCGCCGCCGGGGGTATCTACAACAACTTCGACTGGCCCCTCAAGGGGCTGACCACCACCGTCAAGGATCAGGGGCAGCGCGGCACCTGCTGGGCCTTCGCCACCGTGGCCGCGCTGGAAGCAGAAATCGCCCGGCGGGATCACAAGCTGGTCAACCTCTCGGAAGAGGATTACGCGGGCCACCGCTTTATTGAGTGGTCTCCCCGCAAGTTCGGCGAAGGCGGCGACCCGATTGGCATTGCCCAGAAGGCCAGTTCGGCAGCCTACATCTTCGCCTACGAGTCGCAGTGGCAGTACAACAAGAGCCTGAGCCGGATTGCCGACGCTGCAAAGCAGACCTACACCAGGTCGTGCAACAACTATCAAGACAGCGGCGTGAATTACGGCCCCTGCTCGAACACCACCGATCAGAGCGACTGGTACGTGACCCTGGTGGGCGGCAAGCTCTACCTGCTACGGCGACTGCCCAACACGGGCGTGGGCAGCGGCTACCGCATGGGCTTACCCACCGATTTCTGGAACCAGAGTGACCTGGATCAGAGCATGGTGATCCTGCTACTGCGCTCAGTGCTGGGCCACCCCACCACCATCACGATGGACGCCCGCTACATGAAGCCCACCGCCAACACCGCGCCGTCCATGAACAACATGAATCCCGACGCCAACGGCTTTGTCCTCGCCCAGACCAAAAGGAATCTGCCGGGCGGCGTGCCGGACTGGGAACTGGATCACGTCATGACCGTGACCGGCTTCATCTCCAGCCAGAACCTCCAGAAGAAGCTGCCCAACCAGCCGGTGGCCGACGATTACGGCTACTTCATCGTCAAGAACTCGTGGGGCGACTGCTGGGGCGATCAGGGCTTCGTGTACCTGCCGTGGACGTGGGTGAAGACCTTCACCGGGCAGGCCAGCACTGGGATTGCGCCGGAGTAGCGTGACGCGGGGGCGAGGAGTTCAGCCCTCGCCCTCCTCCATCTCAATCAAAGGACAGTTGATATGAACACGTTGCGCCCACGCTTTTTTCCACTCTTTATCGCCCTTGCCCTCACGCCCACTGCCGCTGCCCAGAGCTATTCCCTGGTGATCAACGGACAATCCGCCCCGGCCAAAGCCATCGTCGTGAACGGGCAGACGTATGTGCCGCTCTCGGCCCTCAAATTGCTGGGGATTCCCAGTAGCCTGGCGGGCAGCACCCTGACGCTGGGCAGCGCGGCCCCGGCCACCTCGCCTGGCGGCGCGAATCAGCGCGCCTCGCTGGAGGGTTGCATCAATGAAACGCTGTTCAACGGCGTGTGGCGCATGACCGTCAAATCGGTGACGCCGATCAGCCGTTACAACGGGCAGAACAAGGGCTACGCGCTGAGCGTGGAGTGGAAGAACGGCGCGAAGACCACTGCCGACGCGCTGAACAGCGGGGTCAAGTCCTTTCAACTGATCTTGCAGGACGGCAGCACGCTGGAAAGCGAGAACGTGCAAGAAATTCAGTACAAAAAACTGGCACAGGGCGCGGGCAACACCTTCACGCTCAATTTCTACGCCGATTCGGCGCAGTCGCCGCGCCTGACCCCGCCCGACAAACTGCTGGTGGAGATCAATCCATTGGCCAGCGCCATGAAAGCGGCCTACACCACGCCCACGCCCAGTTTCCGGGTACGGCTGGGGTGTCAGAAATGAACCGTCCAGCATCACAAGGAGCCGTCATGTCCCAGAGTCCCCTGCCCGCCGTGTCTGTCTTGGTTCTCCTCAGTCTGACCCTGGCCTCTTGCGCCACTGGCGGCGGTTCCGGCGGCACCCCCGACACGCCGCCGACGGTGATCTCGGTCAGTCCCGCCAACGGCGCAAGAGGCGTTAAGTCCGACGCCAGAATCGTCGTGACCTTCAGCAAGGCGATGGATCAGGCCGCCACCCAGGCCGCCTACCAGTCTGCCGATCTGCCCGGCACCGCCGTGACCTTTGCGTGGAGTGCCGGGGACACGGTGCTGAGCATCCAGCCGAACACGCTGCTGACGTATGCCCAGGGCAGCAGCTTTACCGCTGTGGCGAAACGGTACGACTTCAGCCTGACTGGCACCGCCAAGGATAAGGCTGGGAAGACCCTCGGCCTGACCACTTCCGGCTTCACGACGCTGCGTGACATCACCGTTGCGCTGCCCATCGTGGCCGCGCTGGACGGCGAGGAGTACAGAGTGGGAAGCAACTTCGCCAGTGTCCTGAACGCGCCGGTCATTCATGTTGGCGATACCCTCGGCGGCGGCGGGATTCGGGGTCTACTTACCTTCGATCTGTCGGCCATTCCTGCTGACATCGCTGCCGCCCCGCTGGCGGCCACTCTGAAGCTGCGGAAGAATGTTGTCGATGGAGACCCTTACACGGCCCTGAATCCCTGTATTCCCACCAAGACCTCGCCGTGCGCCAGCCTCTTCGTACCGGTCACGCTGGAACACGTCAATTTCGGCACGGCCCTGCTCGTTGGCGCGGCGTACAACACGCCTGCCCTCCATGAGCTGGGAGCCATCGACAGTCACTCGGTGCCGCAAAACACGGAGGTCAAGGCATCGGTGCTGGTGGCCGTGCAAGATGACCTGGCGAACCGGGTGCTGCGCGATAACCGTTCGCAATACCGCCTGAGCTTTCCCAAAGAATCCAACGGCGACAGCTCTCCCGATACCGTAGCGTTTGCCGCAGGCGAGTCAGGCACGCCACCGTCCATCGCGGTGGAGTACAGGGTTCCCTGACGGGCCGACTCTTGAAGAGTTTGTGCTGGGTGCGTGTTTTGCCAGCCCACGTCACCCGCACTCAAAGTCTGGCCCAGTCCACGGCGCAGATCACCTCGCCCTGCGCCACCCGGCGGGCGTAGCGGTCAACGATTGCCCGGTCTCCAGCCTGTTCGAGCCGCTCATGCGGCGTGCCGATGCCCCATGCTTCGGTCAGCACACCCAGCATCAGCACGTCGCGCAGGCAGAGCAGATCGGCCATCCTCTCTCGCCAGTCCGGAGGCAGCGCGCAGACCTCCTGATAGGCAGGCAGGTAAAGCTCCAGAAAACGCTGACAGAATCTGGCCCCGTCCTGACCCTGGGGGGCCAGCAGCGCCACGCTGTGCAAGCTGACGGCCAGGTCATTCAGGAAAAAATGGTATTCGCAGTCGTCGAAATCGAAGACATGCAGGGTCTGGCCGTCCCAGTGGAGGTTGTCGCCGTGCAGGTCCGACTGGATCAGGCCGTAATTCTGTGGCGTGCGCGGCCAGACCCTCACCCGTTCGATCAGGGCCTGCCCGCGCCGCCGCTGCCCGTCCAGACCGGGAGGCAAGCGCCGCAAATCCAGCACGGGTTCGGTGTGCCAGGGCCGACGCCGGGGCAGGTGCGGGTCTGGCGTGTAGTGGCGGGCCAGGACATGGAGCTGTCCCGTGAGTTTGCCCCAGGCCCGAATCACCTCGGACGTCAGATCTCCGGCCCGCAGCGGATGGCCCGGCAACCGGGCAAAGGCGCAGGCCAGCCAGCTTCCACCTTCCGGGTCAGGGTCTTGCTCGACCCAGTGCCCCGCCCGTGACGGCAGGGGGTGGGGTGCGGGCAGGCCGTGGGCGGCCAGGTGACGGGTAAAATGCAGCTCGGACTCGATGAACGCCCGCTCCCGGCGCAGGGTGTGGGTCAGCTTCAAAACCCGCTGCGGCGTGGCGAACACGGCACTCTCAAACCCACCCAGCGCCACCGCGCCTTCCATCTCAAAGCGGGCCAGCAGGCGCAGCGCGGCCTCCGCAACAGATTTACGCGCGATGGCGGGCAGCATGGCGCTACCGTACTCGCCTGCCCGCAAGCGGCGCATGGGCCAGGTGGCCTAGCCCAGGGCAGGACGCTTCACAGCCCGGTTGCGCTGAGCGTGAAGCCCGGAAACCCGTACAGGTGAGTGGCGTCGGCGGTCCCGAGAATTAAACAGGTGATTCCGCCTTCAGGGGCTGCGTCCAGATGTTCACGGCGCGCCCCGACCAGCCACGGCCAGCAATTAGTGGGGCTGCTGGACATGCACCCTCCAGTCTGGCCCGAGGCCCGCGCCGAGCTGAAGGTCCTGCCCAGATCGAGCTGGCGTCTTGCCAGCATCTCGGTCTTTCCCGGGACCAGGATTCCTGCGCGGTTGGCAGCGCTCTCCCCTGTTCTCAGGCTGTGCGGGATATCAAACTCCGTTCTGACTGTCGGAGTCGCACACCCCCGACCCACCTGGCGCGCCGGATATCCACCCACCGTTCGCTCGCAGCCCACCCTCCCCCGTGTCCATGCATCTCCCCTTTCAGCTTAAGCCTTCGTCTCCTGGCCATTTGAACGCCATTTCAAATTCTGACCAGGCGCCGCGACCTGTCATCCCATCTGGCCAGAGCGAATGGCCTTGGCGCAATGGAGAAATCCCTGCCACAAGAGATCCAATCCACAAAATCACAAAAAAACATTTTTACACAAATAGAATATGACATTCTTATGGTGACGCCTACCATCGCTAACTTTGAGTCACCTCTATCGCTAGCTTTGAGTCAAACGCGGGATACTGGCGTGTCAGACGCAGGCCATCTACTATCGCTAGCTTTGAGTCAAAAGGACCGAAAATGACCTTTTTGGCACGCTAACTTTGAGTCGTCAGCCCATTTAAACTGTCGCTAGCTTTGAGTTTTTCGCCCCAAAATGGCACGCTAGCTTTGAGTCACCAGCACGCTAGCTTTGAGTCAAAGCCCCAGAAAAAGCACGCTGGCTTTGAGTCGAATCGGCGACAATCCACGCTAGGTTTGAGTCAAAGGGTCAGAAAAACCCTCGCCCAGCGCGGTTCTGAAGTTCGGCTTGATGATGCAATCAATCTTTTTTTATATCTTTTAAAATCACTATAATCATCAATCATGCATCAGGGCAACGAACCGCTGATCAACGAATTGACCCTGGCACGTTCCGGGGTCTTCAGCATCCTGAACCGGGAAGGTGGCGACGATCAGCGGTGGGAAACGACGTTCAGCATCGGGGACCGGGATTTCTACGTTCAGGGGGTGGCTGCGCGTGGCCGTCCGCACGGCGTGGACCCCGATGTCCTGCTCGCCATGCAGACGCTGTTCTTTGAGGCCGGATGCCCTGACGACGACACGGTGGAATGTACGGCCTACGCCCTGCTCAAGCTCACCCCCATGGGAACCCGTGGGAACGCTTACAGCAGGCTGCGCGACAGCCTGCTGAGGTTGGAGGGCGTGAGCTGGCTGATGAGGGTCTCACGGCAGTCTGGTGGCCGTCACCGGGGCACCACGGAGACCAGTCGGCTGATTGACCGCATCTCGGTACGGGACACCAGCCTGAGTGCCAGTGGGGAGGGCGGCACCATCGAGGCGGGGGCGCCGCTCCGGGTCACGTTCTCCCGGCATTTTGCCCAGTCGATCCGCGAGGGCTTTTATCAGATTCTCGATGCCGAATTGCTGGGAGACCTCAAGCAGCCCACGGCGCGGAGCCTGTACCGGGTGCTTCAGGCCCACCGGGTGGGTGACGACGGCTCGCTGGCCCGCGAACTGCCCGTCATCATGGCTGCGTGGCGAGAGGCCACCGGGCTAAGCGGCCAGCGCTCCAACAACGTCAAGCGGACCCTGGACGGTGCCCACGCCCACCTGATTGCCGCCAAGTACCTGCGTGACGTGGCCTATGAGGGTTCAGGTGAAGGGACCCGCATCACCTACGCATTCGAGGGTGAAGTGGATCCTGAACTGGTGGCGCTGCTGACCGACATGAAGGTGACGCGCCCCGTGGCCGAGGCGCTGGTGACCGAACACCCGGACCGAATTCATGACGTTGTTCAGGCCATGCGGAGCCGCCTCGCCCAGGGCTTCAAGCCCCGGTCTCTGGGCGCGGCAATGGTCGACGCAGTGCGGAATCCCGAGAAATACGTCGCCGACGCCACTTCTCCCTTGCCGAATACCGCGCTCCCACGGAAGAGTGCAAAGGTGAAATCCAAGCCCGAACCGCAGCCCCTGCTGTTGCCCCTGACCCAGGCAGAATCGCTGGGGATGATCCGCAACATTCTGAAGGTCAAGCTGGGCCGTGCGCCCCATACCGCAGCGCTCGAGAAACTCGCCGACTTGTCTGCTGAAGCGGTGGACCGGCTGGCTGCGGCAGCCAGGAGTCAGGAGAACCTGATCGCGGCTGTCGAGGCCGCCACAGGGGAAGCACCCTAGAAAACTGGCAATCGTGACCTGGCTGCCGTACCGTACTCGGATCTCACTCTTGTGTGAAACTGTGGAAGTGTGAAATATTTTTCATATGACATCACACTTTCATCATTATGAATTCTGGCATTCCGACAAAAATATTGCCCCACAATCCTGTAAAGCTATTTAAACACAAGAATAATTTTATATGAAAATGTGATTCTAAGATCACACAACAATACGCTTTCGCAAGCAAGGCCCATACGCTGTCATAGCCCTGCCGATCCGCCCGCCTACACGCGTTTTCTCCGTGGTCAGCAAGTGGCCAATAACTGGTGTTGAGTAGTAAAAACACATTTCTACAATTGTGTGAAATTATAATTGTAAAGTCAATATATTATCACATTTTTACAAAGTCACTTCTGTGTGATTTTACCTTCCTGTGCGTCCAGCGAGGTGAGCAGGAGTTGCTCCGCAAGCTCCTGCACCGTCATCTCGCGTTGAACCGCCAGCAGTTTGAGCCGCTTGTGCGTCTGCGCCCGGAGC
This sequence comes from Deinococcus marmoris, assembly GCF_001949125.1. Taxonomy (GTDB): domain Bacteria; phylum Deinococcota; class Deinococci; order Deinococcales; family Deinococcaceae; genus Deinococcus; species Deinococcus marmoris_A. Next base: position 19,095 of record NZ_MSTI01000014.1, read on the forward strand.
GCCACGTTGACCCGTCTTTCCGGTGGCGTGGGAGGCTGGATCTCCGGTGGGGGGGCGGCTTCGGCCTGTGGACGGGGGACATCGGCGGCCCTGCGCGCTGCCCCCAGAATGCTGCTGGCATCGGTCTGCTTTCTGGTCATTCCGTGACTCCCAGGGTTTCCAAGGCGGCCTTGAACGGAGCCGTGAGATGTGCGGGAATCAGGTTGCCGAACGCGCGCTGATAATCCACGGCCTTGCGGATCTGCGCCACCACCGGGTAACCGAGTTCTTCCAGCGCTGGTTTCATTGCGCCGCTGACATTGTCGTGTTCCAGTCGGTTCAGCACAAATCCCAGTTGCACGCCCTCCTGCAAGTCCACCTGGCTCAGGGCCTGGACGGTTTCTTGCAAGCGGTCCATCTCGCCGGCCCCTGGCAGCAGGGGAACCAGCAACACATGAGACTGCCGGGCCGTGTCCTGGAGTGTCCGGGTGTCATTGGGCGGCGTGTCGACCACGAGAAAATCCGTCTCGGCCAGCCGGGTGGCCTCCATCGGTCCGATGACCTGATAGGGGAGAACGGTACCGTTGGCCTGCGCGCCGTGTTGCCAGCCCATGGCGCTGCCCTCCGGGTCGCGGTCAAGGAGGGCCACCCGGTACCCCATCTCACCCAGCACCTGCGCCACACCCACCGACAGGAGCGTCTTCCCCACGCCTCCTTTGCGGCTCAACACACTGATGACTTTCACACCTTCACTCTTTCACACCAATATATTTATAGCAACTCAATTTCTCACACAAATACAAAATCACATTCGTGAAGAAGATTATCCTGGTCCTGTTGACGCTGGTCGACTTTGATCGCCCGTGACCTGGACATCACTGGGAACGGCATGTGTCCAGGGAAAGATGGAGTGGGGCCAGCCTCCAGATGCCGTACATGGTGTGCCGAGGCAAAGTGGGCAGAGCAGGGGAGAGGTGGGCGTGGACAAACGGCCTTGCGCTGGGTAGCGGTTGGGTGTTCATCTTCCCATTCACTCGACTGTCTCAGCCGCGATGAGTGCAGCCCGGCGGGTGTCCCGGTCAAGTTTGGCGTACACGGCGGAGGTGGCCACCGAGGCGTGGCCCAGCACATCGGCGACAACGTGCAGGTCGCGGGTGGCCCGGTACAGCCGGGTGCCTGCGGTGCGGCGCAGGGCATGGACGCCGCGCAGGGTTTCGTCCAGACCCAGCCGCTGCCCGTAGCCCGCAACGACGGCGTACAGTCCCCGGTTCGAGAGGCGGCGGCCACGGGCGGCAGGCTGAAAGGAAATGAGCAGTCCCCCGTGGTCTGCCTCGCCGTGCGGGACCACCGTGGAGCGCGCGGTCAGCCAGGTCTGCAAGGCCGCGAGCGCGCCCGGCGGCACATCGACGGTGCGCGCCTTGCGCCCCTTGCCGTGTCTGATCCGCAGGCGCGCGGCGCGTACGTCCAGATCCGCCACGTCCAACTGAACCATTTCGTCCAGCCGCAACCCCAGCCGCGCGCCGAGCACCAGGATGGCCACGTCGCGGGCCTGGCGTTCCGGGGCGTAACCCAGACTCTGGGGAAGCGCCAGCAGCTCGTTGAGCAGCCCGGTGGGCAATGCGCCCTTGCGTTCGTGGGCCGCCGTGCGTTCACGGGGAGCGCGCACCGCCCGGGTAGGATCCTCGACGAGGACTTCGGCCCAGACCAGGGCGCGGGTCAGGGCGCGCAGGCCGTACAGGTAGGTCCGGGCGCTGTCGGCGGACAGGCGCTCGGTGGTGGGCCGGGCGTGCCGGGTCCGTGGACGGCGCGGGCGCGTGCGCAGGTGCAGCAGGTACTGCTCGACCTGCTCGGGCGTGAGCTGGTTGAGGGCCAGGGTCTGCGCCTCGCTCCAGGCCCAGGCCAGAAAATCCCGAACGGCCAGGTGGTAGCTGCGCAGGGTACGGGGGCTGGTGTCCGAACCGGCGACGCCTTTGAGGTGTACGTGGTAGGTCACCAGTTCACACAGGGCCGCGACGTCCTGATCCTGAAGGGCCTGAAGCACGTGATCCTGTCGGGTGGAGGGCTGGGTCCAGCGGGAGGCCGGGAAAAGCTGGGTCATGCTTGCAGCTTACTGTTGCTTAGAATCCTAAGCAACAGTAAGCTTTTAAGTGAGCTGGCGTCAGGGCAACGCCGGGCAGTTGCGACACGGTGTGGCCGACGAAAAGACAGCGGTGATTCATCCTGGCCTTTCCAGGTCCGTAGCTGAACGTCTCGCTGTCTAACCGCTGATCGGTTCGCCCGCTCATGCGCAGTCGCGCCGCTGAGGGGCGCCCTCGCCTATTGAATGGTATCGGCGTCAGCTCACTGGATCCCCATGACACCGCTTCCCAGAAGACCGTCACATCGTCGACCCGCGCGATGTGGAAGGGCTGGTGCTGCCCGCCGTGGAAGTGCAGAGAACGACCCGAACGACACCGTCAGGCAGCCTCAAAAAGGAGACATGATGACCGCGCTTGAACAGATCAACTGGATGCAGGTGGAGAAATACCTGAAAACGGATGACCGCTGTGTCCTGCCGCTGGGCAGCACCGAGCAGCACGCGCACCTGAGCCTGTGCGTGGACAACATCCTGCCCTTCAAGCTGGCCCAGGACGCGCTGGGCGCTCAGTACCCGACAGTTTCTGCTCCTATGGTCTGGTGCGGCATCCAGAGTTGAATCAGATCAAGCAGTTCATCTCCCGAAGCCCCGACTTGACGGGAAGACGCCCGGACGAGCGACCGGAGGCCCAGGGTCACAACACTCCATGCGTGCCGTCCGTGTTTTTTGAGGGTCATATGTTGGTTGATGCCGGCCAGGACGCTCCAGACATAGGCCAGGGTCAGCAAACAGAGCAGCCGCGTCACATGACCGGGAAGCGTCATGTGGGTGTTTTCCAACTGGAACCCCTTCGTTTTCAGTGCCCGGAACAGGCATTCGATCTTCCAACGCTGGCG
>NZ_MSTI01000070.1 GCF_001949125.1 Deinococcus marmoris
GGGGGAGCCAATACACGAGTGAGGTCTACAAGGAGGCGCTAGACAGACTGCACGCGGTTCAGAGCATGAGCGAGAAAGGAGAATGCTGGGATAACGCCGTTCAGGAGAGCTTTTTCGCGACGTTGAAGACGGAACTGGAACTTGGAAAGGCGCAGTGGGGTCGTGCCCAAACACGAACGGAGGTCTTCGAGTGGATTGAGGTGTTCTATAACCGCCAGCGTCGTCACTCCGCGTTAGGCTACCGGTCCCCGGCGGCCTTTGAGGAGCAAGCCCCCATCCCGAACTGAGCCTCCACCAAACACTTGACAGATCAGTGGCCGGCAAAAAGCCCAGCGCGGCAACGAAATGCAGACCCTCGCCGACGTGTGAGCGCATCACGGCCCGCTCGCCCGCATCCAGCGCCCCAGGTTTGAGCAGCACCGCGTCAGGGATGGCGATCTTGCCGATGTCGTGCAGGTACGCGCCCCAGCGCAACGCCCGCGTCTGGGAGGGAGACCAGCACAGCGCCTCCGCCATCCTCATGGCCAGGGCGGCCACCCGGTCCGTGTGGCCCTTCGTCTCACCGTCGCGCACTTCCAGCGCCAGGCCCAGCACTCGGAGGGCGGCCTCACACGCCGCACTGGCCCGCTCATCAACGGCCAGACGGTCAGCGAGGGTGGTCTGCCGACCGTCTACAACGTCCTTGCCAACGCCCAAGTCAGCGAGATAGAGCTTGTCAGAGAACATGGCGGCAACGTAACAGCGCAAACCTCACAGCCGTCTGAATGGGAGAAAGGTTCAACGGAGATGAAAGGACTGCTCAGTACTCAATCCCGAAATCGAGGCCCCAGTTCACTTGACGGCCCACCACACGTCGCTGCTTGGCCTGATACATCCGCGCGTCGGCCAGTGACAGCCACTCCTCAATTCCCGCATCCGGTGGGGGCTGCGCCACACCCCCCTGAAGACAGACCGGGCCAGGACCCGGCGGCCAGTCTGCGGCCCGCAGTCCATCCGTCAGCCGGTTGCCCAGGTCCTCCAGCCGCGTTTCCGGTTCCCACACCAGCAGGGCAAACTCATCCCCACTCAGACGGAACACCATGTCCGGCGCCGGGAAGGTCTGGCTCAGCACCTGCCCCAGGGTGGCCAGCACCGCGTCGCACACCTGATGCCCAAACCCATCGTTGATCAGCTTGAATTCGTGGACGTCGAGCATCACCAGGCTCAGGGTCTGGCCCTCGCGGCGGGCGGCGGCCAGCGCCAGGGCCACATCGTCGTGAAAAGCCCGGCGGTTGGGCAGCCCCGTCAGAGCGTCGGTCCGGGTGAGCCGTCCGAGTTCTTCGCGCAGGGCTGCGTTTTCCAGCGCAATCGAGACGTGCTGGGCCAGCAATTCCAGGAACTCCAGATCGGTGTCGTCAAAGGCATCCACCTCATAACTCTGAATGGACAGCACGCCCATCCGTTCCCTACGAACTTCCAGCGGCACGAACAGCATGGACAGGGTGGGCTGGTCCGGTTGCTCATATTTCCCTGCGATGTCCAGAATGACTTGATCATCGTCGAGCAGCCGCCGCATCCGGGCTGGGTGTGCATCCAGGTAGGCGTAAATGTCGGGAACCGACAGCGCCTCACCGTGCAGAACGCTCTCGATAACGCCGTCAGGATAGAACGGCAGGCGCTGGGTATAGCGCCGATTTCCCTCGTACAGTTCCCATAGCCAGTCACCTGCCGGTTGTCGCAGGGCCAGCAGAGTGGCATGACCGGGGAACAGCGTTCCTGTCTGCTCGTGGACGGCGCGCACCACTGCTTCCACCCCGTGGCTGTTACGGGCCAGGGAGGCCAGCGCCTGCACCAGACGGCGGTAACGCAACAGTAAAGTTGTGGTTAGGTCCGGCAAGGGGGACTCCAGAAACAGAGAATGGATGGCCAGCGGGTGCAAGTGAACCCAGGCTCCACGCTCAAGAAATGACGATGATTACAGACAACTGATGATGCTGCACCGCAACAGGTCACGGGCACCTCCATCTTTCTGAACACAACGTCCTGCGCGAGCGCCTTTGGGCCTCAGGTGGCGTGTGACCTGTCCGCAGTCATCATCTCGCTGAACACCTGTACCAGCTCAGGATCGAAATGCTGACCTGCCTGCAACTCGATCTCCGCGAGCGCCTGCTCTGCGGTCCATGCTGCCTTGTACGGCCTCGGACTCGTCAGCGCGTCGTACACATCACATAACGCAAAAATCCGCCCCTCCAGACTGATGGCCTCACCCGCTTTCCCCGCTGGATACCCCTGACCATTCCAGCGCTCATGGTGATCGCCGATCACATCCAGCGCTGCTGCGGGGAGAAACCCCAAGGCTGCGGCAAACCGCAGCCCCGCCTCCACATGCGAGCGCATCACCGTCCACTCCGCACCACTCAGCTTGTCCGGCTTGAGCAGCACGGCGTCCGGAATGGCGATCTTGCCAATGTCATGCAGATACGCGCCCCAGCGCAACGCCTGAAGTTGCGCCGGACCCCAGGACAGGGCTGTCCCCATCCGCAGCGCCAGCACAGTGACCCGGTCCGTATGGCCCCGGGTCTCCCCATCACGTGCCTCTAACGCCAACCCCAGCGCGCGCAGGGCGGCCTCACGCGCCTGCACCGCCTGCTCATCGGCGGCCAGACGGCCCGCCAGACCGGCAATGGTGCCCGCCACCATGCTGAAGAGCGCGGCCTCCTCGGCCTGCCAGCGGTGCGGCTCCAGGGTGTGCATGAGAAATGCGCCCAGCAGGCGGCCCCCGGCGTCACAGACCGGACAGGCCGCCAGACTGGCCACCCCCAGTTCGGGGAAGCCCACTGTCTGGGGGGCGGCGGCGGTGTCATCGAAGAACAGTGGGCGGGCGCTGGAAACCAGCGCCCGCATCAGCGGCGTGTCCGCAGGCAGGCCATGAACAGCCAGGTGTTGCATTTCCAGGGTCTTCGGCATCTCGCCCCACGCGGCGCGCACCTGATAGTTCAGGGCCTGCGTGCCGCTGACTTGAAAATAGGCCGATCCCACTGCGGCCGTGTGGGTGACCAGATGTTCCAGGGTGGGGGTCACGCCGCTGGCCAGGTCCGGGGCGGAGATGATGAGTTGGGTCAGGGTCAGGACCGACTGGGCCGCTGTGATGCGGACGTCGTCATGTGAGGGCAGGTCAGACACGCGCGGGGTGTGCGCTGCGGAGAAAGCCATAAACTCAGCATAAAGCCTGCCGCTCACAAGACCATCACGGTGCTGACGAACCAACGTCTCTGTCAAAGACCGTTAGCTTTCCGGCAACACCTCAGTACCCGACAGTTTCTGCTCCTATCGTCTGGTGCGGCATCCAGAGTTGAATCAGATCAAGCAGTTCATCTCCTGAAGCCCCGACTTGACGGAAAGACGCCCGGACGAGCGACTGGAGGCCCAGGGTCACGACACTCCACGCCCGCCGTCCGTGTGTTTTAAGGGCAGTCTCCTGGGCGATGCCGACCAGGACGCTCCAGACATACGCCAGGGTCAGCAAACAGAGCAGCCGCGTCACATGGGCCGGAAGCGTCATGTGGGTGTTTTCCAATCGAAAGCCCTTGGTTTTGAGTGCTCTGAATAGACATTCGATTTCCCAGCGTTTGCGGTACCCCTTCAGAATGTGCTGGCCCTTGGTGGCGTTGCTTGCCACAGTCAGGGGTTCCCCCTGATCTGTCCGCGTCAGAACCACGTTCATCGGCAAGCCGTAGACCACGGCATTGTCGATCAGCATGGCTTTTTCATCGGGTTGGAGTCCCTCCAGCCACTCGCCCGCAGGCAGATCATCAATGCTCGCATCCACCCGCAGTCTCACCGTGATGGGGAGCCCACGCTCAGCCAATCCCTGAATCCACGCCTGGCCGATGAATTCCCGGTCTGCATAGATCGTGGCAACGTCGCAGCAGTCCAGCAGCGTTAGCGCCTCGTCCAGCAGGGTCAGCCGGGTCCTCGTCCCGCTGTTGCCGCTGTGCGGCAGCAGCTCGAACAGCAGTGGTACGGCCACGCCCCGCCAGTGAACAGCCAGCACCAGTGCATTCACGTCAGTCTTCCCCAATGTCCAGTTGCGGGCAAGCGTCCTCATGGGGAGGAGTAGCCCCATACGGGTGCTATCTCAGAGGCGACAGTCTGTTCTGCCCAAGAATGTGCGGTCCAGGCTGAACTCCCGCCGTTTTCCGTCAGGGAGCAGGGCCAGCACCAGACGGGCGACATCCAAAGGACACAAGGGGTGCTGGTGAAAAAAGCGCTCAATCTGGCGGATGATGGAAGCCGTTTGAGCGTTGCCGGGGCAACGCTCGGCCAGTGCCGCGTGGCAAACGTCTTTGGACCCGATCAACGCCAGAACAAGCAGGGCGAGCAGTTCCACCTGATTTTTTCGGTAGGCGGGGAAGTGAGAAACGAAGCAGAGACTCAGCGATTTCAGGGCATTGGGAGACGCGCTCTGTTCTCGCGTACTGGACGACAAATTTCAAGCCCCCTCTAAAACTGTCGGGTACTGAGCTCTGAGCCACTGCCAAAAACCGGTCCAGGTCAGGATGGAATCTCTGACGGGCAGTGGGTGGATACACTCTGTGCTGCGAACGCTCCAGGAACGAGATTTCCCAGCGCCAAGTGCGGCCTGACATGCTTACAGTCGACCCTCAGATAGCACACCGACAGACGGCACGGAATCAACGGAAGAACCGCAATAGCGGCGCAGGCCCAAATCTCTTCTGAATCAAAGCCTGAACGGGGTGCTAGGCTGAAACATGAATATGACAATTGTCATGCATGAGGGACAGACTCTTCATATCAAAGAAACCACTGCCTCTCAGGTCACAGACCTGCGTGAAAAGCTCAAGGCAGGCAGTGGTAGTTTCGAATTTATCATTGAGGATCGTCTGTACGTCGTCAATTGCGCCAGCGTAATGTATATCGACGTGACGCCTGCCTCCGCTGTCCGTCTGGCATCAGTGCCCATCTGACCGTAAGGGTTGATCTGCTTGGCCAGCTGAACAACTACTCCAGGTCAAGCCAGAAAACCGTTTACCGGCTCAACCACCGCGACTGAGAAAGTACATCGGTGAGCGCACTCACAACCTGCGCCAGCAGTTCCGTATCACTGGAAACGCGTCTGTGTTCTTCATCCTGGCGCGCGATGTACAGCCGGGCCAGCGGCGGCTGATGGGTAGGACCAATCAAATATATTGTGGCCTTTACATCGCTGAATTTGGGTCTATCGCTCTCTGTTGCCGATGGTGCTGCCGGATTCATGGCTTGGAAGGCTGCGGTCACCTGTGCAGGCCAGCCAGCCCCATTAAGGTCTTCTGGCCTGAATTCCTGAGCGGCATGCACTGAAGGACAATGAGGATGAAGCCAAACGTAGGGTGTACCAATGTGCGTGCTTAGAAAATGCTGCACGCAACACGCCAGAGATTTCCAATCGCGGGCGGATGTCATTTTTTGCAGCAGTGTCAGCATCTGCTTGCCGCGTTGGATTTCGTGTTCTAGATGGGCCAGATCAAGATGATGTGATTTTTCATCCACTGGTGGCGTACCGTAGAGGAGCCGTCTCTGACAGGGAAGGTGAGAGCCGATAGACAGAGCCGCATGCGGCAGATCGTCGCGAATCTGCACGGCCAGTTGCATGGTTGTACGGGCAGGCATATCGCCTACCTCGCTCTGGATAAAACCGAGAAATCGGCGGTAGTGCGAAGTGGCGTCGTCCGCCCGGCCCAAACTGCAAAGACAGGTCATCAGATTCCGGTGAAACTGTTCACCACCCAGAGGGTCAGACGCCAGGCCCGTGGCAAGGTTTCGGACAGCAGAGTGACATTCAACCGCCGCGCAGTGCAGGGAGGCGGCTTCCATTCTGGCCCGCACGTAGGCGGCCCGCAGAGTCGTGCGGATTTCCTCGGCCCAATCATCGGTGTAGTCGGGAAGGAAGTCGCCCTCATACAGACTCATGGCCTCGTAGAGGTGCCGCAGCCGCTGCTCACGGTCCCCGGCACACTTGGCTCGGCGCAGAGCGTCCTCAAATAGGAGATAATCCACGTTCTGGTAATATGCCGGAGCCAGAAAATAGCGCCCTTCCCGTTCCATAACTGCGTCCTGATGTCCCAGCGCCTGCCGGAGTCGGTGCTGGATCACCCTAAAGCTATTTTCAACTACCCCCATCTGGTGAATCAGAGCGTTACGGGTGGTTCCATCGGGATGGGCCAGCAAGAGGTAAAAAAGGCGCTGAGCCACAGGGGCTGTCCACAGGACAACCCTGCCATCCACAGTGATTCGTTGCTGGCCAAATGTTGTGATGCTGCGCTGCATAAGTCACTGTCCCGAGTGCAATGCACTTCACCGCCATGGGCTGCCAGAAAGGCTTTTCGAAGCCCTGTACCGAAATGGGGCTTCCAACCTATTTCTATACCTCTCATGTAACTCAACTGACCATGAGATCCACAGCGACACGACGCGGAAATTAAATGAGAATAAGATTTACGCAGTGTCACGTAACGCCATCGCAAATCTTGGGGCGAGGGATGACTCCGGGGGAAATAAATTCTATAGCTTTCCACACACTCTGAGAAGTAAGCCAAAACCGAATCAGACTGTCCTCAATGAACGTACATTTCTTTCGGTTCCTCTGTGTTGCGAGGGCCATCTCGCCGAAAAATGCTGTCCCAGCGCCATGCCAAATCTATTCTCGATGTCAGGCCCTTTCAAACATTCATTTTGGGCGGATGGGAGACTAGACAACCATAGCCCGACGCATGTGTTGAAAAGGACGTCCTCAACGCTGGTGGCGTACGGGTTGGCATATTGCTTTTCACGTACAGTGCAAATTTCCAACCTTTTAAATATAAAAAAGATGAGAAAAAAATTAAGATGAATTTAATTAAAGGGGAGATAGATTCTGAGAATTTTTGAACGCCTCTGCTGGAAATGTCGTTATACGGCGTCCTGCATGCATCGAGCGGAAAAATGAGAAGTCCAGCATAAGAACAGAGCGGGATAACAGCTCTGCATTAACTTGATTCACACAGCGCCGTCCATTAGGAAGTCTTCGAAAAAGACGGCGGTGGTGGATCAGAACCGTTGGATGGCAAATGCTTTATTTTTTTCATTTTTTGCGGAGTATGTGGTTTAGCCGGTGAGTGGTAGGGGAGGTGGGTTATGGCAACAGTTTTACTGGTCGGACTAAGCAGTCCGACATTGAACGTGATATCGGGGCTGCTGAACAGCGTCGAGTGTCATATCCTACTCGCGGCTGCGCCGAGGCAGCACGGGCGCTATATCAAGCTCACGCTGGCCATCACCGAATTCTGCCCGCAGGATTTGCCTCTGCCAGAGTTCATCAACCGTGTGCGGCTGCTCCAGCCCTTGCAAACACTGGTGATTGGTCCAGATCTTCCCGAAGATCAAATGGCCCAAATACTGGCTCCTCAGCATGTGGTTCGCTACCTCAAAGCCGCTACGCTGACCCATCAAAGCCGCGAAATGCTGAAGGACTGGCTGCCGGAGGCGGGACAGAATGTCCTGAAGCTGGGATTCTTGCAGATGAACTTGCAAGACCAGACGGTCCACTACGGCGCGCAACTCCTGATGTTCACCCCCACCGAGGTCCGGCTCCTGCAAGTGCTTATGCAGCGTCCTGGGCAACACACGGCCTGCGCCATCCTTGAGTCGCTCGTCCACTGCCACGACGTTCAGGCGCACCTGGGCAACATGCGGCGCAAGCTCGATATGTATTCAGCAGTGCCGATGCTGCGAGGCAATCCGGGGCGAGGCTACGCCCTGGATGCGCGCCGCTACACCCGGCACCGTGCCGATCCCGGTGCTGCGCTCAGAACCCAGCTCCGGTCCCTGATGTAGACCCAGCGACGTCCGTCCTAGCCTCCGTGACAGCTCCTGGATGCGGTCATCTCCCATTGTCTTGCCCTCACCTAAACGCGCGGTGATGAACATCTAGGAGGAACCACATGCCTGCCGAATATCCCCCAAATACCCCGCCTCTGCAAACCTGTCTTCACGTGGACCTCGACGTCTACCACGCCCGGAACCCGGGCCGCTCAGAGCGGCTCTGCCAGGTCATTTTGCTCGCGCCCGCCCTGGGCACCGATTTCTAGCGGTCCCAAGCCATGAAAGGAGTCAGATGACCACCAGAGTTGCCCTGCTCACCGAAGGAACCTATCCACTGCATGCGGGGGGGGTCAGCGTCTGGTGTGACCAGCTCATCACGGGCCTGGATGAAATCGACTTCCATGTCGTGGCGCTCGCCGGCACGAGTACAGCGGTGCGCTGCGCGACGCCCCCCAACGTTCGGCAGATCAGCGTTCTGGGGTTGTGGGAACATAGGTCGCCGCGCTCGACAAGTTCAAGTTTCCGGGGGGCCTTCCGGGACAGTTACGCGCAGATGCTCACGGCCATGCTCTCGGACGCACCGTACGCCGGCGCGGATTTCACTGGAGCACTTCAGAATCTGAGCCGACTGGCCCTGCGGGGAGACTTGCAAGCCGCGCTGGCCGATTCCGGCAATGCACGGGTGCTGCTCCAGGTCTGGAGTGACGCTGCGAACACTGCGACGGATACCGTGCGGCGCGTTCCCACCATTCCCCGTCCGACCGTGGCCGATGCCCTGAGCGCCACCATGTGGCTCGCGCATCTCCTGCGGCCCCTGGGACAGCCACTCCCCGAGTGCGACCTGACCCACGCCGTGAGCAACGGGCTGTCGGTTCTGCCCGCCATCGCCGCCAAGGCCATTTACGGTACGCCGTTCATCCTGACCGAACACGGCATGTACCTTCGCGAACGTTATCTCACGCCGCCCTCGCCGTACCTCTCGGCGGGCACGCGGGCGTTTCTGCTGCGCTTTTACAGACATCTCACCCAGGCGGCGTATGGGGCGGCAGACCTGATCTCGCCCGCATCGAACTTCAACACCCGCTGGCAACTGCACTTCGGAACCGACGTCCGGAAACTGCGCCCTGTGTACAACGGCATCAATCCTGAGCTGTTTACAGGCGGCGACACCGAGCCAGGCACGCCGACGGTTGCCTGGGTGGGCCGGGTTGACCCCATCAAGGACCTGAGCACCTTGATTCGCTCACACGCCCTGCTTCAGCGTCACGTTCCCAGCGCACAACTGCGGATGTTCGGCCCTATCCCACAGGGCAACGAAGCCTACGAGCTGGCCTGCCAGCAACTGATCCATGACCTGGGCCTGGACAGCGCGGCACACTTCGAAGGCCGCGTACCATCAGTGGCGCAGGCGTATCAGTCAGGACATGTGGTGGCCTTATCAAGTATTTCAGAGGGTTTCCCGTACTCGGTGATTGAGGCGATGGCGGCTGGACGCGCGATGGTGGCCACGGATGTGGGCGGCGTGCGCGAGGCCATCGGGGATACCGGGCTGGTGGTTCCCCCCCGCGATCCTCAGGCGCTGTCTGAAGCGTGTCAGGAACTGCTGCAAGACGACGCGCTGCGCCGCACCCTGAGCCGCCGCGCACGCGACCGGGTGCTGACCCTTTTCACGTTGCAGCACTGCATTGACGCTTACCGCTCCATGTACGCCGAACTCACCGGCCCGGCTCCGTTGTCCGCCGCCGTGGGCGGCTGAGATGACGGCTCCCCTGGCACCTCTGCCGCCCCTGACGCGCCTGGGACGCGAACTCAATGCCGTCTGCGCCCACGCCACCCAGCCCGAGGAGATCGCGGCGGCGCTGGAGGCCAATGGCCTGAACGACGATATTGCCCGCGAGCGTTACGGCCTGGATAACGTGTTCGCGTGCGCTGAGGCGCTGTTCGTGAACGTGCCGTACCGGGAACCCAGACCCGCCACCTTGCCCGCCTTGCTCCCAGCCTGGAACCTGATCACACGCGGCGCGCTGTATGCCCTACCAGGTGCGGCGCTGGCGGTTGCCGCCCCGCTCCTCGCGCCGTATCCAGGTGCGCAGACCGCCCTGATCGTTTCGGTGGTCTTCGGCTGGGGCTGGGGCCAGGGCCTCGCCAGCCTGGGTTACCGCAAATCAGGCCGCCCGCTGTACCGTTTCCTGAGTGGAGCAACGCTGCTCACGTTCCCGGTCGCCGCTGCGCTGAGCGCCCTGGCCGCGCTGGTAACGCAGCAGCCTGTGCTGGCAGCCGCCCTGGTGGGAGCGGTGGCAGGCAGCGCTTTCGCGGCTTTCGCAGCGCTCCTGATTCTGGGCCGCCCGTGGCGCGTTGCCCTGGTGTATCTGCCCAGCCTGGCCTGTCTACTGACCGTTGCTCTGGGAGGGGTAGTCAACGCCGACGTCGCCTGGCTGTCAGTGGCCTTTGCAGCGGCGCTGCCGCTCCTCGTCCTCGCCGAACGGACGAACCTGCCCGAGGGGTTACATCTGCCGGTCCTGCGCTGGACCGTGCCACTGGCCCACGCCACAGCAGGCTGGAGCTGCGGCCTGTTCGTGACTGTGGTTTTTGGCGCGGCGTTGTGGAGTCGGCTGGGCGCAGCGGCGCTGCTGCCAGTGATCGTCAGTGTCGGAGCGATGGAGGTGCTGTCGCTGATCTTTCATGGCCGCCTGCGCGCGCTGGCCCACCGGCACGGCAACCTGGGGAGCCTGGGGCGCAGCGCCGTCCGGGCCTTGCTCCAGGTCCTGACGCTTTACCTCTTGGTTCTGACTGTCCTTCTCACACTGTACCTGGCCATGACGCAGCCTGGGGGCTGGCAGGAATTACCGGCTGGGCTCGTGGCCGCCCTGCCGCTGCTGGTCTACGGCGGCGCGCTGCTCCTGGGCACGTTGATCAGCAACACCGGGTACCCCTGGCTGACTGGCGTCGCCTGGCTGTTCGGCAGTCTGGTCTTCCTCACGGTGCAGACCACGCAGCCACAGAACGCCGCCCTGCTGGGTGCAGTGGCCACGCTGTCCGTCACGGCGCTGGGGATGAAGGCGCTGTTGTGGAACCCCCTGACCTACCGCTAATCGCAGCCCCGCCCCCATTCGCCCTCAACAGATTTAAGGAGACAGATATGGAATCTCTTATTGCAGTCACTGGAGCCGAGGGTTTTATCGGTTCGCATCTCGTCGAGGCCCTGGTCCAAGACGGCGCGCGCGTGCGGGCCATGGTGCAGTACAACTCGTTCGGTTCCTGGGGGTGGCTCGAGGCCTTGCCGTCCGACGTGCTCGCCCAGGTCGAGGTGGTGCCAGGAGACGTCCGTGATCCAGGTTCGGTAGCCGGGCTGATGCGTGACGCCCAGGCCGTCTATCACCTGGCTGCGCTGATCGCCATTCCCTACTCCTATCAGGCCCCCCGATCCTACATCGACACGAACGTCACCGGGACGCTCAATGTGCTGGAAGCAGCCCGCCAGTACGCGACGCCGCGCGTCATCCACACCTCCACGAGCGAGGTGTATGGAACGGCCCGTACAGTGCCCATCAGCGAGACCCACCCCATTCATCCGCAGTCGCCCTATGCCGCCTCGAAGGCTGCTGCCGATCACCTGGTCAGCAGCTACGCCCTGAGTTATGACCTGCCAGTCGTCACGCTCAGGCCCTTCAACACCTATGGTCCCCGGCAGTCTGCGCGCGCCGTGATCTCCAACATCATCGCCCAGCTCAGCGCCGGGGTACCTACCCTACGCCTGGGAGACATGACCCCAACGCGCGACTTCACCTTTGTCCAGGACACGGCGGCGGCCTTCCTCGCCGTGGGCCGTGCCGGGGCGCAGGTGCTGGGCCGGACCCTCAATGCGGGCAGCGGCAAGGAGATCAGTATCGGAGACCTGACGGAAGTGATCGCCGAGGTGATGGACCGGCCCGTGCAAATCCAGCAAGAGGAAGAGCGCCTGCGTCCCTCTGGCTCCGAAGTGCGGCGCCTGGTATGTGACAACCAGGAGTTACGCAATCTCACAGGCTGGCAGCCGCGCCTGGCCCTGCGTGACGGACTGGCCCGTACGGTCGACTGGTTCAGCCATCCGCACAACCTGGAACGCTATAAGACCGGGCTGTACAACGTCTGATCGCCTGTGATCGCCAATCTATCCCCCTCAGACCACTGAAAATTCGCCACTCGCCCGCACACGCGGAGGCACAGGAGGAACAGCAATGCATGCAGTCATCATGGCCGGTGGAAAAGGCACCCGTCTCCGCCCCTTCACAACCTGCGTTCCCAAGCCACTGGTCCCCATCGGAGACCGCTATTCGATCCTGGAAGTCCTGCTGATGCAACTGCGCTACCACGGTGTCACCAGCGTTACGCTCGCTATTGGCCACATGGGTGGCCTGATCCGCGCTTTTATTGGTGACGGCTCACGCTTTGATCTGGACGTCCGCTATGTCATGGAAGACCATCCGCTGGGAACAGTCGGCCCATTGCTGCCAATCCTGGACGATCTGCCCGAACACTTCCTGATGATGAACGGCGACGTGCTGACCGACATCAACTTCGCCGCGCTCTACCACAGCCACCTCGACAGCAACGCGCCCCTCACGGTGGCCACGTACCAGCGGCAGGTCAGCAGCGAATTCGGCGTGCTCGACGTGCAGGCAGGCCACATCGTGGGATTTCGTGAGAAGCCGGTTTTTGACTTTGATGTGAGTATGGGCGTGTACGCCGTGAGCCGTGAGCCGCTGCGGGAGTACCTGCCCGGCCAGAGCCTGGGGGTCGACGTGCTGATCACCGATCTGATGCGCCGGGGCGCGCCACCAGCGACGTTCGCGTTCGGCGGCTACTGGCTCGACATCGGGCGGCCTGAGGACTACGACCGCGCCAACGCGGAGTTTGAAGAGCTGCAATACCAGTTCCTGCCCCACCTGTCGGTGCCAGCCCCAGATCAGCTCGCCCCACTGCGGATCGTGATGGGAGAAAGCGCATGAATGTCCTGGTCCTCGGAGCAAACGGCTTCCTGGGCCAGCAGGTCCGAACCCGTCTGGCCAGCCTGTGCGGCTTCGAGGTCCAGGCCGCCCCACCCTCGCATACCCTTGATCTTGCACACGTGGGACCGCTGGTATGGGACCGGCTTCTCGACAGCGCAGCGCCTGACGCGGTGGTGAACTGCGCGGGCCGAACGCATGGCAGCCCCGAGGAACTGCATGCTGGAAACGTCACGCTGGTCGAGGGGTTGATCGCAGCGGTACTCCGCCGTCTCACCCCCCCTCGGATCGTCCATCTGGCCTCCGCTGCCGAATACGGCGCGGTGCCGGAGGGTCACGCCTCACGCGAGGACGATCCGGCCTGTCCCCTGTCGCCCTACGGCGCATCCAAGCTGGCCGGAACCGTGCTGATTGAACAGGCCGTCCGCAGTGGCCACGTTCAGGCTGTGGCGTTGCGCCTGACCAATCCACTGGGTGCGGGCATCGGTGCGGGCACCTTGCCGGGCCGCGCCGCCCGCGAACTGTCGGCAGCGGCGCAGGAAGGCCGGGACACGGTGCGTTTTGGCCCACTCGGGGCACGGCGCGATTTCGTGGACGCCCACGATGTGGCTCGCGCCGTCCTGCACACCCTGACCTCGGACCTGAGCGGCGTGGTGAATGTGGGCAGCGGGCGGGCACGTCCGGTGCGCGATCTGGTGGACGGACTGGTGGCCCTGACCGGCTTCCGGGGCCAGATTCTGGAAGACGCCCCCGGCAGCCCCCGCAGCGGCGACGTGCCGTATCAGCGGGCCGACATCTCGCGCCTGCTGGACAGCGGCTTCACGCTGCACCACAGCTTTCACGATTCGCTGTACGTACTTCTGCGGGGCCTGAATCCAGCCGAGGCCAGAGCAGGCGTGCTGAGTTGAAGTCCTCTGCTCCCGCCCCCAATCGTATCCAGTCAACCCTGCCCCTCCATCTGACAAGATTCATTTTCCCCTTGCGTTATCGCCGTGAACGATCAGATGACCCCATCTGCCCAGGAGCCTGCCCATGAAAACCAAAGTCCTGCTGTCCACCCTGACCCTCTCGCTGCTCCTGGCCTCCTGTGGCCCCCCCTCTGCGCCGCAAATCTCACCTGACGCTGATCTGAGCTACACCGATCAGTCCAGTATTCCCGGCAGCGACTACAACGATCTGACCTATCTGGTGCCTGGACCCAACCCCAACAAGCTGCCCAGCCGCGCCCGTCTGGGTGAGGCCACCATTGCCAAGGGCACCCGACTGAATGCTCAGGCGCTGCCCGCCAACGCCCAGACTGACAAAGTCGAGCTGCGCGTGCTGGTTCTCAGTAGCGGCGCGGGGGATTACGGTCTGGACAGCGCCACCGCCATGTTGCAACAGAGCGGCGTACCCTATGTTGTCCTGGACGCCAGCCAGGCCCCACTGGGGCAGGGCAACCTGATCAACGCGGACGGCAGCGGCAAGTACCAGGGCGTGATCCTGACCACCAATGCACTGATTAACGAGACCAGTCCTGGCGTCTACACCAGCACATTGGACAGCAGCGAATGGGACACCCTGTTCCAGTACGAGGCGGCCTATAAGGTGCGTCAACTGGCCCTCTACGGCTACCCCGGTGTCTCGCCCGAGGATTACGGCCTGCGGGCAGTTCCGGGCGCAGAAACTGCCACAACTTCAATGGCCCCGAACACCGCTGGGAGAGGCGTGTTCAAGGACCTGACCGGTGCGGCCCTGCCCGTTCAATACGCTTACAGCTACCCTGCGTCTGTCGAGGCAGTGTCGGGGGTGATCACGACGCCGCTGCTCTTGGACCCGCAGGGCCTTGTGCTGGCCGCCACCAGCACCGCCGCTGACGGACGTGAGCGGCTGCTGATCACCACCGCCGAAAACCCTTACCTGCTGCACACCGAACTGATGGGCTACGGGCTGGTGCAGTGGCTGACCCGAGGCGTCCATCTGGGCGAACACCGCCGCTTCCTTCAGGTGGACATCGACGATTATTTTCTGGATGGTGATCACCTGAATGCCCAGACGGGGCAACTGTATCCCACCCCGTTCCGCCTGAGCGGTTCGGACATGCTGTCGTTACGCGACCAGCAGACCAGCCTTGAGCAGGCGTTTCCGGTGGCCCGCGCCTTCCGCTACGCAATGGTCTTTAACGGTGGCGGTGCCAACACCAATGCCCCCGCCTCATGCAATCTGGGGATCAGCACGCCGGATCTGCTGACCAGCGTGACCAAATGCGTCAAGGGCAGCTTTGATTGGGTCAACCACACCCGCAACCATCTGCGGATGGATGTGATGGACCTGAAGACGGCCAAGGGCCAGATTGGCGGCAACGTGACGATTGCCAACAAATTGGGGCTGCCCTTCAGCCAGAAGAGTCTGGTGACTGGTGAACACAGCGGTCTGGGCAACATGGACCCGAATGATGACGGCACCCACAACGACGACGATACCAACCCGGTCAAGCAGGACCTGGGGTTGGGCCGCAGCAACCCCAACATGCTCTCGGCGGCCGTCAATGCCGGGGTACGCTTTATCGCCTCTGATCACAGCGTCGCCAGCCAACGCGACGATTCGTGCGCCACCTGCGGGGTGCCGCACCCGCTCAAGAGCAATATTTTCCTGGTGCCGCGCTGGCCCACCAACATGCATTATCACGTCACAACCCCAGATGAGGCGCTGCGGTCCTATAACAGTATCTACGCACCCGGCGGCACCCGTCCCTACTGGGATCATGCCCTAAATTACGCCGAGTTCCTGGACAAGGACAGCGATCTGACCCTGAACCACATCCTGGGCGGGTATGCCTTCCCCCATTACATGCACCAGCCCAATCTGGCGCAGTACGCCCCTGGTAAGAGCCTGATCAGCGACTGGGCGCGCGCTGCACTGACCAAGTACAGCCAGTACAGCACCCTGCCACTGAACACGTACAAGTGGGACGATCTGGGAACGTACATGCAGCGCCACACCACCGAGGAAAAGGCCAAGACGGCAGGCACCCTGCGCGGTGTCTGGGACCGCAAGAACAACCGCGTGGTCCTGAGCAATCTCGCTTCCGGCACGGCGCCGCTGAACCTGACCGGCGCGACCTCGGGAACGGTTTACGGCGCGTACCGGATCGCCAGCCTCAACCTCAGCGGCAACAAAACCGTGGCGGTCACGCCCCAGTAAGATCGTCCGTCATTCAGCCGCATCCCAGCCAGGCTCGACTGGGTGACCACCACGCCGCCCGTCCCTGATATCCATTCGACCTCACGTGGATGGGGGCGAGGCGGGAGCCACGGAGCCAACCTTCTTCCAGGTGGACAACCATCGTTCCAATGCCGCCGGCGTCGTTCCGGTGACTGGAGGCAAGGTAGCCTTCAATCCGCAGCATCCGTTCCACTGCACAAGAAGCCCAGTGGAACACCTGTTCTCGCCTGTTGTAACCGGTAGCTTGCGCCGCGTCTATCTCGGCACCCCCCCGAACACATGCGTCCAGAGCCAGGGTTTCTGGGACGCACTCTGGCCCGAAGTGGCCCGGGTGGTCCCCAGGGGCCACGTCCGGTCCCGCAGGAGTCTCAATGACTGTCCCCGAAATTTGGTCCGATGTTAGCCGAGTACCCCACCCGGTTCTTCCTGCCGCGCCGCGCCGCCAACCGCACCGCAGCTTCGCCGTGTACTACGGTCACGCGTGTCTGAGCAAGCTCCGGACCTTCCGCACGGTGGTGCTGCAACCCGAACACTACACGCCCACCGATATTCTGTGGCTCAGGGATCAGGGCGTGACTGTACTGGCCTACATGAGTGTCGGCGAAGATCCCAGTCCTGAACCTTCGGCCTGGTCGCGCAAGACCCGCAATCCCGACTGGGGGACCTGGTACGTGAAAATCGGGCACGCAGGCTGGACGGCGCGCCTGCACGCCGCCGCCGAATGCCATCTCCAGCACTTTGATGGGTTGTTGCTCGACACGTTGGACGGCTCGGTTCTGTTTCCATCGGACCGCTCGCCACTGCTCCGAACCCTGAGGTCACTCAGGAAGCGTCATCCCACCGCGTACATTCTTGCCAACCGGGGCTTTGACCTCTTGCCCGACGTGGCTCCCTATATCGACGCCGTTCTGCTTGAATCGTTTACCACTTCCTGGGAGGATGGGTACCGCAAGCTGCGTCCTCACGAACTGGCGTACACCGCCGAGATGCTCCGGCGGGTGAGAGCGCAGGGTCTCCAGGTTTTCGCCCTGGATTACGCCTGCACCCCACAGCAGCGGCGCGTGGCGCTCTCGCGGGCACGGGCCTTGAATGTCAGCACCTTCGTCAGTGTCCGGAACCTCACGGCCCTGTGAGGTACATGAAGTGCAAGAGGCAGTTCCTGCGCATCTCTGCGGAAATCGGCTGGATAGCGTGGTCTGCCCACGCTTTGGCCGGGACACGCAGTCTTGCCACACAGGGCGTGGGATCTCTCGTCCAGCGCAGGGGGAAGCGTCTGCAACAATTCCCGCGCGGTCAGGAGCGCTGCGCGGGAATCAAATGGAATTCAGATCAGTTGCAGGTTTCACGCAGGTAGCTGCCCATGGTTGATCCGACCAGACTCAGATCCTTCTTGAGTGCGTTGACACCAAGCTGGGCCATCAGGTTGCAGTCCAAAGCTTTATTGCGGCTGTATTCGACGTTCAGGGCGAGCTTGCCGCGTTTGACGTATTCGGCAAGCGGGCCGCATTCCCCGAATTGCTGGCATTCCTCGTTCAGGATGCCGTCGAATTTGTCGACCATCATCTTGCCCGTGCGGTCCCTGAGCAGAATCTTGTCCGGGCCATTCTTCTGGAAGACGGCCAATCCTTGCCCATGCGCCTGATCGGCGATCCAGCCATTGAAGTCGATCTGCTGCTGGGTGGTAATGCGGCCACCACGTACATTTTCATCATTTTGCAGGTTATCTGGCTCCAGCGCGTCGAAGCCCTTGCTCTTGCACATCTTCATGCGGTCAATCAGGATACTGGCCAGCACCGAGTTAGGCTTGAAGACGTCCGTGACATCCAGAAAATATTCTGCGGGCCAGTCGGGGTCCTGCTGAATCTTGAGATAGTCAGGATAGCGGGCCGAGTCCGGGCGGCCAGGTTCGTAGCTGCCCGCATCAATGTAACAGACCGTATAAAGACCTTGCCGCTTCAGCTCCGCGACCTTGGCTGCCGACACTGTAAAGCCGTCGAGATCAATCAGCTTGACGTCGGCTGCTACCTTGATCGCGCTGTCAGTGGACGCTCCAATCTGCCAGTCCCAGGCAACCTTGCCCGCAGGGGGCAGCTTAAAGTTGCCGGTGCCGACAACAGGATTGGGTGCGGGTGGAGTGGGCGCGGGTGGAGTGGGCGCGGGCGGAGTGGGCGCGGGCGGAGTGGGCGCGGGCGGAGTGGGCGCGGGCGGAGTGGGGGTACCCGAGATTTCACAGTCTGTCAGGACAGCCCCAGCCCAGTCGGCATGGTCGTAATAGTTGTTGTCCCCAGCGTCGCCCACCACCAGCTTCAGTTTCCGGCGGCCCGAAACGTCCACGTTGACGGTTTTGGCCGCGTCCGCGCCAGTCATCCGGCCACTGTCGAACACCTTGACGCCATCGGCAAACACCTGGAACACCACGCTGCCCTGGTTGCCCACCTCATCATCGATGCCCACGTCGCTGATAAAGCGCTTGCATTTGCCGCCCAGATTGAAAGTCATCGAGGAATTGGCATGCACCCCAAACCCGCTGTCGTACCTCTTGCCGTTCACGGCCATCATGCGCCCGTCTCTGGCCCCGGATTCACCGTTGCTCATGTTGCGCTCGATCGGTCCGTATCCGCTGGTGGCCGCCGTCCACGCCTCGCCGCTCAGCATGTTGTTGCCGGTGTTGATCGTCAGCGCCTTCATCCTGGCCACCTCGGCCTCCATCCCTACCAGACCGTTGTCGGGAGAAACCCAGGAGTGGTCCGTCCCGTCATAGACGAACTGACTGCCGTCCTGTTGGTCGGCCTGGGACTGGGGCGCAGCGGTCTGTTGCGAGCAGGCAGCCAGAGTCAGGGTCAGGGCGAGAGCGGTCAGGGACAGGGCAGAACGGGGGGAGTGAGACATGGTGGTTTTCCTCTGTGAAGACGTTGGGGGGGGCGGGTGACTTGATCGATTCAGGTTCAGGAAGGGTGCTGCTGGTCCTGAATAGTTAAAGATCATTCGACTTTTGGAGCTGAGGACATATGCTGCGAGAGCAATCAAGACAGCAAACAAGACAGGCACTTCAAAAGAAGTGTTTCGGAGAGTGAAGATCATCAGGTTCTAATGCTGAAAGTCCAGCACGAGAATCCGCATTGAGGCGGGCGTTCGGGGAGGCAAAGCCACCGCTACCTCTGAACTTACGAATAACTTAGAGAATCAATTCTAACCAGACCATCACTATAAAAAAAATAATGTGCGAAAAAGTTCTTTATAGACATGGCGTCTGTAAAGATCGGCAGGAAATGCGAAAGCTGATGAACAGCAAGCGGACTTGGACGGACCGGATCTACCGGCTGTGCGGTGACCGCAACGCCGATGAATATATGGATGCTGTTCTGAGTGACATGACGCGCCGATGAGCGGGAACGCCTAACTCTCCGACACCTCTGAGTCAATACACAGGACGAATCAAAAGTTCTGCAGAAAATCGGCCGGATATCATCAAGCGAGCCGCCGCCCACCCTGCTCATCGGAGCAGGTCAGGTATTGGAGTTGGGTCCAGGGACTAGAAAGTATGCGTCAGTCTCAGAGATTGTACCTGCATCATCAGTAAAAAACCTCTTCTGGTAGGCAAGTTCCAGAGTGGCCGTCAGATTGATTTAGCTACATGAGATAGGCGTGATTGGATTGGTGAAATAGAAAAAGGTGCGATGTATTGAGATACTGAGCTTTCGTCATATAGAGGAATGGAGGAAAGCCAGAGAATAGTAAAATCGTCCTATGCCCGCAGGCCATCGTTCATCGTCTTGAACGCTGATCTCGCTATCAATAGGAGTAGTTCGTAAAGCAAGGGCCGCGCTTCAAAAGATTAACTTCCAAATTTAAAGAATAGAACAGACAATTTAAATTTGGGAACTGCTCAGTAAAGAGGTGATTTATGCCACTGCAAATGCCGCCACTTAGTCATAATCAGCGGCTTGAACTTGAGACGCTTTACCGCAAAGCTGAGGATGGGCGAGTGCGTGTGCGGGCACTTTGTATATTGCTCGCCGCCGACCAGGGACAAAGTATTCCCGAGATTGCGCAAATTGTCCGTTATCATGAGGAAACTGTGCGTCGTTGGCTAAACCGCTATTTGGCAGATGGAATCAATGGCCTTTACGATGCGCCAAAATCTGGTGCACCGCGTAAAGCCACCACCAACTATCTAGAAGAATTCTTTGCCGCAATGAGCCAGAGTCCCAACGAATTGGGCCTTCCCTTTTCCAACTGGACTGGCCGCCGTCTCGCTGACCATCTTGCAGAACGTACTGGTCTGCGCCTGAGCGCTGCCAGCTTGTATCGGTTGCGACGTCAGAAGACATCGCGCGGGCGTGACTGATTCGGTCCCGACAGTTTCTCAAAATGTATCTGCTGAGCGGCATAAAAGTCATACAAATTCCAAGATTTTCGTCAGCCAGAACAATGCTTATGAGTTCTGGTTGTAATGAATACAATTTTTTCAAACCACAGTTGAGTTCGGAAAACTGCGTCTGGAACGCTTATGTTTTTAGCTAAAAATAAGATTCTTGTTCTTGCATAATATTGCTAGCGGTTTATCTCGCTTGAGCTGTACTTCTCGAGTTCGCTCATTGGTCAATATCTGCTCATCAATGACCACAAAACTTCTGACGTAATTTGAGCTACCTTTCGTGGCCTTCATTTTCATATCTTTCATCCCAGTCCACTCTGCAACTGGAGCTACCGCAACTTCACGGCACCCCGTCCAAGCCCTGAGCCAAGGTAGATTTCTCTGTGCCCAGACGATAAAAAGCGAGATAATATCTAGCGATATCGTCTCCGCCACTGTTGAGGCCATCACCCTGACGGCCCAACAGAAAGTATGAGAAAGCGTCCCCGGTAGGGAACACTCTCTGGTTGTAAAGACCGAAAATGTCGCCTGAGACGCACTTCGACTCCTTCAAGCCGTCCTCGCCCACATCCAGCAGGGTGTGTGGAACGACATCCGCAACGCCTAAACTTTTGCCTGGATGGTCACTGGACTGCTTCTTTCCCAGCGCAGCTCCATCCCCGCCTGCCTCGCCTCCATCCACTCCTATGACACGTCCGCACAAAGCAGCGAACGCCGCGTTCGGCGGCGGCTGGATTCTCCAGCCACCCTCCCCACTAGCATCTACAGTCCGCTCGTCACCCGTCCCCTGCGCGAAGGGTCTACCGGATTTCGTGGGCATCCATGAGGTCTGTCTGCTGGCGGATCGATGGTTCTGCGGTACAGACCTGATGGCCTGGCTCTGGATCTTCAACTGGCACTACCGTATTCGGATCGAGCTCAGCCTGATTCTGGCGGACCCCAATGGTCAGTGGCTTTGCAAGGTGGGTGACGTGCGACTCTCGCCCAGAGAAACGTCCCACTTCCACAACGTCACCCCAATCCGCAGGCATTTTGGTCCCGTTCGTATCACTCTCCTCGTCCGGCGGACGGCTCAGAGGAGTGCCAGATGGTCAGCAACGAACAGACGAGCGTGGAAACCTTTGCCGACTACGGTGCGCGCTTCCAGATTGAGGGAGACTTCCTGGACGAGAAAAGTGGTCTGTTCAGGTTGGAAGATTCCCGACTGCACGACGCTGCCAGTCTGGAGCGTCTGATTCTGGTGCTGTCAGTGGCAACCTTGCTCCTCGTGTCTGAAGGCATGGAGATGATGCAGCGGCGGGCGCTGCGCCATCTCAAGATCGGTCTCCAGGTGGTCCATCATGCACGTCAGGCGATTTTCACGCGCCTGACGCTCCAGACGGGGCCTGACCCTGAGCCACCGAGTCGGCGGAAGTGTACTCTTGACCCTCCTCAAACTTGGCTGGCAGCTTGTTTTCCGTGCGCCCTCTAGACACTGCGCTGAGGTGGTGATCGGCTCCATGCCCTTCGCTGTCTGCCATCCCAAACGGACTTGACGCTGTCACTTTCTAGGGGCCAGGTGGGGTTCCGGCACGCAAGGGCAGTCTTTCGAATCCAAGCTTCACGCATGGGTGCGGGAGGACAGCGAGGGCGCGCAGGATTTGACCAGATCGGCCCATTCGCACGACACCACAGTGGGCTATGAACTCCATCGACGCTGGCCCAACTTCGACGGGCCGAAAATCGTGTAGGACAAGGGGGACTGCTGTTTGGGCGACATCTATCCGCTCAAATCCAATTCGCGATACGACACTGGATGGCGCCCAGACCGCCAGCCAAAATTCCGCGAACGTATGGCAATGGTGTTTTCTCAGCTTGTTGCCGAGGGGATACGGTTTGTCCAGACTCAAACGTTGGCTTCGTTGCGCCTGCGCGTCGCCCTGGCCGTCATTGCCCACAATCTCCCCAGGCCCTGAACGGGGTGGATTTGTTCACTTTCGCTTGACATTCCTGCTCCGTCCGCTTAACTTGAATCTGTCCACAATGTAACGTTTTCAACTGCCGGCACCCGAGAAAAGTCTCAGATCGTTTTGACGTCTGAGACAGCGCATACCGCATCACGGTTATGAACGAGCGCTCTCAGTTTGTCTTTGTGAGTCCGCCAGGGTGTCGCCGCCAAGTCCAGAGGACCTATGCCTGAAACCACACACAGCTCCGTTCTCCCCCTGGTGCGCAGCGCGGGTATCCGCGAGGTGGCGCGGCTATCGGGCGTATCCATCGCCACGGTGTCACGGGTGTTCAACGACGCCGCCTCGGTGCGCCCGGACACGCAACAGCGGGTGCTGGAGCAGGCCGCAGCGCTGGGGTACGAGCCGAGTTCGCTGGGCCGCAACCTGGTGCGGGGCCGCAGCGAACTGCTGGGACTGATCGTGCCGAACGTATCTTTTCCGCTGTACGGCCAGATGATCGGCGGCATTGAGGACGTGCTGGGCCACCGGGGCATGAGCATGCTGCTGGCGTCCAGCCACGACGACGCGGTCAGCGAACTCACGGCGGCGCAGAAAGTACTCCGGCACGCGGTGGACGGCGGCGTCGTCATCAACACGCAATCAGACGTGGCCCTGCCTGCACCACGCGGCATGAACTGGGTTCACATCTCGCCGGAACACTCTGGTCTGCCTTACCGCGTGGAACTGGACAATGCGGCAGGCGGACGTCTGGCGGCCCGTGAATTCCTGCGCCTGGGACGTCGGCACCTGGCTTACATCGGCGCGCCGGGCCGGGAAAGCAGCGAGCGCCAGCACGGTTTCGCCGGCGAGCTGAGCCGGGCAGGTCTGGATTACCGCCGCGCCCAGGGCGACTATTCCGAGCTGTCGGGAACCCAGGCTGCCGACGATTTGCTAGAGAAATCCTCCGTACTGGACGCTGTTTTTGTGGCAGGTGATTTGATGGCAGCCGGAGTCCTGCGCGCCCTGCACATGCGCGGTCTGCGGGTTCCGGGAGAGGTGGCGGTGATCGGTTTCGACGACGCCGCGCTCGCCTCGCTGCTGTATCCGCGCCTGACCAGCATCCGGCAACCCGCCTACGCGATGGGCGCGGCAGCGGCGGAACTGTCCCTGCGTCTGATTGGAGGCCACAGCGCCGAGTCGGTGGTCTTCTCTCCCGAACTGGTGCGCCGTGAGTCCACCGGACCACCCTGACATCCACCCGCTCCCCTGCCGTCCCGCCTCCACACTGCCTTTTCACCCACTGCCTGTCTGAAGCCGCCCGTTGTTCGCACGCCCCCGTGTCCCTGGAGGAACCATCCATGCACAGCAAAGTTAAAATGCTCCTGTCTCTCTCCCTGATCGTGACCGCCGCCCTGAGCAGCGCCGCACTCGCGCAGAACCCCAAGACCGTGTTCACGGTGGTGCGCGATACCCAGTGGGGCGCGGAGAACTACAACCCCTTTATCCCCGGCGATCAGCACCTGCTGCCTACCAACTCGGCCATCTACGAGAGCCTGTTCTTCGTCAACTCGATCAACGGCAAGGTCACCCCCGTGCTGGGCACCAAATACGCCTGGAGCAAGGACAACAAAACGCTGACCGTCACCACCCGCCCGAATGTCAAGTTCACGGACGGCCAGGCGTTCAGCGCCAGCGACGCCGCCTTCAGCTTCAATTACCTCAAAGCAAATCCGGCGCTGGACACCAGCGGCATCTGGAAAAGCGGCCTGAGCAGTGTCAAGGCCAGCAACGCCAGCACACTGGTCTTCACCTTTGCCACCCCCAACACCCCGATCTTCCAGTACATCGCCGCAACCCCGATGGTGCCCGAACATCTGTGGAAAGACGTGAAGGACCCCAGCACCTTTACCAACACCAAGCCGGTGGGCACCGGGCCGTTCATGGCCGAGAGCTACAGCCAGCAGGCGCTGCGGGTGCTGAAGAACCCCAACTACTGGATGGCGGGCAAGCCTGCGGTGGACGCCGTCGTGTGGCTGGCCACCAGCACCAACGACGCGGCGCAGCTCAAGCTTCTGAGCGGCGAAGCGGACTACGGCTATATCGGCATTCCCGATCCCAAAGCCTACGCGGCCAAGAGTGCAGACGCCAGCTACTGGTGGCCCACCAACAACATCAATTTCTTGTACTTCAACACGGTCAAGGGGCCATTCAAGGACGCCGCGTTCCGCAAGGCCGTCGCGCAGGCCATCGACACCAAAGAAGTGGCCCAGAAAGCCTATGCGGGCGCAGTTCCCGCCGCCAACCCCGCCGCCATCTTCCCCGGCCAGCAAAAAGAGTGGCTCTCCAAGGCCGCCAAAGCCACCTTCGACGTCACGGCAGCCGACAAGGCACTGACCGCCGCTGGCTACAAGAAAGACAGCAGCGGCACCCGCCTGGGCAAGGACGGCAAGGCGCTGCCCAGCTTC
This sequence comes from Deinococcus marmoris, assembly GCF_001949125.1. Lineage (GTDB taxonomy): Bacteria > Deinococcota > Deinococci > Deinococcales > Deinococcaceae > Deinococcus > Deinococcus marmoris_A. The sequence continues at coordinate 24,800 of NZ_MSTI01000070.1, forward strand.
AAGATCCTGGTGGGCGCGGGCTGGACGGACTTTATTACCATGGCGCAGGTGGTCAGCAACAACCTCAAGAAGGTGGGCATCAGCACCAGCATTGACCAGCAGGCGTGGGGCAGTTATTCCGGCGGCCTCCAGACCGGCAGCTACGACATGGGCATTTCCTGGGGCTGGGGCAACGGCTCGACGCCGTACTACACCTTCAACGCCGCCTTTAACCCGGACTTTTCCGCCCCGGTGGGCAAGACGGCCCCCAGCAACCTGGCGCGCTACACCAACCCGGCCATCACCAAGGCGCTCAAGACCTTCAGCACCACCAGCGACGAGGCCACCCAGCAAAAGGCCATCGATACCATCGTCACCACCGTGATGAAAGACCAGCCGTGGGTGCCGCTGACGGACCGCGTGAACTTCGGGCTGTTCAACACCAGCAAGTTTACCGGCTTTCCCAGCGCCGAGAACCCCTACAACGACGCCTCGCCCGACGACACCGCCGGGGCGCGGCTGATGTTCCTGAACGTCAAGCCCAAGTAATGGAGTCTGGGGGTGGGTTGTGGGCCGTGGGGAGAAGACCTTCCTTGCGCCCACCGCCCGCCCTCATTTCTCAACTCCAGCGTTTAGAACTTCAGGCCCGACGTTGCGCCCTTCACCCTCAACCAGAGGAGGCTCCCATGTCCTATCTGCTCAGAAAGCTGGGCATTTTTATTTTTACGTTGTGGGTGGCCGCCACCCTCAATTTCATTTTGCCGCGCCTGGTGCCGGGCGATCCAGTCAGCGTGATGCTCGCCAAGTACCAGGGGCGACTTGACCCCTCGGCGGTGGACGCGCTGAAAATCGCCTACGGCCTGAACGATCTGGGCAGTCCGATCTCGCAGTACTTCACCTACCTGGGCAATCTGGTGAGCGGGGATTTCGGGCGCTCGATCAGCCTGTTTCCCACGCCCGTGATCGACGTGGTGATGAGGGCGCTGCCGTACACGCTGGGGCTGGTGGGGATCACTACCATCCTGTCATTCCTGATCGGCAGTGCGCTGGGCCTCTACAGCGGCTGGCAGCGCGGAAAGGCTGGGGCCGACGCGGTGGTGCCGGTGGCGCTGTTCCTGAACTCGATGCCGTACTTCTGGTTCGGGCTGCTGCTGCTGTACGTCCTGGCGTTTCAGCTCAAGTGGTTTCCGCTGAGCGGCGCGCTCGATCCGTTCCCGGGAGACGCCTTCAGCGCCAGTTGGTGGGCTTCGCTGGCGCGGCACGCCGTTTTGCCGGTGCTGACCATCCTGGTCACGTCGGTGGGCGGCTGGCTGATCACCATGCGGAACAACGTGATCAGCGTCGCCAGCGAGGATTACCTGGCCTTTGCCCGTGCCAAGGGCCTGAGTGAACGCCGGATCGTCAACCGGTATGTGCTGCGCAACGCCCTGCTGCCCAGCTTCACCGCCTTCGGAATGTCGCTGGGCTTCGTGGTGGGCGGCTCAATTCTCACGGAAATCGTCTTCTCCTATCCGGGGCTGGGGTATTACCTGTACCAGTCGGTCACAAATCTGGATTACCCGCTGATGCAGGCGCTGTTCTTCTTCATTGCGCTGGCGGTGCTGGTGGCAAATCTGCTGGTGGATCTGATCAACGTGATTCTCGATCCACGCATCCGGGAGGGCCGCGCATGACCGCCGTGATTCCGGCGGCAGCCACGTCTCGCCCTGCCTGGAAAAACACCTCGCTGGGCCGCTTCTTTCGCAATCCGCGCAGCGTGGCGGGGGCGGGCCTGCTGGGCTTGTTCGTGCTGCTGGCACTGCTGGCCCCGGTGCTGACGCCGTACAACCCCAGCTCCCTTGAATTCGACGCCTTCCTGGGTTTCTCGGCGCAGCACCCGCTGGGCACCACAGCGCTGGGCCAGGACATCTTCTCGCAGTTCCTGTACGGCGCGCGCCTGACGCTGCTGGTGGGCTTCGCGGCGGGACTCATCGCCACTTTTTTAAGCGTCACCTTCGGCCTGGCCGCCGCCTACTTTGGCGGAAAGGTGGACGAGGCCATCAACACGCTGATCAACGTGTTTCTGGTGCTGCCGGGACTGCCCCTGATCATCGTGGCCGCCGCCTTTATCCGGGGCGGTGGGGTGTGGCCCGTCATTCTGGTGATCGGCCTGACGGGCTGGGCCTTCGGAGCGCGGGTGCTGCGCTCGCAGGCGCTGGCGCTGCGCGAACGCGATTTCATCGCGGCGGCGACGGTGGCGGGCGAGGGGCCAGCCCGCATCATCTTCGTGGAGATGCTGCCCAACATGGCGGGATTGATCGCCGCCAACTTCTTCGGCGCGGCGCTGTACGCCGTTCTGTCGGAGGCGGGCCTGTCGTTTATCGGCGTGGGTGACGTGTCGCTGGTGACCTGGGGCACCATGCTGTACTGGGCGCAGGCCAAGGGCGCGCTGCTTCAGGGTGCGTGGTGGTGGGTGGCGCTGCCGGGCCTGAGCATCGCGCTGCTGGGCACGTCCTTTGCGCTGCTGAACTTCGCCGTGGACGAGATCAGCAACCCCAAGCTGGGCCGGGGCGGGCTAAAGATGCCGAAGCGCACATTGCCCACCGCCGCTTCGACTTCTGCGGCAAGTGACGCCCTGCTCGCCATCGACAATCTGAACGTCGGCTACGTGACGCCCACCGGAACCGTGCGGGCCGTCCGAGACGTGACGCTGGAAGTGATGCCCGGCGAACTGCTGGGTCTGGCCGGGGAATCGGGCTGCGGCAAAAGCACGCTGGCCTTTGCGGCCACGCGGTTGCTCGATCCCCCCGGCGCGGTGCTGGGCGGCTCGGTGCGGCTGGCCGAACATGATCTGCTGGCCCTCTCGCCCGAAGCCTTGCGGCAGGTGCGCTGGAAGGAATTCAGCATCGTGTTCCAGGCGTCCATGAGCGTGCTGAACCCGGTGCTGAAAATCCGCGAGCAGGTCTACGACGCCATGCAGGCCCACGGCGTCACCGACAAAGCCAGGCTGGACGCCCGCGCCCGCGAGTTGTTCGATCTGGTGGGTATTCAGACCTCGTATCTGGACGCCTACCCGCATCAACTTTCCGGCGGGATGAAGCAGCGGGTGGTGATTGCCATCGCCCTGGCATTGGAACCCAAGCTGATCGTGATGGACGAGCCGACCACCGCGCTGGACGTGGTGGTGCAGCGCCAGATCTTGCAGGAGATCAACGCCGTGCGCCGCCGCCTGGGCATCAGCATCGTGTTCATTACGCATGACCTGTCGTTGCTGGTGGAGATGAGTGACCGCGTGGCGATCATGTACGCCGGGGAAGTGGTGGAACAGGCCCCCGCGCACCAGCTCTACGCTCAGCCCGCGCACCCCTATACCCAGCAATTGATGAACTCGTTTCCGCCGATGACCGGCCCCAGGACGCGCCGCAGCGGCATTCCCGGCAAGCCGCCGTCCCTGAGTGCTGAAATCGTCGGCTGCCCCTTCTTCGAGCGCTGCACCAAGCGGATGCCGGGCGTATGTGACGTCAAACCCCTTCAAACTTTTCCAGTGGCCGAGAACCAGACGGCGGCGTGCTTTCTGTACGATCCCACTGTCTCCCCCACCCTGAAGGAAAACGCCATTCGGGACAGTCAAATCAATGCTGGGGAGGTGAGCCGTGAGCCAGCCCGCAGCGCCAGACCCAACTAACGTCCAGACCTCTTTGTCGGCCACTCCGAACACGCTGGAAATCGTGGGCCTCCGCAAAGTCTTTGGCACGCGGGGCAAGGCGGGCGGGGTGGTGGCCGTCAACGATGTGTCCTTTGCCATCGCGCGCGGCGAGGTGCTGGGACTGGTGGGCGAATCGGGCAGCGGCAAGAGTACGATTGCCCGGTTGATCGCACACCTATACACGCCCACGGCGGGCGAGATTCGCCTGGGCGGTCAGCCGGTGCCCAATCGGCTGGGCGGCGCGGCGTTGCGGAAGTTTCGCAAGCACGTCCAGATGATCTTTCAGGATCCGTATGCCAGCCTCAATCCGTTGCATCCGGTGCGCTACACGCTGTCCAGACCGCTCAAGATTCACAAACTGGCACAGGGCAACACCGACGCGCAGGTCAGTTCGCTGCTGGAACGTGTGGGGCTGTCGCCCGCCGCCACATACATCGCCAAACGCCCCTTCGAGCTGTCGGGCGGCCAGCGCCAGCGCGTCGGCATCGCCCGTGCCCTGGCCGCCCGCCCGGAACTGATCCTGGCCGACGAGCCGACCTCCGCACTGGACGTGAGCATCCGCCTGGACGTGATGAACCTGATGCTGGACCTGAAGGATCAGGAAGGGTTGAGCATGCTGTTTATCACGCACGATCTGGCCGGGGCGCGCTACATGTCGGACCGGGTGGCCGTGCTGTACGCTGGAACGCTGGTGGAAATCGGCCCCGCTGTGGAGGTCATTGACCGTCCGCAGCACCCCTACACCCAACTGCTCAAGAGTGCCGCTCCCAAGCCGGACGCGGGGCTGGTGCCGGAGGAAATCGAGGCGCGCGGCGAGGTGCCGGACCTGAAAACCCTGCCGCCCGGCTGTCCCTTCGAGCCGCGCTGCCCCCACGCCATGCCCGAATGCAGGGACGGCTTGCCGAGGATGTATGACGTGGGCGGCGGACATACGGCGCGCTGCATTTTACACGACCCGGCGATCACGGCGCGGAAACAGGGACTGGTGGGCGTTTGAATCTCAATTTTTCAGAGGGAAACTGATCCTATGCGTGTTGCCACTGTGGAACAGCTTCTGGACGTGCTGGACGGTCTGTTCGAGGGCGGCTCGGACTTAACCAGACGCCAGAACGTCGATCCCTGGGAACAGATTTTTACCCGCCCGGATCATCCCCTCAACTCCGACTTGCCGGATGTCAATCTGCTGGACTGGCACGCGGCTGGCCTGCTGCCGGACGGCGAGGGCCTCACGGCGCTGGACATCGGCTGCGGGCTGGGGCGCAACACCCGCTGGCTGGCGCGTCAGGGCTACCAGACGATAGGCGTGGACATCTCTGCCTTTGCCATTGTTCAGGCCAGGACCCGCACCACCGCAACGGAGGCAACATTTCTTGAAAGCGACTTCCTCCGCGAAGCTGTCCCAGGCGGGCCATTCGATCTCGTCTACGATTCCGGCTGCTTCCACCATCTCCCGCCGCACCGCAGATTGTCTTACCTTCACGCATTGATGGCCTGTCTGAAACCCGGCGGTCTGTTCGGCATCTGTACCTTCGCGGCGGGAAAAATGGGCAGCGACGTGGATGATCTGGCGCTGCTCAAGCAGGGCAAACTCGAAGGGGGAATTGGGTACAGCGCGGATGATCTACGGGAGATTTTTGCCGATCTGGAACCGCTGGACAGCCGCCCGCTGCGCCCGCTCCAGATTTTGTCCGAACCCGCGTTCACGTTTGCTTTTCTCAGCGCCTCATTGTTTCGCCGCCCTCTGTAAAAGCATCTCGCTTCCCCAAGGACGTTTCTATGGCCCAGGTCAAACTCGCCTACATCGGCGGCGGCAGCACGCGCGCGCCCGGCACCGTCGCCTCGTTCATTCGCCAGGCTGCCAACTTCGCCGGTTCGGAAATCGTCTTGCAGGACATTGATTCAGAAAAGCTCGATCTGGTCTGCCGCCTGTCGCGCAAGATGGCCGCAGCCCAGGGCGCAGACCTCAAGATCAGCGCCACCACCGACAGAAAAGCGGCGCTGGAGGGCTGCGACGGCGTGCTGTCCAGCTACCGGCCCGGTGGTTTCGAGGCGCGGTATCAGGATGAGCGCATTCCCCTCAGTCACGGCGCTCTCGGCCAGGAAACGCAGGGGGCAGGCGGCTTTTTCATGGCGCTGCGGGCGATTCATGTGGCGCGCGGTCTGGTGGAAGACATGGAAGCGGTCTGCCCGGACGCCACCCTGTTCAATTACACCAACCCCGTCAACATCGTGGCGCAGGCGGTGGCCGATCACTCTGAAATTAAAGTGGTGTCGCTGTGCGAGGGGCCAATCGTGTTTCCCGGCGAACTCGCTGAACTGGCCGGGCTTGATCCCGCCAGGGTGCGCGCCGTGATGCTGGGCCTCAACCACGCCTGCTGGAGTGCGGAGGCGGAATACGGCGGCCAGCCGATGATTCCGGTGCTGGCGCAGAAGCTGGAAGATGGCCTTGAAGACGACTGGACCCGGCGCTGGGTGGAGCTGGCGGTCACGATGGGCAGCCTGCCCGCCTCCTATATGAAGTACTACTACTTCGAGCGCGAGATGCTGGCCGAGTTGAGCGCCAGGCCCACCACCCGCGCGCAGGACATCCTGGCCGACGTGCCGAGCTACTGGCAGCACTACCGCGAGCAACTGGACGCCCCGAATCCGACGCTGGAGCCGGAGCTGTCACGCGGCGGCATCTTCGAGCTGGAAGTGGCGGTGGACGTGATGGACGCGGTGTTCAACGACAGGAATGAAATCTGGCCGACGAACGTGGTGAATCACGGCGCGATTGCCGATTTCCCCGACTCGCAGGTGGTGGAGGTGCCGTGTCTGGTCAACCGCCAGGGCGTGCGGCCCATTGCCGGCTACCGGGTGCCAGAGTCGGTGCGTGGGCTGCTCTCGGCGCTGGCCGAATACCAGCAACTGGCCGCCGACGCCGCCTGGGACGGCACGCGCAGACAGGCCGTGCAGGCGTTGACCAGCAATCCCCTGGTGCGGACGCTGCCGCTGGCGCAGACGCTGTATGAGGAGCTGGCCCGCGCCCATGCCCAGCACCTGCCGGAGCGGCTGTGGTGAGTGGGGTCACGCTGAACATTCAGCCGGATGCAGAGGGACTGGCCCAGGCCGCCGCCGACTTGATCTCGGAGCAGGTCAGGGTGAACCCCAGTCTCAGCATCCTGGTGGCGACGGGCAACACGCCCATGCCCACCTACGCGGAATTGGCACGGCGGGTGACGGCAGGTACGGTGGATTTCAGCCGCGTCACCGCCGTGCAACTGGACGAATACCTGGGCGTCTCCGACGACGATCCGCGCAGCCTATGGGGCTGGATGCGGCGCTCGTTCGTGGAACCGCTGAGGATCATGCGCACGGTGCGGCTGGAATCCCCGGCGCAGTTTGCAGCGGCGGTGGCCGATCTGGGCGGACTCGATCTGGCGATTCTGGGGCTGGGGCCAAACGGACACCTGGGCTTCAACGAACCGCCCAGCCCGCCGGGCGCGCCGACGCGCACGCTGGAGCTGACGCCCGCGAGTCTGGAAAGCAACGCGGTTTACTGGGGAGATCTGGCCGTGCCAGCGGGAGCGATCACGGCGGGCATGGACGTGATTCTGGCGGCCCGCCAGGCGCTGCTGCTGGTGAGCGGCGCGCACAAGCGGGACATCCTGCACACCGCGCTGGAAGGGCCGCAAACCCCGGATGTTCCCGCCTCTCTTCTGAGACGCACAGCATTGACCGTGATCGCGGACGGGGCGGCCTGGGGATGAGCGAGCTGGTGCTGGGCATCGACGCTGGAAACACCAAGACCATCGCGCTGGTTGCCGATCTGTCGGGTCAGGTGCTGGGCTGGGGGCGGGCCGGGCGCAGCAACATCTACGTGCAGCCTGCCCGCGCGTTGGCGGCACTGGAAACCGCTGTCGCGCGGGCCAGGGCGAGTGCGGGGCTGGGGGACGCTCCTCTGAGAGCTTTGACCCTCAGCGCCGCCGGGGCCGACTGGCCTGAGGATTTCGACGTACTGGAGGCCGAACTGCGCCGCTGGAAGTGGGCCGAACAGGCGTCGGTGGTCAATGACGCCGTGGGCGCGCTGCGGGCTGGTTCGCTGGCGGGCACGGGCGTCACCGTGGTCTGCGGCACCAGCGCGGGCATCGCGGCGCGTTCACCGCAGGGCGAGATCTGGCACAGCAGCTACTGGCAGGAGCCGGAGGGGGCCACACAACTGGCCGAATATGCCCTGCGCGCCGTGTACCGCGCCGAACTGGGCATCGATCCGCCCACGGGCCTGACCGCCCCTGTGCTGGCCCATTTCGGCTGCCCGGATGTCGGGGCATTGCTGCACTCACTGACCCGCCGGGGCCGCCGTCTGGCACCCCATCTGGGCCGCCTGGCCCGCGTGTTGCTCGATCAGGCCGACGCGGGGGATTCCATCAGCCTCCACATCGTGCAGAGTCATGGCGCGTCTCTGGGCGATTACGCACTGGCCGCCGCACGCAAAGTCGGGCTGGTGGGCGATTACCTGCTGACCACTTCGGGCGGGGTGATGCGGCACAAGTCGCCCGTCCTGCGCGAAGCCCTGCTGGCACAGGTGCAGGGGGAACATCCACACGTCCGCTGGCAGGCCAGCCACCACGAACCCGTGTTCGGCGCGCTGCTGCTGGCGCTCGAAGGGGCGGGCGTGACCACCGATGAAGCCGTGTTCCAGCGGCTGGAACAGACCTGCCCGGACGAAGCGCTCTTTCTAACCTGAGCAAAACGACAAGGAGACCATGCCCAACTCTGACCCAGCTTCCAATGACCCGACGGCCAATGACCCGACTTCCAACCCCGTGACCCTCAGCGCCCTGTACATCTATCCCATCAAATCAGCGGGCAGCGTTCCCCTTCAGCAGGCCGAGATCGGCCCGCGCGGGCTGACGCATGACCGCCGTTGGATGGTGGTGGACGCGGCGGGGCGGCCCGTGACCCAGCGCGAATTTTCCAGTATGCGGCGGATTGAGGTGACGCTGAACGGTGACGGCCTGCACGTGACCGCCCCCGGAATGCCTGCCCTGGCTGTGCCGTGGCAGCCGCTGGGGAACCGGCGCGCGGTGGACATGTGGGGCGATCCCCTGAGCGGCGTGACCGTTTCGGTGGAGGCGACAGCATGGATCAGCGCGTTTCTGGACGGCACTTTTGACCTGGTCTACCTGCCCGACGACGCGCAGCGCTGGCAGCCGGAGTACAAGCCCTTCGGCTCACTGCTGAGCTTCGTGGACGGCAACCCCTTCCACCTGATCTCCGAGGAATCGCTGGCGGCCTTCAACGCTTCACTGACACGCCCAGTCTCCCATGCCGAGTTCCGCCCCAATCTGGTGATCAGCGGCGGCGCGGCATACGGCGAGGACTTCTGGCGGCGTATCCGCGTGGGCAACGTGGCCTTTGAAGTGGTAGAAAGCTGCGCCCGCTGCGTCATCCTGAACGTCCTGCCCGATGGAACACGCGGGGCCGAAACGTTGCGGACACTGGCGCGGGTGCGCCGTCACGGACAGGCCGCCGTCTTCGGGCAGCATCTGGTGCAGGACGCGCCCCACGATCAGCGGATGGGCCGACTCCAGGTGGGGGACGCCGTGGAAATCGTTGAGGTGGCCAATACGGTCAATCCGGTGTACGTATGAATGCCGTGCCTATCCTGGGCGTCATCGAGGGTTTTTATGGCCGGCCCTGGACCCCGGCCCAGCGCGGACGCCTGTTCGGGCGCATGGCCGCCTGGGGCATGAACACCTACCTGTATGCCCCCAAGGATGACCGCTGGCACCGTCAGAAATGGCGCGAGCTGTACCCGCAAGCAGAGGCCGAGGCGCTCCAGACGCTGATTGAAGACGCCCAGCAGCACGGTATTCAGTTCGTGTACGCGCTGGCTCCTGGCCTGGACCTCGACTGGAACGATGCTGGAGACCGCCGCGCCCTGGCAGAGAAATTTACCAGCGTGCAGGAACTGGGCGCACAGCATTACGCCCTGTTGTTCGACGATATTCCATATGCCGCAGACCGCGCCGTCCAGGCCCGCGAACAGGTGGCGGCCACCCACCACGTGATGGACGCGCTGTGGCCAGAGGGGCAGGCAGGCCTGATGCTGCTGTGTCCTACCGAATACTGTGGCGAACGGGCGCAGCCCAGCGTGGCTGCGTCGCCCTACCTGCGGGCGCTGGGCGAGGGCCTGCGCGCCAGCGCCGAGATCCTGTGGACGGGGCCGCAGGTCATCTCGACCGAAATCAGCGTCCAGAGCGTGCTGGAGGTCAATGCCGCTCTGGGCCGTCCGGCGCTGCTCTGGGACAACCTGCACGCCAACGACTTCACCCTGCACCGCGCCCACCTGGGGCCTTACGCAGGCCGTCCGCTGGACCTGCGCGAACAGGTGGCGGGCATGCTCAGCAACCCCAACAATCAACTGGAGTTGAACACGCCGGGACTGGCGAGCCTGGCCGAGTACGCCAGGGCCGCGCCGGACTGGACGCCAGCGGCTTCACTGGACCGCGCCCTGGAAGCCTGGCTGCCGGAATTTGGTGACGCCCCCACGCACCCGGTCACGCTGGATGACCTGCGCCTGGTGGCCCACATGCTGTACCTGCCGGGTGAGCTGGGGCCACAGGCCAGGCGGGTATTGGAGGCGGCGGAACACCTGATGGACCCACAATCAGGCGAGGCAGAGGGTGCAGCGCTGGTGGACGAACTGCGAACGGCCCAGCACCGGATCATGGCCGTACTCCGCGCGCTGGAAGCAGGGACCAACCGCGATCTGCTGTTCGATCTGCACCCGTACCTGGCAGACGTGTTGGAAGAGCTGAACCGGCTGCTGGTTGCAGCGACGCAGCGCGGTGAGGATGATCCGGCAGAGTTCCGGTATCGGGGCAGCCTCGCTGACCGCCTGATGGCACTGGGATGGGAAGACATTGCTTTCCCCAAGCAGGATGAAAGGCAGCGCTGAAGCCGATTTGCCTGGAGAGTTCAGGTGATACGGACTCCGATTGAATGGTTTGCAAAAACGATGAAATCCGAGCGGATGCGAGAAGGACGGGTTCCGGGCGTGGAGTGAACGAACCGGAGCTTTCCTGATTTGTTGACGAAACAGACAGAATCCGCATCAGGCATGCTGGCGCGGCGGCTCATGCCCAGGGGTCGAGGACCACCTTGATACAGCCGTCGTGCTTCTCGCGGAAGGTCTTGTACAGCTCCGGCCCTTTCGAGAGTGGCGCGCGGTGCGTAATCACGAAACTGGGGTCGATCTCGCCCTCCTGAATGCGCCCCAGCAGCGGGCGCACATAGCGGTGCGTGTGCGTCTGGCCCATCTTGAGGGTCAGCCCCTTGCTGAAGGCGGCCCCCAGCGGCAGTTTGTCTACCAGGCCGCCGTACACCCCTGGCATGCTGACCGTACCGCCCTTGGCACAGCTCAGGATCGCCCAGCGCAGGGCGGTGATCCGGTCAAAGGAAAGTCGCAGCTTTTGCTCAGCCGTGTCCAGCAGCGCGCCGGGGCCGTGTCCGTGCGCCTCCAGACCCACCGCATCGATGACGTGATCGGGGCCACGCCCACCCGTCGCCTCGCGGAGGGCCACCAGCACGTCCGTTTCCTCGTAATTGATCGTTCGTGCGCCCGCTGCCTCGGCCAGACGCAGACGTTCGGGCACGCGGTCCACCACGATCACCTCGGCGGCCCCCAGCATCTGCGCGCTGCGCAGGGCAAACTGACCCACTGGCCCGGCCCCGAAGACCGCCACCACGTCACGGCCCGGCATGATGCCGCAGTTCTCGGCGGCCTGATACCCCGTGGGGAAAATATCAGTCAGGAACAGCACCTGATCATCACGCAGATCGGACTCGATGGCAAAGCAACTCACGTCGGCAAACGGCACCCGCACGAACTGGGCCTGACCACCCGCGTAGCCGCCGAACAGGTGCGAGTACCCGAACAGTCCGCTGGCGCTGGTGGCCCCGTACAGTGCCTCGGCCATGCGGTGGTTGGGGTTGGAGTTGTCGCAGGCACTGAACATCCCGCGTTGGCAAGGATCGCAGACCCCGCAGGCCAGATTGAAGGGCATGATCACCCGCTCGCCTACCCGCACCTTTTTCACGTCTGAGCCGACTTCCACCACCTCACCCATAAACTCGTGACCCAGGATGTCGCCCCGTTCCATGCTGGGGATGTAACCGTCGAGCAAATGCAGGTCCGAGCCACAGATGGCGGTGGAAGTCACGCGCACGATGGCGTCGGTGGGGAGCAGCAGCGTGGGGTCCGGGACTGTTTCGACGCCCACATGGTTGGTGCCCTGCCAGATGATGGCCTTCATGCTTTGCCTCCCTTACTGGCTCGCCCACTGCTCTGACCTTCGGTAGTGGGGTGATAGCCCAATTCCTGTTCGCGCTTGAAGCGCATCAGGTCGTCGCGCAACTGCTGAGACGGCTCCTGGCCCAGAATGCGGGCGGCGAGTGCCCCAGCAGAACCCAAAGGCGGGCGATACGTCAGTCGGACCACCACTTCCGTGCCCCGGTCACCGGGAGCCGGGCGGAACAGCACTTCGCCGCTGTTCTCGATCTGCGCGCCCGGCAACGATTGCCACGCGATGCGCTGTCCTGGCTCGTCGGCGGTCAGCTCAGCCTCCCAACTCACCTCGCCGCCGGAATAGCCCATTGGCGCTTTGACGGTCCAGCGCGAGCGGCGCTCGTCCAGCACCTCCACCCGCTCCAGGTGTCTCATCAACTGAGGCAGGTTGTCCAGCTTGCGCCAGATGGCGTATAACTCGTCGGCACTTTTCCCGATGGTCACGGCGTCGCTCACCAGCGTTTCTCCGTCCTCGTTCTGCTGAATCTTGAGGGCGGTGGCCACAGGACTGCGTCCCATCACCGCCAGTGCCGTCAATCCCGCGCCTAGCACGGTCACAGCCAGCTTCTGGAAAGGGGACCCCCCCCGCAGACCCGCTGTGAGCAGGAAAGCTCCGGCCACACCGAACATCGCGCGTTCCGCACCTGGCATCGCTGCCCCGGTACTCTGCCGATTTTCCGGCGTTACGGGCCGCCCGCCTGGAGAGGAGTTGGAGGTCATGGCCGCTCACCCACGCTGCTGTTTTGCATCCGCCTATTTGGAAGGGCGCAGCTTGAGCAAAAAGTTCCCCGGCCTACCAACTAATGGGCCGGATAAGAAATGCCCAACGCCGTATGATGCACGCTTTCACGGCAAGACCCCTGAACTTCGCCTGGCACTCCTAGTTTCTTTGGGCTGACCCGCTCTGGCGTCGTTGAGGTCAGGCGGCATGGGACCTGGAACCGAAACTTGCGCCATGGCTTTTTCAGAGCGGATGGTTTGAGCAGATAGGCCGAGATCAGGCCGGCCACAACCTCATACGGACTCCGATGAGAAGGTGCTGAAAACACCTGAAAACCCGAGCGGGACTCGCAGAGCTGCGTCGCAGAGGAGCAGCGTCCTCGTGGGGAGGAGTAGCCCCATACGGGTGCTATCTCACGACGACAGTCTGTTCGCGACGAGAGCGAGAAGGAGAAAAACGGGTTCCAGGCGTGGCGTGGAAGGATCGGCGCTGTTCCGATTCCTGCCGCGTTACAAACGGAATTCGTATCAGTGCTGCTGATTTCTGCCGTGACCGCCGCGTCCAGAGCTTCCCTGAGATGTGGTGGCGGGCTGATGCCGAAGGTGTGTACTGGAAACACCGATGAAGGTCCGATAAACCCTTTTCCGTCAGGGTCCTCACATGAGACACAGGAATGCTGAAGGGGCCATGGCGGGCGCGCCCTCTGGCCCAGGAGTCCACCATGCCAGATCAGCGTTTCCAGAGCAGTTGGCCCATGACCGATCCTGCCGCTGCCCTCTCCGCCTTTCTTGCCGCCCTGCCTGACGCGCCGCAGTTGCTGCTGGGACTGGGCGAACCCACCCACGGCGTCGAGATGTTCCCTCTCTGGCGCAACCGCATCTTCCAGACCCTGGTGGAAACACAAGGATTCCGGTCCATCGCCATCGAGAGCGACATCATCGCTGGCCTGCGGGTAGACGCCCATCTTGCTTCCGGCCAGGGCAGCCTGGATGAGGTGATGACCGGCAGTTTCAGCCACGGGTTTGGAAGGGTCCAGGCCAACCGGGAACTGGTGGTCTGGATGCGTCAGTTCAACGCAGGACGCAACGAGTTGGACCGCATCCGGTTCTACGGCTTCGATCCGCCCATCGAGAACATGTGGGCGGCCAGCCCCCGTCAGTCCCTGCTCGCACTGCACACCTTTTTGGCCCGGTACTTTTCCCACCTGCCCGTGGACCGGGCCACGCTGGAGCAACTCTGCGGGGATGACGCCCACTGGACGAATCAGGCCGCCGCGCTGGACCCCAGTCAGTCTGTCGGGGCCACACCGGACGCCTGGCACCTGCGGGCGCTGGCCGATGATCTGCTGGGGTTTCTCGAAACCCAGCGCCCTGGACTCGGGGCGCAGCCTGATCTGTGGGAAGCGCAGTTGCATGCCCGGACGGCCCAGGGCCTATTGCGATATCACGCCAACCTCGCCGCCCCTTCGCCAGACCGTATCTCGCAGATGCTGGCCCTGCGCGCGGTGATGATGACGGACAATCTCAGTGCCATCGCCGAACGAGAAGTGGAGCGCGGCCCCACGCTGGTCTTCGCCCACAACTCGCACCTGGAGCGCGGGATCAGCCAGATTCGGATGGACACCATGAACGCCGACTGGTGGCCTGCCGGGGCACAGCTTCTCGGACGGAACACGCCGTACGCCGTCATCGCCATGACCAGCGGTGAGGGTGCAGCTCTGCTCTTGCCGGACGCTGACGAAGGGCAAAGCCGCAATGGGGCATATCTGTACGCCACTCCAGGACGACTCGAACGCGATGGCGTGCTGATTGTTCCCGAGCTGGCGGAGTCCATTAAAGGGCTTTGACAGAGCCTCGCTCTGGACAGGTCCGCCTCAGACACTGGCCTGACGGCTCACCAGGCGGAGTCGCGCAACACTTCCTCGTTAAAGCTGCCCACCGCAGGCATGGGCAGGTTGGTGGAATTGGCCGCGCGGATCACGCGGATGGCGCGGACCTGTGGTCCGGCTTCCATCGCCGCCGTGATGTCGCTGTCCGCGTCGCCGTAATGCAGATCGATCTTCAGGGACTGAATGAACGGCGTCTTGTCGTACTTGGTCTCGCGGGGAATGCCGCCCGCGAAGTTGACGAAGTGCATGTTCTTGGTCCCAAACGTCTTGACCAGCAGCGGCGTCAGCAACTCCATCTGGCGCGGCGCAGTCCGCCCGGTGATAAAGAAAATCTGGTCATTCCGGTCCTGATGCATCTTGATCAGGGCGCGGGCACTGTCCTTGGGAATGGAGAAGCGGTCACAGCCGTTGACGGCGTCCCAGAAGAGCTGCTTTTGCAGGTACTCGGTGCTGCCTGGCGAGAAGGTCTGCTGCCCCCACCAGAAGCACCCGCTGCTCGACAGCACGGTGTCGTCGATGT
The DNA here is from genome assembly GCF_001949125.1 of Deinococcus marmoris. GTDB lineage: Bacteria > Deinococcota > Deinococci > Deinococcales > Deinococcaceae > Deinococcus > Deinococcus marmoris_A. Next base: position 39,925 of record NZ_MSTI01000070.1, read on the forward strand.
CGAAGCTGACATTGATGGGACGGTCCGGCAGACTGGCACGGATCTCGTCCACCGTGACCCAGCGGATGCTCTCGGGCATTTGCAGGCTGCGCCCGCTGATGTTGAGGGCCTTGTTGACCGGGTTGGGGGCCAGAACGGGTACGGGAGCCGTTTGCGCCCCAGCGAAGCTCAGGGCGAGGAAGGCCAGGGCCGACAGGGGGCGTTTCATGGCCGCAGTGTACTTCTCCTGACTTCTCCTGACTTCTCCTGACTTCTCCTGAC
>NZ_MSTI01000136.1 GCF_001949125.1 Deinococcus marmoris
TGATGAAGCGCGACGCTCAGGCCACCAAACAACGGATTTTCGAGGCGGCCACGGCAGAGTTCGCCCAGTACGGCATCGCCGGGGCGCGGATTGACCGGATCGCGGCGGCGGCGGGCAGCAATAAAGCCATGATCTACACCTATTTTGGAAGCAAGGATGAGCTGTTTGACGCGGTGGGTGTGGAGCAGATCAGCCGCCACATGAACGACGTGCCGATGGACGCCCACGATCTGCCGGACTACGCCGCAAAGGTGGTGGAGCATTACCGCCAGCACCCGGAAATCATGCGACTGGTCACGTGGGCCAGGTTAGAACGCGGGCCAGAGGCAGGCAAGCTGACGGGCCTGCTGGACTCTTACGGACGCAAAGTGGAGGCAGTGGCCCAGGCCCAGCGCAGCGGCGTCATCAGTGACCGGTTTCCAGCCGCCACGCTTCTAGAACTGATCCTGGCCCTGATTCAGACCAACGCGGGACTCAGCACTGCTCCTGACGACGAAAAAGAATTTCAGCGTCGTCAGCAGGCCATCCAGGCCGCAGTGGCACGGCTTGTTCAGCCCTGAGCAACCAAGTCATGACCACCCGTAAATGCAATTGAAAGGCGATACGACACTCTGACAGGATGGGGTGACGACAAGATCGATACTGGTGGCGAAATCGGAATTATTCGGCTGGCACGGCAAAATTAGAGTGATAGCTGTATGCGGCAAGGGAAGCGCACACTGGGTTATGAGCCTGCATCCTCAACCGTGGGGTGATATCCCCGAAGAAACCGTCCGGGTCGCGCGTGCTTCGTTTCCAAAAGGCATCACGATTATGCGGCTGCGCGACGAGTTCGGCGCGCTGTATCAAGATCAGGACTTCGCGGCCCTGTTTCCGCGCCACGGCCAGCCCGCCTGGTCTCCCTGGCGTCTGGCTCTGATCACCGTTTACCAATTCATGGAGCAACTCAGTGACCACGGTGCTGCGGATGCCGTCCGGGGCAGGTTGGACTGGAAATATGCGCTGAGTCTGGAATTGGATGATTCCGGCTTCGACCATACAGTGCTGAGTGAATTCCGAACCCGTCTGGTGCAGGGAAATGCAGAGCTGTTGCTGCTGGATCACATGCTCTCCTGAAACCGGGAGAGCGGCTTGCTGAAGTTGCGCGGAAACCAACTCACGGACTCCACTCATGTGTTGACCAGCGTCCGCGTACTGACGCGTCATGAACATCTCGCCGAGACCTTCCAGGCTGCCCTTAACGCGCTGGCGACGGTTGATCCCCTCTGGCCAAGGCCCTGGGTACCTGAGGCGTGGTTTGAGCGTTACGGACGGCGCATGGAAGAGTTTCGACTGCCCAAAAGCAAGGCAAACCGGGCGGTTTATCTTCAGCAACTGGGGCAGGATGGCTTTCGTCTCCTCGACGCTCTGGAACAGGACGAAGCCCTCGTTCAGCTCCAGTCCCTCACGGCTATTCACCTTCCGCATGCGGCCTGGCACTATCACTTTGAGCGCTAGCCGGACATTGTCCGGCTGCGAGATCCTGAGGAGTTGAAATGAAGCTCAGCGTTCAAACGAGTAACGCCCCCAGAATTCAGCTTGAATTGGTGGACAGGCCATGCTGTTTACCGCATCATGCCGTTAAGAACACGGCGATGAGATGGCGCAGGGCCTTCATAGGGGATCAGGCGCGGCTGGAGCTGGGTTCTGGAGGTTTGAATGGACGCCCGCAGTCAACACGTCGCCAATCGACTCCGGGGACTGGCCGCTCACCGTAGCGGCGTGGCCGTGGGCCTGTGGGGTGAGCCAGGCATCGGCAAAACGCATCTGGCACAGGCGCTGCTGCGGGTGACGCCGTGTCCATCGATCACGGTTCAGGCCACCCAGCCCCTGGAGCAACTCATTCTGGCGCTGCCCCGGCCCAGAAAGCCTGGCGTCTGGCTGGAGCAGTCTGTGGCTGGTCTGGAACAGGGGGCCAGCCTAAGCGCAGGGCACGCGGCTGAACTGCTCGCCGCGCACCTTGGAGCGGGTGCCCCGCTCGTCATCCTCGCCGAGAATCTCCACGGGTGTTCGGCGGCACAACTCCAGTCCTGGCAGGATCTTGCGGCGCGCGTGTCCCAGATCAGGGGCGTCGGGCTGCTGGTGACCAGCCGAACCCAGCCTCCCGGCGGTTTTGAGGCCGTGCGCCTCAGTCCCCTGAGCCGGGCTGAATCCGACGGGCTACTCGAATCGGAAATTGGGGGGTCCCTGCCCCACGAAGCGCTCGGCTGGATCTTCGAGCGGGCGGCGGGTCATCCCCTATTCACACTCGAATTTTTCCGCTTCCTGGCCCGCCAGGGCGTGATCTGGAACGACGGCCAGCATTGGCGCTGGCGCGCGCCTGAACGCCGGATGGTGCCAGGCACAGTCGAGGCGCTCATCGAGCAGCTCGTCGCTGGGGTGGCCGCCGCCCCCGGCCTGGAAGACATTATCCACGCCAAGGCACTCCTCGGCCAGGGTGTCGAGCCAGCCCTTCTGGCGCAGGTTGCCGGGCTAAGTGATCAGGCTGCCGTGACTGCCACCGCGCATCTGAGCCGGGAAGGCATCCTGCTTGAGGATGAGTTCGCTCAGCCCCTGTACGCTGAGGTGATCACGCGCGGCCTGACGGCCAGCAGGCGTCAGGTGTTGGCGCGCCGGGCAATCACCGCTTACCAAGCTGTCCCGCAGCGGGCCGCAGCCTTCGTGGCCGACGCAGCGCTTGACCCAGCGCAGGCCCTGAACTTGCTCACGCAGGCGGCCAGACAGGCCACTCAGGATCGACAGGAGGGCCAGGCCGCCCAGTGGCTGGTACAGGCGGTCAACTACGCCACGGGGCCGGAGCAGGCTGCCCTGGCGTTTGAGGCGGCCACAGCCCTCAAGGGAAGCGACCTGCCCACCGCCATTCGGCTGGGAGAACTGGCCCTGAAGATCACTCCCCACGACATTCTAACCATCGATCTGCTGGCTAGAATTTTTGCCACCCGTCGAGAGCAAGACCGGCTTGAACAGGTCTTGGCCCACCTCCCAGAGAGCGAGCAGGGCGAGGGCGGCCTGAGCCGTCAAATCCGGCTCAGGAGCATCATCGGCGATGATCAGGGCGTCGTCGAGCTGTTTGAGCAGCATCCAGAGCTGCTGGAATCCAATCCAGAAACCTGCTATGACATCGGCTGGTCCCTGCTGAATCTGGGCCGCGCCGATGAGGCTGATCATCTGGTGACAGTGGCCCAGCAACACCCGGCCCTGAGTGACCACACGGCGGCGCTGCTCAGCTACCTGCGGGGCATCCTGTGTGCCCAGCGCGCCGACAACGCTGGCGCAGAGGTCTTCTTTCGCCAATCTCTTGCCATTGCCCGAACCCTGGGGGAGATCCACAACATCATCAGCAGCCTGCATGCCCACGCCATGGTGCTCCAGGATCTCGGCGAGTACCACGCCGCCCTCCCGGAGCTTCAAGAAGCGGCCATGTTGAGTCTCCAGCGCGGGCATGTCGTTCAGTACGCCGAGGCCAACCTGGCTATCGCTGACCAACTGGTGTGGTTTGGAGACTATGACCGGGCAGAGGGCCTGTATCTGGAGAGTCTCGATATCCTGGAACGGCAACCACCGCACGGCTTCCTGATCGACGGGCTGAACGCGCTGGCCGAACTGTACCTGACCCTGGACACTGCTTTCAACGTGACCCTGGCCCGGAAATACGCCTCCGGCGCTCTGCGGGTCTCTAGGGCGCTGAACCATCTGGTGGGCCAGGCCCGCGCGACGCGGGTATTGGCGGCGACGCTGATTCATGATGGTCAGTTGACGCTGGCCGGGGAACAGGCCGAAGAGGCCCTGGCTCTGGCCACGTTGAGCGGACGGCCCCGGCAGCAACGGGAGGCCCTTCTGGTCATGTCCAGGGTTGAGCAGGCGCAGGGTGATCCAGCGCTGGCCCGCCAGCACCTGGGAGAAGCCCTCCAATTGGCTGTGGAGATCGCCGAGCCCTTTCCCACGCGGGTGATCGAACTCGAACTGTGCGCCCTCAACCATGAGACCAGCCGTGCCAGGGATCACCTGGAATGGTTTGAGCAGCGTGGTCTGCGGCACGGCGTTCATCTGGTGTACCGCCTCTTCCCAGGACTGGCCGGTAGGCTGACCGGCCAGAGCGCTCCCCCCGTTCCTGAATTCCGGCTCAAGGTACTGGGGCCGATGCGCTGGGAGTCTGTTTCGGGGGCGATTCCGGTGCGGGGCCGCAAACGCCAGGAACTGCTGGCCGCCCTGCTCGAAGCCCGTATTGAGGGACGGGCCGAGGTGCCGCGCCTGAGTCTGCTCGAATCGCTGTACCCGGAACAAGCCGAGGGGCGGGCGGGTCTCCTACTGGCCGATCTGGTGTATCAGGTCCGGGAACTCCTGGGGGCCGGGACCATCCTGACCACCACGGCTGGCTACGCCCTGGGGTCAGGCGTGTCCAGCGATGCCGAGATTTTTCTGGTGCACGGCGACACCCGGTTGTGGCGGGGATCGCCTCTGAGTGGATTAGATCCGGCGGCCCGCTCGGAAACGGTGCGCGAGGCGCTTTGCCTGATGTTGCAGAGGCAAGGTGAGGCACAACTGATCAGCGATCCCACCGAGGCTCTCCGGGTGGCAGACCTGCTGACGGACGCCGATCCCTACAACCTGGAGGCGCTGGGGCTAACCCTACGGGCCTGGCGTGGGGTAGGCAACCCAAAGGCACTGTCCCGTAGCTATGACCAGGCCAGGGCGCGGTTCCTCGATGTTGGCGAGCGGTTGCCGGAACACTGGGAAGATTGTCTGGCGACGTTGAACCCGCCCCAGGTTCTCGGCCTTATCCGCGCTGCAACCTGAACATCCGATCCGTTTCCGATCCGCCCTCCCCAACACTGCACTTCAGGGGAGGGCGGAGAGCTTGTGAAACGCCAAGACGACAATCCAGGTCTCAGAACACCGATCCGTTACCGGTTGTGTCCATGCTGCTCCCGCGCAGTGCCGGTCAGTTCGTCGGAGCGGTATTGCATCAATGACGGCACTTGGCTGATCGAAGCGTGTCCACTGTGCCGCGCTCCGATTGCCAGCCCTTACGCCAGCTACTGCTCCACCTGTGGTGAACCGCTTCTCAGGACAACCCAGGCCAGCGAGGAGGACGCCATGAATTCAGGCTAGATCCCGCGTTTGGCGTGGGAGGCGTCATAGGTTCCGCGCCGCGTCAACACACCCAGGTGACAAGGGGGGAAGGAAACCTCCCGTGGAAAGGAGTCAGCCTGGCCGTCACGAACCCCACCCCCTGGAAGGCGAGCGTGTCCCGGCCCTTCCCGTGCGTGATCCGGGGCAGGAGCGAGAGCCATGATCTGCCCGTCCCCGCTGAGAACAGCGGTTCTGCTGTGCGCCGCTGTCCTTTCTGGCGTCCGTCAGTTCGACAGCAAGATTGAGGAGATTTCCATGACCTATCAAAATGCAGAACAAAACGCCGCTTCCACCCTCTCGCGCCGTGAGCTGATGCACCGGGCCGCCGTTCTGGGACTGGTCAGCCTGCCCCTGGTGCGGGGCGCTGGTCTGGCCCAGACCACCCCGGCTCCTGCCCCCACGTCGCCTACCACCGGGGCCGCCGCCGACTACAAGTTGAGTCTGGCTGGCCTGGCCCCCGTCACCATCCTCCAAAACACGAGCGCCCGCAAGGGGAACAAAGCGGTCTGGCCGCTGCTGGCGGGCATCTCGATTGCTCAGGTGGAGATTCCACAAGGCACCTGGCGTTCGACGCATTACCACACCAACTCCTCCGAACTGGCGGTGATCGTGCAGGGCCAGGCCAGCGCCGGACTGCAAACGCCAGATCAGACATGGCTGGAACTGGAGCTGGCGGCGGGCGACTGCGTGTATTTCCCGCTCGGCTGGCCGCACTGGCTGCGGAACACGGGGAATGAAGTGCTGCACACGTACTTCAACTACGGGCATGAACAACCCGCCACCGTTGAAGTTCAGGACTGAAACGGATCTGCACCAGGGTTTTTTGCAAGGAGAAATCCGATGAACAGGGTACGCGCCACGTCTCCTCAGTCGGCCCCCGCCAGCAGACTGGGCCGCCAGTTCATTGCCTGCCCAGTCTGCTGGCCCCCCCGAATTTTTGCGCTGAGCGGCGCAGGCTTCAAAGACCCCTCGGAAAAACACATCGGCTCAACAGCCAGGAGGAACCCATGAAGATCACTATCCCCAGGACGCTAACCTTTCCCGCACGCTCACTTCTGCTGCTCGGCCCGGCGTTCGCGCTGCTGGCCGTGGTCGGCCCGACCGCCACCGCGCAGGCCTACGGGCCGGACACCTGCAAGTCGGGATACGTGTGGCGCGGGGCGAATCCCAGTGACCATGTGTGCGTGACCCCAGAGACACGGCAGCAAACCGCCAACGATAATGCCCATGCCGCTTCTCGGCATGATTCCAGCGGCACGGATACCTGCGTGAACGGGTACGTGTGGCGCGAGGCTTTTGCAGGAGACCGTGTCTGCGTGCTGCCCGCCGTGCGGACACAGACCGCGCAGGACAACGCGGTGGCTGGCACCAGGATCGCGACCGCCCCAGCCTCCAGCCCGGCTGCCCCGGCCCCCGGAAGTAACCAGACACTCCAGAACTTGGCGACGAGTTTCTGCCTGGACAGCAATGCTAAAGGGCAGGTCTACGCCCTGAAGTGTAATGGGGGGGCCTATCAGGAATGGCAACTTCGGGTGAACAGCGATGGGACACAGACATTTCAGAATCTGGCGACGAGTTTCTGTCTGGGAAGCGACAGTTTTAACGCCAAACTGATCTACGCCACAAACTGTAACGGGGGGTCCTACCAGAAATGGCGGTCCCTGGCAAACGGCGACGGGACACAGACCATTCAGATTCTGGCAACGGGGTTCTGTCTCGACAGCAATGCCGAACGGCAGGTCTACGCCCTACGCTGCAACGGGGGGTCCTACCAGAAGTGGCGCTAGCGCGGAAGCGTTCTTAGAACACAAGTGATCCAGACCTCATGAAATGACCATGCAGAGGCCGTGCAACGGGTGCCAGGTCAGGCGCTACGGGCCAGGGGACGGGCCGCCGAAGCTGAGGTGGTCTTGCTATTGCGGTGACGTAATTCGGAGAACTGCTCTAGAGCAGGCGTGGTCTCTGGCGACCGGGACAGGCAGAAGTCGAAAGTGATCATCAATCGGCAGCGACTAAAGCTGCACCAAACCTTTTTGTAAGGAGAAATCCGATGAATAAGGCATGCAACAAGGCTTCTCAATCGGCCCCAACAGGGTTCAACTGGGCAGGCGCTGAACCGGCGGCCCAGGCTGCTGCCCCCTCGCTGATGGGCCTCAGCCCCCGAATGCCTCTGTCTGGCCCAGGAGTCTGTATGACCAACTCCCTGGTCTTCCCCTCCCGCTCGTTGCTGACCCTGTGCGCCGCTCTGCTGACGGCCTGCGGCCGCACCAATAACACCGCGCCGCACAGCGACTCTACCCTCAAGAGCATCGTCTTCAACGCGGTGGTCAAGCGGCCCGGCAGCACTCCGCAGACCTTCAAGGTGGTGGGCGGCCAAAGCCTGCCGGTGTACCTCGATCTGGAGCCACGTGACCAGACCGGCCACGCCCTGCCCATGACCGCTCTGGACAACCTCAAGCCCTGCTCTGATCCGGCGGCGGTTCGGCTGAGCGACATCAGCACGGCCCGGCACCCGCACCGCTTGAGACTTCAGTTTCTGGCGAGAGGAACGCAGAACATAACGTTCGTGACGGGAACGGACTGCACGGCGGCGGGCGTGAGTGTGGCGCTCAGGGGAACGTTCTTGCAGCCTCACTCGACTCCTGCAGGGGATAAAACCTACAGTCTGGCCCTCAAGGCCGACGGCACCGTCGTGACATGGGGGCGGAATGACTACGGGCAGCTTGGCAACGGCAGAACAACGGCGAGCGCTGTACCCGTCGCCGTGAATCTTTCCAGCGTCGCCATTCCCGTACCCTGAGCCAAAGAACAGGGCGGATTCTCTCTGCCGCGCGCTCCCTTTCACCACTTTGCCATTACCTGCGAGCCAGACCAGCCGCCCAGGGTCCAGGTCAGGATGACTCAGCTCTGACCCAGGTGAGCCGCGCGCTCCGAAGTGGCTCAGGAGCCAGAGCATCGTTGACGGCGTGATGCCCGAAGTGGCGCCGGCACCCGGCCTCCCGCTCAGAGGATGGGGTGCGGTGGGTAATAGACGTGAGACGGAAGTGGACCACCGCTGCGGCAAAGAACGTACGCCCCGGAAGAGGGCCGCTATTGCCGCTCCCTGAAGTCAGCGCCACCCTTTAACACTTCTCCGCACAATTCCCTGGATCAGAAAGGAGAGCCAGTATGCTCAAGCCCGTTCCGCCCGTGTTCAGGTATCGCCGAGTCTCCCGGCGGTTCAACGCCCTGTTTCTCGCTGCCCTACTGCTCGCCGGATTGTTGAGTCCAGCTCTCGCCGTCTCACCTGGCGGCGGGAACCAACGGCCCTCGCTGGAAGGCTGCGTCGGCGACACGCTCTTCAACGGCGTGTGGCGGCTGAAAGTCACCAAAATCGAGCGCATCGTCAAGGACGGCACAACACCCAGTTGGGGGCTGACGGTCGAGGTCCGCAACGGCACGCGCACCACCATGACGCTGACCGACGCGGGTGTCAGTTACAGCGGGGACGGCATTCAGCTCACCTTTCCCGACGGCACTGCCCTGTCCGTGGACCCCTTGGAGGTGCAGAAGCTCACCCTGACCAAGGTGCAGCAGGGCGGCATGCTCCGGGTTCAGCTCAACTTTTATTTCGATGCGGGTGTAAAGGCCGGACCCACCCCCAGCAAACTGCTGTTCGAGATCGATCCCAGGGGCATCGGGTTTAGCGAGCAGCAGCGCGGCGTCGCCTTCACCACGCCCACGCCGAGTTTCCGGGTGCAGCTGGATTGCCCGCACTGAACGCGAGACGGCCCACACGCCGCTGAGCTTTGGCCCTATCCGGGGCGGGCGGCGAGAGGGAACCGCACCCGCCCGTCCACAACAGACGTTCCTAGATCAGGTGAACGCATCAATCTTCCAAGGGCGTACCGCCTTCGTCCCGTCCCACCCGTCCCACTTCAAGACAAGGAGCGCCATGAACAGAATTTTGCTGCCCGCCCTCACGCTGCTCGCCATGGTGTTCGCCGGCTGCGGTGGATCGCCCTCCTCACCAGACCCCGGCCCCACGCCAGACCCGGCTCCCCCGCCGTCCGTCATCATTCCCGAAACCACCAAAGTTGCCGACGCCAGCACCCGCGCCTCGCTGACGGCGTACAACGGCGACACTGGTGAGATGCGGTTTTCCAAGAGCAGCCCAATACTCGCCAAACTGAAGAGCGGGGACGTTCTGGTTTCGGAACCGTCGAACGCCGCGCCCTCGGGTTACCTGCGCAAAGTCCAGGCGGTGCGGCAAGAGAACAGTGAAGTGGTGCTGGATACCACCCAGGCCAGACTCGATGAAGCCATCACCGAGGGGGAGCTGCATGCTGACTTCCAACTGAACGGCGACGACCTGTTGCGAACCGAGGGGCTGCCCAAAGGAGTGACCCTGACCGCCAACCCGGCCAGCCGCCTGAATGCTCAGGCCGGTGTTGGAGACAACTACAATTTCAGCTTGCATTTTGACCATACCTTCGTGCCGATCCAGGGGCCGAACGCCACCGGCACCATCCGGGTGAACGGCGGAGTGAACTTCAATAGACCTCTTGCGAAAGTCAGGCACATTTAGCGGTGGCGTTGCAGATGGCGGCGATGAGGTTGACTCGGAGGCTGAACCGCTTTCGCCGATGGCGATACGTTTCCTTCAACACTCGAAAAATCTTGATCCGACGAATGACATGCTCAACAGCGATTCTGAAGCGTGCCAGTCGAAGATTTTCTGCTTTCTGTGCCGGAGTGAGCTTGCGTTTCTTGCTCGCTTTGTGCGGTGTACGGCACAGCGGGTGTTGGTGTTGAACGCCCTGATAGCCAGCATCGGCAACCAATTCAGTTTCAGGGTGAATGGCGGTCTGGGA
>NZ_MSTI01000140.1 GCF_001949125.1 Deinococcus marmoris
GGCATACCAGGTGTCCATCAGCACGCACCGGAAGCGGAGTTCTTGACGGGCCTCTTTTTCAAAGAGGCGGCGAAGCATGTCCAGGACGTGATCGACTTTGCTTTTTCCATCGTCGTCCGGCGCATAAATGCGGTAGTCGATGATCCAGAATTCGCGGGTTTCAGGATTGACGTACACACAGGTGACGACGCCCATCCCTCGGATGGTTCGTTTCTCGTTCCCACTCCACTGCCTTCGAACCAGCGCCATGCGGCGTGAATGGCGCTTGTCCATCACGCTGTCGTCGAAGATGATGTAACCCTTGTCGCTCAATTTGACGTGTGGACGCACCTGCGTCCACACCTCCGCTGCCGTTAAACAGTCACCTTTCAGGTAGCGCTGAACGGCGTCATGAGCAAAATCATCGACGTGGTTGGCAAAATAGGTTTGTGTCCGATTGATCTGTGTTGCAGCCAAAAACTCGCAGTACCGTTGCCGCCCGACTTTTCGAGGTCTTCCCATCAGCCCAGAATTTCAGACTTGCCCAGTTTCGCGTAAGCCCTAAACAGGACAGATCTTCAGTGCGGTTGACCAGCAGGTGAGCCTGGCCCGGACTACGGTCACCGAGTCGTGGAAGCTTTCCAACACAGCAGATCCCATCCAGCGGTCCGACCCGGTACGCGCCGTTCATCCGGACAAGAGTGGCACAGAGGGAATGGACGGCCACCCGTATTGACGTGGCTTCGCCTTTTTGGTCAAACCTCCACCAAGTCAGCCATCTGTCTCTCATGTAGGCGCTTGAAAGTGGCCAATGCCTGGGCCACCACCTGATCCATGTTGTAGTACTTGTAGGTTGCCAGGCGTCCCACGAAAGTCACGCCTAGCTCCGCCCTGGCCAGCGCCTCGTATTTCCTGTACAGCTCGGCATTCTCGGGGCGCGGAACCGGGTAATAGGGATCGCCCTCTGCTTGCGGATACTCGTAGACCACACTGGTGCGCTCGTGGCGCTGCCCCGTGATGTACTTGAATTCGCTGATGCGCGTGTAGGCGTAATCGTTGGGATAATTGACCGTTCCTACAGCCTGGAACTGCGGTCTGTCGTGCGTCTCGTGCCGGAATTCCAGGCTGCGGTAGGGCAACTTGCCGTACTGATGATCAAAGAAAGCGTCCACCGGGCCGGTGTAGATCAGGTGGCCGTGCGGAATCAGGTCCAGAATTTCCCGGTAATCGGTGTTCAGCATGATCTTGATGTTGGGTCTGTGCAGCATCGCCTCGAACATGCGGGTGTAGCCGTGCAGCGGCATGGCCTGATAGGTGTCCGCAAAATAGCGGTCATCCCGGTTGGTGCGGGTGGGCACGCGGGCCGTCACGCTGGCGTCCAGTTCGCTGGGATCCAGACCCCACTGCTTGCGGGTGTAGCCCCGGAAGAACTTGTTGTAAAGGTCGCGCCCTACCTTGCCTACCACCACGTCCTCGCTGGTGCGGACCTGCTCAACTGGCTCGGCCACCGAGGCAAAAAACTCTTCTACCTGAAAGGCCGTCAGGGCCAGCCCGTACAGCCGGTTGACTGTATCCAGATTGATAGGAATGGGCAATTCCTGACCGTCCACGCTGGCCAGGACGCGGTGCTGGTAGGGTCGCCACTCGGTAAATCGCGACAGGTAGGCGAAGACCTCGGTGCTGTTGGTATGAAAGATGTGGGGGCCGTAGGGATGGATCAGCACGCCCGCGTCGTCGTAGCGGTCATAGGCGTTGCCGCCGATGTGTGGGCGGCGGTCCACGATCAGCACCCGCTGACCGGCGCTGGCCAGCCGCTCGGCCAGCACGCTGCCCGCAAAACCCGCGCCCACGATCAGGTAGTCGAAACCGGCTGGGGCCGCGCCGTTCAGTTCAGGAATCTCAGTCATCGGAACCTGTCAGAAGGGCGTGGGATGCTGGAGCAAGAGGACGGGTGATGGGGGCAGCGTCCTCGATCACTTCGGCCATCCGCGCCCAGGTGCGGTCCCAGGACAGAGCGCTGAGGTACTGGTCTGCCCGTTCCTGCCGCTGCCGCGCAGCTTCCGTCCCCACTTCGTCCAGCAGCGCCTTACAGGCGGCCTCGAAGTCATCTGGACTATCGGCGATACGGGCAAGTTGCAGATCGCCGTAGGGGCGGATGACATCGCGGATACTGGTTGACACCACGCCGACGCCCGCCGCCAAGTATTCCGGCGTCTTGGTGGGGCTGATGAATTCGGTGGCGGCGTTGCGCGCAAACGGGAGCAGGGCCACGTCCCAGTGGGCCAGATAGGCGGGCAACTCGGCGTAGCCTTTCATGCCCAGGTAATGAATATTGGCGGCGCGCGGCAGCTCGGCGGGATCGATCTTGACCACCGGGCCGATCAACACGAACTGCCAGTCCGGCTGACGGCGGGCCACCTCAGCGATCAGGGCCGTGTCGAAACGCTCGTCGATCACGCCGTAGAACCCCAGACGCGGGCGCGGCAGCGCGGCCTGATCCGCCGGATCGTTCGGGCCGCTGCGGGCCTGCGCAAAATGCTGAACATCCACGCTGGAAGGAAAAGCATGCACGTTGGGGTGGCGCTCGGATTTGGCCTCATAGAGCCGCTGACCGCCAGTGAATACCACCCCGGCACGGTCAAAAAGTTGCGCTTCACGGACGCGCAGCTCAGGAGGCGCACCCCTGAAATTGGCCAGCTCGTCCATGCAATCATAGACCGTGACGCGCGGATTCAGCCCCGCTGTGACGGGCAGTTCCATTGGGGTGTAGACCCACAGATCATAGTCCAGTAGGCCCTCGTCTTCCACCAGCGCACCAAGCAGCCGCGCCGTTCGGGCCTGGGATTCCTGGGCAGAGAAGCCGATCTGGATGTGGGGCGTGCAGACCGTGACCCCGCCTTCCCTTCTGGTCTTCAAGTGATCGCCATGTTCCGCGAAGATCGGTTCCTCGACGTAATACACAGCACGGCTGCGGGCGGCGCGGGTCATCAGATGCTGGGGACGCTGAAATACAAAGTCCCAGCGCAGGTGCGCCAATACGATCAGGGCAGGCCGGGTGGCCAGGGTGGGGCGGATGGACTGGTGGTGTTGTGGCACGGTGAGATTCCCCTCCCAGGGTGCGTGAGGCGACAGAGGATGAAATGAAACATTTGGTCCGACAGGCGGCCAGCCTCTCAGCAAGTTCCGGGCGGCCCATGACGGTGATCGTCTGGACTATAGGAGTCGACTCCAAAATGCAAACGTGATATGGACCTAAATTGCGTCCCAGATAGGCTCCAGCTAAAGAATTACCCGGCTTAGACTAAATCCATAATGAGGAACGTTCGTCGCCAGGCTCCCGCCACACATGACGTCGCCCAGTCATCCCTTCTGGCCTGACCATTACGGTTCTGGAGTGCCGCCCGTCGTCGTTCGGCGTGTTGCTGGTCAACAACTGCGCCGGAGGAACAGCGGCCTGCGCCACGAAGGCTGCGCCGCAGGAGTGAAGACTGTGGACCGAAGAGATGACACTGCTGCCAGGCCGAGGACCGGGCAGTGTCCAGGGGTCACGAGGTCAGATTTACAGCCCCTCGTCACTCCACGGGCTGTAGGCGTCATCTGCCAGTTCAGGGGCGTCCAGCACGGCGCGGCCCAGGTGCAGGCGACCGGCGTCGGAATCAGGTTGGTGCAGGGACATGCGCAGGTCACGGAGCAGCCGCTCGGCGGGTTGTGGGGCGAGCAAGCCGCGCGCTCCCACCGTGCGTTCCACGGCCTCGCAGGCCAGCAGGCAGGCGTCCTCAGTGACCTCGCGGGCCAGGGCGACGTAGGCCAGAACGCGCGCCAGTTCGTCTGTCTCTGCCCCCTCCAGATGCAACCCTTCCAGATGGGCGGCACCGCGCAGGACCGTCTGCCACGCCGCTTCCAGCCGCGCCGCCACCGCACCGAAACGCAGGCGCTGGATGTCCTCGCTGGTCCGCCCCAGTTGACGCAGCACATCCCGCCCGGCCTCCAGCACGGCGTCCGCGCCGCCCAGTTGCACGGCCAGAAAGCGCAGCGCGCCCCCACTGAAATCCGGCTGGCGGTCATAGTCGCCCGGTTGCCCGATCACGTCGTCCGCACCGAGAGTCAGACCTGTCAGGTCCACGCGGAAGCTGACGGTGGGACGCATGCCCAGCGGCTGCCAGAAGGCCGGGTCAAAACGTTCCGGCGGCGCAGCGTGGGGCAGCAGCGCCAGCACCCGGCCCCCGCCCTGTGGCCATTCGGCGGGCAGCAGCGGGCGGGTCACGAAATCCGCGCCGGACGTGAAGGTCTTGCCGCCAATGAGCGTCCAGCTTTCGCCAATTTCGGCCCGCTCCAGCCGCAGCCCCGGCCCGTCCTCGGTGTTCCAGATGCCGAACAGCTCGCCGTGCCGGGCGTCGGCGGCGGCACGCTGGACCTGCGCTGGCGTCCCGTGGCTCAGGATCAGGTACAGGGCGTTGACATGGCCCTCGTAGACCCGGCCCACCGGCAGGCTGGCCCGGCCCACCCGGCGCAGCAGGGCCAGCAGACGCGCCCCGGTGAGGCCCTGCCCATCCAGCCCCGTAGGCAGACTGGCCGCAAGCACCCCAGCCTCCCGCAGAGCTTCAAAAGACGCGGCAGGAAAGGCCCCGTCCTGATCGCGGGCAGCGGCTTCGGTGGCGATGGTGGGTTCGGCGCGGGCAAAGCGGGCCAGCACGGCGCTCAGGGGGGCGGGTCCGGGTGCAGTGGCTGTCCCTGGATGCTGTTGCACCTCGTCTTCCTGGTCTTGGTTTTCCTGTGCCTGCGCGCGGGTCAGCACGTCGGCCAGCGGCGCGTGAACCGCGCGGTCCCCCAGGGAACCGGGATAGTCCCACAAACCGTTGTGGCAGTGGCGGTCATCGTCCCAGCCAGGGTGGTTGACCACCGGATAAAGGCAGGCCCCGTACAGGGGCATCCCGGCCTTCCGCGCCCGCCCAGTCTCACGGACGATCATCTCGAACCACGGCGCGCGGTCCTCACCCTCGGCCCCGGTCTCGGCCAGGACCAGCGAACGGGCGTAGCGGGCGTGGACCTCAGCCAGCAGGGTGTGCAGCGGGCGGTGGTCCGGGTGGGCCATTGGAACGGTCTCACGCAGGTGCGGCTCGGGATGGTGCCGCCACTGGTTGTAGGGGTAGTAGTTGAGACCCACCACGTCCACATAACGCTCCGCGCCGCCCAGTTCCGGTAGTAGGCGGCCCAGCAGCATGTCCAGCGCCTCGAACTGCGAGGTATGGCTGCGGGCAGCGTCGCCGGCCTCATGGGGGCGTTCGGGGTGGGCGTGGACGCTGATCAGCGGTTCGGCGTGCAGGAAGCGGACTCCGGGATCGACTTCACGCGCCGCGTCCATCCCCGCAATCGCCGCGCGCACCAGTTGGGCCTTGAGGCTCAGGCCACGGCCCTGCGCGAAGGGATTCAGGTAGCCCACGTCGCCGCCGCCCCAGGCCGTGAACGAGATCTCGTTGATCGGACACAACCACAGCGTGCCGTCCGTCTCCTCCCGCAGAAACCGGGCCGCCGCCGCCGCGTAACGGGCAAAACTGGCGGGGAAATCAGAGCCGAAGGGGTCCACGAAATCGGGAAAGCCGTAGTGCAGCAGGTCCCAGACCACCTGCACCCCGGCCTCCCGCGCCGCCGTGACCTGGGCGTGTGCCGAGGAAAAGTCGTAATCGCCCGGCACGCGTTCGATCAGATGCCAGCGCAGGCCGTCGCGGGCGGTCAACATTCCACTGGCCGCCAGCCGCGCATAGTCCTGCACGGCGAACCGATCATGCGCGGTGGCGTCGATCACGTCAATGCGTCGCCCTGAAGGACGGCGCTGGGCGCTGCACTCGAAGCCGCCCCAGTAAAAGGACCGAAACCCTGGAGCAAGGGGGGGCGCGGGTGGCCCGGCAGGCGGCAGAACGAGGATGGGAGACGAGATCATGGCCCAGAGTGGCGTGGGGAGGGGCCGCGCGGTTGTGGAGGACGTGAACTTTTCTGTAGGATTTCGCTTCCTGGAGCAGTTGTATGGGCAGGTGGTGGGAGCAGCAACGGCGCAGCCCCCTGCAAAATCGGGTTGCAGGGGGCAGGCGCAGCTAAAGGGCAATCAGACCCAGAGGTCGCCTGAGCTACACCTCGATTTTCAGCCGGGCAGACTGATCGGTAATCTCAAACAGTTCGCTGTGCGGCGAGACCGTGATCTGCCCGTAGTTTTCCAGCAGGTCGCGGTAGGCGTGGGCCACTGGATTGGGTTTGCGGTCCAGGTTGTACAGGCCGTTGGTGTTGACAGTCCCTTTCTTCTCTGCCAGCTCGATGTCCCAGTCAATCTGGTCCGTCAGGCTGTACCAGGTGAAGCCTACGACTGGCGTGCCCTCCTGGCGCATTCGCAGGACGTTCATCCACTGTTTCCACAGCCAGATTGGGGCCTGCTCAAGGTCGGCGACGTTGGTCTCGGTGTGGAAGACCGGCTTCTTGTAGCGCTGGTAATAGCCCTGTACGATCTGGTACCAGCCGAAGATATCCTCACCGAAAATCACTTCGCCGTCGGGTTTGGTGATCTTCTCATTGTGGCCGTAGTAATCGCTGCCCATGATCTGGTGGCCCGGCGGCTCTCCGGCCATGAACCACTCGTATTCCTCGCGGGACAGGCCGTTGTCCATCAGATACAGCAGGATATCCGCGTCAGGCGTCACCGCGTAGTTCAGATCAAGCGAGAGAAACCGCAGCCGATTTTGCAACGAGATTTCGGGGCGGGGTTCCGCGCTGGCGTCGTGCATGTACTCGGCACTCTCGGCCTGCACGATGATGGCGTCGGAGCGCACACGGGCTATCGACTGACAGGCCAGGATGTTGGCGGCCACCCCATGTTTAAGGGCAGTCACGAAGCCGCGCTCGGACTTGAGCTGCTCGTTCCACAGTCCGTCCTGCGCGCTGGCCTTGGCCGTGACATAGATCTCGTTGACGGGCGTGTAGTGCCGCACCCACGGGTAGCGCCGCGCCACCGCCTCGGCGTACTCGGCAAAGTGGATCGGCAGCTCCGGGTTCTGAAAATTGCCCAGCCAGTCCGGGACCCCGAAATGCATCAGGTCAAGGATGGGCGTGATCTCCAGCCGTTTCATCTCGGCCATCACCAGGTCGGCAAATTCCCAGTCGTATTTGCCTGGACCCTGGTGAACGCGGTAATAGGGGAGACCGTACCGCAGGTACTTGAGGCCCAGATCCTTGACCAGATGCAGGTCCTCCTCCCAGCGCTCGTAGTGGTGGCACTCTTCCAGCTCGTCGCGCCGCACCTTGCCGTGTTCGATGGTGGGATAGGAACACTCGATGCCAGTGGCAAACATGAAGTTGCTGGCCTGTCCAGTGGGCAGACCACTGCCGCTGCTGCCCCGCGCACCCCCAAACTCGTCACCGAGATAATTGCCGTCGCCCAGCTCTTTTTTGATGATGTCGAGAAAGCCCTGACTCATATTGAACACCTCATGAAGAGAGTTTCCCGCCAGTCACATGAAGCAGCGAACCAGTCACGAAGGAGCTGTCCTGGCAGGCCAGATAAACGTAGGCGGGGGCCAACTCCTCGGGTTGTCCGGGACGGCCCAGCGCCACCTCGTGACCGAACTTCTGGACTTCTTCCAGCGGCATGGTGCCGGGGATATTGGGGGTCCAGACCGGACCGGGCAGCACCGCGTTGATGCGCACGCCGTTGCCCAGTTGGCCGAATTGCAGCGCCAGCGACTTAGTCAGCGCGTGAATGCCAGCCTTGGAGGCGGTGTAGTCCAACAGAATGGGGTTGCCCGTCTCACCGACAATCGAGCCGGAGTTGACGATGGTGTCGCCCTCATGCAGATGGGGCAGCGCGGCCTGAATCATGAAGACATAGCCGAAAAGATTGGTTTCCAGCGTGCGCCGAAGTTGTTCCTCGCTGATGTCCAGCACACTCTCCTGCGTCGCCTGATACGCGGCGTTGTTCACCAGCACATTGAGGCCGCCATATCTGTCCACAGTTTGCTGCACGGCGTCCAGGCACGCGGCCTTGTCACGCACGTCAGCCTTAATCACCAGGCACTGGCCGCTGCGCTCCTCCACCATTTGCCTGGTGGTATGTGCGTCGCCGTCGTTCTCGTTGTAGACGATGGCGACCAGCGCGCCCTCAAGTGCGAAGGCCAGGGCCACAGCGCGGCCAATGCCGGAATCTGCGCCAGTAATCAGGGCAATCTTGCCTTTCAGTTTGTCGGCGGCCCTGTACTCTCTCAGCTCGGTCTGCGGCTGAATGTCCATCTCAGACTGCTTGGCGGGATAGGGCAGAAGCTGGGCGTTCTTGAAATCTTCGGATCTGGGTCTGTCGGGCACGGGGCCTCCTTCTGTCGAGTGCCATGCTGTGACAGACGGCGTGGCACTTGTGTCTCATGTGCTACGCGGCGGCGTTGTTTCAAGAAATGCTGAAGGGCAGCGGAGCCATGACCATTTTGGAGAGCCACGCCTCCCTCTCACAGCACAGAAACACAACATGGATCAGCTCAGATTGATTTCTGAGGACGACCAGGTTTCGCATAGATCCTCAGTCGCAGGGTTTGACATTCCATCAAGGACAACTTTTTCGAGCGTTGGTCCAACGTGCGTCACCTGATGATCTGGCCGTAGTAATGCTCTTCGGTTTAGACGAGTTGCGATAAAAAAACTACTTTGATGACGGGGTGGAATGGGAATCTATTTCCGTATATGACGAGCTTGCCAGGCTGCGAAGCGGAGAATAGAATCTCCGGAAACCCCTTTTTTCGGTGACGCCCTTCAAAAAACTGCTTCAGGCGCAAATTCCGGTTCCAGGTGGCCTCTTCAACCGCTATCCACATCCCAGGGAATTTGCGTCTGGCATTCAGTCTGGATGCGGTGAACGTGACAGCATCCGCCGCATGTCCGCAGACCTTTAGGGCGTGTTCCGGCGCTGGCTGGACGAGGGGCCGGGCCTCGCCGTTTTCGTGGCCTTCAGTCTGGGCGCGGCGGCGCTGTCCCAGGGCGGCATCCTGCCTGAACTGGCCGCCGCCGCGCTGGTGCCTGCCCTGGTGATCCTGGCTCTGGTGTACGGCCTGAGTGACCTGTCTGGCGCACATTTCAACCCCGCTGTTACGCTGGCCTTTGCGCTGCGCGGCAGCTTTCCGTGGGCGCAGGTGCCGGGCTATCTGGCCGCGCAACTGCTGGGCGCGTGTGCGGGCGTGTGGCTGGTGACCGCCTGCGTGCCGCTGCCCAGCGCGCACGAACGGGTACCGCCGTGGGGCGCATTCGGACTGGAGGCGGGCTGCACCGCGCTGCTGCTGCTGGTGATCCTGGCCACGGCCAAGCGCAAGGCCGAAGTGGGGTCTCAGGCGGGGCTGGTCATCGCCGGGACGCTGGGGCTGTGCCTGTTCACGGCGGACAGCCTCTCCACCATCGGGGTCAATCCCACCCGCACGCTGGCCGCCGCCCTGTTCAGCGGCACCGTGCTGGCGTCCTGGCCGCATCTGCTGGGGCCTTTTGCGGGCGGCACGGTGGCCACGGGACCCACGTACCTGCTGCGCGGCCCATTAAATCAGCAGGAGAAGGAAACGGCCAATGGGCAGCCGGGGGACGGGGAAGAGGAGGCTGAAGACAGCTAACTCGATCTCAGACAACGGGACGCTGCGCCCAGCAGTGTTAACCCTTCACCCACGACAGAGCAAAAACTGCTAGGGCCTGAGGCCCTAGCAGTTCAGCCGAAAAATGGGATTTATTTGCCGCGCAGGGGCACCGGCGTGTTGTTGTTGATGTCGGAGCCACTGTTGGGGTCCGTCGGCGTGTTCTGAAGGAAGGCGCGCATCTGCCACTGATACTTCTCGATGCCCGCCTCGACTTCCTGCAACTGGTTGGCGGTGGTGGGATCTGCCTTCTCCACGTCCCCAATGCGCTGGAAGATGCGCTGGCCCACGGTTTCGTACTGGTAAATGAAGAACTGGATCACTTGGGCGTCGTCAATGAAGCCGCCCGGAATCTCCGGCAGGCGTGAGCTAGCGACGATGGTGATGGCCCGCCCGTCGCTGGACGCGCCCACCGAGAGCATGCGTTCCGCCGTGTCGTCGGCGTACTTGCTGATGCCCTCGTAGTGGTCTTGAAGCAGCTCGTGCAGGGTGTAAAACAGCGTGCCGGACACGTTCCAGTGCGCCTGCTTGGTCTGAAGTTGTAGCGCCTGCAATTCGGTCAGGGTGTTCTGCAACGCGGCCACACTTTTTTGCAGGTTATCGGTGCCGGAAGACGGCAGGCGGCTGGGCACGTTATACGGCAGCGGTGAGGCGGTCTTGGTGCTCTGCGCGCTGGGCTGGCCAGTGTTGGGCTGCGGCATGTTGACGCTGGTAGCCGGAATCTGGCTGGCCACTGACTGCGCGCCAGCGCCTCCGGCCAGGGCGGAACCGAACAGCAGGACGGAAAGAAGCAGGGTCTGTTTCATGGGGTTCTCCAAAGAAAGTTGGGGGGTGAATGGGCGGACAGGGCAGAGGTTAGGCAGCCGATGTTAGACGAATGCAAGAAAGGACCGGGGCTAAAGGCGGCGTGAAAAAGCCTTTAAGGGACGCTGTTTTTCGATTGTGGTCTGGCACGCTAGCTTAGAAGGATGATCGCCTTGCACCTGCCGCTTTTCCTGTGCCTGCCCCTCCGGCAGCGGGGCTGAGGATGCGGCTGCTGCTAGTGGAGGACGACGGGCGCATTGCCCAGCCGACAGCACGCGCCCTGAGGGACGCCGGGCATCAGGTGCAGATCGCGCCGGACGGCGTGCAGGGGCTGACCCTGGCCCGCAGCGGGGATTTTGACGCCGCACTGCTGGACGTGTGGCTGCCTGGCCTGGACGGCTTCGAGGTGGCCCGCACCCTGCGCGCCGAGGGCAGCGAGCTGCCGCTGATCTTCGTGACCGCCCGCAGCGCCCTGCCGGACCGCGTGGAGGGGTTGGATCTGGGCGGCGACGCCTACCTGTCCAAACCCTACGAACTGCCCGAACTGCTGGCCCTTCTCCGGGCGGTGGTGCGGCGTGGCGAGCGGGTCCGCAGCGCGCGGGTGCCGTTTGCGGACGGGGCCGGGCTGCTAGACGCCGGGCGGCGCGAGGTCTGGTGGCACGGCGAGACGGTGGGCTTCACCGCCCGCGAATACGGCCTTCTGGAAGCGCTGGCGCTGGCGCGTGGGCGCTGGTTTACCCGCCAGGAACTGCTCTCCAGGGTGTGGGGACCGGACTTCAGCGGCGAGGAGCGGGTGGTAGACGTGTATGTCAGTTACCTGCGCCGCAAACTCTCGCCAGAAGCGCTGCTCAGCTCACGCGGCCTGGGCTATCAGCTCCCATGAGATCTCCAGGGCCAAGGCTGGGCCGAAGGGAAGGATGAAGCCAACCGTGACCATCCGCGCCCGCCTGGCGCTGGGCGTCGCCGCGATTACTGTGCTGGTGGTGTTGGCGGTGGCCGCCGTGCAGTTCCTGGCGCTGCGCTCGTTTCTGGTGGGGGCCGAGTATGAGCGGCTGGAAATGCTGCTGCCACGCTTGGAGCAGACGCTGAACACCCTCCCAGCCTCGTCTACAGGACTGCGCGTGTTGGAGACCCTGCCGCGCACCGTGGACGTGAGGGTCATTCGGGAGGGTCAGGTGGTGGCCGTGACCCCCGAGTTTCCGCCGATTGCCCTGACGCTCCCCATTGGCCGCTCACGGCGCGCGGGCCATGATGTGTTGATCTCCACTTTCAACCTGAACGGCACGCTGGCGACAGCGCAACTGGCCAGCGACGTGCTGGGCGTGGTCAATCCGCTGCGCGCGTACCTGCGAAGTCTGGCGGTGGCCGTTCCAGTTTCAGCGGCCCTGGCGGCGCTCCTGAGTTTTTTGCTGGCTGGACGCCTCCTGAGGCCCCTGGAACGCCTGACAGCGGCGGCGGCGGCCATAGGCCGGGGCGGCAACCTGCGCGCCACGCTGCCTGGCGCGGACCGGGGCGACGAGGTGGGCCGCCTCGCGGGCGTGCTGCAAACCTCGTTCGGGCAGGTGGCCGAGACCCGCGAGCGCGAGGAAACCTTTACCTACGCCGCCGCCCATGACCTGCGCTCGCCGCTGACCGCCATGAAGACCCGCCTTCAGGGCGCACTCAGCGGCCCACGTTCACAGACTGAGCTGCGTGAGGAACTGGGCGAGGTGCTTTCAGACTTGGAGCGTATGCGCCGCCTGAGCGAGCAATTGCTGCTGCTGGCACGGGGCGAGCGCGATATTGGGCGGCGTCCGCTGGAGCTGGCCCGTCTGGCCGGGGAGGCGGTGGACCGGGCGCGTGAACTGGCCCCGAACCTGCCCCTGGAGTTCGGCACGGTGGGCGTGACCTGGATTCTGGGGGACGAGGCGCTGCTCTCGCCCCTGCTGGATAATCTGATCGGCAACAGCCTGCGCTACGGCGGCGGCACGGCCATGAAGATGACCGTGACTGGTACGCCGTCCGGGGTGGCCCTGAGCATGGTGGATGGTGGTCCTGGCGTCCCCACTGCCGCGCTCTCTCACCTGACCACCGCCTTCTATCAGGTGGGCGCGGCCCGCAGCGGTCAGGGCAACGGTCTGGGCCTTGCCATTGCCCAGCGCGTCGCGCAACTCCACGGGGCCAGTCTTGATCTTTCTCCGGTTGACCCCAGCGGCCTGCGCGTCACGGTGAGCTTTCCGCAGACTGCCGAGCGCGATTGACATCAATAAAAACCCCCTCTCCATGACAGTAGTCCGGAAGGTTTCAAGCAGCCTTGACCCCCAGGAGCAGCAGGTCGGCGATCTGTGGGGCGAATTTTTCGCAAGTCAGATCGCCAGGCAACAGAGATAAAATTCGATCAGCGAAAAATTCGTTATAGGCACGGCGTTTTTCGTCTTCCATGCTGAAGACCAGCGGGCCAGCCCGCTGGTTCATCAACTGACTGGCTCTGGCTACAGAAACGCTATGCAGCGCCATATTCCAGTGGAAGTGCAGCGCCTGAGCCTGACGGGACTGGCAATCACCCAGGCCCGCGAACTGCTTGCCGTCCC
>NZ_MSTI01000025.1 GCF_001949125.1 Deinococcus marmoris
CCGAGCGCACGGAATGGGTCGTGACCAACGACCCAGCTTTACAGACTGCGGACGACGTGCGCCAGACGCTCGTCGTCCGCTGGGCTGCCCTGGTCTTTCACCGCGAACTGAAGCAGATCACAGGGATTGAAGGCTGTCAGTGCCGTCTAGGACGATCTCAGCGCAATCATGTTGGCATAGCGATGCTGGTCTGGATTCGATTGGCCCAAGCTGCGCGAGAGGCAAAGAAGACGATATACGCACTGAAATTTGGCCTCCTCGACGAGTACATGCGTCAGCAACTTGCTAACCCATTTGTAAGTTTCGCGTAAGCCCTATTTCATTCTCTTTCCACTCTCTCTCTGACTTCCATCCCCGCCAGCAGCCCCGCCGCCTTCACCAGAACCTCCGGCGGCTGCACCAACGCAAAGCGCACGAATCCCTCCCCGCGCGCTCCAAAGGCCCGTCCGGGGCTGATCACCACGCCGGATTCCTCGGCGGCGCGCACGGCGTAGGACACGCTGTCGGTCAGGCCCGGCACCCGCGCCCAGGCGTACATGCTGGCCTGGGGCCACTGAACTTCCCAGTTCATGGCACGCAGGGCGGGAATCAGGGCGTCGCGGCGGGCCTGGAAGATGGTAGCTCCGGTGCGGCCCACTTCATCCGGTAGCCCCAGAGCCAGAGCGGCGGCCCGCTGAATGCCCAGGTAGGGGTGAAAGTCCACCGCGCCCTTGACGCGGGCCAGCGCGGCCACCGCCCCCGCGTCCCCGGCGGCGAAGCCCACCCGGAAACCGCCCATATGATGCGTCTTGCTCAGCGAATGCAGTTCCACCACGCCGTCCAATCCTGCTTCCAAGGCGCTGGGGGCGCGGTAATTGTCGTAAGTCAGCTCGGCGTAGGGATGATCGTGAATCAGCAGCGTGCTACGCGCCCGGCACCACGCGGCGGCCTCCGCGAAAAACGCCGCGTCCGCCACCGCCGAAGTCGGGTTGTTGGGATAGTTCAGCAGCAGGGCGCGAGGCTGAAGATCGGCTGGAACAGCGTCCAGACCAGGGAGAAAGCCGCGTTCGGGCAGCAGGGGCAGTGGCACGGTCTTCAGTCCAGCCACCGCCGCCGCGCCCAGATACGGCGGGTAGCCAGGATCAGGGAGCAGCAGCGTGTCGCCGGGATCGGTGACGGCCAGTAGCAGATGGGCCAGCCCTTCCTGCGCGCCGATCAGGGGCAGGACCTCGGTTTCGGGATTGACCCTCACCCCGAAGCGGCGCAGCAGATATGCGGCGGCAGCCTCGCGCAGCGGCGCGGTGTCGCTGAACAGCGGGTAACGGTAAGTCAACGGATCGCGCGTCGCCTCGCGCAACGCTTCCAGGACCACTTCAGGGGGCGACTGATCGCTGCTGCCGATGCTCAGGTCAATGATGGGCAGCCCGCTCGCCCGCGCCCGACTTTTGGCCGCGTCCATCAGCGCAAATACACTGCCCGGCACATCGGCGGCCCGTGATGACATCCACATGGGGGCAGGCTAGAGCATCCGGGCCGGGGAGGTCAGGGCAACAGTGTCGGCGGGCAGACAGTTCAGCCTGCCTCTAAAGAACGTCCCGCCCCGTCCTCACGCACTTCAGCCTGCCCAGCCGCTAGCGTGCAGTCATGCAAATCAGCCACACGATGAGCCTGGACCCCATTCTGGAGCGCATGGGCCGCGAGGCCACCAGCCTGCGCGAGGCCGAGGCCATGCGCGAGGTGCTGGCCGAACATTACGCGGGTCAGGACGTGACCGCCATCAACGAGAACGACTGGCTGGAAGCGGTGGGCCGGATGGAGCAGATCAAGCAGACGGGCAACGCAGGTATGGAATAAGGGAGTGCCTGGTCAGCCCTCGCGCTCAATCAGCGTTCCCTGGGTGTCAATCGGAAAGTCCATGACCCGCCCATCCAGACCATTCTTTTTCATCACGCTGTTCAGATAGGCGTGAAGTAGCGCTGTGCTTTCGCGGGTGTCGTGGAAGCACAGCACCGTTGGCCCCGCGCCGGACAGCGCCGCGCCCAGTGCGCCGTGCCGCCAGGCATCCTCCAGAATGTCGCTCAGCCCCGGCACCAGTGGCGCGCGCCAGATCTGGTGGATGTAGTCCTGCATGGCGTGCCGCAGAAGGTCCAGGCGGCCCTGAGAGAGCGCGGCGGCCAGCAAAGCGGCGTGCGACAGCGCATGCACAGCGTCGGCGCGGCTGTACTCGCGGGGCAGCACGGCGCGGGCCTTGCTGGTACTCAGCTCAAAGTCGGGAATTAAAACGGTCACGCCCAGATTCGCGGGCGGGTCCAGCCGCACGTAATGCGTGCCCAGTTTGTCCAATGTCGCCACCACGATGCCGCCGAACAGCGCCGGGGCCACGTTATCGGGATGGCCTTCCTCGCGGGCGGCCACGTCCAGCACCGCGTGGTCATCCAGCGGGCGGCCCAGCAGCTCGTTGGCGGCCACGATTCCGGCCACCAGGGCGGCAGCGCTGCTGCCCAGGCCGCGTGCCAGTGGAACCTCCGTGGTGATTTCCATACGGGCGGGCGGCAAGGTCAGTCCCGTGCGCTTGGCCACCAGCAACATCGCCCGGTACACGTAATTGCTCTCGTCGGCGGGCGTGCCTTCCAGCTCTGGCCCGTGCGGGACCACCTCGGTCACGTCGCCCGGCGTCACCTTCACGGTGGTGTACAGCGGCACGCTCAGGCCCAGGCTGTCAAAACCCGGTCCCAGGTTGGCGCTGCTGGCCGGGGCGCGCACGGTGAAGGTGGTCATGATGGGCGGTCAGGGCTGAGGGGTGCGGGCATAACGGTGGGGCCTCCAGAAAAAGTCGCGGGGCCACGCTGGGCCGGGCGGATGTCTGCGCCCATGCTAGCCGCCCCCGGCAGACGGATGGACGCAGAGGTAAGACAAATGCCTGTGTCTGCCTTCCAGACGGACTCAAGGGCAGACAAGTCCGGGCGGGATCGCAGAGGAGCGGCGTCCTTACGGGTATCTGTTCACGGGGTCAGAGGAAGAGTCCCATGCAGGTGCAAGCAGCGCCAGCCGCTCTTCACCTCGGTTGCCGATCCCCCAAAACGTCAAGGCAACATCAGAAATGAGCGGCGCATGGTCGATTTCTGAGAAGACAACTTAAGCGGACTTGAATAGTCAGGCATTTCACCTTTGTGCCACCTTCAGAATGTATGACCAGATTCAATCGGCTTTCCTCAGCAGTTTCATGCTTCACCCACAACGAGCGTTTCACGTTGGAAATCTAACGACTTTAACAGGAGGTCACGAACATGGGTTGGATCATTACTATTCTGGTAGGTGCACTCTGCGGTTGGCTGGCAAGCATGATCATGAACACCAACGCGCAACAGGGCGCAATCGCCAACATCCTGATCGGGATCGTAGGCGCACTGCTGGCCCAGTGGATCTTTGCTGGCCTGCTCAACATCGGCGGCGCGACGGCAGCGGGCGGCGGCTTCAGCTTCTGGAGCATCATCTGGGGCGTGGTCGGCAGCGTGATTCTGATCGCCATCCTCAAGGCCCTCAAAGTTCTGCGCTAAACCCGCACTTCAACTGACCGGACATCCAAGTGGTGTCCGGTTTTTTTATGTCTCCAGTTCCTCAATTCAAATAATCCTCTCGCAGATTGTCTCCACTGATTCTTGAAGGGGACACCTGCCTTCCGTAGAAATGTCAGAATTGCTACGGAAAGGGAGGATCATCATGCTTCATGAACAGATCTGTACCATTCAGACCGCCGCCATCCCGCCGCCGCGCTATCTGCTGCGTTCGCTGGGAAACGCCGATGTGATCGTGGACGGCGTGAGCGTGGTGTGGCCTGCCCGCAGCGCCGAGGAATTGCTGTGGTATCTGCACGCCTATCCGCAGGGCCGCTACCGCCACGACATCCTGGCCGAACTGTGGGATCTGGAGGACACCCCCGCCGCCGCCAACCGCTTCCGGGTGGCGCTGCACCGCCTGCGCGCCGCGCTGGGTCGCCCCGACGCCGTGGTGGACGAGCGGGGCCGCTACACCCTGCACGCGGAGTTGATGGCCGCCAGCGATACTTACGCCCTGCATCACGCGCTGGACGCCTCCAGAACCAGCGCCGAACCGCGCCAGCAGGAGGAATTGCTGCGGCAGGCCCTGGCCAGTGCCGACGGCGAATATCTGCCGCATCTTCAGGGCGAGTGGGTGGAAGCCGCCCGCAGCCAGCACCGCGCCGCCGTCGTGGAGGGCCACCTGACACTTTCGATGCTGCACTGCGCCGCGCACGAATGCCCGCTGGCCGCCCTTTCATTGGTCCGCGCCGCCGAGACGGACCCGTTGATCGGCGAGGACCACCACCAGCGCCTGATGGTCTGCCTGACCATGAACCGGGGTAAACACGCCGGCATCGAGCATTACCGCCGTTACCGCCACTATCTGGCCGAGGAAGTCGGCGACACCCCCATGCAGGACACCGTGGATCTGGCTGAGCGGCTGAAAGACGGTGCGCGCCCCTGCGATCACGGGCCGTACCTGTTGACTGGCATGTCGGCCCGGAAATAGCTGGGAAAGTGCGCCGCTGCTAGACTCCTGCTCAGATGTCAGGCACTCAGGAGCGGATCAGGGCGGCAGTCGAGGCCATTCAGGGCTGGCTGATCAACAGCCCCAATCCCGGCGAGGCCATCGTCCGGCAGGTGATTGTGCTGCGGCTGCTGCACGCCGCCGGATTCGACATCTGGAACCCGGCGGAGGTGGTGCCGGAAGAAACCAACGCGACGGGCAACCGCTCGGACTTTCTGATTCGCGCGGGCCAGGGCAAATTCGCGCTGGAAATCAAGGGCATGAACATCACGCTGGGGGCGCAGCAATTTCAGCAGGCGTCCACCTACGCCGTCAACGAGTGAACCCGCTGGGCCATCGTGACCAATGGGCGCGTGTGGATCGCCATTGACGAGCATCTGCCGGGCAAATGGGAAGAACGGGTGGCCCTGAAACTGGAGCTGGGGCAGGAGGGCCACACCTTCGCCGACGATCTGGCTGCACTGCTGGACGCAGAGATGTGGCGTGCGGATGGTTTTGCCGGAGCGGTTCAGGCCATCAAGAACCGTCAGCAGCAACGGCTGGACGAGGCCCGCATTCTGAAGGAGAAAACGCCGCTGGTGCAGGCTTTTCAGCAGGAACACGACATCGGCTCGTTCGAGAGCGCGGTCAAGCTGGCGGCGCAACTCGGGACCATCACGGAAGCTGAGCGGGACGTGCTGCTGGGGATGGCAGTGCAAAAAGCGGAGTCAACAATCTCTTCCAAGCCGCTCAAGCCCCAGCCATTGCAGAAAGCTCAGCCATCAGGCATTGATGCCGAGCAAATCCACTTCACTTACTGCCTTCTCGGGGCCGAAGCCCACGCCGTCTACAAGCCCGCCGATGGAAGTTGGACCGTCAAGGCGGGAAGTACGGCTCTAAATCGCGTGCTGGGCGAAAACGGAACTAATGCGAAGGGCATTCAAGGTCGCAGGCAAAGCAGCCTGAAGGCTGGACAGCTCGTCGAGAAAAACGCTGAGCTGCTGGAATACCTGAAGGACGTGATTTATGAGAGTGCCAGCACGTCAGCTATGGACATTGCTGGAGCATCCCGCAATGGTTGGGACTGCTGGAAAGACGCCCAGGGACGCCCAGCCCAGGATTACCGTCCCCCACCCGTTTAAGCCTCCCGCACCCGCCTCGAAACCGTGCCCGTAAACAGCGCCACCACCTCGCCCTCCTCGCCGCGCCGGATTTCCACGCGGTAGGTGGCCAGGGTGCGGCCCACGCGCTCCGGGGTGGCCACGGCCACCAGTTCGTCGCCCACTTTTGCAGCGCGGAAGAAACTCAGGTGGGTGTCCACCGCCACCGCCTGCGCCTCCAGATTGCTGATGACCGCGAATGCCTCGTCGGCCAGACTGAAGATCAGGCCGCCGTGCGCGGTGCCGTGCATGTTCAGGCCCGCAGCGGTCACAGATGCGCGGACGCGGGTGCGCTCTGGCGTGGCCTCCAGCACGGTCAGTCCCAGCAGATCGGCGTAGGTCATATGGGTTGGCTCATACGGGCAGGCTAGAGCATGGCGCGTTACCCTGGGCGGCA
This sequence comes from Deinococcus marmoris, assembly GCF_001949125.1. Taxonomy (GTDB): domain Bacteria; phylum Deinococcota; class Deinococci; order Deinococcales; family Deinococcaceae; genus Deinococcus; species Deinococcus marmoris_A. The sequence continues at coordinate 6,082 of NZ_MSTI01000025.1, forward strand.
TGAAACGGCCTTTGAAATTCCTGCTGGCGCTGCTGCCCTTTTTACTGGTGTCAGGCGCGGCGCGTCCCTCCAAAAACGAGGTTCCCCGTGCCGGATAAAACAGATGTGCTGATTGTCGGCGCGGGGCTGGCGGGGCTAGCGCTGGCCCACGATTTGCAGGGCCGGGGCCTGGGCGTGCGCGTGCTGGACAAGTCGCGCGGGGTATCGGGCCGTGCGGCCACCCGCCGGATCTCGTCGCCCGAAGCCCAGTTTTCAGAGGCCCGGCTGGACCACGGCGCACGCTACTTCACCGCCCGTCACCCCCGCGCCGTGGCCCTGGCCGAGGGTGGCGTGGAGGCGGGCTGGAACCGTGTCTGGGCACGGGGCTTCGTGGCCTGGGAGGACGGCCAGATCACGCCCCCGCCGCAGGACGGCCATCCCCGCTACGCCCCGCCCCTGGGGATGAGTACCCTGGGCCGCGAACTGGCGCGCGGGCTGGACGTGCAGACCGGGCTGGAGGTCAGCAGTCTTGAACGCCTGCCCGGCGGCTGGCGCGTGTATTCCCGCGACGGTGTGGCGGGCGAGGCCCGGCGTCTGGTGCTGAACCTTCCCGCCCCACAGGTGCTGGCGCTGCTGGAACCGCTGCTGCTGGACGGCGCGGACGATCTGGAAGAATTGAAGACGGCTGCCGAGAAGATGCGCCGCGTGGCCTACGCCCCGTGCTGGGTGGCAGGCGTGGTGCTGGAAACGGACATCGGGGCCGAGTGGCCTGCGCTGGCGCTCAAAAACCATCCTGTACTGGAATGGATCGCCCGCGAACACACCAAGCGCGCCCCAGGCCACCCGCCCGCGCTGATGCTGCAAGCCTCGGCGACGTGGTCCCGCGCCAACCTGGAACGCCGCCCGGACGAGGTTTTGCCCAAACTGCTAGCGGCGGCGGCGGACGTGCTGGGCGAGGAAATCAAGGCTGCCCACGCTTTCGCCCACCGCTGGCGCTACGCCACCCCCGAACGCCGCGCCCCCGGCCCCTGCTTCTGGGACGTCTCACAGGGTCTGGGACTGTGCGGTGACGGCTTCACCCCCGACGATCACGGCCCGCGCGTGGAGGCTGCCCTGCTCAGCGGCTGGGCGCTGGCGGCGCGCATGAACGGCGATGACTAGCTCCCTAGTATCTGGCTCCCCAGGGTCTGGACCGTTCCGTTCCATGCTGTATGTGCCCGGCGACAAACCCCGCGCCATCGAAAAGGCCCGCACCCTGGCCGCCGACGCCGTGATTCTGGATCTGGAAGACGCCGTGGCCCCCGAACACAAGGTCGAGGCCCGTGCAAACGTGCGTGCGGCCCTGCTGGCGGGCGGCTGGCGTGTTCCTGTGCTGGTGCGGGTCAACGGTCTGGGAACCCAGTGGGAACACGAGGACCGTGAAATGGCGCTGCTGTCGGGCGCGTCGGGGCTGGTGCTGCCCAAGGTCGAGGACGCCCGCGCCGCGCAGGAACTGTCACTGGGCCGGGCGCTGTGGGCCATGATCGAAACCCCCCGTGGCGTGCTGAACGCCCCGGCCATCGCTGCCGTGCCTGGGGTGGCGGGCCTGCTGGTGGGCGCGAACGATCTGGCCCGCGCGTTGCGGACACGCCCGTACCCCCATTCACAAACCCAGCGGTTGCCGCTGCTACACGCCCTCTCGGCGGTGGTGCTGGCGGCCCGCGCCCACGGAAAAGTGCCGCTGGACGCCGTGTTCAATGATGTGCGTGACCCGGCAGGGTTTGCCCGCGAATGCGAACAGGGCCGCGTACTGGGCTTCGCTGGCAAAACCGTGATCCACCCGGACCAGATTGCCCCCGCCAACGCTGCTTACGGCGTCACCCACGAGCAGGCGCAGCAGGCCCGCGCGTTGCTGGATGCCTGGGCGGAAGGCCGCGCCGCTGGCAAAAGCGTCGTGACCTTTGAAGGCGCACTGGTCGAGCAGATGCACGCCGATGAAGCGCAGGAGATTCTGAATTTATGGGCAGCCAATCAGGATTCAGTCATTGACAGCTCAGACCGCTAGCATTGACCATTCCAGCCCTATTTGAACTGCGTCCAACACCACCAAGCCCGCCCGCAGGAGGCGTAGGCTATTTCTATGAAGCGTCTGACCTTCGCCCCGCGTGAACCCGTCAACGCCCTGACCCACTGGGGCGGCGCGCTGGCCGCATTGATCGTGCTGGGGCCGCTGCTGTGGTGGGCACACTCGCGTGGGCTGGCGCTGTGGCCCTTCGTGGTCTTTGGGGTCAGCATGGTGGCGCTGTACTCGGCCAGTGCCAGTTACCACTCCTTTGGCCGCAGCGAACGCAGCATGTTGTGGCTGCGCAAGCTGGACCACGCGGGCATCTTTTTGTTGATCGCGGGCAGTTACACGCCACTGGCGTATTTCGGGCTGCATGGTGTGTGGCAGAGCGTGGTGCTGTGGGTGGTCTGGGGCATCGCCCTAACTGGCATCGCACTGAAGCTGGTCACCATGCGCCTGCCGCGCTGGGTCAGCACGATGCTGTACGTGGGTATGGGCTGGCTGGCCGTGATCTTCCTGCCGCAACTGGTCCACAATCTGCCCCCTGCTGCAATTTTCTGGCTGTCGGCGGGAGGCGTGCTGTACACGCTGGGCGCGGTGGTTTACGGCACCAAACTGTTTGCCCCGCGCGAGAAAGGGTTCTGGCGGTACTGGGGCTTCCACGAGGTCTGGCACCTGTTCGTGCTGGGCGGCACCACGGCGCATGTGGCGATGATGTTCAGCCTGCGCTAAGTGGCAATTCCCCGCCAGGTCCTCTCCCGAGTGAGGGGGCTTTTTGCTGAAGTCGAACTTGGCAGTGGGGTTCGGCGTGGGGGCATTTCCCTCCAAACTTCCCACCTCCAACGCAATCCCCCTCACATCCCGCCGCCCCTGCCCCTGTTAAGCTGTTTTGTTCGAGTGGGGCCGCCCTTTGTCGTGTCGAAACAGGTGTCCCTCAGCAGCAGGCCAGCTTTTACACAGGCCAGAGGGGTGATTTTTTTGACCGCACAAGCGAAACAACCCATGCCAGACGTTTTTCCCGCGCCTATCAAGTCCGTCGAGGCAGGCAGCGCCGCCGCAAAGGCAGGCGTGCGCCCCGGCGACGTGTTGATGCGCGTCAACGGCCAGGCCGTGACCGATGTGCTGGCCTACCGCCATCTGCTTTCGCAGGGGAAGGCGACGCTGGAAATTGCCCGCCCGAAAGAGGCTCCACGCGCCATGACTGGTGTTGCCAGCACCACGCAGGATCACCACCGCCTGCAACTGAGCGCGCCGCCCAGCCTGGAAGACACCTTCACCTTCGACGTGGAATGGGAGGACCCCGGCCTGGAATTTGAAGAAGTCCTCTTCGACGGCATTCACCTGTGCGCCAACAAGTGCGATTTCTGTTACGTGCATCAGATGCCGCGCGGCTTTCGCAAGAGCCTGTACATCATGGACGACGACTACCGCCTGTCGTTCCTGTACGGCTCGTTCGTCACGCTGACCAACCTGTCCGAGGGCGACATCAACCGGATTCTGGATGAAAACCTCTCGCCGCTGTACGTGTCGGTCCACACCGCCAATCAGGACCTGCGCAAGGACATGATGAAGTGGTGGAAGCTGAAGGTAAAAGACGAGAAGGCCGTGCAGATTCGCGGCATGATCGAGCGTCTGGAAAGCATCGACCTGTACACCCAGATCGTGCTGGTGCCCGAGCGCAACGACGGCGAGAATCTGGACGACACCGTGGAATACCTGAGCAGCCGCCCCAACGTCATCAGCGCGGCAGTGGTGCCTATTGGCCTGACCTCGCACCGCACCAACCTGCCGGACGTGCGGACCTTTAACAGGGAAGAGGCCCGCGACAGCCTGCGCCGCCTGAACATCTGGCGCAAGAAGTTTCTGACCGAGCGTGGCACCCGCTTCGTGTTTCCCTCCGACGAGCTGTATCTGCTGGCCGGGGAACCGCTGCCCAGCGAGGAGGAATACGAGGGCTTCCCCATGCTGGAAAACGGCGTGGGCATGATCCGCGACTTCCTGACCGAGGCGTTGCCTGAACTGCCCGCCGCGCTGCCGGAGCCGCGCCGGGTGATCCTGGCGACGGGAACGCTGTTTGCGGAGTCGCTGGACCTTGCTGTGGAACCCCTGCGGGCCATTGAGGGGCTGACGCTGGAAGTCCGTTCCATCACCAACAAGACCTTTGGCCCGGCCACCACCGTGGCGGGCCTGCTGACCGGGCGCTGTTTCCGGCACGCCATCAAAACCGGCGAGGCGGACCTGCTGATCGTTCCGCCTACCACCCTGCGCTACGGCACCGAGCTGATGCTGGACGACGTTAGCCTGGGCGAATTGCGCCAGGAATTCCGCATGGACGTGCGGGCGGGCGGTGCGACGTTGGGCGAACTGGCCCGCGTGATCCTGGACGGCGCGCAGAGCAGCGGCCACCAGTGGGGCATGAGCGCCCACGCCGTCAAGGACAGCGGCCACACCCCGCTGGAAATCGAAGTGGCCGAGCGGGGAATGCGGGGACAGGCGTAAGGGCTGTCAAACCGTCCAACCGCTGGAGCAGGGCATTCATCCGCTCTGTTCTGGCGGTTAGACCATTTGTGTCAATCCTCCTGCCCTGTGCTGACGCTTCACCTTGTAGTCACGTCAATCCTCTGCGCGGTCACGCCGGGACCCAGGTCGAAAAAGAGCAATAGCGCCGGTTTGCTCATGCTCTGTGAATCTGAATCGGCGCTGCCTTCGTGGTAGAGGCTGCCAGGACTGGGGGCACTGCGGACGGCACTGGCAATGTTGGAGCGAATCTCGTGGGGCGGTCATACGGACTCCGATTAAAAAGTGTAGAATCTGAGGATCAAATACTTCTATTCTTCCGTTGAACTTCAGCACTCCGCTGCCGACTTCTGGGGCATCTTCCGGGCCAGCACCTGCGCTGTTGAACGGCGCAGAGCACAGTTTTTCGCGCTTCTTGCCGAAGGCAAGAGTGAACACGAACTGCTGGCGTTGACTCAATAGACCTCTTGCGAAAGTCGTGCGCTAAGGTAGGGGATGGTTGGCACGCTAAAATATCATCAGGCCCTGAAGCTGAATCGCACGAGTTTTCGCCGTCGCACTGGTGTGTACCCTGAAACATTTCTAGAGATGGAGACCGTGTTGCAAGAACGCCATGCCAACAAAGTCAAATCTGGACGGCCACCTGCACTCTCTTTGGGAGCGCAACTCCTGATGACGCTGGAGTTCTGGCGCGAGTACCGCACGTTGTTTCACATCGGCCAGGACTGGGGTGTCCATGAGGCCACGGTTCAGCGAACCGTGGTGCGTGTTGAAGATGCCCTGATACAAAGCGGGAAATTCTCGCTTCC
>NZ_MSTI01000097.1 GCF_001949125.1 Deinococcus marmoris
TTTCGAGCCTCCCAGACCGCCATTCACCCTGAAACTGAATTGGTTGCCGATGCTGGCTATCAGGGCGTTCAACACCAACACCCGCTGTGCCATACACCGCACAAAGCGAGCAAGAAACGCAAGCTCACTCCGGCACAGAAAGCAGAAAATCTTCGACTGGCACGCTTCAGAATCGCTGTTGAGCATGTTATTCGTCGGCTCAAGATTTTTCGAGTGTTGAAGGAAACGTATCGCCATCGGCGAAAGCGGTTCAGCCTCCGAGTCAACCTCATCGCCGCCATCTGCAACGCCACCGCTAAATGTGCCTGACTTTCGCAAGAGGTCTAGACTAGAAAAAGGCTGTGGAACGTCACCAAACGGTCACTCGATTGTCACTCTCAGCGAATTCTCATCAGCCGGAATAGCAGCCCACGCAAGCCCCCCGGCTGCTGGTCTGCCGTGGCCGGTGGCAGCGCCGCGTGTGCCGTGACTTTCAGGCGGGCCAGTTGCTCGCGCACCCCATCGACTTAAGAGCGGGCGGCCAGCAGCTCCCGGCGCAGCGCCTCGACTTCGCCCCGGCTGCTGGTCTGCCAGGATCGGCGCGAGTGCCGGGGCCAGCGCCTCGCGCCTCGGCTCAGTGGTCAAGGTGCTTGCTGGGCTGCTCCGGCTGTGCTGTGGGGGAGAAACGGCCTCAAATGCTTGCCGGGTCTTTGCCGGTGACTTGCCAGTTCTTGCCACCCATAGAAAAGACCCCATGACAAATCCACAGCCCACTAGACCCCATGACAAATCCACGCCTAATAATTCCTACTGGGCGTTAGTCCCCGCTGATAAATGACTACTTTTGTCGCCGTGTACCTGGGCGTTACTTCCCCTGTCGGAATCTAACGCTTCCAGGGCCAGCAGCTCGGCCACGGCCACCGGCTGCCCGCTCAAGGTGTGAATGATTCCGGCCACCGTCGCCAGTGTCTCCAGATCGATCCGGCCTGTATCCCCACGGGCCAGCCGGTACACCGTGCCAGGGTCTACCGTCCCCGTGGCATAGCCGGACATGGCGACTTGATAGACACTCAGCCCGCGCGCCTGACACGCCTCACGCACCGTCAGGCGGGCCGCATAGGGCATCGGCCCCGGCGTCTTATGGCTCAGGTGCGTCATGGGCCTAGCGCCCATCGTGTAGTGACCCTTCAGTACGTCCGGCTGGCCTCGCGCCTTCCCCATGTCAGCCCCTCCCCTGTAGTTGCTGGGCGGCCAGTTTGCCCGCCTCGGTACTCATCAGCTCAACCCTGGGCATGATGCCCACGCGCGGCAGTTCCAGCCGGTCAGCATCCCAGCACGCGCCGATGGTTGGATCTTCAGACACCCGGCCCAGCTCATGCCCTCGGCACGCCTCGATCAGCAGAAAGCACTGAGCTTCGTTCAGGGGCAACCGATGGCGGTACTTCATGACCAGCGCCGCGCCGCGCGCCCCGTGGTCTTTGTCCTGGTCCTCAGCCACACGCGCCGCGTCATGGAACACGGCAAACCAGCGGCAGACCTTCACATCCCCGCCGCTCGCCTCGGCCAGCTTGACGGCGTTCTGTTCCACCCGCTGCCAGTGCATTGGCCCGTGCAGACTCAGCGCCCCCAGCTCGAACGCGGCCACCAGATCGGCCCGCACGCTGCCCGCCTCAGACTCCGGCAAGGTCAGCAGGCGCACCGGAACACCCAAACGCTGGGCAGCGGCCAGCGCCTCGGCGGGCAGCGGCTCGGCGCTCACGATCTCCAGAACGTGCGCCGCACTGACTGGCCCGTGAATCTGCGCCTCGGCGTACCAGTTCAGGTCATCCAGGCACAGCACGCCCAGCGGGTCGGCGTGGTACGCCCACGGCCATGCCGCCTCATTCACCCACTCAATCGGCGTCGGGTAGCCGGGTGAGCCTGGGCGCTCGGCCTTCTGCATCAGTGACACGATGGACTGCCCCGCGAGAAAAGGCGTGCTGAGCCGCTCAACATCACCCACAGTCAGCGGCGCAGCTCCGACAGGATGAGCAACGGGACCAGTGCGCTCAATGGTCAGGGCGCTCAGATCAAAGCCGCAGACCGTAGTGAAGGGGCGCAGCTCGCGCGATAGGCGCAGCGCGACCCGCCCGTAGCCGTCCAATGTCCGCAGGTGCGGGCGTGGGTCCAGCAGCCGCGCATCTGAATCTTCAGAAAGGTAGCCGTAGACAGGGCGCACGCTGGGCGGGGCATCTTCTGGAATGTTGAAGCCTTTGCGCTCCATCTCAACCCGGTCATAGAGGATTTCTCCAGACTGAATAGACTCCATGACGGCGGCCAGCAACTCTTCCCGCTGGGCCGGATCGCTCAGATCGTCAGCACTGAACCGGACGGGGCCAGTCTGCCGGGGTGGCAGTGGCCGCGTGTGGAAGATGTTCCTCAGTCCACCGTCAAGAATGCTCGCCACGTTCCCCGGCTGCGTGCGTGTCCAGACCTCGGCCCGCGCGCACAATGTTCTCAGGTGATCCCGCACCGCCTGGGCGTGCTGCTGTGGCGTGGAAAAGTCCCGCCCGATCATGATTGCACTCGACAGGTACGGGGCCTGGAACTCTTGAACGTGCTTCATCCATTCCCGCTCTGGAAGGATGCTCAGCGCCGTAACGGCTCTGGCCTTCATGGCTGCAACCCTTCCAGCATGGCCCGCGCGCTGGTCATGACCTCATCTGTTCGGGGGCTGGCCCGGTGCCGATACTGCCGCCCGTTCAGCTCGACCAAACTCAGGACGCCCAGCACGCCCAGGTGTCCTTTCAATTCATACCGGGCCATGCCCGCCGCCTGGGCTTGCAGCTCGTCGAACGTCTGCCACTCTGAGCGGACCAGCAGCAGGACACGCGCCTCGGCCACGCCCAGCGCACGGCACGGCTTGACGGCTGGCTTAGGTTTGCGCCCGCCCCTGTCTGACTTTGGCGCTGCTTTCGGCCTCACCACGTCCTTAGACCAGCGCCTCATCTCGCGCTGTGGGTTTCCCACGCCCGCGCCAGCAGCGGCAGACCTTCCGGCAGAAGTCGCGGCGCTGCCCGGTGGGCCATCAGTCGGGCCAGGGCCAGCAGTTCCCCGCCGTTGTCCGGTGCGGCCAGCTCAGCGAAGGATTCCAGGGCGCGTGTGATCGCCTGGGTCTGGGCGTCCCGTGTCGCGCCGTCCATCGGTCCAGTCGGGCGCTGGCCCAGCCGATCCCCCACAGTCTGAAGATCAAGCCCGCTGCCCTGTGCCGCCGCCGCCCGCATGATCTGGTACGCCGTGGCCTGGGCCTCCCGGTGTTTGACGGCCAGCTCGCGCAGCCGGTCAAGTTCCACCCTCAGCCGCCCTTCTAATGCTTCACTCACGCGCCCCCATTCCTGGGCTGACTTGTTCACCGCCGCCCATGCAGCGCGTAATTCCTCCACCGCCGCCGATTCTGCCGCCGCGCCTTCCAGTTCCTCGACTAGCCCCCGCTGGGCGGCCACGTCCTCTAGGTGTTGCTGCAACATGCCCGCCGCCGCGTCCCGTCTGGTCTGCTGGGCGACCACTTGATCGAAGTCAGCACGCCCCGCGCGGGCCTCGCGCCGCAGCCGGTCAAGCTCTGCCGTCTGAGTGGTCACGTTCTGCTCAAGGGTGGGCGTGTCGGTGTCCAGGCTGACCAGATCAGCGCGGGCCTGTTCCAGTTGCTCGGCGCTCACTGGCCGCGCTCCGATGCTGTGCGGGCCTTCGCTATGGCCGCGTCTACCGCGCGTTCTATGGCCTCTGTCTGCTGGGCTTTGACTTTGGCCTGTTCCTCGGCCTGTTCGGCAAGGACGCGCTCACGGTCCCCCGGATTCAACCCACGGCCACCTTCCAGAATGTCTCTCTTCATCGCTTCCTCAAACGTCATCCCGTCTCTTTTCGTCATGCCAGCAGGCTAAAAGAGACGGCCAGAACGCTTCATACGTTCTGGCCGTTTTGGACGAAAGAGCCGTTTTAGACCAGCACCACCGCGCCCCAGTCCACCGGCAGACCGCAGTGTGAGGCGAAGGCGGCCAGCGCCTCGGCAGTGACCAGCCGCGCCCCGCTGCGCCCCGTGGGCTGGATATGGGCCAGCGCCCCGCGTTCCAGCCACACTTTCACGCGCCGCTCGCTCACGTTCAGCACGCGCGACACTTCGCCCACTTTCAGCAGCGAAGGCACGCCGTCCGGTACGTGGCCCGTCATGACGCCCACGCCCTACGCGCTGTCCAGAGGGCTTCCAACTGCCGTTCAGGTTCGACGCCTGCCGCGTACTGGGCCGCACACGCCAGCACGTATTCCCCCAGGTTTGGGACAATCCCAGCGGGCAGCAGGAGAGGGCGGTTCAGGTGGTCACAGATGGCCGCCCCGATCAGGCGGGCCAGCGGTTCAGGCAGTGGGGCCAGTAGGCCAGCGGGGGCGCGCTGGAGTTCCTGTAGCAGCTCGGCTTTCTGCGCCTTGATCTGGGCGGCCAGATCGGGCGTGATGGCCCCAGCCGGGGCGCGGGCGGTCAGTTGCCCACCGTCCACAGCCAGGCGCACCCCGCGCGCTTCCAGTTCCCGCAGTAACTCACGCGCTACCACGTCAGCACTTCCTCAAGGGGTCTGGAGGCCACAGGGGCGGGCACGTCCTGGGCAATCGGCGGCATGTCCTCTAGGGCAAACTCTGGGCGGTAGGTGTAGACGCGCGGCGCACCCCGCTTGGGAAGCTGCATGATTTCCACCTGTGCGCCCAGCGTGCCCAGGGCCTCTTTCACCGCCTGCTTTGCGCTGCGTTCCTTGACGTTGCCGCCCTTGATCGCCGTTGCCAGCAGCTCCGCATGGGTGAGCGGCTGCCCCGGCTTATCGATCAGCAGCGACAGGACCGCCGCCTTCGCCCGGTCGCCCCGTGTGTCGCGAGTGTCCTCTTCTGCGGGCAGGTCGCACACTTCCAGGTGGACGGCAGACACGCGCCCATCTTCGTCTTCGATCCGGTCGACCTCGATTCCCAGGGCATAACCGGACTTTGCAAAGCTGTTCTTTCTCACTTCCCAGCGCAGAACCTCGCGCCCCTCAACCTCTTTCGGAGGAACGCGCGTCAGCAGATGCACAGAGCGGGCCTGGGCGGTTTTGCCGGTGCTGCCCATCACGCCCCGGTCGCCTTCCCTTTCGTTTGCCGCTTTCTTGGGGAGGTGGTCAATCACGATGACCACCGCGCCGGTCTGGGCCGCGAAGGCTCGAAGGGCCAGCATGGGCCGCATGGCCTGATCTAGTTTGTTGCTGTCCAGGCCGGGAAAGGTGGCCATGAAGCTGTCAATGATGATGCACACCGCTTCCTTCTCACGGGCCAGGGTCAGCAGTTGCTCTAACTCTTCCGGCGTCAGGCCCGCGCCTGTGCTTTCCAGCACCGTCACGCCGTCCATATCGCCATCCGGGTACGCCGCTTTGTGCTGTTCCAGCCAGAACCGCACCGACCGCGCTTCACCATCTGCCGCATCTGTGTTGAGGTAGATGACGTGGCCGCGCTTGACCGGCTGCCCCAGGAACTCCCCGCGCCCGTCTGGGCGGGTCATCTGCCATGCCAGCGCCGCAGACAGCAGCGTCTTCCCCACGCCCTCACGGGCGGCCAGGAAGGACACATAGCCAAGAGGGAAGAGGCCAGGAACTAGAAACTCGATCCGGCGAAGCTGGGCCGTGAGGTCAATGGTTTTGAGAGCCACGGCTTACCACCCGCCCCGGTCTTCGCTGCCCCATCCTGGCCCACCCGTTCCCCAGCCGGAAGGCTCAGAATCCGTAGGGGGGGAGAGGAGTTTGCACCATTGCACCAAATCATTTTCTCTCTCTGGGACGGTGTTGTTTTGGTGCAGTGGGGTTTTGCACCAAATAGTGTTTTGCACCAAATCAGCACCATATCCCCAGCCACTTTCCTGCCCCACCTGGGCCAGCGGATCGGGGGAGGCCATGCCGTCCCGCAGGGCGCGCGGCAGGGTGCTTTGAATCTCGTTATCTGGCAAGCCTGCCGCCGCCGCCGCCTGCCATAGAACCGGCTGGGCCTCTTCGCTGTCCAGATGACCGCCGCCGACCAACTGTCCCACCCGGAAGCCCGCCGCGTTCAGGCGTTTATTTCTCTCGCCTTCGCCCACCTGGGCCAGCTCGTCGCGTATCCCGTAGAGGGCAGCTAACGCGTATTTGCGCCGGGCGCTGTTCGGCCCCGTGGGCACGCTGGGCAGAGTGGCCAGTGGGGCAGGGTGGACGCGGGCGGGCAGCGGGTAGGCGGCCCCGATCTGGGCCAGGGTGAACCGCTCCCCCGTACTGGAGAGAATGCGGGTCATGAATGGCTCGCCCTTCCGGTGCATGAAGCCCGGCAGGCGCATCACGCGGGCCAGCCCTTTACAGTCATCCGGGCAGCTTCCCACCGCGCGGGCCAGCGCCTCTTGCTGGGCATTGAAGGCCATGCTGTCCAGTGGGGGAGAATCGCCGTCTTCGAGAATCCAGTAGGCGTGAAACTTGCCGGGGCTGGATTCGATCAGAAGAGAAGGGTTAAGGGTCCAGTGATCGGGGAGGGGTTGCCCGTCGAAGTCCGCACAGTGAACGCGTATGCGGGTCACGTTGCCATTCTTCCGGCCTGTGCCGTCGCCTTCGTTGACCATCACGAAGATGCCCGCGCCCTGCCGGTTCAGAGTGGCCAGCTCTGCCGGATCGTGCAGCACGCGGGACAGCCGCGCGTCTTTGTCGGGGCGGTCGTCGAAGGTCTGGAAGGTGTGCCGCCCGGTGAGCTGGGCCAAGAAGGCGGCAGTTTCAGGGGGAAGGGTCATGCCGCACCCCCAGCACCCTCACCGGGGAAGAGTGGGGCCATCAGATCGCCGGCTTCCGCCTTGCTGCGGGCCTCGTCCTGGGCGCTGGGCAGCGGGGCATAAAGCATCTGGTAATCCACCCGCACGCGGGCCAGATCAAGCGCCAGCACTAGCACGCGGCCATAGTCCCGCACCTCGACAGCCTCGACAATGCCCGCACAGACGGGCACCGCGTCCGGCATGAAATAGGTGTCGAAGGCCCCGGCACTTCTCTGGTAGCTGGGGTCATGCTTGAGGGCTGGCCACATCTTTTTAGAGAGCCGATCAAGGGCGAGAATCTGCCGCGCCCCGTACAGGGCGGCCATGACCGGCACCGGGTGGGGCAGCGTGCCCGCGTAGCCCTTGATTGCTTCATGCGTCAGCAGATAGCGCCCGCCTTCGCGGATCGCGCCCAGCTTGCCAGACTTGACCAGTCGCCTCACGGCGTTTTCTGACTTCATAAGGGCCTGGGCAGCGTCCCGCACGGTCAGCAGCTCATAACCGTGTTTCATGCGCGCCCACCTTTGGCCGGACGGTAGCCTTCCAGATTCATCAGGGCCTCTAGCACCTTCAGGCCCGCGCCGATGTTGCCGGGGCGCTGGGCGTCCAGGCAGGCCAGCTCATGCAAACGCGCTAAACTGTTCTTACTCCCCACGGAAGCCGCCGTGGGGCGTTTCATTTCTGGCCGCCGTTCAGGAAGTCTTCGATAGCAGACAGCGGGACAAGAATCTTCCGGCCCACCTTGATATGGCGCAACTTTCCCGCGCGGATCAGGGCGTAGACGCCGTTACGGCCAATGCCCAGCATGGGAGCGGCCTCTTCCGGCTTCCGGGTGAGGCGAGTGGGATGTTCTGCGGTTAGAGTCATGGTGCGACCTCCTATGGGGTCGTGCGGGGTGCCCTTTGCGGGTGCCCAGGCTTAGGGGTGCGTAGGCGTGGCTTTCTTTGCCGGATGACATGCCTACGCGCTTTCGTGTCGTACTGCGTGGGTCTTGCTCCCGCGCATGTCCTCCCGTGTCATTACGTTACATGCCCCGTGTAACGAGTACAATGCCCATATGGCGCTTATCCCGTTACACTGCCGTTTCACAGGCAGGCAGGCATGAGCAAGAGCGGGCCGCAGTTGGGCCGGTTGATGCAATACGTTTGCCAGGACGGCTATGAACTGCTTCATACAGGCGTGGGTGGATTTCCAGAAGGTCTGAAGGCGAAGACAGATCGATTTGTCGCCGGTTACCCTTACGAAGAACCTTCGCTTTTGCATGACTTTGCCAATGTCACAGACCCGGAAGACCTTCCAGCCTTCTGCGATAGATACGGCCTTTTGACAACCGACCCGGATGGTGTCGAGAATGTGCCCCACCTTTATCGTGAGGCCCAGTTTTTCCGAGGGGTTCTCTCGGCCTGGGTGAGTCTTAAGCCAGGAAAAGAACCTGTTCTGGCGGAAGTGCTGAATAATATTCAAGTTTCCGAAGACGGAATAGTAAGTGTCACATTCACTGACGGTAGCGGTATGGCTTGGCCCGCGTCTGGCATTATCGGCCCATCTCCAATTGTCGAGAATCACGGTTACAGTCAGAAGTTCACTGAAGACCAATTGCACCAATTTATAGCGACAGTCATCACTCAAAAAATGAGCCAGCATGGCGGGATTAGCATTACTGCGGAGCCTTATAAGACGACTGACCAGAGCCGGGCCAATATCAGGACGTTTATACGCCCCGCTTGCTTGTTGGTCGCGCTCTGGCACATGCTCTCTGAATTGGTGGGCACAGAAGAGTCTTTCGGTCAGTGTGGCCAGTGTGGAAGATGGTTCAGGGCTTCCGGCAAGAATGCCCACCTGAAGGTCTATTGCTCCGGCGCTTGCCGTGTGCGGCATCACCGCACTTTGAAAGCGCCCAGACTCTGACGCGTGCCCAACGCGTGCCCAACCGATACGGGACGAACGGGCATGAAATAAGCTGTGCGGTACTCTCGCTCGAAAGTTAAAGCAGGAAACACCGCGCCCAGACGCACGAATCCCCATCGGGTAAACTGGAATGGAACGGCCCGACATGAGCCGCCGTACACTTGAAAATCGTTGGGTCGCCGGTTCAAGTCCGGCTCTGGCCACCAAGTTTAAACCTCGTCTCCGGGCGGGGTTTTTTCGTTGTCTGGGTTCACGCTTCCCGGTTCACGATGTGCCGCACCGTTCTATTGTCCCCATCCAGCAATTCGCGCACGATCAGGGGGTAGACGGGGCGCGACTCAAGCCCGGCCAGCGGAATCCACTCGCAGACCACCTCGGCATTGTCCAGCACGGTGAACGGCTCGTCGGGCAGTTCGGGCGGGGCGTCCATGCGGAAGTAAAAGCCGATCTCATGCTGACGCCGATGCGCCGGGCCGAAGAAGTTTTCCACGACGCCCAGCAACCGCAGTTCGCCGGGTGACGTGCCAGTTTCCTCGCGCCATTCGCGCTCGGCACAACTTCGGGCATCTTCATCTGTGGCGAGCGCGCCGCCGGGCAGATACCAGAAGCCGATGCCGGATTCGGTGTTCGCCAGCAGCTTGCCGTCCCGCACGCAGATGATCGCCACCCGGACGCTGAATTTCAGGCCACCCAGCGGAATGCGGATGTCGGTCATGCCAGCTCGGCCTCGGCCCGTACACTGGCGTCCTCGTCGTGTTGCAGGCGTTCGCGCAGGATGGGAGAGAGGTCTGTGCGGCCTGCCACGGCCAGCCGCACCCCGGCGTCCGAATCCTCACCCAGCGCCTGAAGCAACGCGTGCGGGAGGTTTTTGTGGGCAGCGGCAGCCCGACGCACCCCGATATTCGCGTCCTGGGCCAGCGTCGCCAGCGTGTCCGATCCCGGCGCTGCGGCATAGGCCACCGCCCGCCGCACCTCCGCATTTTCATCTGTCGCCAACCGCGCCAGTCGCTGTGGTCCCAGATCGGGCCGTACCGCCAGAATCGTGCGGATGGTGGGGTCCGTGTCGGCCAGCAGCACGTCCAGCACGCTGGCGGGCAGAGGATCGGCGCTGGCGACATGCAGGCGGATGTCCTGCTCGGGGGCGCGGGCCAGCGCCAGGATCGCGCCCTCGGGCAGGTCCTCGCGCTCCAGCACGGCGCGGCGCACCGATTCGGCCTCGTCGTGGGCGAGCTTTTCTAACACTTCTGCGGAGGCATCTGGACGGCGGGCCAGGGCGGCGCGCACATCCGGGTCCGCGTCGGTCTCGGCCCGGAACAGCCACGCGGCAGGCACGCTCCAGGCTTGCAGGGCGGCGGCGCGGACCAGGGCCTCGTCGCTGCTGGCCAGCCATTCACGCACGTTGCGGGGCAGGTCCATCCGGCGGGCCAGGGTGGCCAGCACGTCCGTATCGCCGTCCGCCGCCAGCGTCAGCATGCAGTCCAGCGGCAGGTCCAGACGGCGGGCAACACTGGCGCGCACCAGACCGTGGCCGTCCTGCACCAGCGTCCGCAATACGTCGCCGGGCAGGTCGGCGCGGGCGGCCACGGCTTTTCGCACGTCGTAATCGTCGTCGGCGGCCAGTTGGCGGGTCAGCGCGGGCGAGAGTTCGGAGCGCCTCGCCACCGCCTCCCGGATCTGCCAGCCCGCGTCCCCGGCCAGCGCCGCCACCCGCACCTCACTCAACTGTGGGCGCGAGGCCAGCGCCGTTCGCACGCTGTAGTCCTCATGGCGCAGCGCGGCGTCCAGCACCCATTCGGGGACCGTGGGCAGGGACAGCAACGCCGCCACCCCCTCTCCCGGAAACACGTTCAGGAAGCCGGGACGCGCCAGCCGCAGCAGGGGCAGCCCCGGATTGTCCAGCACGTCCTGCGGGTAGGCGGCGGCCAGCGCGCCCAGCACCTCCAGCGGCGCGTTGGGATGCCGGGCCACCCGCGCGCGAACCCGCGCGTCTGGGTGGGCGCTCAGGCCCGACAGCACCGACGCCGTGGCGCGGGGGTGCGCCGCCGCTTCCAGCGCCCCGTCCACCCCCAGGGCGGTCAGCGTACGTGGATCGAGTTCAGAAGGCGTGGTCATGGGGGACAGGATAGGGGTCTGGTGGGCCGAGGCTCAGGGACACGGCGCGGTCAATGAGCTGGCGGGCGATGCTGAAGGGTGCTGGAAGGGCAGGCAGATTGGAGACGGAGAACCACTGCGCGTCCTCAATCTCTTCCGGCTGGAGCGCGATCTCGCCGCCGCCGTATTCGGCGTCAAAGCCGATCATCAGCGAGTGGGGGAAGGGCCAGGGCTGGCTCAGGACGTAGCGCAGGTTCTTGATATTCACGCCCACTTCCTCCAGCACCTCGCGGGCGGCGGCGGCTTCCAGCGTCTCGGAGGGCTGCACGAAGCCCGCCAGCGCGGAGAACATGTCAGGGGGGAAATTGGGGCCGCGCGCCAGCAGCAACTCCGTCTGTGCGCCCGCGCCGCGCCGGATCAGGACCATCGCCACCGGGGCCACACGCGGGTAAACGCTCAGGCCGCAGTTGGGGCAGGCTTTGGCGTACTCGTACCCTGTGAAGGCCAGCGGCGTGGCGCAGTGGCCGCAGAACTGGTGTGTGCGGTCAAACTCCACCACCTGTGCGGCAAATCCGGCCAGCCCGAACAAATCTTCACTCAGGCGGCCAAACAATGAACGCAATGGCGAAAGGGCATATCCAGCAGGAACTTCGCCTGCCAGTTGTGCGGCGGCATACGCCTGACCATTCAACTGGCCCAGCGAGTTGGTCAACTCAAGCTCAAACTCCTCCGCGCGGCCTACGGGCAAGGTGTCGTCCTCGCGCAGCAGCAGGCGGCCCTTCTGGAAGATGAACCAGTGGGCCTCGCCCTGCGGCACGCCTGATTGAATTTCAAAGTGTGTGGGACGCGAAACCATTACCCTTCCTCCAGCCGCAGGACCTCACCGAAGGGGAAACCCTCATCCTCCAGCCCGCCGGGCGGGACCACCCACAGCGTCGGCATCTGCGGGGCCGTCTCGGGGAAATCGCCGTAACCGTCGGTCAGGTAGATCAACACGTCCGGCTCGTGATCGTCCAGCAGAGCGAAGATAGGGCGGAAATCGGTGCCGCCGCCCCCTTGTGGTGGGGGAATGTCGCTGCCAGGGGACAGTTCGTGCGGCCCATACGCCTCGGTGTCGGCGTAATAAAGGGTGGCGCGAACGTGCGGGTACGCGCCCAGCACGCCCTGAACCTCGCCCACCAGCGCCTTGACCGCCTCGTCGTCCACGCTGCCGGAGGTGTCCACGGCGATCAGCGCGGTCAGCGATTCGTCGTCCAGCGCTTCCAGATACAGGCCGCGCCCCACGAAACGGCGGTCAAAGCCTCCAAAATCCACCGGAGTCCGCGCCAGAAAACGCCACAGGTGCGCCCGCCAGTCCAGCCGCGCCGGGGCCAGCCGCGCCAGCTCGCGGTGCGCGCCCAGCGGATCGTCGCCCTGGCCGCCGCTCATGGCGTCCATGCTGCGGGCCTTCGCCATTGCCTGCTGCCACTGCTTCGCGGCGGACGAGGGATTTTTGCCATTCTTGGGGGGCGCGTCACTGGGGGGACCGTCCAGCAGATCGTCACCGCCCTCGTCACCCTCGCCGTCCTCCTCGCCCTCGGCCATCAGCGCGGTGTAGACCTCCTCCACGCTCAGCTTTTCCAGATGGTCATCGCGGCGGGAAGTCGGCGGTGTGGGCAGGCCCGCCGCCTCCACCATGCCGTTGACGATCAGATCGGCGGATTTGTTCCAGCGCTTCTTCTCGCGCGGGCCGCGCCGTTCCACATGCGACAGCGCGGCGTGCAGAACCTCGTGCAGCAGCAGCCCGTCCAGCACGTCAGGGGGTAGCGAGGCCGCTACCTCTGGATTCACGTAGACCCGTTCGCCGTCCGTCCCCGCCGCCGCCACTTCCTTTGACGGCACGAATTCCGCGTGCAGCAGCAGCGTGGCAAAAAAGGCCGACTTGCCGCGAATCCGCAGCCGCGAACCGGAAATCAGGTGCCGGAAGTCGGGGGTCATCGGGCCGCCTGAGCGGCGTTGATGGATGATTGTAGATGGTTGATGGAAAAAGGCCCGGCTCCATCAACCATCATCCATTGACCAGCGACCATCCACCCTTGACCATCCACCTACATCCCCTCCGACATCGCCAGCGTGCCTTCCACCAGCGCGGCCAGCCGCTCGTCGCGGGCCACCAGTGCGGCCAGATCGCCCAGTTGCCCGATGGCCTGGAACTTGCTGACCAGGGTGGCGACATACAGTTGCAGCCACTCTGGCCCGGCGCTGTCGGCCAGCCAGATAAAGGCATGGTAGGCGGCGTCGGCAGTGGCGGCGCGGGCAGCCAGCCCCACGACGGCGGCGTAGCGCACGCTGGGTTCGTCCGGCAGCTTCAGCCCACCGCCCCGGCCCTCCAGCACGATGCCCAGGTCAGGCAGTTGCTCGTACAGCCGCACGAAGGCGCTGAACTCGGCCCCGGCAGCCTCGCCAATCGCGGGGGCCACGTCCAGCCCGGCGCGGTGCAGTCCAGAGGCCATTTCCCAGGCACGCGGGCTGGGCCACGCGGGCTGCTGTGGGTCAAGGCGGTGCAGCAACTCCGGGCGGAAGGTCAGGAAGGCGATGATGTGTTCGTGCAGGCTGCGGCCCAGCGCATAACTGCGCCACGAATCAAAGTCGGGCCGCACGGTCAGGTGCAGAAAGCGGTTCGCCAGCGGCGCGGGCATGTCAAAGACGCTGGCGCGGTCCTCCTTGCGGTTGCCTGCCGCCCACACGAACCAGCCATCTGGCAGCACATAACTGCCCACCCGGCGGTCCAGGATCAGTTGCTGCGCCATGCCCTGCATGGTGGGCGGGGCCATGTTCACCTCGTCCAGAAAGAGGATGCCGTGGCCGCCGCGTGGCAGGAATTCGGGCGGATACCATTTGCTGACGCCGCCGCCCTGACCATCCGCCTCCGGGACGGGCAGGCCGCGCAAGTCTGTGGGGGCCAGTTGCGACAGGCGCACGTCCACGAAATCCAGGCCGCGCTCGCGGGCCACCTGCGCCACCACGGCGCTCTTGCCGATGCCGGGGGGTCCCCAGATCATGGTGGACAGTTTGAGTTCGCCCGCGATTAAAGCGGACAGGTAAGTCTGAAGTTCAGTGGCAGTCAGGGACAAGGCAAAAGCTCCTTTGGAGTGGTGTGGGAGGTGGGTAAGCAGGGAACGCTCAGGCTTCAGAGGCTAGCGTGCCTGCTGGGGCGGCAATGGTGCGATGGGCAAAGTCTGTGACCGTCCGGCTCAGGCCGGGGCGTGGACTGTGAGACTCTTGCATTCGTGCCACACGCGGTGCAGGCATTTGCCGTCCCACCCGGCAGACCCTGACCGACTTGAACCCGGTTCAATTTTCCTGAGCGCTGAGTCTGCTGTTGCATCCCATGCCTCACCTTCTGTAACCCCTCTACACTGTCCCCATGCGTTTTCTGACCTACCGTGATCTGGATTCGGGCCGTGTCAAGAAGCAGCTCAAGAAGGTGCGTGAGGCCATCGAGCGCGACGACTTCAAGACCCCGGATGTCAAGAAGCTGGCGCAGGGCAACTACTACCGCGCTAGGCTGGACGACACCAACCGCCTGCTGCTGACCTTCGTGCGGCACGGGCCGGAAACGGTGTGTCTGGCGCTGGAAGTGATCCATCAGCACGCCTACGAGAAGTCGCGGTTTCTGCGTGGGGCGCGGATCGACGAGGCCAAATTGCCCGATCTGTCGCCGGATGAGGCGCAGGCCGAGGCCCAGCCACTGCGTTACCTGCACCCCACCCGCAGTGAATTTCACCTGCTGGACAAGGTGATCTCGTTTGACGACACCCAGGACGAGGTCTACCGCACCCCGGCCCCGGTGATTCTGGTGGGTTCGGCAGGCAGCGGCAAGACCGCCCTGACGCTGCAAAAGCTGCGCGAGTTGCCGGGGCAGGTGCTGTACGTGACCCTCTCGCCGTATCTGGCCCAGAGTGCGGCGGGTCTTTACGCCGCCCACGGTTTTGAAAACGAGGCCCAGGACGTGCAGTTCCTGTCGTTCCGCGAGTATCTGGACACGGTGCGCGTGCCGCCGGGGCGCGAGGTCACGTTTGAAGACTTCCGGGTCTGGTTTTCGCGCCAGCCCGGCCTGAAATTCACCGACGCCCACCAACTGTTTGAGGAGTTTCGTGGCGTCCTGAGCAGCTCCCCAGACGGGCCGCTGGCGCGCGAGGCTTACCTGAATCTGGGGGTGCGGCAGTCCATCTACGACGCTGAACACCGCCCGCAGGTGTACGAGCTGTTCGGCAAATACCTGGGCTGGCTCACGGACAGCAGGCTTTACGATTCCAGCATCGTGGCCTCGGGCTATCTCAAGTCGGCCACGCCGGATTACGACTTCGTGGTGGTAGACGAGGTGCAGGACCTGACGGCGGCGCAACTGGCGCTGATCCTGGCCTCGCTGAAGGTACCGGGGCAATTCCTGCTGTGCGGCGACAGCAACCAGATCGTGCATCCCAATTTCTTCTCGTGGGCGGCGGTCAAGACATTGCTGTGGAAGGACCCCGATCTGGCCGAGCGGCAGGCCATCAACGTGCTGCGCGCCAATTTCCGCAACGCCTCGCAGGTGACGCGAGTGGCGAACGATCTCCTCAAGATTAAGCACGCCCGTTTTGGCAGCGTGGACCGCGAGAGCAATTTTCTGGTGCGGGCGGTGGCGAGCGATCCCGGCAGCGTGACCTTTTTGCCCGACGACGCCCGCGTGAAAAGGCATCTGGACGAGCAGACGCGTGGCAGCACCGATTACGCCGTGCTGGTGCTGCGCGACGAGGACAAGGCCGGAGCGAGGAAGTCCTTTGGCACGCCGCTGGTCTTCAGCGTGCAGGAGGCCAAGGGCCTGGAATACCCCAACATCATCCTGAGCAATTTCATCAGCTCCCAGCGGGCCACCTACAGCGAGATCGTGGAGGGCGTGACGCCCGAAGACCTCCAGAAAGACGATCTGAAATACAGCCGCGCCAAGGACAAATCCGACAAGTCGCTGGAAATCTACAAGTTCTATGTCAACGCGCTGTACGTGGCCGTGACCCGCGCCGTGAACCGCGTGATCCTGGTGGAGTCCGATACCCGTCACCCGCTGCTGGGGCTGCTGGGCGTGACGCTGGGCAACGAGGCCGAGCAACTGGGGGTCCGGCAGGCCAGCCGCGACGACTGGGAGCGCGAAGCCCGCAAGCTGGAATTGCAGGGCAAGAAGGAACAGGCCGGGGACATCCGCCGCCGCATCCTCAAGCAGAGGGACGTACCCTGGGAGGTCTGGACCCCCGAGGTGCTGCGCCGACTGGAGTCCGAGGTCCGCGCCAAACCCGGCGATCCCAAACTGGCCCGCAACCTGCTGGATTACGCGCTGCTCAACCGCACCGGGGCTTTGCTGGAGGAGATGAGGGATCTCAAGATCAAGCCCGCGCAGTCGTACCTGAGAAACAACGAAAAGGACCGCCATATTCAGCGTCAGGCCGTGCTGGACAAGCACCGCAAACCGTTCGCGGACCCCAACCTGCGCGCCGTCCTGGGTGATGCCGACAAGTACGGTGTGGACTACCGCACCCCCGAGAACCTGACCCCGCTGATGCTGGCGGTGCTGGCGGGCAACCTGCCCCTGATCGACGCCCTGCTGGAGCGCGGCGCGGACCTGACCCAGACCGATCTGTTCGGGCGCACGCCGCACATGCTGGCGCTGGAAACGGCCATGCAGGACGCCGACTATGCCCGTCTCTGGCTGGGGCCAGTCTACGAACGGGTGCGGCCCGGTGCGCTGGACGTGCTGGTGGGGGACCGTCTGGTGCGTCTGGGCCACGAGGGCGCGGAGTTCTATTTCCTGAGCGTGATGCTGGCGCAGTGGCCCGGTTATGCCTCCGAACTGCATCATCCGGAACTGACGCCCGCTGAACTGCGCCAGAGAAGTGCCGGGTTCAATGTGGAAGCCCTGCGAACGAATCTGGAACACTTCCCCTTCACCGTCCTGCGGGAAGCCCGCCACAAACGCCCGTATTTCAATCATGTCCTGGCGCGGGCCGAGGTGGACAGCAAGTATGTTCCCGCCCGCAAGCTGTGGCAGCGCGTCAAAATGGGCTTCTATGTGCTGAATCCGGCCTTGAAGGTGCGCGTGAAACTGGCTGCCAACTCGGAGGGCGAGTGGGTGGATGTGGCGTTGCTGGCCGATCCAGTGGCGCGGGCGTGGCTGGAGCATTCTGGGCCGCTGCCAGCCGCCCGGAGTGGAGCCGCCCAGAACCAGCAGGACCGCCCGAAGAAACAGGCTGACCCGAAGAAACAGGCTGACCCGAAAAAGCAGGCTGGCGCGAAAAAGAAGGCCAAATCAAAACCCTTCCCGGCAGGGATTCCGATAGTCAAGTTTCACGAAATGCAGCAGATGAGCAAGGCAGACAGGCCAGTGAAAAAGAAGACTAAAGCGTAAGCTGGGACGATCTCCCTGGCCTCTCTGTGACCGCTATACTCCGGGCATTCTTTGAACCGAGTGTAATAAATCCCGTTTATCCGCGCCCTGTCCGCATCCCCGGAGGTTTCCCATGCTGCCCCTCATCCATCAAATTCTGTTCTTCATTTTCGCCGTCATCACCGGGGCGTTCGGCCTGTGGGGCTTTTACCGCCTGTACCTGCGCATTCGCCGGGGCGCACCCGCCACCGAACGCCGCTTTGACATTCCGGGCAAGCGCATCCTGGACGCCGTCCGGGTCAGCCTGACCCAGGAGCGCACCTTCCGCCGCCGCACGGCGATCAGTGTGCTGCACGCCTTCATCTTCTACGGCTTCGTCTTTTACCTGTTGGTCAACGTGGTGGACGGGCTGGAGGGGTATCTCCGGTTCGGCATCTATTCCGATAACCCTCTGGGCGCGGTCTACAACCTGCTGGCCGATGTCCTCAGCTTTCTGGTGTTGTTCGGCGTCGTGGCGCTGGTGGTTCGCCGCCTGTTCACGCCCAGCAAACGCGATTTCCGCTTCACCGAGAAGACGCTGCTGCATCCGCTCCTCAAGAACAATTACATCCTGCGCGACAGCCTGATCGTCTCGGCGTTCATCTTCTTCCATGTGGGCAGCCGAGTGCTGGGCAACGCGGCGAAAGTGGTGGCCGAGGGCGGCGACGCCTTCCAGCCGTTTTCCAATGCGGTTGGCTCTGTACTATTCGGCAATCTGAGTGAGACCACTTTGCAGGGCTGGCGCATCTTCGGCTTCTGGGGGGCGCTGGGCAGCGTGCTGGTCTTCCTGGCCTATTTCCCGTTCACCAAGCACATCCATATCTTCATGGCCCCGCTGAACTACACCCTCAAACGCCCGGTGGGCAGCGGCGTGCTGCCACCCATGAAGGGCCTGGAAGAGGCGATGGAGGCCGACGAGCCGCGTCTGGGGGTGGAAAAGCTGGAGGAACTGGAATGGCCGCGTCTGCTGGATGCCTACGCCTGCATTCAGTGCAACCGCTGCCAGGATGTGTGCCCGGCGAACGCCACCGGCAAGGCGCTGTCGCCCGCCGCGCTGGAGATCAATAAGCGCATGGAGTTGAACGTCATCGCGTCGCATCCCAGCCCCTTTACCCTCAAGGCCGCGCCGTTTGAATCCGGGGCCAGCACCGCGCATCCACTGCTGCACTACGCGATCAGCGAGGAAGCGGTGTGGGCCTGCACCACCTGTGGCGCGTGCATGGAAGTTTGCCCCGTGCAGGACGAGCAGATGCTGGACATCATTGACATCCGCCGCCAGCAGGTGATGGTGGCCGGTGAATTTCCGCAGCAGCTTCAGACCGCCTTCCGGGGCATGGAGCGCGCCAGTAATCCCTGGGGCATCTCGCGTGACAAGCGGATGGAATGGGCCGAGGGCCTGAAAGTTCCTACGATTGACGAGAACGCCGAACCCGACGTCATTTACTGGGTGGGCTGCGCTGCCGCCTACGATCCAGGGGCGCAGAAGGTGGCCCGCTCGTTCGTGCAACTGCTGGACAAGGCCGGGGTCAATTACGCCGTGCTGGGCAAGAAGGAGGCGTGTACCGGCGACAGTGCCCGCCGCGCCGGGAACGAATTCCTGTACCAGACGCTGGCGCAGGAGAACGTGGAAACCCTGAACAGTATTCGCCCCAAGCTGATCGTCGCCACCTGCCCGCACTGCATGAACATCATCGGCAACGAGTACCCGCAGATTGGGGGGAACTACAAGACCGTCCACCACACAGAGTACCTGGAAACGCTGGTGGCCGCCGGGAAGCTGCCACTGGCACAGTTGGCCGACAACGTGACCTATCACGATCCCTGCTACCTGGGCCGCCACAACGGCGTGTACGACGCACCTCGTAACCTCATTACCAAGATGGCGGGCGAGGTGCTTGATCTGGAACGCCAGCGTGAGAACAGCTTTTGCTGTGGCGCAGGCGGCGCGCAGTTCTGGAAGGAGGAGGAGGAGGGCCGCGAGCGCGTCTCTGACAATCGGTTCCGTGAATTGCAGGCGCGGTTGGACGGGGCCAAAGTCGCCTCTGACGAGTTTGAGCAGACCGGGAAAATCGTTGCCGTCGGCTGTCCCTTCTGCAAGGCCATGTTGAACAGTACCCCCGAAAAGCAGAAGCGCGACGACATCGTGGTCAAGGATGTGGCCGAGTTGATGCTGGAAAGCATGCAGCGCGCCACTGGCGAGTGGGTGGCTCCGACGGGGCCAGTCGCAGACGCCTCGCCCACCGAGCAGCCCGAAGTGGTCAGTGCCCCGAATGCAACTGTGCCTATGAATCATGGGCCGATGGACCGCACAGGCGAAGTCCGTTCCGCCGACGCGCCGGATGCGGTGGTGGGCGAAACTTCCGCCGATGTGGTGAATGCTCAGCCAGGAAGTCCGGTAGGGAATGCGGACACCCAGCCGGAACCACAGGCGGCGCACCCGGAAGCGGTGACCGAGCGCAAAGCTTGGAAGCCGAAAGTGGAAGCAGACGCCAAGCCTGAAGCAGATGCTGCCCCGCGCAAAAGCTGGAAGCCCAAAACGGGGGCGGATGAGGTCAGCGCTGCGCCAGTTGCGGAAGCTCAGGCCGAAACCGCTGAGGCACCTGCTCGCAAAGCCTGGAAGCCCAGGGGAAGTGGGGATGATGTGGCCCCGGTCACGGAGGCTCAGGCTGAAGCAACGCCGCCCGCCGAAATCGCCACCCGGAAAGCATGGAACCCGAAAGCCAAGTCGGACGATGTGAGCGCCGTCCCTGTTGTCTCCGAACCTGCTCCCGATGCTCCGGCCCGCAAGGCGTGGAATCCCAACGCAAAGGCAGATGACGTGAGCGCCGAGGCTGTCGCTGACGCTCCCAGCGCCGAAACTACTGAGGCCGCACCCACCCGCAAAGCCTGGAAGCCCCAGGCGAAAGCTGAAGCCAGTGGGGAAACTGCCGTCCAGCCTGTTGCTGCCGAAGCTCCAGCCAAGCCCGAAACCGCGTCCAGTGGGGGAGAGCGTAAAAAGTGGACGCCGAAGGCGAAAGTGGACGCGAGGGTAGCCGAGCAGGTTTCCGCTCAGGCCGAAAGCGTGGAACCGGAGCGAGTCGCCCCGCCTGTTCCAGTGAATAAGAGTGCCGCAGAGCAGCCCGCTGAGGCTCAAGCCACCTTCACCGAGCGTCCCAAATGGCAGCCCAAAGCGAAGGTAGAAGCCGCCCCAGTCCCCGAAGCTGTTGAAGCGCAGACCATCCAATCAGAATCCGTCAACGAAACGCCCATCACCGAGCATGTCCATCTGGCCGAAGTGGGCGAGAACTCGCTGGAGGAGGGCCAGCAGGCCACCTCTCAATCCGGCACTGAATCTCAATCCGGCACTGAACCCAGCGAGACTGGCCGCAAGAAGTGGGTGCCGAAGAAGAAAGACTGACCCCTAAAAATCGTCATAGCAGCGCCGTCCACCCCGGGCGGCGCTTTCCTTTGCACCCGGTTCAAAGTCGGCCAGAATCCAATGTCACGCTAAGATCAGGGCATGACCATTGCCATCGTCACCGATTCCACGAGTGACCTGACCCCGGAACTCTGCGCCCAGCACGGGATTGTCAGCGTGCCCCTGTACGTGCTGTTCGATGGCAGGATGCACAAGGATGGCATAGACATCACGCCGCCTGAGCTGTTCGCGGGCCTCAAGGCGGGCAAGAAGACGCCCAGCACCTCTCAGCCCAGCCCCGCCGAATTTGCCGCCGTGTACACGAAAGCGCTGGAATCGGCGGATCAGGTTCTCAGCATTCATATCAGCGGGCAGTTGTCAGGCACGGTGGGCAGTGCCCGGCTGGCGGCGCAGGATTTTGAGGGCAAGGTCACCGTGCTGGATACCGGTTCGGTCAGCATGGGCCTGGGCATGCGCGCGCTGCGGGCCGCCGAACTGTCCAAAGCTGGAAAATCCATGCCGGAAATTCTGGCCGAGTTGGAGCGGATAGCCCGAGAGGCCGATATCCGGTTCATGGTGGATACGCTGGATTTTCTGAAGATCAACGGGCGCATCGGCGGGGCGCAGGCGTTGCTGGGCGGCCTGCTGAACATCAAGCCGATTCTGGTGGTCAGGAAGGGCCGCGTGGAAACTGGCGGGCGGGTACGCGGCCACAAGAAGGCCGTTCAGGATCTGGTGGATTACACCCGCAAATACGTTACCTCGCACGGCGGGGCGCGGCTGACCTTCCTGTCCACGGTGGGCGGTGAGGACTATGTGCAGGAAGTCCGCGCGGGGCTGGACGGGCTGGATTTCCTGGACCTGGGCAACCACAGCATCGGCGCGGTGGTGGCGACACACGCGGGGCCGGGCACGATGGGCGTGACGCTGGAACCCCTCTGAACAGTGGGACGCAACCGCGCGATCTGGAAGCGATTTGCTGCCCTCATGGCGTGCAGCCTGATGTTATCGGCCTGCCGCCCGCCACCTGCTGAAACCACGGCAGCCCCAGCAAGTCAGGGGTCCGTGGCGCTGCCTCGCACAGAGGGTGTGTCTGACGCTCAGGATCAGCAGCCCGTCCAGACCCGCCCGGACGGCTGTCTGGCTGCCGCACCCACCGTCAAAAAAGCGCCACCGCCGCCGCTGGCCCTGAGTGGGCGGCTGGGCCTGTGGGTGGCCGAGATCGATCCCCGCACGCTGCAACCCATCAGGGCTGTCGGCACCAATCCCAACAGCGTCTTTCCGCTGGCCAGCACCTATAAACAGGCGGTGCTGTGGGCTTTGCTGCGAGAGTTCGACGCGGGCCGCCTCAGCCCCAACGAGCGCTTCGACGTGACCCGTGAGAACCAGAGTCTGGGCAGTTATCCCTTCGATGGCAGCAACGTCAAGGCCCTCAGCGTCCGCATGATCGCCAACAGCGACAACACCGCTACCGACATCCTGCACCGCCGTGTGGGCCTGGGGCGTGTGCAGGACGTGGCCGATGGGCTGGGCCTGTGCCGCACCCGCCTGATCCTGCCCACCCGCGACTGGTGGGTGGCGGAGGCGGGGCTGTCGGGCACCTTCAACGGCACCACGCGCTGGGCCTCGGCCACCGGGAAGGACCGGGCGCGGCTGGCTGCCCTGATCGACGCGGACGCCCGCAAGTACCGCGCCGATTACGTGCAATACAAACTGGACCGCTATTTCGACACCCGGCACGATCCTGCCAACGATCTGCGCGTTCATAACCTCAGCACGCCGTATGAGCTGGGAACGCTGCTGGCCCACGAATTTCTGCGCCCCGGCCTGTCCCCCCGCGCGGTCAAATGGCAGCGCGACGTGATGGCGCTGGGTTTTGGCAAATCAGCATTGACCTGGAAACCAGTAGTCCGGAAGGTTTCAAGCAGCCTTGACCCCCAGGAGCAGCAGGTCGGCGATCTGTGGGGCGAATTTTTCGCAAGTCAGATCGCCAGGCAACAGAGATAAAATTCGATCAGCGAAAAATTCGTTATAGGCACGGCGTTTTTCGTCTTCCATGCTGAAGACCAGCGGGCCAGCCCGCTGGTTCATCAACTGACTGGCTCTGGCTACAGAAACGCTATGCAGCGCCATATTCCAGTGGAAGTGCAGCGCCTGAGCCTGACGGGACTGGCAATCACCCAGGCCCGCGAACTGCTTGCCGTCCCGGAACGGAAA
>NZ_MSTI01000115.1 GCF_001949125.1 Deinococcus marmoris
TTCCGGTTGGTGCTCTCTACCGAGCGCACGGAATGGGTCGTGACCAACGACCCAGCTTTACAGACTGCGGACGATGTGCGCCAGACGCTCGTCGTCCGCTGGGCTGCCCTGGTCTTTCACCGCGAACTGAAGCAGATCACAGGGATTGAAGGCTGTCAGTGCCGTCTAGGACGATCTCAGCGCAATCATGTTGGCATAGCGATGCTGGTCTGGATTCGATTGGCCCAAGCTGCGCGAGAGGCAAAGAAGACGATATACGCACTGAAATTTGGCCTCCTCGACGAGTACATGCGTCAGCAACTTGCTAACCCATTTGTAAGTTTCGCGTAAGCCCTACAGATATTACGAAAGCCCTAGGGCTACTGCCGCACCAGATCACGCCTGACTGCGCCTTCCAGCAGCAGATTCAGCGCCAGCCGCATTTCCTCCTGCAAGGGGCGTTCGGTGCCGTAGGCGCTCCAACGCAGGGCCACCATCAGATACGTGTCGGCGATCAGGTTGCTGATGCGCTGCAAGCTGAGGTCCGTCCGCATCTGCCCACTCTGATGCAGGGGGCGCAGGATCAGCTCGATCACCTTGCTCAGCGGCAGCGCCTGATACGCGGTGCGGGCGCGTTCGGGGTTGGGATTCATGACCTCGTAGGCCAGCGGTGGGAACAGATCGCGCTCGCGGGCGTTTTCCTCGGCCAGTGCGTCCCAGACCTCGTATAACACGGTCAGCGGGGCAATACCCTGGGCCAGCCGCGACTCGGCCTGATCGCGCAGGCGCTCCATGACCTCGGAGCCGTAATCGAGCAGCACGGCTTCCTTGTAGGGGTAATAGTTGAAGAAGGTGCCGCGCGAGACGTTGCTGGCCTTGGCGATGTCGGTGGCCGTGGTGGTCTGGAAGCCGCCGCGCTTGAACAGCTCAATGGCGACACTGTAGATCCGGGCGCGTCGGCGCTCCTTCTGACGTTCACGCAGCGAGGAAGAATCCATAGGGGTGACACAGGTATAGCGCTTCCAGTCTAAAATTGCACCCCGTCTAAATTAGGGAAGACCCAAGGTGGTTTGGTCAAGCGGGGCGGGAGGTGGGATGTTTGCCCACTGTGGGATGAGTTATGCGTCTGGGGCAAAAAGACAACCCCTCTCCTGCGGAGCTGTGCCAGCCAGTCTGCTCCCCTCAAAAGGGAGCCAAGAGTGCGCTGCTGGCCGGGCAATTCCGAGACCCTTGCCTCCCTTCTGAGGGGAGGTGCCCCGAAGGGGCGGACTCGCAGAGCTGCCAAGCAGAGGGGTTAAGCGGGCAGGGCGATTCCAAAACCGGACTCCATATTCGCCACACCCCAGAGCCGTGATGAAGAAAATTGAGTCTTCCAAAAGCGACTTCTTCCCCAGCGTCACGGGCCAACCTGCCCAACCTCACTCCGTCGCCCACCCCGGCCCCCAACTTCGCTTAGGCTGTAGCGCATGAGCGTGATTCTGGGCATCGATATCGGCGGCAGTGGCATCAAGGGCGCACCCGTGGACACCGCCACTGGCAAGCTGCTGGAAGAACGGCACCGCATCCCCACCCCTGAAGGTGCGCACCCGGACGCGGTGAAAGACGTGGTGGCCGAGCTAGCAAAGCACTTCGGCACCACTGGCCCCATCGGCGTGACCTTTCCCGGCATTGTGCAGCACGGGCGGACCCTCAGCGCGGCCAATGTGGACAAGGACTGGATCGGGCTGGACGCCGACGCGCTTTTTACCAAGGCCACCGGGCAGGACGTGTACCTGATCAATGATGCCGACGCCGCCGGACTGGCCGAGGCCCGCTTCGGGGCGGGGGCGGGCGTGGACGGCGTCGTGCTGGTGCTGACCTTCGGCACGGGCATCGGCAGCGCTTTAATCCACAACGGCGTGCTGGTGCCCAACACCGAACTGGGCCACCTGTGGTTGCGCGACAAGGAAGCCGAGGGCTGGGCCTCTGACCGCGCCCGCGAGCGCGACGATCTGAACTGGAAACAGTGGAGCAAGCGCGTCAGCACCTACCTGCAACACCTGGAATTGTTGTTCAGTCCCGACCTGTTCATCATCGGCGGCGGCGTCAGCAAGAAGGCCGACAAATGGCAGGACCACATCAAGCTGGAGCGCAGCAAACTGGTGCCCGCCAAGCTGCTGAACGAGGCCGGAATCGTCGGCGCGGCCATGCTGGCACAGGAATCTCAGAACGATAGTGGGGAGAAAAAGCCTGTCGCCTCCAAAGCCGCGCCGAAGGCTGAGAGCAAGGCGGGCAAGAAGAAGTAGGATTCGCGTTCCAGAGAAGCTCCAGGCAGGGCCGAGGGCGAAAATCCCCGCCCCACCCCTCTAACATGCCCACATGACCCTTTCCTCGCCTGATCCGTTCACGCCGCGCCTGTTCGTCTGCGATGTCCTGTACACCGGCATGGGCGGTGGCCACGCGCCCGGCGGAGTCGTGGTGGTGAGCGGCACGGTGGCGGCCACGGGCGATCCGGCGCAACTTCGCCTCCAGCATCCGCAGGCGGTTGTGGAAGAGATTGGAGGCATCATCGCCCCGCCGCCGATCAACGCACACACGCATCTGGACATGAGCGCCTACGCGTTTCAGGCTTTGCCTTATTTTCGCTGGCTGCCTGAAGTCGTGATTGCCCAGCGCGAGCAGCGTGGCGTATCAGGCGCGCTGGCGGGGGCCGACGAACTCTCGCGCCTGGGTGTGGGCGGCGTGGGCGACATCGTGTGGTCCCCGGAGGTGATGGACGCCCTGCTGGCACGGGAAGATTTGCGCGGCGTCCTCTACTTCGAGGTGCTGAATACCTTTCCTGGTAAGGCCGACGAGGTCTTCGCCGGAATGCGACAGCGGGTGGAGGCGTGGCGCAAGCTGGAGCGCCCCGGCGGCCCCCGCATCGGCCTGTCGCCGCACACGCCGTACACGGTCAGCCACCGCCTGATGAAACTGGTCTGCGATTACGCGGCGGGCGAGGGCCTGCCCCTCCAGATTCATGTGGCCGAGCATCCCAGTGAACCCGAGCTGTTTGCCACGGGCGCGGGACCACTGTGGGACAACCGCCTGCTGCCATTCTGGCCTGAAACCTTTGCAGAGGTTATTGGGCGCACGCCGGAGCCGGAGCTGACCCCCGTGCGCTATCTGGACGAACTGGGCGTGCTGGCCGCCAAACCCACACTGATCCATATGGTCAACGTCACCCCAGACGACATCGCGCGGGTGGCGCGGGCTGGGTGCGCGGTGGTCAGTTGCCCGCGCAGCAACCACCATCTGGAATGCGGCACCTTTCCGTGGACCGCCTTTGCCGCCGCCGGGGTGGAAATCGCGCTGGGTACAGATTCCGTTGCCAGCGGCGAAAGTCTGGACGTGCGCGAGGACGTGGCCTTTGCCCGGAACCTTTACCCAAAGCTCGATCCACGCCTGCTGGTGCGCGCCGCCGTCAAGGGAGGCGGGCGCGTGGTGGGCCTGCCCGCACCATTCATCCGGCGCGGGGAGGTATGGTCAGAGGATTTTCTGTGGAGTCGGCGCGGTTAGGACTGGCTGCTGAGGTTGGCCTCGCAGGTGCCGTTGGCCACCGTCTGGCCGTTGCGCGTGTAGGTCAGCGTGCCGATCAGCGGGTTGCCTGCCAGATTGTCGAGCTTGCAGGTGTAGACCACCTTGTCGAAGCTGGCCGCCCCAGCGTCGCCCACCCAGCGAAACTCGGCGTTGCGGCGGTCCGGGTCATAGGTGGCCACGGCAAATCCAGCGCGGTTGTCGTTAAATCCGGTGTACTCGTCCCGAGCGCTGGAGGAGGCGAATTTGCCCTGCACGTTCACCAGATCGGGGATCTTGACGGTGGTGACCACGTTGCGGCTGTCCACCACGCCGCTGAGGGTCCAAGTCTGCCCGACGGCCAGCGGCCCGAATTGCAGCGGCCCCTTCTCACCGTCGGTAGAGGAAAGCAGCGAGGCCACTGGCCCGCACGCTCCCAGCAGCAGAGGCAGACCCAGGGCCAGCGGTAAGACAGCGCGTTTCAACATGTCCGCAGGATACGGGCCACACATGAGGAAGCTGGGAAATGCGTGACAGGTCAGGGCTGCGCTGGAAACAGACCGCCCTCGCTGCCTTCCAGCAGTCGCCGGATGGGCGCGAAGGTCCGGCGGTGGGTCGCGCTCACGCCCAGTCGCTCCAGCGCGGCGCGGTGGGCCGGTGCGCCGTAGCCCTTATGGGCTGCAAAACCGTAGCCGGGATGCTGGCGGTCCAGTTCGCGCATCACGGCGTCACGCTCTGTTTTCGCCAGCAGGCTGGCGGCGGCCACGCTGTAGCTCAGGACGTCGGCCTTTGGGGGGGCGCTGATGGGAATCCTGACGCGGAGTTTCAGGTAATCCGTGACCAGCGCCTGCGGGGGCGGACGGAGTCTTTCCAGCGCCCGCAACGCCGCCGCGTGCGTCGCGCCCAGGATGTTGAGTTCGTCGATCTCGTCGGGCCAGGCGTGTTCCACGGCGTAGGCCAGGGCCACGCGGCGGACCTCTGCGGCGTATTCCTCGCGTTGCGGCGCTGTCAGTTGCTTGCTGTCGCGGAAGGGGTAGTCCATCGCCAGACCGGGGAGGATCACCGCCGCCACCGTGACCGGCCCGGCCCAGGCCCCGCGCCCGGCCTCGTCCACACCCGCCACCCGGAAATACCCGCGCCGCCAGTGTTCGCGCTCGTAGGCCCAGTCCGGCGTCACAGAGGGGGTCAAAGGAGGCATGGGGGGAGGGTAGCAGGCGTGGACCGCGCCGTGTTTCCAGCCCGCCAGTCTCAGCCGCCCCCACGTTTGTGAGCTATGTCGTAAACTGCCCGGCGTGAGTGCCCAAGTCGAGACTGTTCAAGACAACTCTGCCCGCCCCGTTAAGCTGGCCCCCAGTATCCTGTCGTGCGACTTCGCGCATCTGGCCGACGAACTGGGGGCCATCGCCGGGGCCGACTGGGCACATGTGGACGTGATGGACGGGATGTTCGTGCCCAACATCAGTTTCGGGCTGCCGATCCTGGCGGCGGCGCGGCGGGCCAGCAACCTGCCGCTGGACGTGCATCTGATGATCGAGCGTCCCGAGCGCTACCTGAAGGACTTTGCCGCCGCCGGGGCCGACAGCATGACCGTGCATGTCGAGTCCACGCCGCACGTTCACCGCGCCGTGCAGCAGATCCGGGAACTGGGCAAGCGGGCGGGCGTGACCCTCAACCCCGGCACACCGCTGGAGGCCGTGCGGCCCTTGCTGGGCGACGTGGACTTGGTGCTGGTCATGAGCGTCAATCCCGGCTTCGGTGGCCAGAAGTTCATTCCGGCCAGCCTGGAGCGGATTCGCACGCTGCGCCGCTGGCTGGACGAGATGGGCAGCGACGCCGAGTTGCAGGTGGACGGCGGCGTGTCCAGCACCAACGCCCGCGCGGTGGTCAGTGCCGGGGCCACGGTGCTGGTGGCCGGCAGCGCCGTCTTTGGGCCAGGGGGCGCAAAGGCTGGACTGGAACGCCTGCGGGAAGCCCTGAAGTGAAGGGCGCAGCGGCATGAAACTGCGCGTCGATCTGCTGCCACACGGGAATTACCCGGACGTGGTGCTGGTGATCGATGCGTTGCGCGCCACCACCACCGCCGTTGCTTACCTGGAACGCGGCGCACAGGCGCTGCTGCTGACCAGCACGCCGGAAGTGGCGCTGGCCCTGCGCGGCACGCGGGAAAACCTGCTGCTGGCCGGAGAACGTGGCGGCCTGCCCATTCCCGGCTTCGATTTCGGCAACAGCCCAGCAGAGGCAGGGACGCAGAACTTTGCGGGCAAGACGGTGGTCATGAACACCACCAACGGCACCGGGGCCGCCCACGTCGCCGCGCAGAGTGGCAAACATGTGCTGCTGGCCGCCCTGACCAACGCCCACGCCGCCGCCCGCCGCGCCCGCGCCCTGGCCTCCGAGGGCATTGCCATCGTCTGTGCCGGAACGGATGGGCGGGTGGGTCTGGAAGACGTGTACACCGCTGGGGTGCTGGCCGAGTACCTGCTGGCGATGGGCGACTTCACGCTGGACGACGGCGCGCGGATTGCCCTGACCGTGCGCCGGGGCGGCGGCGATCCCGCAGAGGCCCTGTCAGGCAGCGATCACGGCCTGCATCTGGCCACCCTGGGTCTGGCCGAGGACGTGCAACTCGCGGCAGGCCTCAGCACCAGCACGGTGGTTCCCACCCTGGAACGCGGCGAGGATGTGCCGGAGGGAACGCTCCGGTTTGTGGCAGGCTGAGGAGCGGACAACTTCATGGGCGAGGTCTTTCTTTCCTCTCTGTGTCATGAAACAGTAGTTCGGAACTTTTTTTGATGTCGCTGGAAATATCTGCACTGGGACAGCTTCGCCGTCCACCCCCCTCCCAACCCTCCCCCGCAAGGAGGGAGGGCTTTTGTGTTATCTGACACGGAGTTTGCGGTAAAGACGTTGACGCCGAACTCAAAAAATTTCCAAACCATTGATGAAAGAACGCCGCCCAAAATTCCAGGTTTCGGGCGGCGTTCTCTGGAGACTGGATCTAGATCCGCGTAAAGTCTGGCCCTTCCTCCAGATCCTTCACCCAGGCCGCGATGATGTCGATGCACGCCTTGACATCATGGGCGTCCACCATTTCGCTGGGGCTGTGCATGTAGCGGTTGGGAATGCTGACCACGGCGGTGGGCACCCCTGAACGCACCAGCGTCAGCGCGTCGGCGTCGGTGCCGGTGCGCGAGGTATTGGCCCCCAGCGTGAAGGGAATGCTGTTCTTGCGCGCGGCCTCCTGAAGCTGGCGTACCACCACCGGGCTGCTGGTTGGCCCCACGCCCAGATTCGCACCGCTGCCGAAGTGGATCACGCCGTACTTCTTCTCGCTGACGCCGTTCTGCTTGGTCTCGTGCGTCACGTCCACCGCGATTCCGGCGATGGGATCGATTTTGTGGCCGCCCAGTCGCGCGCCGAACAGCCCGATTTCCTCCTGGCTGGTGCCCACGGCCACGACGCGGTGCTTGAGGTCCGTATGTTGGAGCGCCTTGAGGGCTTCCAGCACCACGAACGCGCCCACGCGGTTGTCAAGCGCCCGGCTGACGATCTTGTTCCCCACCATGATCGGTCCCTGCTCGATCACGCCGTAGGTGCCCACCGGAATCTGCTCCTGCGCGTCCTCCTTGCTCAGGCCCACGTCGATCCACAGGTCTTCCAGTTTGCTGGCCTTGCTGCGCTCCTCGGATTCCATGACGTGGATGGCCTTCTTGCCGATCACGCCCAGCAGATCGCCGCCCGGTGCCAGCAGGCGGATGCGCTGGCCCACCAGCACCTGCGGGTCCCAGCCGCCGATGGGCAGCACGCTGAGAAAGCCCTCGTCGCCCACATGCGAGACGATCAGGCCGATCTCGTCCAGGTGGCCCATCAAGGCAATCGCGGGCGCGTCCTGTGGTCCCAGTTCGGCGTACACGTTGCCGTAATGGTCCTCGGAGACGCGGGCAAAGGCGCTGGCCTCGGCTTTCCAGACGTCGGCGGCGCGGCGTTCCAGACCGCTGGGTGCGGCTTCGGAAAGCAGCGCGAAAAGGAAGTCCTTGTTGATGCCCAGTTCTGAGTTAGAAGTCACGCAGGGCAGTGTAGAGCAGGCTTCCGCGCGCTGCCTTCAGCACATGACCCACCGATTGCTCATACGCGCCGCCGGGGCACGTTGCGGCGCTGGCCTCCGCTATCCTCTGAACCCATGAGCCGTCCTCCCCCCGATTCAGAACGTTCAGACCCTCCCAGTCCCGACTCCGGGGCCAACACTGCGCCGGACATCCGTATCAGCGTGCAGGTCAGCCATCTGGCCGCGCACAGTACGCCGGAGCGCAAGGTTTTCAGCTATGTGATTCGCATAGAGAACCACCACGATCAGACCTGGCAACTGCTGGCCCGGCACTGGGACATCGTGGACGCGCACGGCCACGAGATCAATGTGGACGGCGACGGCGTGGTGGGCGAGCAGCCCGTGATCGCGCCGGGCGGCACCTTCGTCTACGATTCCTTCGTGACGGTGGAGGCCACGCCGGGTGTGATGCGCGGCTATTACGTGATGCAGGACGCCTGGGGCGCGCGGGTGCGGGTGCCGATTCCGGCGTTCATGCTGGACGTGCCGGGGCAGCGGACGCTGAATTAGGCTTTTTTAGCCTTCCCGCCTATTCTCCAGTAGCATCGCGTCGCCCAGCGAATAAAAGCGGTAGTCCCCCGCCAGCGCCGCGTCATAAGCTGCCTGAATGCGCTCCTCTCCAGCAAAGGCAGACACCAGCAGTAGCAGGGTGCTGCCCGGCAGATGCAGGTTGGTGATCAGCAGATCGGGAACGTGAACAGGCGTGCCAGGGGTGATGAAAATACGCGTGTCGCCCTCGCCCGCCTGTACCATCTGCCCGTCCCAGGCGCTTTCCAGCGTGCGAACCGTGGTGGTGCCGACGGCCACGACGCGGCGGCCCTCGGCCCTGGCGCGGTTGATGGCCTGCGCGGTGGCCTCGCTCACCGAATACCGCTCGGCATGCATGGTGTGGTCCGCCACCGATCCCTGGATGGGCCTGAATGTTCCCGCGCCCACATGCAGGGTTACGGCGCAGCGTTCCACGCCCCTGCTGTCCAGCCGCGCCAGCAGCTCCGGCGTGAAGTGCAGCCCGGCGGTGGGGGCGGCCACGCTGCCGGGATCGCGGGCATACACCGTCTGGTAGCGTTCGCGCCAGACCTCGTCATCGTCGCCAGCATCGATATACGGCGGCAGCGGCAGCCGCCCGATCTCGTCCAGATGCGGCTTGAGGTCATGCTCGAAGCGCAAAAGCCGTGCGCCGTCTTCCAGAATGCCGACGACTTCGGCCCGATGCTGCTCACCGTCAGCCTGGCCCAGCCACAACTCTTTCCCGGCCCGTTTCGCAGGCTTGAGATACGCGCTCCAGACATTGTTCTCTTCCTCGCGCAGCAGCATGACTTCCACCACGCCGCCGCCGTGGCCTTCGGGGGTCACGGGCTTGCGCGCCATCACACGGGCGGGAATGACGCGGCTCTGGTTAGAAACCAGCAGGTCGCTGGGGCGCAGCAGCGTGGGCAGATCGCTGAAGACGCGGTGCGAAATCTCGCCCTGGCCTACCACCATCAGGCGGGAGGAGTCGCGCGGTTCGGCCCCGGTCTGGGCGATGCGCTCCGGGGGCAAATCGAAGTTCAGGCGGGCGAGAACGGCGTCGGCGTCATAAAGATTGGAGTCGGGCATCGCTGGATTACTGGACGGGTTCTTCTGGCTTCGGCTCGTCGGCCTTGGCATTGTTGCGCTGGCGGGCGGGCATCAACGCGTCCTCGATGTCGGGCAGGTGCATGAAGCGGTCTGCGGCGTCGATCAGGCGCTGGGCGGTGTGTTCGCGGAAGGCGATGACCTCCACGCGCTTGCCGCGCTCCTGCAAGACCTCCACCATGTCGGTGAAATCGCCGTCGCCGCTGCCCAGCACCACCACGTCCAGATGGTCCATCAGGCGCACCATGTCGGCCACGATGCCCATGTCCCAGTTGCCCTCGTAGATGGGTTTGCCGCCGTCGGTGACGTGGTGCAGGTGCAGGTTCATGCGCCGCACCTTGAAGCCCAGCGTGGACAGCTTGTAGATGAAGGGCCGGGCGGTGGCCTCGTTCTCGCGCTCCACCGTGTAGGAAATGGCGTGCAGTAGCTCGCGGCCATCCACGGCCACGTTCAGCAGCGTCTCGAAGTTGACGGTGCGTTCCAGCAGGTCACGCGCGGAGTGGTAGAGGTTCTGGGTATCGATAAACACGCCCACGCGGGGGCGGTGAACTACGTATTGCATTGGGTTTCTCCTGTTGTGGGCCGGGCTTGGGTAAAGCGCAAAAAGGGATGGGGCGGGAAATGGGCTGCTCTCAAAGGGCTTTCCCCAAACAAGGGAGTGAGGTCTGCCGCAGGGAGTCTAACACCGGGGCAGGGGCCTGAAAATGCGTGGGGTGACGTTGTCTGTGGCCGGGTGACACCCAGAATTCTCCAGCCCTTTCAAATCCAGCCCTGCAAATCCTGCCCGCTCCCACAGCCCCACACTCCGGTAGCGCATTAGAATCGGTGGCAATGATTGCTTACCTGTCTGGCGTGGTGCGCGAGGTGCGCGAGAACAGCGCCGTGGTGGTGGCGGGCGGCGTGGGCTACGAGGTCCAGTGTCCGGCGGGAACGCTGGCGAAACTGGTGGCGGGGCAGCCCGCCGAACTGAACACCCGTTTCATCGTGCGCGAGGATGCCCAACTGCTGTTCGGTTTCGCGGATACCGACAGCGTGCGGCTGTTCGATCTGCTGACCGGGGTGAGCGGCGTGGGGCCAAAGCTGGGGCTGGCGATGCTGTCGGCCATGCCCGTCTCGGCGCTGGCGCAGGGCCTGCTGAGCGGCGACGCCAAACTGCTGTCCAGCGTCTCTGGCGTGGGCAAGAAGACCGCTGAGCGGCTGGTGCTGGAGCTTCAGGGCAAGGTGCCCGAACATCTGGCCGCGCCTGCCGTGGGCGGCGTGAGGGCCACCAGACCAGTGACGACGGAGGGCCGCGACGCGGTGGACGCGCTACTGGCCCTGGGTTTCCGCGAGGCCGGGGTGCGCGCGGTGGTGGCCGAACTGCTGTCCGCCGAGCCGGGGCTGAGCGCCGACGCGCTGATCCGCAAGGGCCTGGGTCGCTTGAGGTGAGGGGCTGCTTACGGTGGCCTGCCTCACTCATCTGATAAAAAAATCCGCGTGACGCACGGCCAGCCCGACGAAGTGATACGGACTCCGATTGAATCGTTTGCAAAAACGATGAAATCCGAGCGGATGCGAGAAGGAGAAGGACGGGTTCCGGGCGTGGAGTTAACGAACCGGAGCTTTCCCGGTTTGTTAACGCAACAGACGGAATCCGTATGAATCTCCAGAGAACCGTGGAAGATGCGCCCTCTGAAGCCCAGGATCAGGAGAGTTCTGTTTACCAGGAGCAGAAGGTCTCCTGGCTGGAACTGTTCTTTGACCTGATCTTCGTGGTGGCCTTCGATCAGCTTGCCAAGCGGCTGGGCCAGTCGCCGGACTTCATGAGCCTCTTGCACTTCGGGCTGCTGTTCGTGGCGGTGTGGTGGGCCTGGGCGGGCAACGCCACCTTCGCCGCCCGCTACGGCAACGAGAGCCGCACCTACCGCTGGGGCACGCTGGCGCAACTGGTGTCGCTGGGCATGATTGCCCTGACCATCCGGGGCGATCTGGTGGATACCGGTTCGGCCTTTGCGCTGGCCTACGGGGTCAACCGGCTGATCCAGACAGGGCTGTACGTGGCGGTGGCGCGGCGTGGTCCCGCCGTGGCCGCCTTCGCCGGGCGCATGGCGCTGGCCTTCGGCACGGCAGCGGCGCTGTGGCTGGTCTCGGCGGCGTGGCCGGGTGGCTCGGCGGCGCAGATCGGGCTGTGGTGCGCCGCCCTGCTGCTGGACGTGCTGACCCCGGTCTTCATCCGCAACCACAGCCGCCACGCCCTGCCGCACGAGGGCCACCTGCCCGAACGGGTGGGCCTGCTGCAAATCATCGCGCTGGGGGAAATCGTCACCGAAGTCGTGGGCGGCAGCCGACAGCAGGAGCTGAACGCGAATAACCTGATTCCGGCGCTGGCGGCCATCGTGACGGCGGTGGCGCTGTGGCGCATGTACTTCGATCAGGCCCGCTCGCTGCCGCTGCTGGGGGCGCGGGTGGACCGCCGGGTGGAGGGCATGCTGGCGTGGCTGTACGGCCACCTGCCCTTCACGTTGGCGGTGGTGGTGCTGAGCGTGGGGCTGGGACACGGCCTGTCTGCCGCCGGGTCCAGCAAGGCCGCCGAGGACCAGCAGTTGGTGGCCGCCGCGCTGGCCCTGGCCCTGCTGACGCTGGCGTTTTTGCGCTGGAATTCGCTACGGGTCACGCGCCGTTTCTTCCCGGACAGAAGTCTGCCCGCGCTGCTGGTGGGGGCGGGGCTGGCCGTGGGGCTGCTGTTCATCGATCTGGACACTTTCCGGGTGCATCTGGCCGTCGCCGCCTTAACCACGCTGGTGGCCCTGATCATCGCCACCGATCCGGTTACGCGGCGGCTGGGCCAACTGGAGGAAGCAGTGCTGGAGCGTCTTGGAGAGGGCGATCAGCCCGACTCGGTAGAGGACGCCCTGGAGGAATTGCCCCAGACACCGTCAGGATGAGGCCCGCACCGCCGACACGTCCGAGTAGCCGCCCACGAACAGGGCCACGCGCAATTCCTGAATGAAGTTCGCCAGCCAGTCCTCCACGGCTTCAGCGCTGTCCAGCGCGGGTGCAAGAAGTGGGCGGGCCACCGCCACCACCCCCGCGCCCAGGCTGAGGGCGCGGGCGGCGTCCAGCCCCGTGCGAATGCCCCCGGAGGCGATCAGGGGCATTCTCGGGGCAGCGATTCTGGCCTCACGTAATGCCTGGGCCGTCGGCACGCCCACCTCGCACAGATCAGGACTGATGACCGCGCCATGTTCCACCAGTTGTTCCACCCGCGCCCAACTGGTGCCCCCGGCTCCGGCCACGTCCAGCGCGGCGAATCCCAGGTCACGAACAGCAGCAACGGTGTGCGCGTCCAGCCCATGCCCCACCTCTTTAAGAACCACCGGGAAGGGCAGGTCTGGCAGCAGTTCGGCCAGCCGCGCAGTCAGGCCCGTCCAGTTCGTATCGCCGCCGCGCTGCAACGCTTCCTGCAAGGGGTTGACGTGAATCGCCAGAGCGTCCGCGCCCACGGTCTGCACGGCGCGGCTGGCCTCTTTCGCGCCGTAGCCCAGCAGGAACTGTGCCCCGCCCAGATTGCCGAGCAGCAGGATATCGGGGGCCAGTTCGCGGATCTGGAAGGTGGCGGCGGTGTCGGGGCGCTCCAGCATCACGCGCTGCGAACCCAGCATCAGACCCACGCCCAGCTTCTGCGCGGCCTGTGCCAGATGGGCATTGATGTGCCCCGCCCGCTCGGCCCCGCCAGTCATCGCGCCGATCAGGACCGGGGCCTTCAGGGTGTGGCCCAGAAACGTGGTGGTCAGGTTTATCTCGCTCAGGTTGCGCTCCGGCAGGGCGCGGTAGAGCCAGGGCACCGCCTCCAGCCCGGTGGTCACGCCCGCGTACTGGCTCTCCGGCAGCAGGCACGCCTCCACATGGCGCAGTTTGCGCGCCGCGATTTCGGAGGCTGGCGTGGGGATCATCCCCCCAGCCTAGCGCCCGCCGGGTCAGGCTGGCGCACGAATTCACGCACTCCCTCTCGCCCTGCGCCGCCCTATGGCAACCCCATGCACAGTTGACAGTCCGGGCGGGGGGCTGTACTATTCCCAAGCGCTGAGAAGAGAAGGACGGCGTGAGGCACGTTAAAAGTGCTGAAAGTTTCAAAGGATAACGCAGGGTAGAGCAGTCTGGTAGCTCGTCGGGCTCATAACCCGGAGGTCGCAGGTTCAAATCCTGTCCCTGCAACCAAAGTAAATAAAGTCCCCACTTCGCGGTGGGGGCTTTTTCGTGTCTGGCTGTCCAACCGTCCAAAGGTCCGACTGTCACGCCGCCGGAAGTTGGGTGGGGAACCTCCAGCCCGCGTGCGCCGTACTGTGCTGGGACATGAGCCTCGCCTTTCTGATTTTTCTGGTTGCCTGGATCGTCGGCATGGTGGCGACCTTCGTGCCAGTGCTGCCCGCCACGCTGATCATCTTTCTGGGGGCGCTGGGGGCCACGCTGCTGGACGGCTTTCAGGTCTGGCCGGACCTGCCATTTCTGCTGACCTTCGGGGCGCTGACCATCCTGATCGGCTTCGTGGACAACCTGGCCTCGGCGTGGGGGGCGCGGCGCTACGGCGGCAGCAAACAGGCGGTCTGGGGCGCATTGATCGGCGGGCTGGCCGGGCTGTTCATTCCCTTTGGCCTGATCGTGGGGCCGCTGGCCGGGGCGCTGCTGGCCGAACTGCTGGTGGTCCGCAAGAACCTGCCAGACGCCCTGCGCTCGGCCTGGGGAACGCTGGTGGGCCTGCTGACCGGACTGGGTGCCAAGCTGATCCTGCACCTGCTGATGGGCATTTACGAGCTGTGGCGGCTGTGGGAACCTGCGCGGAGCGTGGTGGGCGCTTAGAAGGTTGGTCTGCAAATAAGAATGCTCAGCTCAAGGCCCTGTGAACCCCGCCCAGCACAGCCCCACGCCGCGCCGCTCTAGCCTGACCCCCATGACCTCACTCAATAGCGTTCCCCTGACCCTCACGGTCAATGGGCAGGCGCACGCGCTGGATATTCCTGTGCAGGCCACCCTGCTGGACGTGCTGCGCGAGCGGTTGCATCTGACCGGCACCAAGAAGGGCTGCGATCACGGCCAGTGCGGGGCCTGCACCGTGCTGATGGACGGCGAACCCCACCTGAGTTGCCTGACCCTGGCCCTCAGCGCCCAGGACCACGAAATCCGCACCATCGAGGGCCTGAGCGGGCCAGACGGCGCACTGCACCCGATGCAGGCGGCCTTTATCGAACACGACGCCTTTCAGTGCGGCTACTGCACGCCCGGCCAGATTCTCAGTGCAGTGGCCTGCGTGGAGGGCGGACATGCCGCGAATAACGCTGAATTGCGCGACTTCATGAGCGGGAACCTGTGCCGCTGCGCCGCCTATCCGCAGATTGTCGAGGCCGTCAAGAGTGTGGCTGGAGAGCGCCAGTGAGGCCCTTCGAGTACGCGCGGGCGCAGAGTG
This sequence comes from Deinococcus marmoris, assembly GCF_001949125.1. GTDB lineage: Bacteria > Deinococcota > Deinococci > Deinococcales > Deinococcaceae > Deinococcus > Deinococcus marmoris_A. Next base: position 14,673 of record NZ_MSTI01000115.1, read on the forward strand.
TAGAGGGTGCGGTGGGCCAGCCGGGCAAATTCCTGGCGGGCGGCACCACCCTGATCGACCTGATGAAACTGGACGTGGAGCGCCCCTCCCACCTGACCGACATCACACCGCTGCGCGAGAACGGGGAGTTGTCGCAGATCGTGGAGGACGGCGAGGGCGTGCGGATCGGCGCACTCGCCAGCATGTCGCAGACCGCTGAACACGCCCTGATTGCCGAACGTTACCCGGCGCTCCGTGAAGCCCTCCTTGCAGGTGCCTCCCAGCAGATTCGCAACATGGCGAGTATGGGCGGCAACATCATGCAGCGCACGCGTTGCCCGTATTTCCGCGACCTGGCCTTCAAGGAATGCAACAAGCGCGATCCGGGCAGCGGGTGCGGCGCACGCGAGGGCCATCACCGCAAAATGGCGATTCTGGGCGGCTCGGATCAGTGCATTGCCACGCACGCCTCGGACGCTTCGGTGGCGCTGGTGGCGTATGGGGCCAGTGTGGTTTTGCGCGGGCCAGATGGAGAGCGCACCGTCAGGATGGAGGACTTTAATCTGCTGCCCGGCGAAACGCCCCACATTGAACACGATTTGAGGGATGGTGAACTGATCGTGGCGCTGATCCTTCCCGCGCCCATTGCCAGGAACGCCGTGTATCTCAAGGTGCGGGACCGCGAGAGCTACGAGTTCGCGCTGAGCAGTTGCGCCGCCGTGCTGGACGTTCAGGATGGGAAAGTGAATGCAGCCCGTGTCGCGCTGGGTGGAGTGGGCACTAAACCCTGGCGTTCACCGGAAGCGGAAGCCGCTTTAGTCGACCAGCCCGCCACCCGTGAAACCTTTGAAGCCGCCGCCCGCGCCGCGCTTCAGCACGCGCACCCGCTGGCGCAGAATGCCTTCAAGGTGCCGCTGACCGCCCGCGTGATCGTCCGGGCGCTGATGCAGGCGGCAGGGCTTGTGGATGAAGCCGGAAATTCAATCGAAGGAGCAGGCGCATGACCGTTCAGAAAGGCCAGCCTCAGAATTATGTGGGCCAGCGGGTCAGCCGCGTGGACGGCCCCGACAAGGTGCGCGGCGCGGCGACGTACACCGCCGAATTTGATCTGCCGGAACTGGCGCACGCCGTCCTGGTCAGCGCGACGATTCCCCACGGAAGTATCAGGAGCATTGACCAGAAGGCCGCCCGCGCCGTGCCGGGGGTGCTGGACATCCTGACCCACGAGTCTCAGGGCATAGAGCTGAAGCCGGTCAAGGCGTATCCGCGTGGTCCTGCCGGAACCTCGGTTTTGCCTTTGCAATCGCCCAACATTGAGTTCCGAGGGCAGCCCGTCGCCCTGGTGGTGGCCGAGTCGCTGGAAGCCGCCCAACACGCCGCGCAACTCCTCGAAATCGAATATGACGCCTCCGACTTCCGCGCTACGCTGGAACAGGGATTGAAAGGATTGCCGCTGCTGGACAAGCTGCCGCTGCCGCCGCTGGGCCACTCGCGCGGGAATGTTAAAAAAGGTCTGAAGGACGCCGCCAGCACCTTCGAGGCCACCTACGACACCCCGGTCCACCACCACAACCCGCTGGAGATGCACGCCGTCATTGCCGCCTGGGACGGCGACGAGCGCGTCACTATCTACGAGCCAACGCAGTGGATGCAGTCCGCGCAGCACACCCTGGCTGCCATGCTGGGGCTGGAGCCGGACAACGTGCATGTCATCAGCCCCTTCGTGGGCGGAGGGTTTGGCAGCAAGGCCACCACCTGGCCGCACCTGCCGACTGTCGTGCTGGCTGCGCGCAAACTGGGCCGCCCGGTCAAGCTGGTGCTGTCCCGCGCCCAGATGTTTGCCGCCGTGGGCTACCGCGCCGCGACGACCTCGGCGTACTCGGTGGGGCTGGACGACAACGCGCAATTCACGGCCATGAAGTTGGACGCGCAGACGCAGACTGGGGTGTCCGACCTCTTCCCCGAGCAGGTGGGCAATGTGCCCAAGATGCTGTACGCCAACCCGAACATGGCCCTGAATTACACGCTGATCCGCACCCATGCCGGGCCAAACATCATGATGCGCGCCCCCGGCGAGGCCAGCGGCAGCTTTGGCCTGGAAGTGCTGATGGATGAGTTGGCCGAGAAAGCCGGTCTCGATCCGCTGGAATTTCGCCGCTGCAACCACGCCCCCGAGAACAGTGATCCAGAAAGCGGCAAGCCGTACAGCAGCAAGCACCTGCTGGAATGCTATGACCGCGCGGCAGGGGCGTTTGGCTGGGAAAATCGCACCCCCGAAATCGGCTCCATGCGCGACGGCCACACCCTGATCGGCTGGGGCATGGCCACCGCCACCTACCCGGTCTACGCCAGCGCCGCCACCGCCCGCGCCCGGCTGTGCGCCGACGGCCATGTAGAAATTGAGGCGGGCAGCCACGACATCGGCACCGGCACCTATTCCATCCTGGCCGGAATCGCCGCCGATTCGCTGGGTCTGGACATTGGGCAGATTACGGTCAAGCTGGGCGATTCGCGCCTGCCCAAGAACGGCTATTCCGGGGGCAGCCGCACGGCCAGCAGTGTGGGAAGCGCCGTGCTGGCCGCCGCGATGGGCCTGCGTGAGGAATTGATGGAAGCCGCCACGCACGATTCCGCCTCCCCGTTGTTTGGCGTGGCCGGGCAGGACATCCACCCGCGCGATGGCGGCCTGTATCTGGGCGAAACGGATCAGGGCGAGGACTATACCGCCATCCTCAAACGCCTGGGCAAGGACCAGCACGAGGTCTACCGCGAAACCATCCCGCACGAGGGCAGCCAGAAACACCTCGATCAGCTCAAGGCGGGCAAGGACGGCAGCGTGGCAGCGGTGGCCGAGCGCTTCGCCCGCCATTCCTGGGGTGCGGTGTTCGTGGAGGTTCGCATCGATCCCGATTTCATGACCCCGCGTGTCAGCCGGGTGGTGGGGGCCTTCGACATCGGGCAGGTCATCAACGCAAAGACTGCCGAATCGCAACTGACGGGCGGCATGGTCTGGGGCGTGGGCATGGCGCTGCACGAGGAAACCCACACCGACGCGCGCACGGGCCTGATCCTGAACAGCAATCTGGCCGAGTACCACATTCCCGTCAATGCCGATATCGGCAGCGTACAGGCCATCGCGCTGGACCATCCCGACTTCCACGTCAGCGCTCTGGGCGCACGTGGCGCGGGCGAAATCGGCATCGTGGGGACCGCCGCCGCCGTCGCCAACGCCATCTACCACGCGACAGGCAAGCGGGTGCGCGAGACGCCGATCACGCTGGACAAGTTGATTTGAGCTGGAAGTAGGTCCCTCACCGCGCTACATTCATTCCCGTCATGACCTCATCCACACTGCCCCGCCTGACCGTCTGGAACGAGTACCGCCACGAACTGGAAAACCCCAAAGTCAGCGTCCACTACCCGGACGGCATCCACAGCGTGATTGCCGACGGGTTGCGGAGGCACGGCTTTGAAAGTGTCCAGACCGCCACCCTCGATCAGCCTGAACATGGCCTGACCGACGAGGTGCTGAACAATACGGACGTGCTGCTGTGGTGGGGACACAAGGCACACGGCGACGTGTCGGACGCTGTGGCGGCGAAAGTGGTGGCCCGCGTGCTGAACGGCATGGGCCTGATCGTGCTGCATTCCGGGCACTTCAGCAAGCCGTTCAAGACGCTCATGGGCACCGGCTGTGATCTGAAATGGCGTGAGGTAGGCGAGAAGGAGCGGCTGTGGGTGGTTAACCCGGCGCACCCCGTCGCGCAGGGCGTGGGCGAATTCATCGAGCTGGAGCATGAGGAGATGTACGGCGAGCATTTCGACATCCCTGCCCCCGATGAACTGGTCTTCGTAAGCTGGTTCGCGGGCGGCGAGGTGTTCCGCAGCGGCTGCACCTTCACGCGCGGCAGCGGCAAGATCTTTTACTTCCGCCCCGGCCACGAAACATTTCCGACGTACCACAACCCGCAGATTCAACAGGTGATTGCCAACGCCGCACGCTGGGCCATGCCCACGGCCAGTGCGCCGCGTTCGTTCGGACACCGGCCCCAGCCACTGGAAACACTGCCGCTGGAAAAGCTGTGACCACTGTGCTGCCGCAGTCTGCCCCGCTGAATGTCGGCATCATCGGCGCGGGGGCCATCTCGCAGCGGCACTACGAGGGCTACAGCCACGCCGGGGCCAATGTGATGGCCTTCGCCGAAACGAACGGGGCCGCCCGGCAGCGGCGCGAGACCGACTGGAACGCGCGGGGCTACAGCGACTTCACGGAACTGCTGGAAAGCGGCGGGGTGCAGGCGGTCAGCATCTGCACGCCCAACGCCTTCCACGCGCCCGCTGCCCTGGCTGCCCTGCGGCGGGGCATTCACGTCCTGTGCGAGAAACCGCTGTCCCTCGATCTGGCCGCCTGCGACGAGATGATCGCGGCGGCGCACGAGGGCGGGGCCATTCTGCAAACCGGGCATCACCTGCGTTCCAGCCCCCTGGTGCAGACCGCCAAGCGCCTGATGGACGAGGGCCGCATCGGGCGCGTGACCTTCATGCGGCTGCGGCAGGCGCACGACTGGGGCGGTGCGCCGGAAGTGCGTGGGGCCTTCGGCAGCCTCGCGGCCAGCGGGGGCGGCACCCTGCTGGACAACGGCTGTCACATGATGGACCTCGCCCGGCACTTTGGCGGCGATGTGGAGAGCATCTACGCCCGCATGGCCACCCTGAAATTTGAGATCGAGGTAGAGGACACCAGCGTCGCCACCCTGGAGTTTAAAAACGGCGGCTTTGCCAGCGTGGAAAACGCCTGGACGGCCACCGGCTGGGAGGAGAGTTTCGCCGTCTACGGCACAGAGGGAGCGCTGGAATGCAGCAACCGCCTGGGCAAACCGCGCCTGCGTTTCGTGAACCGCGAATCGGGTTACGGGCAGTGGGGCCAGACGGACGAGACTTGGTACGACTTCGCCGCGTCCGACAATGCCCACGTCCGCAGCGTCGTGCGCTTTGTCCAGAGCATTCAGGACGGTGCGCCCGTCGTCTGCACGGGCGAGGACGGGCGCGAGAGCGTGCGGCTGGTGCTGGGCGGCTACGAGAGTGCGCGGACAGGGCTGCCCGTCCGCTGGTGAATTGATCCGGGCTGGTGCGTTTGGCTGGCGCGTCAATCGTGTATGCAACAGCAAAAAGGAGGTGGCGCGAGTAGAACAGTCTACTTGCGCCACCTCCTCAAACCTTTGATTTAAGACATGTCCGATCCAGGGATCAGAACAGCGCCTCTCAGCGTCGTCCGCTGAACATTCCGATCAGATCGTTGAGGGCATTGCCGTCGCCGTCGCGGTCCAGCACATTGTTGAGGGTGCCGACGATGCCGCCCGCGCCGCCCTGCTGGGTGTCCTGTTGCGCCTGATTGTTCTGCGGGGGCAGGCCGGAAATGACCGGGCCGCCGCCCAGTATGCCGCCGCCGCTCTGGGATTGCTGAGGTTGTGGGGCCTGCTGACCGCCGCCCAGAAGACCGCCGAGCATGCCGCCCAGACCTCCAGCGGAACCGCCGCCGAGGAGTCCGCCCAGCAAACCGCCGAGGTCCGGGCCACCGCCCTGCCCCCCCTGCTGACCGCCTCCCTGCTGCTTCTGACGGCCCAGGTAGGCCAGCACCAGCGGCGCGGCCATGCTCAGAATCTGCATGGCAAGCTGGGGATCGATGCCCGCGCGTTTGCCGACGGCGTTGGCGGCAGACTGCTGCTGGTTGCCGAACACATGGCCCAGGATTTTCTGACCTTCCTGCATGTTGGGTGCGCCGCCCTGGCTGAACATATCCAGCGCACTGCCGTCGTGCTGGCCCAAAGCCCCGGCCAGCGAGGCCGCGCCCTGCGGGCTGCCCGCGTTGCGGGTCATGGCCCCCAGCAGCAACGGAATGGCCGCCTCCATCGCGGACGCGGATTGTTGCGGGGTGGCTCTGGTCTGCTGGCTGACCTGCTGCTGAGCGTTGCCCATCCCGCCGAGCATGTTGAAGATGTCCATCATAAGTGTTGACCTCCTGTGGGTGAATGTGAACTATTGAACACCGCATAGCTTACGCCCTGTGGACTGAGCAAGGACTTCAGAAAAGGTAGAGGTTGGGAGGGGTGTGGCGCACGGACCCCTCCGCCATCTGGCCCATGCGCCCGCGCTCCGGCAGCCGCTAAGCTCTCTGGCCTGTATGCGAGCGGCCCTGAAACCCACGCCACGCCCCTCCTCCCCACGCCTCAACGCCCCGCTATACGCCTCGGTGGCGCGGCTGGGCTTCCGGCGGCAGTTCGCGTACCCGCAGGCGGCGCTGTGGGGGCTGATCACCAACCTGTTTTTTGGCGTGCTGCGAATCTCTGTGCTGGTGGCGCTGTTCGGCAGCAAGCCGCAGGTGGCCGGATACACCGTTCAGGACGCCATTACCTACACCGGACTCACGCAGGCATTCATCATGGCCCTGTCCCTGTTCGGCTGGACCGATTTCATGCGGACGGTTCACCGGGGCGAGGTGGCCTCCGATCTGCTGCGCCCCCATAACCTGCTGGCCTTCTGGGCGGCGCAGGACGCGGGCCGCGCGGTGGGCCAGTTCGTGCTGCGCGGTCTGCCGATGCTGGCGCTGTTCGCGCTGATCTGGGGCGCTACGTTTCCCGCCGGGTTCACGGGCTGGCTGCTGACCACCCTGAGCCTGCTGCTGGCCTGGGCCTGCGGCTTCGCCTTCCGTTTTCTGGTCAACTGCGCGGCCTTCTGGTCCCCGGACGCCGTGGGCTTCGGGCGCTTTGCCTGGGCGGTGCTGGGCCTGGGCAGCGGTTTCCTGATGCCATTGGCCTTCTTCCCACAATGGTTTCAGGGCGTGCTGGCCTTCACCCCCTTTCCCAGCATGATGAACACGACGGTGGAAATCTGGCTGGGCGTCACAACCGGGCCGGAAGCGTGGGCGGGATTGGCCGTGCAGTTCGGCTGGGCGCTGCTTCTGTCTGGAGTGGCGGCGTTCGTGCTGTCACGCGGCTTGCGGCGGTTGGAGGTGGCGGGTGGCTAGGTCATTCAACTCACGCCCAGGCCAGAAGAAAGATCTTTTTTCATCCGCCGTCTACCACCTGCACCTCTACTTCCTGCTGCTGCGTGCCCAGGCCCGTTCGCAGGCCGTTTACCGGGTGTCGTTCGCGCTGGACGCGCTGGGATCGGCCCTGATTACGCTGGCGGAATTTGCCGCCTTCGCGCTGGTGCTGCCGCGTTTCGGTTCGCTGAGCGGCTGGACGCTGGGAGAGGTCAGCCTGCTCTACGGCCTCGCGGAAATCGCCTTTGTGCTGATGGACCTCGCATTCGGCGGGTTTGATGCCCCCAACCTCAGTCAGCATGTGCGGAGCGGCAGCTTCAATACCTTTCTGCTGCGGCCCGCGCCCCTGCGCCTGCAAATCTTCGGCTCGGACTTCGCGTTGCGGCGGATCACGCGGGTCTTTCTGGCGGCGGGGATTCTGGCGTATGGCGTGGGTGCGTCCGGGGCCGTCTTGACGCCCGAAACTGCCCTGCTGCTGGCTGGAAGTGTGCTGGGGATGATCGCCTTTTTCGGTGGCCTGTTCGTCATCGGCGGCACCCTGACCTTCTGGACGGTGGAGAGCGTGGAGGCCATGAACGTGCTGACCTACGGCGGACGCACCCTGATTTCCTACCCGATGGATATTTACGGCCAGTTCCTCCGCAAGACCTTCACATACCTGATTCCCGCCGCCTTCCTGTCCTATTTCCCCGTACTGCACGTTCTGGGCCGTCCCCTGCCGGATGGTCTGCCCCTGCTGGCCGCTTACCTGTCGCCCCTCGTCGGCCCGCTGATGCTGGCGGCGGCCTTCGCGTTCTGGCGCGTGGGCGTGCGGCATTACGGGGGAACGGGAACGTGAATTGGGGTGTGGGACGTGGGTTGTGGGGTGTGGGAAAAGACGTGTACCCCTTGTGTGAGAGGGAGGGAGGCGCAAAGTGCCGGAAGGGTGAGTCGCAGACCTGCTCGCAGAAGGGGCCACCGGGCAGGCCCAGGAAATCATCAAGTCGCTCTGGCCGTTCACACAACCCACCTCCTACACCCCACAACCTGCTCCAGAGGAGCATCCATGATCACCGTCCACAACCTCAAAAAAACTTTCCGCGTGCATCAGGGCGGGCTATTGCGCGGTTCCAGCGTCGTCATGGAAGCCGTGAAGGACGTGAGCTTCAGCGTTGAACGCGGCGAGATCGTGGGCTATCTGGGGCCAAACGGCGCGGGCAAAAGTACCACCATCAAGGTGCTGACCGGGTTGCTGGTCCCCGACAGCGGGCGGGTGGAGGTGGGCGGTCTGGTGCCGTGGAAGGACCGCCGGGCGCATGTGGCGCGCCTGGGCGCGGTGTTCGGCCAGCGCACGACGCTGTGGTGGGACCTGCCCGTCCACGAGTCGCTGGAACTCCTGCGCCACATCTACCGCGTGCCCGAACCCCGGTTTCGCCAGAACCTGCGCGATTTTACCGAGCTGCTGGAACTGGGGCCATTCCTGAACACGCCCGCCCGCGCCCTCAGCCTGGGCCAGCGCATGCGGGCAGACCTCGCCGCCGCCCTGCTGCACGATCCCGAACTGCTGTTTCTGGACGAGCCGACGGTGGGGCTGGACGTGGTGGCCAAGGAGCGCATCCGCGAATTCATCCGGCATATCAACGCCACCCGCGAGGTCACGGTGCTGCTGACCACCCACGATCTGGGCGACGTGGAGCGGCTGGCCCGCCGCGTGATGATCATTGACCACGGCTCCCTGCTGTACGACGGCGCGCTGGCGAGTTTGCAGGCCCGCTACGGCAGCGCCCGCGAACTGGTGGTGGATTTTGAGTTCACTCCGATTGACCCGCAGGTGCCGGGGCTGACACTGCTGGGTGCGGAAGGCCCGCGTGTGCGCTACGGCTTCACCGGGGCTGCCGCCGCCCCGATTGCCCGCGTCACTGCCCACGCCCCGGTGCGTGACATCACTGTGAAAGAGCCGGAGATTGAGGCGACGATCCGCCGCATTTACGAGGGTGGATTGCTGCGGGATGGGATAATCTGAATCATGGATCAGCGGGATGGCGTGTCAGAAGGCGAACAGCGCGGGCCAACGCCGAGTGTCAGTACGCCGCTGCTTTTTCTGGTCATGCTGAGTGTCGTGGCGGCGTTTTCGGTGGTCTCCGTTCTCGTGAGTCCCAGCGAAAATCCGCTCAAGCTCTGGCTGGCCGCGCTAATTCCGCTTCCTGCGCTGTTCGGATGGTGGTTCTGGGCGCGGTATCGGCAGCATCCACAACTCCTGCCAGTCATCTTTCTGGCTTTTGTCGCCGGCCAATTTATTTCTGTGCTGGGCCAGATCGTCGTTGTGGGCGAGTCTTATAGCCGCACCATCGGCTTCATGTGGCTGAATCTGGCACTGGCTGGCCTGGCATTCATCGGCGGTCTGATTTATCTGTGGTTTCAAACCCGTCAGGGGAGACAGGTCTGACGCCCGAGGACTGCCCCGGCCCCAAGGATGACCTGGACGACTGGCGTGATCAGCAGCACTCCAACCCCTCCAACCGCTGACCATTCTCATTCCCTGCCCCCATAAGTTCGGGGGTGTGTTTGATGCCCTGACTGCCGACGCCCTGCTGGGTGCATTGCTTATTTTCTCGCTCAGAATCGTGGACGTGTCGCTGGGAACCTTGCGGATCGGGATGCTGGTGCGCGGCAAACGCCGGATCGCCGGGGTGCTGAGTTTCTTCGAGTCGCTGGTGTGGCTGATGGCGGCGGCCAAGGTCCTCAGCACGCTGGACAGCCCCCTGCAATTCATCGCCTACGCGGGCGGCTACGCGTCGGGCACCATGCTGGGCGCGAACATCGAGCGCTGGCTGGCGGTGGGCAAGGTGGTGCTGCGGATTATCGTGCCCGTCAGCGCCCCCGACGTGCAGGAGGCGCTCCGCAAGGCCGGATTTTACGTCACCACCGTCAACGCCTCGGGCCGTGACGGCGAGGTGAGGATCATGTTCAGCGTGATCGCTCGCAAAAAAATGAAACAGGCGTTCCGCGCCATAGAGGCGGTTTACCCTAAAGCGTTTGTCACTGTGGAAGAGGTCACCACCGCCCAGCTTCAGGACACCGTGACCCGCCAGGAAGGGCAGGCGTTCCGGCGGCTGCGGATGCTGCGGAAGTAAGCGCCGTGATATCCCCACTGCCCGCCACCTTTTTTGACCGTGATCCAGTGGATGTGGCCCGTGAGTTGCTGGGCGGAACCCTGGTTCATGTCCTGCCCGGTGGCGAAATCCTGAGCGGCAGAATCGTGGAAACTGAAGCCTACGATTGCCCGCGTGACCCCGCCTGCACCGCTGGACGTTTTCATGCTGCCCGCAGCGCCGAGATGGCCGTCCAGGCAGGCCGCTGGCTGTTCTGGAGTACGCACGGGCATCCGTTACTGCAAGTGTCGTGCCGCCCGGTGGGCATCGCCGCCAGCGTCCTGATCCGTGCGCTGGAACCGCTGGAAGGCCGGGGCCAGATGCTCACGCACCGCCCCGTGACCCGCGAACGTGACCTGACCAACGGCCCCGCAAAACTGGTCTACGCGCTGGGCATCCGCCCCGCCGAGGTGAAAGGGACGGCGGTGGATAGCGCGGAGTTGCATCTCTTTGCGCCAGCTCTCACTTTGCCCGATGAAGAGGTGGAGATCACCGCCCGCGTGGGCATCAGGGAGGGGCGCAACCTGCCGTGGCGGTTCATCGTTCGGGGCAACTTGTGGGTCTCGCCAGGGATACCCAGCATGGATCTGGCCCGGCTGGAATAGGGGAGAGAGGGGAGAGGCCCTACAGCCCCAGCATCCCCCGGTAGCCCGCCACGATGCCCGCGCCCCAGATCAGTGCCACCAATGCACCGAAGGCCAGGAAGGGACCGAATTTGACCCGGTTCTCCTGCTTGCGCGCCAGTTGGATCACGCCGATGATCGCCCCGGCGAAGACGGCCACGAGCAGGGCCACCAGCAACCGCTCCCAGCCCAGGAACGCGCCGATCACGGCAGCCAGCTTCACGTCCCCGAAGCCCATTGCGCTGGCGTCGTACTGCTCGTCTGCGCCGTCGTCCTCTGCCTCATCCGCAGCGCCGGGGCGGTGTTTGACCCACCAGTAGATGCCTGCCACCAGAGACACGCCGCCCGCCGCCGCCAGTGAACCCTGCACCATCAGGATCAGGCCTGGGCCGATGCCCGCGCTGCCGATCACCACGCTCAGAAGCAGACCGCCCAGGGTCAGCAGTTCGGGAATGCGGACCACGCGGCGGCTGACCATATTCACCGCCGCCGACAGCAGGCCCACGCCTGCGCCCCACCACGGCCCCAGCCACGCGCCCGCCAGCAGGCCCAGGCTGATCTGCTGGAACCCAATGGGAAATTCGGGATACTGCCGCTCGCGGAAACGCCGCAGCACCCACGAGCCGAACTGGTTGATGGCGACGAGCAGGCCCGCGCCCAGCAACGCGCCGTTGACCGCGCCTGCCAGATCGGGCAAGCCCTCCACCGCGTTCCTGCCGTTAAAGAAACCGAAAAGTAAACCCAGCGCCACGCCGGGCAGCGTCAGCTCGTCGGGAATCGTGTAGGTGTCCAGATCAATCGCGCTGCCCACCAGCAGCAGCGTGAACAGCACCATCAGGCCCAGGCTGCCCGCGCCGTAAATAAAGATGGGAAACAGCACGGCGATGCCAGCGTAGCCCAGCCCGGTCAGCGCCTCGATAATCGGATACCGCGACTTGATCGGCGCACGGCAGTAGCGGCATTTGCCGCCCAGCGACAGCCACGAGAACAGCGGCACCAGATCGCGTGGGCTGAGGTCGTGGTCACAGTGGGGGCAATGGCTGGGCGGAAAGGCGATGTTCTCGCCGCGCGGCAGCCGCCAGATCAGCACGTTGGAAAACGATCCCACCAGCAGGCCGAAGAGACCAGCGAAGACCACCAGCAAGACGTCGAGACTCACGGCAGAAGTGTAAGCGCCCCGGCCTTACAGTGGCCTTCCACGCCAAATCTGTTTCACGACACGTCGTCCTGCGCCGGGGAAGGAGATCACCTTTTGACCGCGTTCCAACTTGCACCGCCCCCAGGCGTTATGCGGGATAATGAGACACTTCCGAATCTGGCCGGTGCCTGCTTTTGCGCCCCGGCTGCTCCGATTCCCCAACGCGCCCGGCTGGTTCTAGTCCGGTATCTCTCAAACAAAGGGTTGAACTGAACATGACTCAAACTCCTTCCAATGTCCACCTGAACATCCACCCCGCCGTCCACGTCACCCCGGCTCTGCCGCAGATCATTCAGGGCGGCATGGGCGTGGGCATCTCGCACTGGGGGCTGGCGCAGGCCGTGTCCCGCATCGGGCAACTGGGCATCGTGTCCTGCACGGGCATCGACAACGTGCTGGTGCGACGCCTCCAGGACGGCGACGAGGGCGGGCATGTGCGCCGCGCTCTGGCTGCCTATCCCAATCAGGAACGCGCCGAGAAGGTCATCAAGATGTACTTTCTGCCGGAGGGGCGCGAACCCGGCCAGTCTTACCGCCGTGTGCCGCTGCCCACCGTGACCAAACACGGCGCGGCCTGGGAACTGGGCGTCATGGGCAGTTTCGTGGAAGTGTTTCTGGCGCGTGAGGGCCACGACAACCCGGTGGGCGTCAACCTGCTGACCAAGCTGCAACTGCACACCGTCCCGGCCCTCTACGGGGCGATGCTGGCCGGGGCCGACACCGTGATCATGGGCGCGGGCATTCCGCGCGAGATTCCCGGCGTGCTGGACGCTTTCGCGGCGGGTGGTCAGGCATCCATCAAGCTGGATGTGAAGGGCGGGGACGCCGCCGTCCTGACCTTTGACCCCGCCGACTACGGGCTGGAGCGGCGCGAGCTGCCGCGCCCGAAGTTCTACCCGATTGTGACCTCGCACATTCTGGCCGGGGTGCTGATGAAGAAGGCCAGCGGCTCGGTGGAGGGTTTTATCATTGAAGGCCCCACCGCTGGGGGCCACAACGCCCCGCCGCGCGGAACGCCCACCTTTGACGAATCCGGCCAGCCGATCTACGGCGAGCGCGACATCGCCGATCTGGACGAGATGAAGAAGCTGGGCCTTCCCTTCTGGCTGGCCGGAAGCCGCGCCACGCCTGAAGCCTTGCAGGAAGCGCTGGCACGCGGCGCGGCGGGCATTCAGGTGGGCACGCTGTTCGCCTACTGCGCCGACAGTGGCCTGCGCGATGATCTGCGCGAACAGGTTCATGTGCTGACCAAGGACGGCGGTGTGGAGGTCTACACTGATCCGCTGGCCTCGCCCACCGGGTTTCCGTTCAAGGTGGTGCAGGTGGACGACACGCTGGCCCGTGTGGAACAGTATCTGGCCCGCCCGCGCGTGTGCGACATCGGCTACCTGCGCGAAGCCTACGCGGGCGAGGACGGCAAGACCGGCCTGCGCTGCGCCGCCGAACCCGTGGACGCCTACGTCGCCAAGGGCGGCAAGATTGAGGACACCGTGGGCCGCAAATGCCTGTGCAACGCCCTGATGACCGACGCCGGATACGCGCAGGTGCAGAAGGGCGGCTACACCGAAGGCTCGCTGATGACCAGCGGCGACAGCCTGAACGACATCGCCGCGTGGCCTCTGGGGTATGGGGCCGGGGATGTGGTGGAGTTCCTGCTGGGGCGGTATGTGCCGGGAGTGGATTGAACCATGCAAGATACGGCAGCGGAATACTTTGAGCGCTCAATCGTTAGAGCCAGAGATGCCACCATCAGTAATTTTGATGGCTACTTTACAGGCGAGTCCGGTGCTGAGTACGCACGCTTTATCCACAGCATCTACTCGCAGATTGACGACAGATCACGAGTTGCCGTAGATTCTCTGCTCCCTTGCATCGTGGACGAAACCATCGGAATCATGCTTCAAGTCTTTGATGAGATGATTGACGCCTACAAGATCAAATTAAATCTGGGCGACTCGGAAGTGTCAGTCTACGAAATCTATGAGTTGCTGGAGCCTGAGTTAAGACCCAAAGACGGCTGGATTCATAAATACAGCCGTCAAAGAATAGTGGAGATGTAAGGTTCTCCCAACCCTGACTCAATGCCCCCCGAAATGCCCTAATTGCGGCACGTTCGGCTTCCACTCGGGCCGTTCCACCACTTCCCCGAACAAGTCGTATTCATCGCTGTCCTCAATCCGGGCGCGCACGATGTCGCCGATTTTAACCCCACCCGCGAAGTCGCCCGCGAACAGGTAGACCTGGCCGTCAATGCCGGGCGCGTCGCCCTTGGTGCGCCCGATCAGGCGGGTTCCCGGCGCGTCGCCCTCGTCGTCGTTGAATTCGTCCACGATCACGTCCATCACGCGGCCCACCTTCTCGGCCAGCCGCTCGGTGCTGATGCGCTGGGCGACTTCCATAAAGCGGGCCAGCCGCTCCTGCTTCACGTCCTCTGGCACCGGATCAGGCAGGGCGTTGGCGTCGGCTTCCTCCACGTCCGAGTAGGCGAAGGCTCCCACGCGGTCTAACCTCGCATCCTCTAAAAAGGTCAGCAGCTCGCCGAATTCTTCCTCGGTCTCGCCGGGAAAGCCGACGATAAAGGTGCTGCGGATGGTCAGTTCGGGGCAGATGCCGCGCCAGCGCCGGATGGTGTCCAGTTGCTTGCCCGCGCCGGGCCGCCGCATCAGCTTCAGGATGCGCGGCGAGGCGTGTTGCAGCGGCACGTCCAGATACGGCAGGATCTTGCCCTGCGCCATCAGCTCCACGATGCGGTCCACATGCGGGTACGGGTAGACGTAGTGCATCCGCACCCACGCGCCCATCTCGCCCAGCTTGACGGCCAGATCGGTCAGGTGGGCGCGGACCTGCTCGCCCTGAAACTCGGACTCGCGGTAACGCACGTCCACACCGTAGGCGCTGGTGTCCTGCGAAATGATCATCAGTTCCTTGGTACCGCCCGCGATCAGGCGGAACGACTCGTACAGCACCGCGCCCGCGTCGCGCGAGACCTGAAGGCCGCGCAGCTTGGGAATGATGCAGAACGCGCAGGTGTGGTTGCAGCCCTCGGCGATCTTGACATAGGCGTAATGCCGGGGCGTCAGCTTGATGGTGGGCGCGAACACGTCGCCGTGCTTGGTGTTCTCACGCTCCGGGCGCATGCCCGATGCGGTGACGGGCAGCACGCCCGTGAACTCGTCTGTTTCAATCGGCAGCAGCTCGCGCACATGCATCATCACGTCGTCCACGGCCTCGCTGCCCGTAATCGCGGCGACTTTGGGGTGGCGTTCCAGAATCTTGTCGGGGCGCTCGCCCAGGCAGCCAGTCACGATCACGCGGCCCGTGGCCTCCAGCGCCTCGCCGATGGCGCTCAGGGATTCCTCCACGGCGGGGGTGATAAAGCCGCAGGTGTTGACGATCACGGCGTCCGCGCCCTCGTAGCTGGCGGCCACCTCGTACCCTTCCACCCGGAGCTGGGTCAGGATGCGTTCGCTGTCCACCAGGGCTTTGGGGCAGCCCAGGCTGATGAAACCGACTTTCCTGCTCGCCATATTTTGCTTGCCCACTGTTTGTTTATCTACAGTTGTGGGCGAATCTACCGTTTGAGTCATGCGCTCTCCTCCGTCCTCTCGCCTCACTCCAACAGGGCGGAGGCAGGGTCAGCCCGTCAGTGTACAGGCCAGCAGCGGGACAGAGGTAGGGCGCACGTTACACGCTGGAGCAGCTCAGCGTTTCACCAGCAGCGCCAGCGGAAAGTCCTCCAGCACCTTTGCCACCGGAATCTTGCCGCCACGCACCTTGAAGCGTTCGCCCGTCAGCACATTCTCGAACGTCCCGGAGGCGGGCAGCGTGAGCTGGCGCGTGCCCCACGTCTCGCCCAGCGCCCAGGGAACCGCCTGACGGGTCAGGGTCAGCGTCAGGCGCGGCGCAACGGTGACCGCCAATTCGCCCTCGTGTTCGCGGGCAAAGGCCAGCAGGTGACGGCCGGCGTCTATGGAGCGGTAACTCCCCGCCTGGAACAACTCCGGGTGGGCGGCGCGGGTTTGCAGGGCGGCCCAGGTGACCAGCGTTTTCACGCTGCCGTCCTCATAACTCCCCAGCAGTTTGCGGGCCAGTGGCAGGCCCACGCCCTTTTCCAGCCGGGTCAGGCGGCGGGTCAGCCCCTGATAATCCACCGGGCGGCGGTTGTCGGGGTCCACCAGACTCTGGTTCCAGCCCTCCGAACCCTGGTAGGTGTCGGGGACACCGGGGGCGGTCAGGCGGGCGAGCGTGGCACTCAGGCCGTTCTGCGCGCCGTAAGGGTTGATCAGCGTATGCAGATCGCGCAGCGCACCAGCGAAGCCGCTGTCGGCCAGCAACCCGCGCACGAAGCGGTCCATTGCCGCCTCGTATTCCTCGTCGGGGGCAGCCCAACTGGTTCGCAGCTTGGCCTCGCGGCTGGCCTTGAGCAGGTAGGCGCTCAGGCGGTCCGGGAAATCTGTCAGATCGCCGGACAGCGGATAGGCCCCCAGCGCCGTTTGCAGCAGCGTGTAGGAATCCAGCGGACTGGGGGCCAGACCCAGCTCCTGCTCCTGGCTCAGCTCCAGAATGGGGGCGGCCCAGCGGCGCACGAAGGCCCCCCACGCCTGCGGCAGCTCGCTGATCACGCTGATGCGGGCGCGGGTGTCCTCGCCGCGTTTGGTGTCGTGGGTGCTGCCCGAGAGCATGGCGTGCGGCCAGCGCTGCGAGCGCTCCTGCGCGGCCTTGTGAAAGTCCTTGAGGCGCGTGCCGAAGTGCGCCGGATCGCCGCCCACCTCGTTCAGCGAGATCAGGCGGGCGTAGCGGTAAAAGGCGGTGTCCTCCGCGCCCTTGGCCGTCACCGGGCCGGTGAGTTGCTGGAAGCTGAGGGCAAAGTCGGCGTAAGCT
The DNA here is from genome assembly GCF_001949125.1 of Deinococcus marmoris. GTDB lineage: Bacteria > Deinococcota > Deinococci > Deinococcales > Deinococcaceae > Deinococcus > Deinococcus marmoris_A. The sequence goes on from NZ_MSTI01000115.1 coordinate 31,527, forward strand.
CCCCGCGTCTCGCCGTCGGGCACGTCCATCGTCAGCACCGAAGCCAGGTAATCGAAGACGCTGGGGTCCAGTGGCCCGCCCTCGCGGCGGTTCTGGATCTTGGCGTCGCGCACGGCCCTGGCAATCTTGGCATTGTCGCCGGGTTCGCGGTCTCCGTTGGCGCGCAGATACGTGCGGTAGACCGGGAAGGTGGCGATGACCTCGCGCACAGCGTTGCGCAGCGCCGAGAGAGTGAAGTCGCGCGAACGCAGGTCCGACTCGCCCAGCCGCTCCAGCGATTCGGTCAGCACGTTGACCTCGCCGGGCAGGCTGACGCGCTGGATCAGTTGCTTACCCCGGTACAGATGCTCGCCGTAGCTGAGGCGGTCCCCGGTGAAGCGGCGGTAGATGGCGCTGATCTCGTCCTCGTGGGTAGAATCCACAAAAACGCCGTTCAGCTCGGCCAGGAAGTCGTACCCTGTGGTGCCGTCCACCGCCCAGTCGTTCGGGAGGTGTTCCCCCGGCTCCAGAATCTTCTCGGCCACCACGTACAGCGGCAGCGGGCCGCCTACACCGGGTTTCCAGTCCACGCCAAGCGCCTCGGCAGCTCCGGCTTGCAGCGCCTGGAAATACCCGGCAGGATCGTACAGGCCATCGGTGTGGTCCAGCCGCACGCCCTGAACGACGCCCTCGCGGATCAGCCCGAACAGGGTGGTGTGCGCCCAGGCAAAGACGCGCGGGTCTTCCATCCGCAGCGCCGCCAGATCGTTGATGTCGAAAAAGCGTCGGTAATTGATTTCCTCGGCGGCCACCTTCCAGAAGGCCAGCCGGTAATTCTGCTCGCCCACCAGCGCGTCCAGCCCGGCTGGATCGGCGTTGATGGCCGCAAGTGCGGCGTCCAGCGCGGTCTGCACCTCGGCGGAGGTTTCCAGCAGCGCCCGCAGGCGGCGGGTCATGACCTCCAGTTCCTGCGCGCGGCCCAGGCGGTCCACGTCGGTCAGTGCGTCGGAAGAGCTGCGGGGCAGGCTCTCCATGCTGCGCGCTAGACTGGCGAGTTCCGCCCGGATGCTCTCAGCGGCGGCGCGCGGAAGCTGTTGCCCCACCGCCGCCAGCACCGTGCCGATGCTGCGCGGCGACATGGGCAGCTTGCGTTCCCAGTAGCGCACGAAGAAGCGGCCCCCGGCGTGTTCCAGCGCCAGCTCGCCGTTCTCCAGCACCCGCCCGTACTGATCGCCCAGCACCGGCAGCAGCACTTTGCCTTCCAGCGCGCGTTTCAGCGGCTGCCACGAGATATCGAAGAAGTGCGCGTAGCGACTGGCCTGCCCGTGCATCAGCACGTCTTCCCAGTATGGGTTGTGGCCGCCCTGAATGCCCATGTGGTTGGGCACGAAATCCACGATCACGCCCAGCCCCAGCTCCTGCGCCCGCGCCGAGAACTTGCGCAGGCCACCCAGGCCGCCCAGTTCGGGATTGACCACCGAATGATCGGTCACGTCGTAACCGTGCGGACTGCCCGGCGTGCTGCCCCACATCGGCGACAGGTACACGTCCGAGACGCCCAACCGCGCCAGATACGGCAGAATTTTGCGCGCATCGGCAAAGTTAAAATCCCTGTTCAGTTGCAGGCGGTAGGTGGAGGAGGGGATGTGGGTTGTTTTGGGTTGTGGGGTGTGGGCTGTAGGTTGTGGGTTTGTGGCGGTCATACGTTCCCCAGAAGAACAACCTCGCCCACGGGCAGGGAGGTGAGGGTGGTAGGCGGTCCGTCCGTCTGCTCGGAGTGGAGGACGACGCGGGTGGGGAGCGGGTGGGGCAATCTCAGTCTGCCCAGCGTCACCTCTGTCTTGCCCACGTTCCACAGCAGCAGGCGTTCGCCTGCCGGGTTGCACTGGCGCACCCACAGCACCTCGCCCTCGCTGCCCGCGCTCAGGTGCTGGCGTGAGCGGTCTTGCAAGACCGGGTCTTCGCTCCGCAGCTTGAGCAGGGTCTTGTAGAGGCCCAGCGTCCGGGCGTGTTCGCCGCCGTCTTTCTCTTGCCAGTCCAGTTTGGCGCTCTCGAAGGTGCTGCGGGCCTGTGGGTCTGGCACTTCCAGATGCTCGAAGTCACTGAAATACGCGAATTCCTTTTTGCGCCCCTCCGTGACCAGATGGCCCAGTTCCCCGGAGTGATCACTGAAGAAGGGAAACGGCGTTTCGGCGGCCCATTCCTGCCCCTGGAACAGCAGCGGCGTCATCGGCAGCGTCAGCAGCAGCGTGGACGCCCCCCGGAACTGCTGGATGCTTACCTTCGCGTGCTGCTGAAGCCGGTCCCCGAGGGCGCGGTTGCCGATCTGGTCATGGTTCTGGATGCAGTACACGAAGCTGGGCGCTTCCAGCCCGTCCGAGGACTTGCCGCGTGCGTGTTCCTCGCCAGTCACGGACCAGAATTGGCCCTCGTACTTCCAGCCCCGGTTGATCACATGCGCCAGCTCGGCGGCGCTGCCCTGGAAGCCGCCGTAATAGCCCTCCTGCTCGCCTGTCAGGGTCACGCGCACTTCATGGTGGAAGTCGTCCACCCAGATGCCGTCCAGACCGTCATCCAGCACCAGACCGGGTTCGTTGCGGTGGTCCTCGGCCAGCAGCAGGTGGGTGCCGCCCAGTTCATGCACTTCCTGTGCCAGCTCTTGCAAGATATGGACCGGGCTGTCGTCCTGCATGGCGGCGGTGGCGTCCAGGCGCAGGCCGTCGAACCCGTACTCGTCCAGCCACATCAACGCGTTGCCAGTCACATAGCGGCGCATGTGGGCCTCGGCGTAATCCAGGCCCATGCCCCAGGCGCTGGAAAAACGCTCGGTAAAGTAGCTGGGGCTGTAGGCCGACAGATAGTTGCCTGCCGGGCCAAAGTGGTTATAAACAACGTCCAGAAACACGCCCAGCCCCAGCCCGTGCGCGGCGTCGATGAAGGCCATCAGGTCTTCGGGCCGTCCGTAGGGCGCGTGCGGCGCGTACATCGCCACGCCGTCGTAACCCCAGCCGCGCTCGCCGTCGTAGGCAGCCAGCGGCATCATCTGGACGGCAGTGATCCCCAGCTCTTTCAGGTATGGCAGCTTTTCCTGCGCGGCCTGATAGGTGCCTTCGGGGGTAAAGGTGCCGACATGCAGTTCGTAGAACACACACCCGTCCAGCGCGACGCCGTTCCAGTCGGTGTTCTTCCAGGTATAGGCGTCGGGATGGTCCACCTCCGCCTCGCCGTGTACGCCGTCCGGCAGAAAGCGGGCGTATGGATCGGGCACTTCCTGACCGTCCAGCACGAACAGGTAACGTGCGCCCGCCCCGACGGGCAGAACCGCCTCAAAAAAGCAGTCGCCCAGGGCGGTCATGGGGTGCAGCGTGCCGTTTACCCGCACCTCCACCTGCCCGGCGGTGGTACTCCAGACCCGGAAACGCGTCTGTTCTCCGCCGGGCAGCAGGTGCGCGCCCAGCCGGGTTTCGGGGGCGTCCTGGGGCAGTGAGGTGATGGGGGCCTTGAGGTTCTCGGTCTGTTCTCGTGAGGGGTGGATCATGACTTGCTCCTTCCAAATTGCCCTGAATTTCAGACAATTAACATTTCAGCCTAGAGGCTGGCGCAGCCCCGGCCATGAGAAAAACGCGAAGGGACGCCCACGCAACTGCCGCGTCTGGCGTCCCCCTGAAGCTGTGATCGCAGCCCGAATCTAGCCGCGCACGCAGCGGTACAGCTTGACGCTGCGCGCCTTGAGCGTGGTTTCCTCGCCCGTCTTGATCTGCTCCTCGGCGTTGTCGTCGGAGGTATCCAGCAGCAACTCCCAGTTGTCGCAACTGTCCAGATCGGGGAGGCGGAAGGGCAGGTCCACGTAGGAACTGCTCAGGAGCAGCAGCAGATCGTCGTCGTGCAGGGCGTTGCCCTCGGCGTCCACATCGTCCAGACCGTCGCCGTCCAGAAAGAGGCCCAGGCTCTGGGTCTGGTTGTTGTTCCAGTCGGCGTCGGTCATGGTCTGGCCGTCGAAGCGCAGCCACACCAGATCCTGAATGTCCTCGCCCCGGATGGTGCGCCCGGAGAAGAACTTGCGGCGGTGCAGCGAGGGGTGCGCCTTGCGAAGAGCGATGACCTTTCGGGTAAAGGCCAGCAACTCCTCGTCTACATTTTCCCAGTCGTACCAACTGATCTCGTTGTCCTGGCAGTAGGCGTTGTTGTTGCCGTCCTGGGTGCGCCCGATCTCGTCGCCGCCCAGGATCATCGGGGTGCCCTGGCCCAGCAGCAGGGTGGCCAGGAAATTGCGCTGCTGCTGACCGCGCAGGGCGTTGATGGCCGCGTCGTCGGTCTCGCCCTCCACACCGCAGTTCCAACTGATGTTGTGGTTGTGGCCGTCGTTGTTGCCCTCGCCGTTGGCGTCGTTGTGTTTGTGTTCGTAGGTCACGCTGTCGCGCAGCGTGAAGCCGTCGTGCGCGGTCACGAAGTTGATGGAGGCATAGGGCGCGCGTCCGTCGTTCTGGTACAGATCGCTGCTGCCCGTCAGGCGGTAGCCGATCTCGGAGGCCAGCCCACCCTCGCCCTTCCAGAAGGCGCGCATGTCGTCGCGGTAGATGCCGTTCCACTCGGCCCAGTTGACCGGGAAGTTGCCCACCTGATAGCCGCCCTCGCCCACGTCCCACGGCTCGGCGATCAACTTGACCTGAGAGATGATCGGGTCCTGGTGGATGATGGTGAAGAAGCCCGAGAGCTGATCCACTTCATGCAGCCCGCGTGCCAGTGTGGAGGCCAGATCGAAGCGGAAGCCGTCCACGCGCATTTCCGTGACCCAGTAGCGCAGCGAGTCCATGATCAGTTGCAGCGTCTGCGGATGGCGCACGTTCAGGCTGTTGCCGGTGCCGGTGTAGTCGAAGTAGAAACGCGGGTTCTCGGCCACCAGGCGGTAATAGGTGGGGTTGTCGATGCCCTTGAAGCTCAGGGTCGGCCCCATGTGGTTGCCCTCGGCGGTGTGGTTGTACACCACATCCAGAATCACCTCGATTCCGGCGTCGTGCAGGGCGCGCACCATGTTCTTGAACTCGGCCACCGCGCCCGAAGGGTTGCCCTTGCGGGCCTCGGCGGAGTAGCGCACGTCAGGGGCAAAGAAGCTCAGCGTGCTGTAGCCCCAGTAGTTGGTCAGGCCCTTGTCCAGCAAAAAGGGATCGTCCAGATGCTGATGCACCGGCAGGAACTCGATGGCGGTGATGCCCAGTTCCTTGAGGTAATCGAGCATCGGCCCCGTCGCCACGCCCGCGTAGGTGCCGCGCAGGGCCTCGGGGATGTCCGGGTGGGTCATGGTCAGGCCCTTGACGTGGGCCTCGTAGATCACCGACTGGTGAAAGGGGACATTGGGCTTGGTGTCGCCCACCCAGTTGAACACCGGATCGATGACCACGCCCAGCGGTGCGCCGCGCTGTTCCCCCGTCTGCATGGTCAGGTCGTCGCCGCCCGGCACGTAGCCGAAGACGCCCTCGGCGAATTCCTCGGTGCCGCTCAGGGCCTTGGCGTAGGGATCGAGCAGGACCACGTTGGGGTTGAAGCGCAGACCGCGTTCGGGGGCGTACTCGCCGTGAACCCGGTAGCCGTACTTCTGCCCCGGCGCGACGTTGGGCAGATAACCGTGCCAGACGAAGGCGGTCTGCTCGGTCAGCGGATGACGGGTCTCAACGCCCGCATCGTCGAACAGGCAAAGTTCTACGCCGCCCGCGTTCTCGCTGTACAGGGCAAAGTTGGTCCCCTTGCCGTCCCAGGTGGCCCCCAGCGGGTAGGGGGTGCCGGGACGCATTCGGATGGTAACGGGAGGCTTTTCGGTGGTTGGCATATCGCGTGAAACTCCTTGAAAGGGTCTGAATCCTGTGAACGTCACTTCTTTTCCAGTGGTCACGAGGTCAGGCCCGCAAATAGCAAGAGAATAGGGGAGAGGACAGTTTGTTGCATCTGCCCTCTACCCCCTTGGTGGAAACGCTACCAGAACTGAAGCCCCGCATCTGTAGGCCGATTTGCAGGTCCCCTTAACCATTCTTGAGAGAGCCGGGGCGGTCTAGAACTCCAGCCGTCCGCGCGGGCCGCTCAGCCGGGCCAGCTTTTCGGGGGTCCACAGTTCGTAGTCGTACATCGGGTACTGCCGCTTGAATCGGCCCACCTTGTCCCAGACCTCGCGCGACTCGAAGGGGATCACCATGATCAGGCGGATCACGCTGTCCTCGTAGTCGTAGACATAGAAATCGAAGTGGAAAGCCGACTCGTTGCCGCTGTCGCTGAACAGCGGGAAGGGGAAGGGGCGGTAACGCCACGCCTTTTTCTTCTCGGTCAGCACGGCAGCGGCCACCCGTTTGAGGTTGCTCTCGGGAAAGGTCAGCTTCTCGCCGTCGCGGTCCTTGAAGACCGTGTCGGGCGGCGGCGCGTCCAGTTGCACCCTCTTCAGCTCCGGCATGGGCTTGCGGCCCAGCTTGGGGGGCGGTTTGCGTCCGGGGGCGGGCTTGAAGGTCCGTCCTGCCGCGCCTTCCTTGCGTTCGCCTCTGCTATCCGCGCTGCGTTCACCTGCCGCCCGTTCACCTGCTGCCCGCTCCCCCGGTCCGCGCCGCGCCGGATTGGTGGCACTTTTTGCCCCGCTTGCTCCACCGGGCCGCCGCTCCGTCTGTGTTGCCCGGCTGCCTGATGGTTTTGCAGGTCCTGTTCTGGCTCCCGTCCTGGTTCCTGGCCTGCCGCTTCCTGCGGTCTCTACCTCACTGCCGCGTGAGGTGGTGCGTTCGCGTGGTGCAGGCTTGACCGTATCGCGCGTCGCTCCGCCGCGTCCCTGCGCCGTGTTGCGCTTTGGGGCGCGTCCCCGTGATCCTTTCTTTGGCCCCGTCATGTGGGCAGTCTAGCGGCTGGATGCACAGACCAATGGAAGACGGTGGCTGGACAGGCCCGCCCATGCTGATCTCTCGTGCTGATCTCTGGCCGCCGCCCACGCCCTCCCTAGCCCACGCCCAGAAACTCCACCTGCACCCCCGAAGCCTCCGCTGCCTGCCGGGCGCTGAGCAGGGCGGCCTGGGCGGCGGGGCGCAGCGCGCGTTCCGGGCGCTGCCACAACGCCTGGGCCACCTTGCTGGCGCGGCGTACCAGCAGCGATTCGCCGGGCTGGGCCAGTTCCACCGCTGCCAGCAGGGCCTGGGCGCTGGGCGGCACCTCGGACATGGGGTCCAGCGTGACGTGCGCCGTGACGCGCTCGCCGCTACGGCGCAGGCTGACGCGGGCCTCGGTCAGGGCGGGGCGCTGCTCGATCAGCACGTCGGCCTGCGCCGCATGCAGCCCCGGCGTGCCGCCCCCGCGCCGCGCGTCATTCGCCAGATTGTGCGCCGAGAGCATGTGCCGCCGCGTGCGCGGCAGGTAGCCCACCCGCAGGGCCACGCCACGCGTTTCGGCCTCGTCCATCACCTCGCGCGCCCGTTCGCCCAGATGCTGGCCCCCGCGCCCGCGTGAAACGGCGGCGATCACGGCCTGATTGTCGGTAAACACGCTCAGGGGTTCGCCTGCCGGGGCCAGCCGCACCGCTTCCAGCACGGCGCGCAACTCTGCCGCGTTGTTGTCGGGGGCCTCCAACTGGCCCTGAAAGCGCTGTGGCAGGCTGCCCGGCGTCCGCAGCACCAGCCCCCAGCCGCCCACGCCGGAGCCGTCCGGGAGTTCATGCCAACTGGCATCCACGTAAGCGTGATTCACGGCCCGCCTCCCTGTGCTGTAGATGCCGCGTCATGCTGGGCGGTTCCTGATTTCACACCCCAGCATCGCTGTTTTTCAGAGCGGGCGCAATCGGCCTGATGGCTGACCTTTCGCTCATACAGACTGCTCTGGATTCCAATTGCTGTTCTGGGTTCTCATTGAGAATTGCCAGCTCATGCCTGAACAGGGTTTTCATGCAATGCAGGTATTCACGCGGTGACAGTCGGTTTTGATGGAGCCAGGAAGCAGGAGACACGCCTCCCTTCTGGGGCCATTTTCTCTAATTTTCGCTCAGCAAGAACCGCAGAGCGTCCGGCAACCGCACCTTCCACGCCGTTTCACGGTGGATTCCTTCCGGGTCCGCCTGGAAGCGCAGGCGTTCGCCCAGGCCCTTTTCCAGCAGCAGGTCACGCATGGCGTGGGCGTCGTCCCAGTACGCCTGCTGCTGCTCCGGGTGATCGGTGCCTTCCTTGCCGCCGATGTCCATCCAGATCCTGCCCGCAATGGGTGGACTGTTCCGCACGCGCCCAAACGCCTCACCCGCGCAGGCCCAGAAAGCCGGACTCATCACGCCCGCTCCGCTGAAGACCTCCGGGCGCGTCAGCAGGGCGTGCAGGCTAATGAGTCCGCCCATGCTGGAGCCGATCAGCGATGTGTGCGCGGCGTCCGGCAGGGTTCGCAGGTTGTCGTCGGCCAGTGGCTTGACCGTATCGATCAGAAAGCTGAGGTAATCGTCCCCGCCCCCGCCGCCTTCCACTTCCGGCGGAAAGCCGGGATGACGCACCGGGCTGTACTCGTGGTAGCGCCGCTCGTCGCCGTTGGGAATGCCGATGGCGATGGCTTCCAGCCCCTCCGCCGCCAGCGCGGTTAGCGTCTCGTCGGCCTCCCACTCGCTGATGTTGTAGCTGATGGCCGCATCGAACACGTTCTGGCCGTCGTGGAAATAAACCACCGGGTAGCGTTTGTCTGGCTGCGATTCATAGGAGGGTGGCAGCCACGCCAGCATGGTGCGGGCGGCGTGTTTGTCGTCGCCCACGCCCTCCCACTGAAGCAATGTTCCGGTCACGGTGCTGTCCGGCTTCGCGGCGTAGGGTTGCCAGCTCACGCTTCCGCCTCGATCAGGTATTCCATCCCTAAACGGTATCCCAGAAAGCCCAGACCGCTGATCTTGCCCTTACAGACCGCCGCCGTCACCGACCTGTGCCGGAACTCCTCGCGGGCGTCCACGTTGCTGATATGCACCTCTACCACGGGGAGTTGCTGGCCCGAGATAGCGTCGCGCAGGGCGTAGCTGTAATGGGTCAGCGCGCCGGGATTGATCACGATGCCGGAAAAACCCTGCTCCTGCGCTTCCTGAATCCATTCCAGAAGCTGGCCCTCGTAGTTGCTCTGGCGGCAGGTGACGGCCTCGCCCAGTTCCGCGCCCCACGCCTCGCACTGGCGCTCCAGGTCTTCGAGGGTCTGCGAGCCGTACACGCCCGGTTCACGCAGGCCCAGGCGATTGAGGTTGGGGCCGTTGAGGATCAGCAGCATGAATTGAGGTTAGCAGGGCGAACGGTCAGGCGCGGCGCAGCAGCGGTTTGGTCAGGCAGGTGGGACCGCCCTCGGCCTTCAGCGACAGCTCCTCGCCCACGTAGGTGTGGACGGTGAAGCCCGCCTCTTCCAGCCGCTGCTGCGTCACTGGATTGCCCGCCAGCATCAGGCAGGCGGTGGGCGACAACGCCAGTACGTTGGACGCCTGGGTGGGGAATTCGGCGTCGGGAATCTCGATCAGGCGCATGTCTCGGCGCTGCAATTCCTGCCACAGCGGCACGGGCATCAGGCGCGGATAGACCACGGCGGCGTCGGGGGCCAGCGGGCTGATCACCGACATCAGGTGCAGGCACGCCTCGGCCCCGTCGTAGACCGGCATGTCGTAGGCCAGCACCGTCACGCCGCGCGGCTCCAGCAGGGCGCGCAGGGCGGCCACACCGGCCTCGTTGGTGCGGAAGGTCCGGCCCACCGCCAGCGTCTGATCGTCCAGCCAGAACATGTCGCCGCCCTCGGCCCGCTGATCCCCCGTCAGGCGTCCGATGACGGGGACGCCCAGCGCCTCAAATTGCTGTCCCAGCGCCGCCTCTTCACCCTCACGCAGCGCCTTGCCCAGTTGCAGCAGAATCGCGCCGTCGTTGGTGATCAGCGCCGGATCGTACACGAACACCGAATCGGCCCGCGTGGGCTGGTCCACCTCGTGGTAAACCACTTCGGCCCCGGCCTCCCGCAAGATGGCCGTGAAGGCGTCGTGTTCGGCCTGCGCGGCGGCCAGATCGGGGCGGGCGGTGTAGTGCCACGCCACCGGATCATCGACGGCGAACGCGCCATCGGGCCGCTTGACCAGCACCCGCCGCAGCGGCGCGGTCATGCTCTGGTGAAAGATGGGGGTGGGCGTCGTTTCCGGTGTGGTCATGGGGACTCCAGCAAAAGGTAGGGCGGAGAGGGCAATCGAACCTCTCCGGGGCATAGGTTCAGAGAGTTGACTTTACTTGCAGCGAATATCGGTCTTGAAGTATTTCTGCGAGATCTTGTTGTACGTGCCGTCCTTCTGCATGGCGGCCAGAGCGGTGTCCACGGCAGTCTTGACCGCCGCGTTCCCCTTGCCGATGGCGAAACCGATCTTCTCCTGAAACAGCATCGAGCCGATCTGGAGTTTGGCCGCCGGGTTCTTCTCCTGCGCGGTCAGCGCCACGAAACGGTCCGTCACGAAAGCGTCCGAGCGTTTGGCCAGCAGGTTTTGTAGGGCGGCGGGATCGCTGGGCAGCGTCTTGATCTCGCCCACCCCCGGCACCTCGCGCAGCCGCTGGAAATAGGTGGTCCCCACCTGCACCACCACCGTCTTGCCCTTCAGGTCCGCCACTGTTTTTGGCCCACCGGGAGGGCTGAGGATGACGCCGCCAGAGCAGTAGTCGGGCGTGCTGAAATCCACCGCCTTGAGGCGTTCGGGCGTGATGCCGTGCGATCCCACCACGATGTCGAAACGTTTTTGCCCCAGCCCGATCAGCAGGTTGTCGAAGGGCTGGTATTTCCAGACGGGTTTGAGGTCCAGGCGGCGGGCCACCTCGTTCATGACCTCCACCTCGAAGCCGCCCAGGGTCTCACCCTTCAGAAAAATAAACGGGGGATAGGTAGGATCGGTGCCGATGGTCAGGCTACCGGGAGTAAGGAGTGTGGGAATGGACGCGGCAGAGGCGACGCCCGTTCCGATCACGGCGCTGAGGGACAAACCTAGAACTGTGGACTTCCACTTGAACATACGGTCCTCCTGAAGGGGTTCAGTGTGACAGGTCAGTGCGCGGCGGGCAGGCGGCCCATCTGCACCTGCCATTCCGCAAATGCTTCCTGCAACACGGGTTCCGGCACCCGCGTCAGGTACGGCTGGGCCAGATCACACAGCAGCACGAAGCGCACGCCCTGTGCATCGGCCTTCTTGTCGCGGGCCATGTAGGGCATGACATCCTCGAAGGTTAGCGGGGGCAGGGGCGCGGGCCGCTGCCAGTTCAGGAAAGCCAGGGTGTGCGGTGTCAGGTCCGCGCCGCCCATTGCGCGTGAAAGGAGGGCGGCGTAGTGCATGCCGTAGCCCACCGCGTCGCCGTGCGTGACCGCGTGGTCCGTGACCGCCTCCAGCGCGTGCGCCAGCGTATGCCCGAAGTTCAGATAGGCCCGCTCGCCCTGCTCGGTCAGGTCACGGGTGACGACTCCGGCTTTGACGGCAATCGCGTCGGTCAGCGTGTCTTCCAGAATCGCGCCGCCGGGCCTGAATTCCGGCGAAAGCACCCGCTCCAGCAAACTGGGATCGGAGATCAGCCCGTGCTTGTACGCTTCGGCAGCGCCCTCGCGGAACACGGCGTCGGGCAGGGTTGCCAGCGTATCGGTGTCGCACCACACGGCCCTGGGGGGCCAGAACGCGCCCACCAGATTCTTGCCCTCCGGCAGATTGACGCCTGTTTTGCCGCCCACCGCCGCGTCCACCATGCCCAGCAGCGTGGTGGGCAGCGTGTAGAAGGCCACGCCGCGCAGGTAACTGGCCGCCGCAAACCCCGCCAGATCGGTGGCCGCGCCGCCGCCCAAGCCCACCACCGCACCGTCGCGGGGAATGTTGGCGGCAGCGAGTTTGGACAGCACGCTGCCCAGCACCTCCAGCGTCTTGCAGTCGTCGCGGGCCGGAATCTCGATGGTCATGATGGGGGAGAGGCTGGCCTGCACCGCCGCCACGAATTGCGCGGGCAGATCAACCGGATGAATCAGCGCGATATGTCGCTCTGGGAGTTGCAGACCGGAGAGCAACCCCGTCCCAACCTCCACCCCATACGGCTGCGCCCCGCCAACCTCAATCCGCCGCACGGTCCGCCACGGCTTCGGATTCGGGGGTCTCGGCCCAGGCGTGGGCGGCATCGGACCAGCTCCACAGCCGCTCGATGATCTCCTCCACGATTTCCTCGGAGGGCCGCCCGTCGCTGTGGACGTGGATGGTGCCCTGGCGGTACACGCCCTCGCGCTCGTCCATCAGGCTGCGGATGCGGCCCAGGGGGTCCTCGGCGCGCAGCAGCGGGCGGTCACTGTGCTTGGTGCGCTGGTACACGGTTTCGGGAGTGGCCCACAACACCACCACCGGGCCGCGTTCCAGCAGCGCGGCGCGGTTGGCCTCATGAATGAAGGTGCCGCCGCCCAGACTGATGACCGCGTGTTCCAGCCGGGAAACGCGGCTGACCACCTCGGCCTCGCAGGCGCGGAAATAATGCTCGCCCTCCTGCTCGAAGACCTCGGGGATGCTCTTGCCCACCACCCGCGTGATCAGCTTGTCGGTGTCCACGAAATGCAGCGCCAGGGCGCGCGACAGTTCCCAGCCCACGCGGCTTTTTCCAGTGCCCATGAAGCCCGCCAGCGCCACCCAGTCCACTGGGCGTTCGATCAGGCCCGTACCCCACATGGGGGACAGTCTAGAGGACTCGCCTGTGAGCGGGGTAACAAAGGCACGGTCTGACCCGCCTTCGGGTGCTTCGGGCGGGGCCGCCAGCAGCACCTGAAGCGCGTCCTCCACGCATTCGGGCAGGCATTCCAGGGAGGCTTCGCTGGGAGGTGGCGGCGGCGTCATTTCGTTCAGGGTCACTAGTAGGACTGCGCGTAGGCCCGCGCCGCCGCCACCCGTTCCTGCAACTCGGCCAGGGTATCGCCACCAAATTTTTCCTGAATGGCGTCGGCGATCACCAGCCCGATCACGCATTGCAGGATCACCCCGGCGGCGGGCACGGCGGTGGTGTCGCTGCGCTCGCGGGCCGCGTCGGACGCCTCGTGCGAGACCACATTGACGGTGGGCAGCGGCTTCATCAGCGTGGCAATCGGTTTCATCGCCACGCGGACTACCAGTTCCTCGCCGTTGGTCATGCCCGCTTCCAGGCCGCCCGCGCCGTTGGTGTCGCGGGCATAAGTGCCTTCACGGTAATGAATCGCGTCATGCACGCCGCTTCCGGCCTTAACGGCGTTGTCGAAGGCCCGCCCGATCTCCACCCCTTTCATGGCCTGCACGCTCAGACACGCCTGGGCAATGCGCCCGTCGAGCTTGCGGTCCCAGTGGACGAAGCTGCCCAGGCCCACCGGCAGGCCCCGGAAACGCACTTCCAGAATGCCGCCCAGGGTGTCGCCGTCCTTCTTGGCCGCGTCGATTCGTTCGCGCATCTGCTCGGCAGCGTCGGCGTCGGGGGTTCGTAAGTCGCTGTCCTCGATGGCTTCCAGCGCGTCCCAGCTAAACTCCTGTTTGGTTTCGATTCCGGCCAGACTGGATACGTAATTCGCGCCCTGAATGCCCAGTTCCTCCAGTAGCTTGAGGGCCACACTGCCCACCGCCACGCGCGCCGCCGTCTCGCGGGCGCTGGCGCGCTCCAGCACGTCGCGCAGATCCTTGTGACGGTATTTGATGCCGCCGGTCAGGTCCGCGTGGCCGGGGCGGGCGTCGGTCAGGGCCTTCTTGCGCGGCTCGCCCCCCGGCTCCGGCGACATGATCTCGGTCCAGTTGCGGTGGTCCTTGTTCTCGATCACCAGGGCAATCGGCGCTCCAGTGGTCCGTCCGGCCCGCACGCCGCTGAGGATGGCGGCCTCGTCGGTCTCGATCACCATGCGCCGCCCGCGCCCGTAGCCGCCCTGCCGCCGCCGCAGCCACGGGTCGATGTCCCCTTTGCCCAGCGGCAGCCCCGACGGCACCCCCTCGATGATGGCCGTCAGTTGCGGCCCGTGCGATTCTCCAGCGGTCAGATACCTCATATGGGGTGACTGTAGCGCCCGCCCCGCGTGTGCCGGGCCGCCATGCCCAAACAGGGCAGGGAGTTTGGAGGGCAACGAAAAGCCCCCCTCCATTCGCAGGAGAGGGGCCAGACTGGAGCGGAACTTACTTGACGACGCTCCCGGTGATGACCACCAGCAACTGGGTCTGCTCTTTCTTGGTGATTTCCTTGCCGAACAGACCGCCGATCACAGGAATACTAGACAGGAACGGAACGCCGTCGTTGTTGCGGGTTTCCTTGGTCTTCAGCAGGCCGCTCAGGAGCAGGGTTTCGCCGCTCTTGAAGGTCAGCGTGGTCTGCGCCTCACTGTTGGTGAACTGAAGCAGATTGGGCACTGTCGCGGCGGTGATGGCGGTGGTCAGATCATTGACCTGGCCGCGCACACGCAGGGTGATCGAGCCGTCCGGGGCCACCTGTGGGTTGTAGAAATCCAGGTTGACGCCGTAATCGATCTGTTTGTCGATGCCAGGGACGTTGGCCGCCGCCGAGGGAATGTTGATCTCCAGCCGTCCGCCGGACTTGATGCTGGCCGCTGCACTGGCCGAGGCGTTCTGGGTCTGGCCCCCACCGTCCAGCGAACGCTGACCGCTCTGCATGGTGATCGCGCCGTCGTAGACGCTCTTGGACAGGCCCTGGTTTTGCAGGGTGTTCAGCGTTGCGCCCAGGTTGAAGCCCATCAGGCTCTGGGTGGGGTTGAAGGCCGCGCCCAGCCCGCCGCTGCCCGCCGAGACCGTGAAGCCGCCGAAGCCCGCTTTCCAGTCGATGCCCAGGCTGCGGCCCGCCGTCTCGGTGATTTCTTGAATGCGGACCTGCACGTTGATCTGCGGCACCTTCTGGTCCAGTTGCGGGATCAGTTGGGCCACCTGCTCGACCTGATCGGAAGTGCCGCGCACGATCACGCTGTTGGTGCGCTTGTCTGCGATGATGGTGGCGGGCTGGGCCGCGACACTGGCTGCGCCATCTGCTGCCGTGCCCGTGGTCTGCGGTTGCAGCGGCAGATTGGCCAGGGGACCGCTCACGTAGGGCTGCCCGGTAATCGGGTTGATCAGGGTGGCATTGGGGGTCAGGGTGTTCGGGGTCACGTCACGGGCCAGGGTGCCTTCCAGGGTGGCCTTGACGTCCTCGGCGCTGGCGTTGACCAGGGTAAAGACGCGCTGCACGGTGCTGGCGGCCACGGGCGCGGCCATATCCACCTGTCCCAGCAGGGCCAGCGCAGCGCTGAGCTGTTCCTGTGGGCCGCTGATGACCAGCCGCTCGGTGGTGCCGATAGGCGTGACTTTCAGGCCCGGATACTGCGCGGCCAGGAACTTGGTCACGTCATCGGACTTGCCCTTGGCGGAGTAGACCTGGGTGCCCAGCTTGGGGTCTGGCGCGGCGCTCACGGGGCGGTCCACCTGGGCCAGCAGCTTGAGGGCCTCGCCGAGCTGATCCTCGGGGCCGCTGACCACGACCTGTCCGGTGGTGCCCACGGGCGAGACGTTCAGGGCCGGATACTGCTTGGCCAGCAGCGCCACCACGTCTTCCTGACGGCCATTGACGCTGTACACGCGCTGGACGTTGGGAATCGGGGTGGGCTTGACCACGGCGGGGGCCGACGCCTGCGCGGCGATGATCTGGTTCAGCAGCCTTTCAACCTGCGCGACTTCCTGGTTGGTGCCCCGGATGATCACGCTGTTGGAAACCGGCTCGGCCACGATCCGCATGGTGGGCGAATCCAGGATGATTTCTTCCTGGCTGGCCTCGGTGGTGGTGGCGCTGCTCTGTGTTCCGGCGGCGCTGGCCCCCGCTGCCGGGGCGGCGTTGGTCTGGCTGCTGGTGATCTTGCGCAGGCTGCCGAAGGACAGCTTGAGCTGACGCTCGGTGTCGGCGGCGCTCAGGCCGGCGGGCAGCCTGACGATCTTCTGAATGGGCTTGATGCCCACCCGCAGCACGGTCTTGCCGCCAATCCCCAGCGACTCGTAGCTGAGGCCGTAGATGTCCAGCACCAGCGGCCAGACCTCGTTGAAGGGCTTGTCCTTGAAGGAGTACGACACGACGCTGCCGGTTGCGGCGGGCGCTGCGCCAGCAGGAGTGGCGGCGGTGGGGGCAGAGACACTGTTGGCCTGCAACACGCCGTCCACCGAGGGTTCGATGATGATCTCGTAGCCCGCGCTCATGGCCAGGGCGATCAGCATGGAGGCCAGATCGCTGCCTGCGCGGCGGACCTCGAAGGTCACCTTCGCGCCGGAAAGCTGGGGGTCGGCCACGGCGGCCTGTGCGGCGCTGATCTTGGGAGCGGCGGCGGGAACGGCCTGGGTGGGGGTGGTCTGCGCGGCGGCCATGCCGAGCGCGGCGGTCAGCAGGAGGGCGTAACGGTTCATCATGGCTTGGCTCACCTTTGGTCCAGTTCGAGAGTTTTGAGTTCTTTGCCCAGGCTCAGGACAGCGGTGGTGGCGCTCACTTCCTTGACCGTGACCTGAGAGTTGGGGAGGGTCTGGCCCACGGCGACGACCACGTAACCGTCCTGGCCCCGGAAGATGGCGGTGTTGATGGGACCGAGGACGGCGGCGTTAAAGGCCAGTTGCTGCTTTTGCACGAACAGATCGAGCTTGCTGGCACTGGAGGCCGTGTCCGTCGCGTTGCCCTCGGCTGCGCCCTGGCCCAGCGAGGTGATGACCTGTGGACTGCTGCCGGGAGCAGGGGTGCCGGACGCGCCGCCGGTGGACCCTGGGCGGCCAGCGCCAGTGATGGTCGTGGCTGCCCCCTGGGCGGGTCTGGACGGGGTGACGGGCACGCGGGTCACGTTTGGCACGTTCATCCCGGTGATGGGCGGCACGATGGGCTTGGGCGGTTTGGGGGCGGTGATGACCACCGCGCCCTGCGAACTGGTCTGGCCACTGGTCTGTCCAGCGGTCTGGCCCGGAGTGCCTGCGGCGTTCGGGTTTCTGGAGGCCGCCGTGCCCGAACCGCTGCCTGTGCTGCTGCCAGCGCCCGTGCTGCCGCCGATCACGGTCACGCCGGAGTCGCCGCTGTTGCCGGAGATGGTGCGGCCAGGGGCGCTACCGGAAACGGTGCCGCCTGCGCCCGTGTTGCCGGAGCCGCCAGGAATGGCGCTGCTGGAGGTGACGCCGCTGCCAGGGATGTTCAGACCCGCGCTGGGGTTGCCCAGTCCTGTACTGCCGTCCCCACCGGGAATGCTGGGCAGGCCGCTGGTGCTGCCGGACGTGACGCCCGTGCTGCCGCCCGCTCCGGGGATCGGGCTGATCGCCAGCGGTCCGGCGTTGGTGCTGGGCGTGATCGGCGTGGTCTGCACGCTGCCGCCGGAAGTGCTGGCCTGCGGGCTGGACGGTCTGCCGCTGCCGGCCAGACCCGAAGCGGCTGCCGGAGCAGCGGCGTTCTGGGCGCCGGCCTGGGTGCTGGGGTCCACCGACAGGGGCCGGAAGGGGTTGTTGCGGGGCACGCTGGCGATGCTGGCCTGGGGGTTGATGCCGCCGGGGGTCGCCGTGCCGTCGGGCGCGCTGGGCACCTCGGGGGTGGGGAAGGGCGGAATGACCTCGATCTCCACGGGCCGGTTGGGCTGCACGGCCAGGGCGCCGGGGTTGCCTGCGCCCACGGTGCCTGCACCTGTGCCGTTCTGCCCGGACGCGCCGCTGGACGGGATCAGGGGCACCGTGTCCGCGCCATTGCCCAGACCCGTGCCACCGGGGGCCGCGCCGGTATTGGAGCTTGTGCCGGGCTGTCCAGCGTTCGCCGTGGGGGTGCTGGGCTGGTTGTCGGGCTGGCTGCCGGGCTGGCTGGACGTCGCCGCGCCGTCGGCTGGAGTGTTGCCTGTGGCGCTGGCTGGATCACTGGAAGGATCGCTGGCTGTCCCTCCATCAGTGGCCGTCACGCCATCGTTGCTGGGGGCCGTGTCGCCGGGAGCCGTGCCCGTTGCGGTGCCGTTGGCCGGATCTGCGCCCGTACTGGGCAGGGCCTGGGGGTCCGTCCCAGTGCCTGTCGTTCCGGTGGGAGAGGAAGGGGCAACCAGCGTGCGGCTGTTGGTCCAGACATACCACGCGCCGATCAATGCCACCATCAGGAGCAGCAGCAGCAGCAGTTTCATCTCGCGGGAGAGTTTGATGGGCGCGCGGGTCACTGGGTTCCTCCTGGGGCGCTGGTGGGGGCGCTGGGGGCCGCTTCCGGTGCCTGTGTGGTGCCGCCTGCGGCCTGCGCGCTGGCCTGGGCCGGGTCGAAGGTATAGACGGTCAGGCCCAGGGTGCCCTGCAATTCGGGATCGAAGCTGGTCGCGGCGGGCAGTTGCAGCGCCACGTTGTTGACGGTGGTAAAGCGGCCAGCCGTTTCCAGGGCGCGCAGGGTCTCGAACATCTGGGCAAATTTGCCGGACACGCCCACGCTCAGACCGATGGGCCGCACGCCGCCGGGCAGATTGCCTGCCGCGCCGCTGCCCTGTATAGCGAAGGTATTCAGGGTGGCCCCGCTGGCCGCCATGGTGCGGCTCAGCTCATCGAGAATCGAGTTGAAGTTGGCGGCATCGGGCAGGGCGGTCACGAACTCCTGCTGATCGACGCGCAGTTTGGCGACGCGTTCACGCAGCGCGGGCAGGCCCTGCGAGGCCGAACGCATGGTGGCCACGCGGGTCTGGAGCGGCTCGATCTGACTTTGCAGGTCCGTGATCTGCTGCTGCCGGGGCTGAAAGCGCAGCACGAACCACAGCGCCAGCACCAGCAGGCACACGGCCATGACGATCAGAAACAGGTTTCTGGGAGAGAGTTTAGTTAACACTGCCCGCTCCTTGTGCCGGTGGGGCTGCTGGCGTGGCTGCCGGTGGGGCTGGGGCTGCGCCTGGAGCAGACTGCACCGCTGGCGTCTCGGTGCCCACAGGTGGCCCGCCCACGATCCCGACGCTTGCGGTAAAGGTGTAGCGTTTCTTCGCGCCCGCCGCGCCGTTCTGGCCTGCGCCGATCAGGGCCGCTCCGCCCTGCGCGTCACTTTGCAGGGACTTGAAGTTCACGCCGAAATTGGGGTTGTCCTCGTAGAGTTTCAGGAAATTCACCACGGCCTGCTGGCTGGTGGCCGTGCCACTCAGATCGATCTCGCGCGTCACCGCCTTGCCCATGTAGATGCCGCCCTGCTGCAACGTGATCAGGTTGCCCGCGTCCAGATTGCGGATGGTCATGGAATTGACCGCCAGGCTGCCGTCATTGGGAAGCTGCGAGGTAAAGGCGGCCAGATCGTTGGTCCAGTACGTTTTGCCGGTTCTGAGCTGCTGGGCGATGGACGTGACCTGTTCCAGGGTGCGGGCCTCCGCCGTCAGGGTGTCGAATTCCTGCTTGGCGGGGGCCAGCGCGGCGACGTCGCCGTTCAGGGCGTCCAGCTCGCGGTTCAGGTCGCCCACGCGGGTGGAGGTGACCACTTCCGGGATCAGGATGGCGGCCACCAGCGCGATGGGCAGGGCGTAGGTGGCGTAGCGCCACGCGCTGGGGGCGGACTGCCTGCGGTACTGCGCGGGCAGCAGGTTGATTTCAACCACGGCCACTCACCCCCCGCAGCGCCAGCCCCAGCGGCACGGTAAATTCCGGCGCGTTGGTCTGAAGGTAGCCGGTGTCCACGTTGGCCTGATCGGTCTGCACGGTCAGCCACGGGCTGGCGATTTCCACCCGGAAGCCCAGCGCATCGCTGATGGCCGCCGCCAGACCGCGCAGTTTCGCGCCGCCGCCGGCCAGGAAGGTCCGGTCGATGACCACGTCGCCGCTCTGGACGCGGTAGAACTCCAGCGAGCGACGGATCTCGGTGATCAGGTCGCCCAGCACCGGGCGCACCACCTCGAACACGCGCGCCGGGCTGTACTGCTCGCGGGCCATGTCGAAATTCAGCAGGTCTTCCTCGTCCTCGGTGGGCGTGGTGGCCGTGGCGTAGCCCAGCTTGACGTCCTCGGCGGCGCTGAAGTCCAGATCGAAGGCTTTTTGCAGCGCCGTGGTGAAGTCGTCGGCGGCCACATTGATGTTGCGCGCCATCAGCACGCGGTCACCGCGCACCAGACTGATCACCGAGCTGCTCGCGCCGATCTCCATGACCAGCGCCACCTCGCCGGATTCGGTGTAGTTGGTGCCGGTCAGGGTGCTTTTGGTCAGGTGTTCGCCCAGCAGGTTGCCGCGCAGGGCGCGCAGGGCCGCGAAGCTTTTCAGATCGATCACGGTGGGTTCCAGGCCCGCCAGCCGCAGCACCTCAATCTGCCGGGCCACCGCCTCGGTGGGGGCGGCGGCGATCACCACTTCCAGTTGTCCGTCCTCGGGGATGGTGGCCGGGTCGTCCAGGATGTCGAAATCCAGGCTGACGTCGTTGATCGGGTACGGGATGTAGCGTTCGGCCTCCCACTTGATGGCTTCCTGGAGGTCCTTGCGGTCCATCTTGGGCACCATGATGTTGCGTGTGACCGCCGACTGGTTGGGCACGGCGGTCACCGCGTATTTGGTGGTGATGCGGTGTTCGGCCAGCAGCTTGCGCAGTTCGTTGGCCACGGCCTGGGGTTCGACGACCAGACCGTCCTGCATGCTGCCGATGGGTGTGGGCGTCATCACGGCGTGCAGCAGCGAGGGCGGTGAACCGGCCCGCAGCGCCACCACCTTGA
The DNA here is from genome assembly GCF_001949125.1 of Deinococcus marmoris. Lineage (GTDB taxonomy): Bacteria > Deinococcota > Deinococci > Deinococcales > Deinococcaceae > Deinococcus > Deinococcus marmoris_A. The sequence continues at coordinate 52,128 of NZ_MSTI01000115.1, forward strand.
TGGCGCTGGTGCCGATTTCTACCCCGAGCGCAGCGGGGCGCGGGTTGAGCAGACGTTGTACGAAACTAGACATTCTCCCTCCAGATTAGGGTGGATTTTAGCAGGCGCTCATCTGTCGGGAGCTGTTCCAGACGGGGAAAAGGGGCGAAAGACGGCGGGCGGGAGGACGGAACGCTGCGGCTACCATAAGCCCCTCCATGCAACCATTCCGGTGCTTACCGAACTCTGACACGGTGAAAAACGGTGTCTGGGCGTCAGGCTGCACTGGGCGGTCTGGACGCATGAAGACAGTTTTTCTGCCACGCAGTAGAAAATAGGGGGCGTTAATAAAAAGTCTCTTTTCTAAGAAGTGTGTGGAAGGGCCTCGGGGGGATTCAGGCAGTTGAAAGAGCGGGAAGACGCCCCCCGCAGAGCTGACCCGCCGAACAGTATGGCCTGGAATGGGGGTGGCGCTGATTGCGCTGGCCGCATTGCATAGACGGATGTGGGCGAACAGAGGAATGCGTGCAGTCGGGACACGGCCATCGGTACACAACAGTCGGCCCAGGGCAGTTCGCACAGAGCAGTTCGCACAGAGCAATTCACACGGAGTAGATGTGGCCGGGGAGTGGCATCCTGGCCCCTGTTCTTGACTCGCCCCGCTTCTTGCTACCGCTCGCGCAGGTCCACACCGAAGACGCGCACCTGACCCTGTGGGCTGACCGTGACCACATCGCCCCCCACCAGCCCCACCCGTCCTGGCCCGTGCGGCACGCGGCCCACCACGCCGCCCGCCGTGTCCAGCCGCTGCAACTCACCGTTCGCCAGCCGGTAGGTGCCGAAATCCGTGGTCACGCCGGGAACGTCCGCCGATTTCGCTCCGGTGGGCGTGGCCCGCAGATATGGCCCCGCGCCGGTTTCCAGCACCGCGCCGTCGGCTACCCGCAGCAGCTTGCCGCCCAGCAGCACATAATCCTGGCCGCCCCCGCCCGTGATGGCCGCCGACGGCGCACCGATCACGCCGCGCGCCGCCGCCCCCGCGTAGGTCACGGCGGTGCCGTCCTCGCGGTAGGCGCGGGTATTGCTCAGGGCCACCACCCGGCCCACCTGCGTGGTCTGCGCGGCGCGGTCCAGCGTGATCACCGCGCCCAGGCCCGGAATAGCGGCCCAGGCGTCCCCGCCGTTCCAGCCCACGTCCACCGCCGGGGGCAGGCTGGGGCAGCTCATGCGGTATGACGGCACACGCGCCACGCAGGCCCGCCCGCCCGAGACCCACGCCACGCCTTCGGGGGCAAAGGCAGCCCGGAAACCGGGATCGGCGGGCGCGGCGACGGCAGCCGGGCGGGCAGGCTGAGATTGGGCCGGGGACTGGGCCGGGAACTGGGCGGGGGCCGGGGCGCAGGCCACCAGCGGCAGCAGACCCAAAGACAGTGGCAAGAGGCGGCGCATAACAGTCATTGTTCCCGGCATTAGGCTGGGGTGCATGAGGCAGCCCATCACCCACTTCGCCCGGACCCGCGATCAGTTTGAGAGCGCGCGCCTGAGCTACCAGCGCCCGGATGTCGCCTTCTTCTCGGCGGGCGCATGTCAGATCCTGGCCTTCGCCTTTCTGGAAACGTATCCGCACGCGGGCTTTCGGCCCCGTTTTATCTACCCCACGCCTGGATTCGACGGCAGCCACGTCTATGTGACCGACGGCCAGACCGCCTTCGACGCGCAGGGCTATCTCTCAGAGGCCGGTTTGCTGCGCCGCCACCACGCTGCCTACGCCCCGTACTGGCAGGGTGGCGTGGAGGACATCACCGTGCCAATGGCCGAATTCTGCGCGGCCAACGATCACGCCGCGCCCGGTTACTTCCCGCCGGGTGCATGGGAGCGGGCGCTGGCGTATCTGGCTCAGTTTCCAGAACCGTCTGCACTGGCGCTGTCCCGCAACTGAACCCGGTCACGTAACTGGAGCAGCGCGTCCACCACCACGTCCAGCCCCACACCCGCCTGCGCCCGCTGCTCTGGCGTCCATGAAATCCCCCGGCTGGCCTTGATCAGCACCACATCGCCGTCCCTGACTTCCCCCAGCAGGGCGGCAGTCAGTTCAGGCACGGTGGCGAACGCCCGCTCGCCCAGTTCGGCGGCGAACGCGCCCACACCGTAGGTCAGATCAGCTTTTGCACGCGCTTCCTGGCCTACCTGTGCGTGTAGCTCGCGCTCCGTGCCCCCCAGTTCCAGCATGCGCCCCAGCACGCTGATGCGGCGGCCCGGCATCCCTGTCAGGGCGGCCAGCGCGGCAGATACGGCCACGGGGGAGGCATTGTAGGCGTCGTCGATCACCGTGAAGCGCCCTGCGTGGACCCGATAACGACCCCCCGGCACGCTGACTTCCGAGAGTCGTGCCGCCGCCTCTGCCAAATCCAGACCCGCTTCCCGCGCCAGCAGCAGCCCCAGCACTGCCGCCTCGGCCTGCACGCGGGCGGCCAGGGGCAGGTGAACCTCTATTCCGTCGAAAGTAAAGTGTGCGCCCTGCGGAGTCACCTCTAAATCCTGCCCGGCGTGCTTTACGTCCCCAAAACCGTAGCTTTCCACGCCCGGATAGAACGGCGCGGCCTGTGCGCCCACCAGACCCCGTAACCCCGCCAGAATGACGCCCTTCTCGCGCACGATGTTCTCGATGCTGCTCAGTTGCTCCAGATGCGCGGGGCCAATCGCCGTGACCACGCCCACGTCCGGGCGCACCAGTTCCACCAGTTCGGCCATTTCACCCAGGCGGTCAATGCCCATTTCTATCACCAGCGGCCCTGCGGAGGCCCCGAACTCGACGAGAAAGCAGGCAATGGCGGGCTGCGTGTTGAAGACCGGCATGAAGTGGGCGTCCAGCGCTGCCGCCGCATACGCCTTGGCGGTGGTCTTGCCCGCGCTGCCCGTGATGCCGATCACCCTTCTATTCTTTGCCCGCTCGGCCTGCGCCCAGGCTTTCAGGGCCGCCCAGGCATCCGGCACCCGCACGGCGCGTGGCACGTCCAGATCGGTTAAAACGAAGGGTGCGCCCGCTGCCAGCGCCGAGTCCACGAAGCGGTTGCCGTGCATCGTCTCGCCAGGGAGGGCGACGAAGGCCACGTCCGGCCCAGCCTCGCGCGAGTCCCAGGTCAGGCGGGCGGCGGGGCGGGCGTCCGGGTGAACGGCGGCGGAAAAGGGGAGGGCGGCGTGTGGGTCTGGCATCGGCCATCAGAGTAACGCGGCAGAATATCTGTAGCCTGGGCTGCATGGCTGACCATCACCTGAGCGCCGAGCATATCCACACCGTCTGGGACCGTACGCTGACCCCTGCGCTACGGGTGCGGCCCGGCGACACCCTCATCTTCGACACGCTGGACGCCTCGGACGGCGGGGTGGCGCGGCGGGTGGTGACCGGGGAATTGACGGCCCCGGCTGCCCTGGACGCCCTGATCCGTGCCGATGCCCGTCCCGCCCGTGATGCGCCGCGCGGACATCCGCTGACCGGCCCGGTATTAGTGGAGGGCGCGCAGCCGGGTGACGCCCTGAAGATCGACATTCTGGAAGTCCGGCCCGCCGCCTGGGGCTGGACCGCCTGTCGCCCGGACGGCATCGGCCTGCTGGACGCCGTCCTGGCCGGGGAAGGCTTGCAACCCTACACGCATTTCTGGGATCTGCGGGCTGGCACCCATACGGATTTTCTGCCCGGCATTCGCCTCCCGCTCGCGCCTTTTCCGGGTGTGATCGGAGTCGCGCCCGCTGCGGACGGCCCCCACCCCACCGCGCCGCCCCGGCAGGTGGGCGGCAATATGGACATCCGGCAACTGGTGGCGGGCAGCACGCTGTTCTTGCCGATTGAAGTTCCCGGCGCGCTGCTCTCGGTGGGCGATTTACACGCGGCGCAGGGCGACGGCGAATTGTCGGGCACGGGCATCGAGATGGCGGGCCAGATCACGCTGCGGATTGAGCTGGAGAAGGGTGCGGGCCTGACCACGCCTGAATTCCTCACGCCCACACACGGAGGCACCAGTTCGCGCTGGCACGCCACGACTGGGCACGATCCAGACCTGATGACCGCCGCTCGCCTTGCCCTGCGCGCCCTGCTGCGGCGGCTGACCGCGCGCGGCCTCAGCCTGGAGCAGGCCTACGTGCTGTCCAGCGCCTGTGTCGATCTGAAGATCAGTCAGGTGGTGGACGCGCCGAACTACACGGTCAGCGCCTTCCTGCCGCTGGATATTTTTGTGGATTCGTAGGCGGCGAGGAAGGACGAGGAAGCAATAGTGCCGATGAAAATGGTGTTCCTGGCCCCTCCCACCTTGCGGGGGAGGCTGGGAGGGGTGAGGGTTAACGTCCTGCCAGCGCCGCCAGAATACAACGGCACTCTGCCTGTATTTGCAGCGAAAGCAAAGATGGGAGACTTGACCTCACCATCCGACAGACCCCGTTCCGTCGGCGGCCCAATTACCCCAGATCGTCCAGCACTCCCGCCAGTTCCTTTTTCACGCACGTAAACATAGGCGTGTCCTGCAAGGTGTACATGCTGGCTTCCGTGTAGCGCAGGCGGTGAACCAGATCCACGAATTCCTGCGGGTAATCGCTGTCAAAGGACACCACGAATTCCTGATCGTCGATGCCGTAGCTGTAAGAGGTATTGATCCGCACGCCCTTGAACGGCACCGAGGCGTGGATATGCTCGTCCATCATGCCCTGGCGGCTGTGGGGTGTCAGGTCATACCACGCCCGCGTCTTCACGAAGGGGTAGATGAACAGGAATTGCCCCTGCCCCGGCAGCACTTCCAGGCCGTGCCCGCTGCCGTCCACGCGGTTGACATACTGGCTGCGTTTGTTCATGGACACGAAGTTGTACGGCTGCGTCAGGTAGCCCATCAATCGGGTGCGGTTCAGGCGGGCCTGCGCCTCGGTGAACTCGCGCACGTCGAAGGCGATGCGCCACAGCATGAAATCCACGTCGCCGCGCACGCCCACCAGCGAGTACGGGCGCAGGATCAGGCCCTTTCTGGCCGGGGCGTCGGCAGCCCAGCCCTCGGCGGCGGCCAGAAACTCGGCTTTCAGCTCGTCGCGCTCGGCCTGCGGCAATCGGCGGAAGGCGGGGTCTAGCTTGAAAAAGGCGTAGTTCATGAACTGGCGGTTGCTGCGGTCCGACTCGCGCCCGGTCACCTGTCCGCTGGGATCCATGTCCACCATCATCTTGGGGCGGCCCCCACCTGCGGGGCGTCCGGCGGGTGGCGTGGCCGGGGTCTGAGGCGTCTGCTGCTCGTCGCTCACCTTATTTTCGCTCACTGGGTTTTCGCTCATTGGGCCACCGCCTGACCGCGCAGATCATGTTCTAAACCGAAGTTGGCGCGGTAGAGGGTCTGGATGGCGTCGTACTCGTCCTGCCCCAGCGGTCTGGCACCGAAGGCGGCGACGTATTCCTTCAGCCCCTTGTCGTCGTAGATGTTGGGCAGGATGCTCGCCATCATCGGGGAATGCAGCGCGAACTGGATGGCAAGCTGGCCGATGGTGCGCCCGTCCACGAAGGATTGCAGGTCCTCCACCTTCTTCAGGCCGTCTTCCATCCACGCCTTCTTCTTCGCGTTGGTGGTCATGCGCCAGTTGCGATGGTCCCCCGGCTCAAATTCGGTGTCTTTCGTCATGAAGCCTTCCATCAGCCCGGAGGCGTGCGGCACGCGGGCCACGATGCTCACGCCCACTTCCTCGGCCACGGGCAGAATCTGTTCGCCCAGCACCTGCTCCAGCAGGTTGTAGATGATCTGGGTGGGGGCGTGGCGGTCCCGCACGGTGGCGATGCCCTCCTCGATCTGCCGCTCGTTCAGGGCCGGACCCAGGGCGGTGCCGTAGGCGCGGATCAGGCCCTCGGACTTCAGCTTGTCCAGTTCGGCCCACAGGTCGTCCAGCGCAATGGCGTCCACGCGCGGGTTGTGAAGCTGGTAAAAGTCGATGTAATCGGTGCCCAGCCGTTTGAGGCTGCCTTCCAGCGCCTTGCGGAGGTAGGCGGGCGTCCAGTCGTGCGGGCGCTCCTGCTGCCCTGGACGGTCCGGGTTGTTGTAGATGTCGTAGCCGAACTTGGTGCCGATCACGATCTTCTCGCGCACGTCGCCCAGTGCCTCGCGCTGCATTTCCTCGGCGCGGCCAGAGGCGTAGGTGTCGGCGTTGTCGAAGTAGGTCACGCCCAGGTCATACGCCTCGCGCAGCAGCCGCTTGCCCATCTGTTCGTCCTTGACGCCCCACCAGGTCGTGCCCACCGTCCACACGCCAAAGCCCACGGCACTCAGCGTCAGATCCGTTCCCTGCAACTTGCGGTATTCCATAGGCTGCACTCTTCCACTGCTGCCGGGGCGGGATGACCCCGAACGAGCGGTCAGGCCGGGACAGGAAAGCGGTCAGGTCTCATGAACCCGGACTCTGGTCTTAAGCATTTCACATGTAAGAAAACTGTCATACTGCGACATCCTTCCCACATCCCTGACCCAAAATCTGCGTACTGCCCGATTGATCTGGAGACCCATGACTGGAAAGTTCGTTCCCTTTGCCCTCGGCTGCACCGCCCTGTTGCTGGCCGCCTGCTCCCAGACGCCCACGCCCATGCCCGCGCCTGAAGGCAATCTGCCCGCTGGCAGCCCCTATGCCGGGGGCAAGCAGTATCCCTGGACAGACCGCCTGGACGCTCCCGGTGCCGATCCCTACGCGAACGGGCGCAATTACGACTGGTCCTCGCCCGTCGCCGCATCCGGCGCGCAGGCGCAGGCGCTCAGCGGTGGCCAGAACTTCCTCTCAGACCTGGACTGGACCTCGGCCACCAGCGGCTGGGGACCCATCGAGCGGGACCGCAGCAACGGCGAGCAGGATGTCCGCGATGGCACCACGCTCCGAATCGGCGGGCGCACCTTCGCCAAGGGCCTGGGCGTCCACGCCGCGTCCGAGATCAAATACGCGCTGGGCGGGCAGTGCAACACCTTCACCGCCTTCGTGGGCATCGATGAAGAGGTGGGCAAGCTGGGCAGCGCGCAGTTCAGGGTCTTCGGTGACGGCAAGATGCTGTTCGACAGCGGCGTTCGGCGCGGCGGGGACCTGAGCCTGCCGGTGGACGTGAGCGTGGCCGGAGTGAAAGAACTGCGACTGGTGGTCAGTGACGGCAGCGACAACAACTTCTACGATCACGCCGACTGGGGCGAGGCGGCGCTGAATTGCGTGGCCGCGCAGCCCACGGGCAACGTCGTGCTGTCTGGGCTGCCGTATGTCTCGGCCACCAACGGCTGGGGTCCGGTGGAATTTGACCGCAGCAACGGCGAGCAGGCCCAGTTCGACGGCAAACCGCTGACCATCGGCGGGCAGGTCTTCGCCGGGGGGCTGGGGATGCACGCCTCGTCCACCATTGCCGCCGGGCTGAACTATGACCTGGGCGGGGCCTGCGCCACCTTCACGGCCAGCATCGGGATCGACGATGAGGTGGGGGACCGGGGCAGCGTGGTCTTTCAGGTCTACGGCGACGGTCAGAAGCTGTTCGACAGCGGCGTGGTGCGCGGCAGCGACGCGGCCCGGAGCATCTCGGTGGACGTGAAGAACGTCGGGGCGCTGCGGCTGGCCCTGACCGACGCGGGCGACACCATGAACTTCGATCACGCCGACTGGGCCGACGCGAAACTGGACTGCGTGAAGCCCGCACAGGCCCAGTCGCCCGGCACCCTTGATCCTGGCTTCGGCAGCGGCGGGCGGGTAGGTGTGGGCGGTGTGGACGTGGTGGCCGAGGATGGCGGCGGGGTGGCCGTACTGGACGCGAACTTCAAGATTACGCGGCTGGCCGCTTCCGGCGCGGTGCTGGCCCAGAGCGCGGCCATGAGTGACGGCGAGGCCAATGCCATCGCCCGTCAGCCCGATGGCAAACTTGTCGTGGCAGGCCAGATGGACGGCGAGATGGTCGCCGTGCGTTACCTGAGCAACCTGACCCTGGACCCCAGCTTCGGCGCTGGCGGTGTAAAGAAGCTGAAAGTGAGCCGGGCAGGCAATCTCAATACCACTTCAACCAGTTCTGTTGCCACCGATGTGGCCGTTCAACCCGACGGCAAGATTGTGCTGGCAGGGTCGGCGGAAGCGCCCAGCAAGGCCCTTGGCGGCGGCGGCTATCAGCCGATTACTTCCGATTTCGCCGTGGTGCGCCTGAATACAGACGGCACCCTTGATCCGGGCTTCGGTGATAGTGGCCAGACCACCACCGATCTGGAGGGAATTGTCCCTAACGATGGTTATGACACCTCGCAGGATTTCATTTATGGCCTGACACTTCAGGGCGACGGCAAAATTCTGGTCGCAGGACAGGCAGGAGAGGCTGGAGGGTCCGCTGCCGTGCTAGCCCGATACCTGACCAGCGGACAACTCGACCCCTCTTTCTCCGGTGGTGCAGTCACGAGCGGAAACGAAATCTACAGTACGTTCAGGGCCGTAACGGTTGGGCCTGATGGGCAGATCACAGTGGGCGGGGGAACGGATCGATTCTTCGTCACTGCCCTTCTCCAGCGTTTCAATCCCGATGGGACTGCGGGGCCGCGCGCAACGTTTCATGTCAGCGATTCCCGTATCCCGCAAACCGTCGTCACGTCGCTGATTTCTGAGAATGATGGCAGTGTGGTGGTGGGCGGTTATGTCAGCGAAAGCACTTACGTCGCCCGTTTCGCGCCTGCACTGACACAGGACGCCTCGTTTGGCAATGTTCCTGGTGGCAATGTTTTTCTGGGTAAAGGCACTCTTCTTTCTGTGGTCAACACCACGGACGGCAAGATCGTCGCAACCACTGCCGCCTACGCATTCGACGCCAATTTGGTAGGTTTCCGTCAGGGTCAGGCAACGTACCGCCTGTTTCGCTGACCGCCCTGTCCGACATCTGTTCGATCTGAATTCACGCCGTCTGGGTTGATGCCCAGGCGGTTTTTGTCGTTCCTGATTGCCGGGAAACCAGAAAGACTCTGCTGTGCCTCGACTTTTTTCTGGGAAGCCGGACCTGAAGCGGGCCGTCGAATCTGTTCTCTCCCCAGCATTCATGAGGGCGACGCGAATCTTTTTGCTGCCCAGAGGAAAGCCCACGGTCAGGAACCTGTGGTCTGATCAGGGGTGCTGCCAGAGTCGCAAACGCCCCATCGGTGGGGCGGTGTCCCCCTGATGAGGCGCATGGAAGCGGGGCCATTCTTCTGCCATTCGCCTGGGATGGGGCGGTGGAACGCGGGCCGCCTCTGCTTCCCCACCTCATCCTCCTTAAGTCTGTATTCAGTCCACTGCCCTGGATGTACCCTTTTTTCTAGACACCCTTACGGGAACGCTTTTCTACGGGAACACTTTTTACGGGAACACTCTCAGACCCATCTGCCGGACGCTTTCCTTTCGTTGACCTGTTCCCTGCTCTGGCTGGAGGCTTTCATGAAGACATCCCTTGCCCCATTGTTTTTTGTCTGTGGCCCCCTGCTGCTGGCGTCCTGTTCGGGCAAGCAGCCGCCTCTGCCCCCTCTGCCTGATCCCGTTCCCCCAGTAGACACCACGCCCGCCGACAACCCCTACGCCGGGGGGAAGCAGTATCCCTGGACGAATCGGCTGGAGCTGGCGGTGGCCGATCCCTACGCGGCGGGGCGCAGCTACCCCTGGGTCTCGCCCACGGCGGCGTCCAGCCTGAAGGCGCAGGGGCCAGCGGACGGTCAGAACTTCCTGTCCGGGGTGCAGTGGACCTCGGCCACCAACACCTGGGGACCCGTGGAGCTGGACCACAGCAACGGCGAGCAGAACGCCGATGACGGCAGCGCCCTCAGCGTCGGGGGCAGCACCTTCGCCAAAGGTCTGGGGGTTCACGCGGCGTCCGAGATCCATTACGCGCTGGGTGGGCAGTGCAACACCTTCACGGCCCGTGTGGGCGTGGATGACGAGGTCGGTGCGCGGGGCAGCGTGCAGTTCAGGGCCTTCGGTGACGGCAGGATGCTGTTCAACAGTGGCGTCCGGCGCGGCGGGGACCCGGCCCTGCCCGTGAACCTGAGTGTGGCGGGCATCCGGGAACTGCGGCTGGTGACGGGGGACGGCGGCGACGGTATCGAATACGATCACGCCGACTGGGGAGACGCCGCCCTGAGCTGCAAGGTGGCCCTGCCCGGCAAGGACGTGTGGCTGAGCGATCTGGCGTATGTCTCGGCGCAGAGTGGCTGGGGTCCGGTGGAGTTCGACCGCAGCAACGGTGAGCAGGGCCTGCGCGACGGCGGGGCGCTGACCATTGCTGGCCGCACCTTTGACCGGGGCATGGGTGTTCACGCGCCCTCGGCCCTGGACTACGATCTTGGGCGCACCTGCACCGCCTTCAGCGCGCAGCTCGGTCTGGATGGGGAGGTGGGGAAGCGGGGCAGCGTGGTCTTCGAGGTCTACGGCGACGGTCAGAAGCTGTACGACAGCGGCCCCCTACGTGGTGGTGACCCGGCCCGGCAGGCCGTGGTGGACCTGCGTGGCGTGCAGACCCTGCGCCTGAGCGCCACCGACGGCGGCGACGGGCTGGCCTACGATCACGCCGACTGGGCCGACGCCCGGCTGCAATGCGGAACGGCAGTGACGGGTCAGCCGGGCACCCTCGATCCCGGTTTCGGGGAGGCGGGCCGCTCCAGCGTGGGCGGCGTGGCCACCGTGACCGAGAACGGCGGCACGCTGGTGGTGCTGGGGGGGCATTTCGGCCTGACCCGGCTGTCGCCCTCCGGCGTGGTGCTGGCGCGTGGTGCGGCCACCCCAAATGGCGCAGCAACCCTGAATGGCGCGGCCAGCGCTCTGGCCCTTCAGCCGGACGGCGCGCTGATCGCCGTGGGCTACCTGGACGGCCAGATGGTGGCGCTGCGCTACCGGCCCGATCTGACATTGGACCCCGGCTTTGGCGTGGGCGGGGTGGTCCGGCTGCGGCTGGGGGTGGCGGCCAGCCAGTACGACAGCGATCCGGTGCGCTCGGCGGCCACCGCCGTGACCGTCGCCCCGGACGGCCAGATCGTGCTGGCGGGTTACGCCTCGCGGCCCTTCTCGCCCGCGCCCGGCGTCACGCTCTCGGACGACGATTTCGCGCTGGTGCGACTGGGCAGCGACGGCAGGCCGGACCTCACCTTCGGCAAGAGTGGCGTCGTGACCACCCCACTCAATGCGCTGCTGGCAGGCGGCGACGCCTCCACCGACAAGCTGTACGGCGTGGCCCTGCAACCGGACGGCAAGATCGTGGTGGCCGGTGAGGCCCAGTACGACGCCAACAATTACAGCTCCGTGGTGGCGCGTTATCTGGGGACGGGCAAGCTGGACCCGTCCTTCTCGGGCGACGGAATTGCGCTGGGCGGTCTGGGCGAGCGCAGCACCTTCCATGCCGTGGCTGTGGAAAAGGGCGGCGCGATCCTGCTGGGCGGCGGCACCGGACGCTTTTTCACCAGCGCCCTGCTCCAGCGCTTCAGCCCGGTGGGAGAGGCTGGGGAAGGCGTGAGGTTCCAGTTCAGGGTGCCGGAAAACGCACAACTGTTCCAGACCGTCGTGACCGCCCTGCGGCCCCAGTCGGATGGCCGCGTCGTTCTGGGCGGCTACGCGGGCGATACCACGTTCGTTTCACGCTTCGGCGCAGACCTGACGCAGGACCTGACCTTCGGGGCCACGTCGGGGGGTGCTGTGTCGGGGGGAAATGTGCCCGTCGGGTCCGGCTCCTTGATCGCCCTGACCCAGGATGCCGAACGCCGGATCATCGCCACGACGGCCCAGTTCACGGCCACGGGCATAGAGGGTGACGGCACCGTCCGCCTGTTCCCCTGACGTCTGGACATTCCCCGACCCGGGTGGTGGCCCTCGTTCAGAGGCGGCCACCTGGATTTATGCAACTCCACCAGATAGCTGCCTGGTAAAAAGTGCCTCCAGGAGAGCTTTTCCAGCTTCCAACGCATGAACTTGACAGCGCCTGCATTTCACGCTATATTTTTCCTATCACCGTCCGAGAGGGCGGGTTTTTCATTTCGACTCCTCCTGTGGGCTGGAGCGTCTGCCCTTTAGCCCCGACTGCTCTAGGCTGTGGACATGCTTAAACACGTCTCGTTTCTCACCGCCGATCTGGACGCCGTGCTGGCTTTTTACGTGCGTCTGGGCGGCGTGACCGAGAAGAACCTGACCACCCCGGAAGGTTATCTGCGCGGTGTGGTTCGCCTGGGCGGGGAAGAGGGGGGCCGCCTCCAGTTCTTCCAGATTCCGGGCGAGTCGCCGCACCCGCACGCGCACTGGGCCGAACACATTGCGCTGCATGTCACGGGCCTGCGCGCCCTGTTGCCGCAGCTCCGGGCGGCGGGTGTGACGGTCAGCCGGGACCTGACCCCCAGCCCCGGCGGGCGCGACATGGCCTTCGTGCTGGACCCGGACGGGCGGCAGGTGGAACTGCTGGAGGCCGGGCCGGGCTGAGCTGGTCTGGTTTCAGCGCACCGCGTTGCGGCCCGCGTTCTTGGCGTCGTACATGGCCTGATCGGCGCGTCCGAACAGTTGGTCGGTGGTGTCCTTGACGCCCCGGTAGGAGGCCACCCCGAAACTGGCGGTGATGTTCAGGTCTGCCAGCGGCTGATCGCAGATTTCCCGGCGCAGCCGCTCGGCGACCACCAGCGCGTCGGGCTTGGCCAGACCGGGCAGCAGCACGATGAATTCCTCGCCGCCCCAGCGGCCCACCATGCCGCCGCCGCCGCCCACCGCGCGCCGCAGCCGCTTGGCCACCGCCCGTAGCACATCGTCGCCTGTGGCGTGGCCGTACTGATCGTTGACGCTCTTGAAGTGGTCGATATCGGTCACGATCACGCTCATGGGCGTGTTGTTCTTCTGGGAGTAGCCCATCGCCCGCTCCAGTTCTTCCTCGATTGCGCCGCGTCCGTAGACCGTGGTCAGGGCGTCCTGCCGGGCGGCGCGCAGTTTGCCCTGATCTTCCTCGTGGGTCAGCAGGTTGCCCTCGATAAAGGTCATGATCAGGTACGAGACGTAGGCGGTGATCGCCAGGGTCAGGCAGACCGTCAGCCAGTCGGCCAGTTGTGCCCCCGTGAACGGCCCCCGCAGCATCAGCGAGACCAGGATGGTCAGCAGGGTCAGCACGTTGGCCCCCAGGCCCCAGCGCGATCCCAGCAGCAGAAAGGAGATCATCACGTTGGCGCTCTGCCACAAGAACAGTTGCATGACGCTCAGATCAGCCGACAGCAGGCGCGGAATTTCCAGCGCCAGCGACAGCAGGCAGCCCACGTAGGCCACCAGATACACCGTGCGGATCCACAGCGGCCACAGGTAGACCGCCAGACAGGTGAGGCCCGTCAATAGCGCAAAACCGTACTTCGGCGTCTGGAAAGCCTCTGGGAAAGAAGCGGGTGGATTGACCAGCGCCCCCAGCAGCACGAACACGACGTAGGTCAGGCTGGCGGCGTACACCACGTATTGCTGGCTTTTAAGAAGACGTTGTTGAAGTGTGCTTTCGCGGCTGACCATGACTTCACAGGAGTTTAAAGCGTGAAGCATGACAGGAAGGTTTCAGAGCGGCCTGCGGCCCTGGCCCCGGCTCTCCCCGCCCTTCCCGTTTTCTCCACAGCCCCCGGATGTGGTCCGCCGGAAATGCCGGAAAATGCATAGACAGCGGTGCTAAGAGGAGGCGGGCGGGCAATCTGTCGCCCCATCGCCACCGACTGCTATCGCCTGCCTTTCCCTGGAATCTTAATGTGGCCTGCTGCTCGAAATGCCTCCTGCTCGCCTAATGGACCCGCTCTCCCGGCAGCTAATCTGGATCATCTCAATAGCAGGAGCCGCCGGAATGCTGTCTTCCCGGCGGCTCCTGCTATTGCGGTCTGGTCAGCTCAGCAGTTCGCCGTCTGCGAAGAACAGGCCCAGTTCGCGCGCAGCACTCTCACTGCTGTCGCTGCCGTGGGTCACGTTCTCGCCGGTGGTGGTGGCGAAGTCGGCGCGGATGGTGCCGGGGGCGGCGTTGGCCGGGTTGGTGGCCCCCATCATGGCCCGCCAGCCCGCGATGGCCTCGTTGCCCTCCAGCGCGATGGCCACCACGGGGCCGCCCGTGATGAAGTCCACCAGTTCACCGAAGAAGGGACGCTCCTTATGTTCGCCGTAATGGTTCTCGGCAGTCTGGCGCGAGATGGTCATCTGCTTGAGGCCCACCACACGGTAGCCCTTGCGGGCGATGCGGGCAAGGATTTCGGGGGTCAGGCCACGGCGCACGCCGTCGGGTTTGATCATTGCAAAAGTTCGTTCCATAGCGTCAGCGAGAATAGCAAAACGGGGACGGTCCGCCGCGCCCCGGGTTTTCGCGGCGCGGGCAGGTCCTGGGCGCGCACGCCGCCAGCCCCGCGCGGGACTGCCCACAACCCTGTTTTTGCCCCGTACAATGGGCCGCGTGACCCACAACACCCACTCTCGTCCATCCGGGGACGCGTCGCGCGTCGCGCTGATCGCCTGCGCGGTGGCCGCCGCCGGTATGCTGCTGTTTCCACTGGCCGCGCTGGGCCGGGGCTTCAGCGCCGACGCCGTGCTGCTGCACCTGAGCGGCAGCGTCCTGAATCTCGCCAGCAACCAGCAGGCCCCGCAGGCCGCGCCCGGCAGCGCCCTGATCCTGGGCTGGGCCACGTTGGCCCTGATCGTCGCCACCCTGATCGGGGCTGTGCGCCGCGCGGGCTGGTTCTGGATCACCGGCCTGCTGGCCACCGTGCTGGCGGTGGCGGCGGTGCTGGTGCTGGACAGCGGTCTGGCCGCCCAGATCGAGCGGGTGGCCGCCGACAGCACTCTGCGCGCCGGGGCCAAGCGGCAACTCCGCAACTTCTACGACGGCGGCGGCATGAACCTGGGCCTGTTTCTGCCCATGCTGGCCGGGCTGATCGCGGCGGGCGCGGGCCTGAGCGCGCGGCCCTGGGTGCTGGACCGCTTCAACCGCATGCGTGGGCTGCTGGTCCCGGTCTCGGCCATCACGCTGGCGGTGCTGGTGGGCGCGGTGGTGGTGCTGGTGGTGCAGCCCATCGTCAATCCCTCGGGCCGTGAATTGACGCTGTGGCAGGGCTGGCTGGCCAAGAGCGACGTGGTGTATTTCGTGTATTCCACGCTGTTCGCGCCGGTCACCCGCCTGTCGCCGCTGCTGTCGAGCCTGAAGCTGGCCACCCCGCTGATCTTCACTGGCCTGAGCGTGGCCTTTGCCTTCCGCACCGGGCTGTTCAACATCGGTGCGCCGGGGCAACTGACCATGGGGGCCATCGGCGCGATGCTGATGGGCGTGTACGGTCCCCCCAGCCTGGGCTGGGCGCTGTTGCCCCTGTCGGTGCTGGCGGCGGCGGCGGGCGGGGCGCTGTGGGGCGCGATTCCAGGCCTGCTCAAGGCCAGATTCGGCTCCAGCGAGGTCATCAACACCATCATGCTCAATTACGTGGCCTCGGCGGTGTTCATCTTCATGATCGGCAGTGACTCCTTTCCCTTTCTGGGCAAAACCTACCCCCTGCCCTTCAAGGCCCCCGGCTTTGAGGCCAAGAGCCAGGAATTGCAGCAGGCGGCCCAGCTTCCCACCCTGCTGGACGTGTTCAACGTCGGCCCGGCGGGCGGCGGCTACGTCCTGAGCATCGGCATCGTGGTGGCGGTCGTCGCCCTGCTGGTCGCGCGGCCCCTGCTGAAAGCCGTTAAAAACGGCGGGCTGATCGCCATCGTGGTTGCGCTGGCGGCGGGCGCGCTGACATGGCGCATCGGGATTCCGGCGAACATCAACGGCAGCCAGCTCAACGCGTCCTTTCTGATCGCGCTGGCCTGCGTGGCGCTGTTCGGCACGTTGATGTGGCGCACGGCCACCGGCTACGCGCTGCGGGCTGTGGGGCTGTCGCCGCGCGCAGCGGAATACGGCGGCATCAGTGTGGCGCGCGGGACCATCCTGGCCATGACGCTGGCGGGGATGTTTGCCGGGCTGGCGGGCACGCATTACGTCAACGGCGGCGCGCTGGACGAGTACCGCCTGAAGGGCAACATGCCGGTCAACGTGGGCTTCGACGGCATCGCCGTGGCCCTGATGGGCCAGAACACGCCCACTGGCGTGGTGCTGGCCAGCCTGCTGTTCGGCACCGTGGACACGGGGGGCGTGGACGTGGACCAGCAACTGGACGGCGTGAACAAGGACATCGTGACCGTATTGAAGGCGCTGATCGTGCTGTTCATCGCGGCGGGGGGCTTCCTGAGCCGCCGTCTGGTGGACCCGCCGCCGCCGCAACTGGTGGCGGCCACCGATAAAACCGGGACCGACGACGGTGGCAAACTCTCGCCCGGCGTGGCCGCGCAACAGGCCAGCACCCCCAGTCCCAATGTCGGACAGAGCAGTGAAGAGAACACCCGCGAAGGGGGCAAATAATGGACGGGCTGTTCGCACAATTGATCACGGCGGCGTTTCTCGCCACCTTTATCCGCAGTCTGGTTCCGCTGCTGCTCACCGCCCTGGGCGGGCTGTTCAGCGAGCGCAGCGGCGTGGTCAATATCGCGCTGGACGGGCTGATCATCTTCGGGGCGCTGGGCGGGGCGGTGACCACCCTGGTGCTACAACCTGTGCTGGGGGACGCCGCGCCGTGGGCAGGCTGGGTCGGCGGGGCGCTGGTGGGCGGGCTGATCGCCTGGATTCACGCGGTCATCAGCATCAAGTACCGCGCCGATCAGGTGATCAGCGGCACGGCCATCAACCTGCTGGCGACGGGCGTGCCCGCCGTGATCCTGACCGCGATGTACGGCAGCTCTACCGAAAGCCCCAAGGTCGCCAACGCGCTGCCGCTGTGGGGCGTCGGTGAACTGCGCTTCTCCCCGCCCGTGTACTTCGCGTTCCTGGCGGTGGCAGTGACGTGGTACGTGCTGTACCGCACGCCGTTTGGCCTGCGTCTGCGCGCCACCGGGGAGCAGCCTGGGGCGGCGGCCAGCATGGGCATCAACGTCAAGCGGATGCGCTACACCGCCGTGATCCTCTCGGGCGTGCTGGCGGGGACGGCAGGGGTGTTCCTGAGCATCGGCAACCTGGATTCCTA
Organism: Deinococcus marmoris; assembly: GCF_001949125.1. Taxonomy (GTDB): domain Bacteria; phylum Deinococcota; class Deinococci; order Deinococcales; family Deinococcaceae; genus Deinococcus; species Deinococcus marmoris_A. The sequence continues at coordinate 69,146 of NZ_MSTI01000115.1, forward strand.
TGTCCGCAACATCAGCGCGGGGGGCGGCTTCATCGCGCTGGCGGCGCTGATCTTCGGGCAGTGGAAACCGCTGGGGGTGCTGGGGGCCACCATGCTGTTCGGCTTCCTTCAGGCGCTGTCCATCGCGCTGGGGGGCGGAGACCTGCTGCCGCCTACGCTGGTGCAGGCGCTGCCGTACCTGATTACCATCCTGGCCCTGATCTTCACCGGACGCAGCCGCGCCCCCAAAGCGCTGGGCAAACCCTATGAGGGATAGGCGGGAGCTGACGCTTTTCCGTCAGCCTGGATTTTCAGATTGAACACTGGGTTTGGAGACCGTGAGTTGAAGACTGTGAGCTGGCAACCATGACCAGGCCACTGCGCCCAGAAACCACCCTGGGAGGGGACGCTGCGTCCACCGACGCTACATCTGCCAACGCTGCGCCCACAAACACTGCGCCCATAGAGCCCACAAACACTGCGCCCATAGAGACTGTGCCGCCGCGCTTCGGCCCGGTCCTGCGGGAAGCGCGGGAGGCGCGTGGGCTGACCCTGCGCGAGCTGGCGCAGACCACCGCCATCCGCCGCGATTACCTGCAAGCGCTGGAGGACATTCAGCTTGGCAGCCTGCCCGAGGCCACCTTTGCCCGCGCTTACCTGCGAACCTACGCCCGCGAGCTGGGGTTGGACCCCACGCCGCTGCTGGCCGATTTTGACCGATTGATCCGCCCCATCCCTCTGACCACCCCCTCCCCGAAACCCGTGCAGCCGCAAAGGGAGGTCGCCGTGCCCGGTGGGCCACCCTCAGCCGAGGCCCGCGAGCCGACGCTGGGGCCGGTGCGAATCGCCCTGATCGCGGTGCTTCTGCTTCTGCTGGTGGCCGTCGGTGCGGTGCTGCTGAGCCGCCCGGCCCCAGCCGCCGCCGTCCCCCCGTCGCCCGTTCCGGTTCCGGCTCTCCCGACGCCTGCGCCTGCTCCGCCTCCAACGCCGCCCACAGTTTCGCCAGTTGCCCCGCAGGGCACCGTGCGCCTGAGTGTCAAGAGCGTGCCGGACGGCGCGGCTGTTTACCTCGACAACCGCAATCTGGGCCAGACGCCGGTGCTGTCGTTCCCCGTGGATGCCCGTATCAGGGCCGAACTGCGCGTGGAAGCGGCAGGCCGGATGCCTCTGAAACAGACCATCGATCTGAGACAGAGTCGCAATCTGCGCGCCACGTTGCCCGCCAGCATCCTGCCGCCCGGCCGCCGGCAGCCCAGCGTCCTGACCGACCTGAACACCGGAGTCAACACGCTGACGCCGCTACCCCCACTGCCCGCCGCTCCGCCCGCTTCCGCCTCTCCTCCTGCTGCCGCTGGCACTGTCGCCCTCCGCTTCGTGGGCCAGTCGTGGGCGCGCGTGACTGGTGGAGAGGGGAAGGTGCTGTTCGAGGGCATTCCAGCAGTGGGCAGTGTCCAGACCTACCCGCCGGGCGTGAGCGTCCGCGCCGGGAACGCGGGGGCGGTGCGGGTACGGGTGGGCAACACTCCCGAACAGGCGCTGGGTGAGGCCGGGCAGGTGCTGACCCGGCAGTTCTAGTTCTAGCGGGAGTTGATGTGAGCTGACGTGTGGTTCATACCCCGGTGCTGGGTGACGTACAGTGAATGGCAGTGAATCCCAACAATCCTCCCCCTGAATCTTCCGGTTCCAGTCCGTCCAATGCCGGGCAGGCTGCCTCCGCCCCTGGCCCATCCACCACGGGGCCATCGGTGCTGATCTCGCCTGTCGTGGGTCAGGACGCGGCTCCACCTACCAAATTGCCGCCTGCTCTGGTGTCCTCCAGCAGCGGTGGGCCGATCAACCCACCACTGCACGCGTCGCCGCCCAACGCCTTCCAGTACCTGTGGCGCAATCCCTGGGTGCGGGCCGTGGCGTTCGCCGTGGTCGCCTATATGACCTACCTGCTGGCCGGGCAGGTCCATACCGTGATCGTGGATTTCCTGGTGGCGTTTTTGATCGCCTATCTGGCCAATCCGCTCCTGAACTGGCTGCAACGCGGGCGGGTAGCACGGGGGCTGGGCGTGTTCTTTGTGGTGCTGCTGTTCTTCGGGCTGTTCGCGCTGGTGGGGCTGCTGCTGGTCACGGTGTCGGGGCAACTGGTCATGCTGGTGCAGAAGCTGCCGGACCAGATCGGCACGCTCGGCAACATCCTGGACCGCCTGACGGGCTGGCTCACGGACCGGGGCGTGGGCGGCCTGACCAACGCCCGCGAGCAGATCATCACGGCGGCGCAGAGCTACGTGCAGAATCTGGGCGACAACCTCGTGCCGCTGCTGAAAAACGCGCTGAATTCCACTGGAACGCTGTTCAGCAGCCTGATTCAGGTGGGCGGCGTGGTGGGTCAGGTCGTGTTGATCCTGCTGCTCAGCATTTATCTGATGGCCGATTACAGCCGGGTCAATGCCACGCTGCTGGCCATCTTTCCGCGCCCCTGGCAGCCGCGCGCCCTGGAATTCAGCGGTCTGATCGGCACGGCGGTGGGCGGTTACGTGCGCGGGCAACTGCTGATCGCGCTGTTCATCGGCGTGTTCGTGTGGCTGGGCCTGACCCTGATCGGCGTGCCCAGCGCCGCCGCCATCGGCTTTATCGCCGGGGCATTCAACATCGTGCCGTATCTGGGGCCAATCATCGGGGCCACGCCCGCCCTTTTGCTGGGGCTGACCATGCCCAACGTCCTGTTCACTGAGATTGCCGTGGTCGCCGTGTTCGTGATCGCCAACCAGATCGAGGGCAATTTCCTCAGCCCCTACATCCTGAGCCGCACCACCGACCTGCACCCGGTCACGGTACTGGTGGCCATTCTGATCGGCGTCTCCTTGCTGGGTTTCGTGGGTGCGCTGCTGGCCGTGCCCCTGGTGGCCCTGGGCAAACTGACCTTGCAGAAGTACTACTATCCCAGCCGCATCTACACTGAAGGGCCGTAGCGGGAGGGCGAAAAAGAGGGGGAGCGAGGCCAGACAGCCCGCTCCCTCTTTTCGTGCAGACCACGCTCAGCGCGCCGCAAATGCCTTCAGGAGGGCAGGGTCGTTCTGGGTCACGTAGGCGCGGGTCAGAACGCTCATGCTGTCCTGGCCCGTGGGCACGATCAGCACGTCTTCCAGCCGGGTGCCCTTCGCGGGCCGCCAGCCCTGGCCCTGCGGGGTCTGCACCTGCGCCGCGCCCTCGCCTGCCAGCGACTGGGCCGTGAACTGCGCGCCGCTCAGGTTCAGAAACCAGGACAGGGGCCGGGCGTTGCTGTCGTACTGCAACACGATCTTCTGGACGGGCAGGGGCGGTTTCGTGGTCCAGGTGGTGCGGCGCAGGCCCGGAATACGTTCCTTCAGGTCTGCCTGCGCGTCGTAGGAGCCGGTGGCGGTGAACAGCACTTTCGAGACCAGATCCTCGCTGCCGTCTGCCTGTGCGGCTTTGCGGCAGCCCGTCAGCGAACACAGTGCAAATGAACACAGCGCCAGCGCGGCCAGCAGAGGGGGGGCAGGCTTGAGATTCATCATCACAGACCATACGCCCACAATGGCCGGGCCGTGCAGGCGAATATCCTGACTGGGTGAGCCTGTATCACCCTGCCCTGCTGCTGACCGGCGTGTTATTGACCGCGCTCGGCCTGCTGGGCCTGTCGCTGCAACTGGGCTGGCGCAAAAACGCCTCGCGCCGCCCGCACCACATTCTGTTTTTCGCCGTCTGCGCGGGTGTGGTGGTCTGTCTGGCGCTGGCCTTTGCCGTGGGGCAGAGGTGGTGGGCGTTGCTGCCCGCGCTGGCGCTGCTGTTGCTGATGCCGCGCACCCGTCCGGGCCGTGCGGGACACTGGCGGCTGGCACTGGCCTGCGCGTTCGCTTACGGGCTGGGGGCGTGGGGAGCGTGGTGAAAACGTGTCAGTCAAACCAGAGTCGGACCCAGCCTCAGCCTCGGGAAAGTGACGCGGGCGGGCACGAAGTCGGTCCGCCATATGCGCCGGGCATGGGCGTCACGCTGGCGCAGGTGCTGGGGGTCTACACTCGTGGCAGGATCACGTCCGTCAGGCCGACTTCACCCGCCTGGGCGCGGACCCTTCACCACCCAACTCTTCCTGTTGCCGGACATTCCGGTGCGCGGCGCAACCATTGCCAAAACAGTTGTCGCCGAAAGCGAGGCCCCATGACCACACTCCAGAACGATCCCGTGACCCGCAGTAAAGCCTACTTTGACGGCGAGTGGCGCAGCACCCCCCAGACCTTCGAGGTCTTTCACCCCGGTACGGGCGAAAGCATCGGCGCGGTGGCCGACTGCACGGCAGACGACGCCCGGCGGGCCATTGACGCCGCCGAAGTCGCCCTGGAAAGCTGGCGCAAAGTTAATCCCTACCAGCGCGGCCTGATCCTGCGCAAATGGAACGACCTGATGTTCGTCCACAAGGAAGAACTGGCCCGCCTGATGACACTGGAAATGGGCAAGCCGATCACCGAGACGCGCGGCGAGGTGCATTACGCCGCCAGCTTTATCGAGTGGTGTGCCGGGGAAGCCGGGAACATCAGCGGCGAGCGCGTCAACATGCGCTTTGACCACAAGCGTGGCATGACTGCCAGCGGGCCGGTGGGCATCGTCTACGCCGTGACCCCCTGGAATTTTCCCGCCGGAATGATCACCCGCAAGGCCGCCCCCGCGCTGGCCGCAGGCTGCGTGATGGTCCTCAAGCCCGCCGAGCAGAGTCCCATGACCGCGCTGTATCTGGCCGAACTGTGGCTGGAGGCGGGTGGCCCGCCCAACACCTTGCAGGTGCTGCCCACCAATTCCGCCGCCGAATTTTCCGCACCGTTCATGGAGGATGCTCGCGTTAGAAAACTGACCTTTACCGGTTCCACCGCTGTCGGCAGGTTGCTGTACCAGCAGGCGGCGAAGACCATCAAGCGCGTCAGCCTGGAACTCGGCGGCCACGCGCCGTTTCTGGTGTTCGCCGACGCCGATCTGGATAAAGCCGCCCGCGAGGTGGTGGGCAGTAAGTTCCGCAACGCCGGGCAAACGTGCATCAGCACCAACCGCGTGTACGTGCAGCGCGAGGTGGCCGAGGAATTCACCCGCATCCTGACCGAGAAGACGCGGGCGCTGGTGCTGGGCGATCCGCTGCTGGACAGCACGGGTGTTGGCCCGGTGGTGGAGCAGGCCGGGCTGGACAAGGTCAGGGCGCAGGTGGAAGATGCGCTGCGGCTGGGCGCGACGGCCACTGTGGGCGGCGAGGCGGCGGGCGGCCTGTTCTTCCAGCCTACCGTGCTGACGAACGTCCATCCCGATTCCCTGATTCTGCGCGAGGAAACCTTCGGCCCGGTGGCCCCCGTCGTGGTGTTCGACACCGAGGAAGAAGGGCTGCGCCTCGCCAACGACTCGGAATACGGGCTGGCTGCCTATGCCTATACCCGCGATCTGGGCCGCGCCTTCCGGGTGGCCGAGGCGCTGGAGTACGGCATCGTGGGCATCAACGACGGCGTGCCGAGCGCGGGTGCGCCGCATGTGCCCTTCGGCGGCATGAAAAACAGCGGTGTGGGCCGCGAGGGCGGGCACTGGGGCCTGGACGAGTACCTGGAGACGAAGTTCATCAGCTTCGGCGTGGAGTAGGCGGGAGGCTGGGCTGCTAAGCCCCCGAAGGCGAATGCAGTCCGAAGCGTTGCCTCAGCAGGTTGATCACCAAATAGCCCGGATGCGCCGTTTCCCGCGACTGGAAAACCAATTTTCTGAAGTGTCAGGTGCGGGGCTTCGAACGGAAAAAATGCCGTTCAGGACTCCGCCCATTTCCATTCGTCCAACTCTGGAGTTCTCAAGGTGCATCGGCGCGGCGATCACTGGCTGATCTGGCTCCAGTCGCCACCGCCTCGCGGGGACAGGCCAATTTGCCTGCAACGGTTCAGCTCCCCTGCTAGCCTGCCTCCATGACCTCTCTGCCCGTTGCCCCTCCATCCACCGTTCCGCCCCCAGTGATTGAGGGGATGCTGCGGCGGCGCACCACCAACGGCCCCTTTCGCCCCGATCCGGTCAGCCGCGAACACCAGCACGCGCTGATGCGGGTGGCGCAGGCCGCGCCCAGCCATTTCAACTCCCAGCCGTGGCGTTTCGTGCTGATCGAAAGCCCCCAGACCATCGGGCGGGTGGCCGAACTGTCGGGCCAAAGCATGACCGAATTGATCGACGCGGGCCTGTTCTTCGAGCGCTACCGCCGCTATTTCCGCTTCTCGCAGGCCGAGATGGAGGCCAAGCGCGACGGCATCCACATCGATCATCTGCCCGGACCGCTCAAACCCTTTACGCGGCAGGTGTTCAGCGACGCGGGCCTCAAAGTGATGCGCCAACTGGGCGTTCCCAAGAAACTGGGTGAGGACAACCGTCAACTGGTGGCCGGAAGCCCGTTGCTGCTGGCCGCGCTGCTAGACAAAACCGAGTACCGCCCCGGCGAACTGTCGGGCTTTTACAGCGTGTTCGGGCTGGGCGCGGCGGTGGAAAACATCTGGAACGCGGTGGGGGCGCTGGGTATGGGCATCCAGTTCGTCAGCACCCCCGCCGAGATTCCGCGCCACTGGCAGGAGGTCAAGGAACTGCTGGCTGTCCCCGACGATCTGGAATTGATGGCTCTGTTTCGCCTGGGCTACCTGCCCGCAGACCAGAGCCGCCCCACCATCGACTGGAGCAGCCGCCACCGCAAACGCCTGGAACAGTTTGTGTACCGTGAGACCTGCGCCGTGTCGGAGGCCGACTGACCGCTCCAAACCTCTGGACACGCTCAACCCTCACCTCTCCCCGCCTGTTTTCAAAAAGGCGCATATTCACAGATGGAGGCACCACCCATGACCGACAAATCAACGACAACCCAACAGTCCAACGCTGACCAACCGAATGCGGCCCAACCAAATGCGGCCCAACCGAATGCAGCACAGAGCGGCACTTTCAAGATCGGCGGAGACCTGAGCGTCAATCGCCTGGGCTTCGGTGCCATGCGGATCACGGGCGACGGCATCTGGGGCGATCCGGCTGACCCAGAGGGCGCGCTGGAAACCCTGCGCCGCCTGCCTGAGCTGGGCGTCAACCTGATCGACACCGCCGACAGCTACGGCCCCGCCGTCAGCGAGGAACTGATCCGCGAGGCGCTGCACCCCTACGACACCGTGGTCATCGCCACCAAGGCCGGCCTGACCCGCACTGGCCCCAATGTCTGGACGCCTGTGGGCCGTCCCGAGTACCTCAAGCAGCAGGCGTACATCTCACGCCGCCGCCTGGGCGTGGACCGGATTGACCTGTGGCAACTGCACCGCATTGATCCCAATGTGCCGAGAGACGAGCAGTTCGGGGCCATCCGCGAGCTGATCGAGGAGGGCGTCATTCGTCACGCCGGACTCTCGGAGGTCAACGTGGAAGAAATCGAGGCCGCCCGCGAGGTGTTCCCGGTGTCCACGGTTCAGAACCTCTACAACCTCGTGAACCGCAAGTCCGAGGACGTGCTGGACTACTGCGAGAAGGAGAACATCGGGTTTCTGCCGTGGTTCCCCCTGGCGGCGGGCAGCCTGGCAAAGGACGGCAGTGTGCTGGACGAAGTGGCAAAGCGCCTGAATGCCAGCCCCTCGCAGGTGGCCCTGGCCTGGGTCCTGAAGCGCAGCCCGGTGATGCTCCCCATTCCCGGTACGGGTAAGGTGCGTCACCTGGAAGAAAACGTGGCCGCCGCCAGCCTGACCCTGACCGACGAGGATTTCAAGAAACTCGACGAGGTGGGCAAGCAGGAGTGGGAAAAGAACCAGAAATAAGTTGCAGGTTGTAACGGGGGGGCGGGTGCGATTCAGCCCGCCCGTTTCCTGTTTTTCCCCACCACTTCGCGCCACAATGGCCGAATGAGTTCAGCCGTTTCATGTCCCGTCCTGCGTTCCCTGGTCACCGGATCGCCGCCCTATCAGGTGGCCCAGTCCGAGATCAGGGAGGCAGCCCGCACGCTGTTTCCCCGCATGGCTGCGCGCCCGCATCTTCTGGACGTGTTCAGCAATGCCCAGATCGAGTCGCGTGCCTTATCACGCCCGCTGGACTGGTATCTGGAGCCGCGCGGCTTTGGCGAGAAGAATGCTGTCTTTATCGAGCAGGCCCGCGCCTTGATTACCCGGCTGAGCGCGGAAGCCTTGGCCCGCGCCGAGCTTCGCCCCACCGAGATCGATGCGGTGATCGTGGTCAATACCAGCGGCCTCAGCACGCCCAGCCTGGACGCATGGCTGATCGAGTCGCTGGGCATGGGCCGTCATGCCGCGCGGCTGCCCATCTGGGGTCTGGGCTGTGCGGGCGGCGCGGCGGGGCTGGCGCGGGCCGCCGATCTGGTGCGCGCAGGCTTCAAGCGCGTGCTGTACGTGGCGGTGGAACTGTGCAGTCTGACGCTGGTCAAGGGCGACGAATCCAAGAGCAACTTCGTGGGCACGGCCCTCTTTTCCGATGGCGGCGCGGCCCTGGTGGTCACGTCGCTTGACGTTCCCGGCCCGCCGCCCCTGCTGTCCCTCCACGGCGCGTACAGCACGCTGATCGAGAACAGCGAGGACATCATGGGCTGGGATGTGGTGGACGACGGCCTGAAAGTGCGCTTCAGCCGCGATATTCCAGCCCTGGTGCGCGGCATGATGCACGGCAATGTCGCTGAGGCGCTGGCCGCCCACGGCTGGACTCAGGAGGAGATCAGCACATTCATCGTCCATCCCGGCGGCGTCAAGGTGCTGAGCGCCTACGAGGAAGCGCTGGACCTGCCGTCAGGCGCACTGGACAGCAGCCGCACAATCTTGCGCGCCCACGGCAATATGAGCAGCGCCACCGTCCTGTTCGTGCTGGAAGAAGCGTTGAAAGCCGGGCCGCAGGGCAAGGCGCTCCTGAGCGCGATGGGACCGGGCTTCAGCGCCGAGCATGTGCTGCTGGAAATCTGAAAGATGGACCGGGGAATGCTATCCCCGGTCCATCTCTATTTTTCGGTAGTCTAGATTTTCTCGTCTGCGTCCACGGTCTTGTCCGGGTCCGCCGGAGCGCCGCTGGCAGGCAGGCCATCTTTCAGGCCGCCGAAGCTGGACGGGTTGATCGCGTCGCCGCCCTGCTCCTCCGCGCGGGGGTCCAGGGTGCTGGACACCTGCTGCGCGGTGGAGGTGGTGGACCCGTCCCCGGCGTGCCTGTCGCTTATGGCGTCCACCACGGCCTGCGCCTCGGCGTCGCTGGGGGTCTTGGGGGTGCCGGTCTCCCACTTGTCGGTGGTCTGCACATCGGTCTGTGCAACATTCGTTTCGGCCTGTGACTGCGGTTTACCTTCTCCCATATAGACTCCTTTTCTGGCTTGCGGTTTACGAGCGCTGGTTGGGGTTTTTCAGGGTATCGGTGCCGATGACGCTCTCGGGCAGGTTCTCGGCCTGCTTGGCCTTTTCCTGCATCCCGGTCTTCTGGACGCCCTTGATGTCATGCAGATCGTTGGTGTCCTTGCTGCCGCCCTGTGGGCTGTGGCCTTCCTGGGCGGGGTGGTTGGCCTGGTTCTGGGTGGTGTCTGGTTTGCCTTCTCCCATGATTGGAACCTCCTGAATTTGAGTGGCTTCAGGGTAGAGGAGGCGGGGTGGGCGGTGGTGCGGGGCGGGTTTACAGAGCTTTGGGGCTTGGGCGCAGGTTCGTCCCTTGACGACGCCTGACATAAACTGCGGCGAATGCAAACGTGGATGGCCGTGGTTCAGGTGGCGCTGCTTGTGCTGGGGGTTCCACTCTGTGCCGGGGCTGTTGTCCTGGCCCTTTTTGCCGGCGGCGAGGGAAGCCCGGCAGGTCAGCATCTGCTCGTGACCCTGATGGCTGTTCCGGTGGTTTACCTGATGTGTCTGCTTGTCTCGGTATGGCTGTTTGCAAGGGAAAGGTACGGTCATGCTCTGATGGCGGCAGTGATTCCGTTTCTCTATTTCATGCTCGCATTTGTCGCGGCTGCTGTCTGGACTGGCCTCACCTCATCCTGATGGGCTAATACGGACTCCGAATAAAAAGCGCAGACTGGCGCATCGCTGAATTCTATTCAGCCATCATTTTTCGCCACAGTGCCGCCGACAACCCGATCTCCTCACCCAGCACACCCTGTTCCACTGGTGGCCTCTATACGGTAATTAAGCGGAATCCGTATAACCAATGGTTCGGACAGTTTTCAGCAGGTACGCTGCCAGCAGAACGGTGTTTTTCAACCGTTGCCCGAATTAAACTCAATCCGACACCGATACCTGGATTGATATTATTTATTTGCCCTGCCAGACAGCCCTGTTGATCAATCGGAGACACATCACCTGAATACAGAGCATTCTGTGTCCAGCAGAGCCTTGGACGTCTCGCGACACCCTACTTTTTCTCCTCTCCATCCAGCACGCGACGCCACCCAAAACTGTCCGAACCATTGATAACCCGGCCAGTGGTCCAGGACTACCTCCTTTATAGTGGTTGCAACGATGAAACTCTGGTCCATCCTCGGCCTGATCGCCCTGTTGCTGCTGGGGGCGGTGATGAGCTTCTTTACCCTCGTGGCATCACTGTTTGCCAGCGACAGCGGCGCGCAGGACCCGATAGGCGCGCATTTTTCGGAGACCATGTTCACCATGCTTTACGTCTATCCCGTCTGCGTGATCGCCACGGTGGTGCTGATGATCCTGCGGCGGGGCAGGCTGGCGTTGCTGGCAGCCGTCTTTCCGTTCATCTACGTTTTCGGAGCGTTCATCTACACCGCTGTAGCTACGAGAAATCTCTGATACGGGTTCCGTCTGTTTCGCGCAGAAATCGGGACAGCGCCGATTCCCGCACTCCACGCCCGGAACCCGTTTTTCTCCTTCTCGCTCCGCTCGGATTACGGGTGTTTTCAACACCCTCTAATCGAAGTTCGTATGATTTCATCTGCATCGGTGGGAACGCCCCGATCCGAAAGGAAAAGACCCTCTCCACGGTGAAGAGGGCCAGAGGTGGACTGGACCGTTCTACAGCCGGTGCCCCAGCAGGCGCAGCCCCATGAACACCACTAACACGGTGCCGCCCTCGTGTGCGATGACGCCCAGCGGCAGCGGAATGTGCCCGGCCACGGCCAGCGGCGCGATGATCAGGATGACCCCGAAGGCGAAGGCCAGATTCAGGATCACGGTGCGGCGGGCATCTTTGGCCAGTTTCACGGCTCCGGCCAGCTTGCCCAGATCGTTTTTCATCAGGACCACGTCGGCGCTCTCGATGGCCACGTCGGTGCCGCTGGCGACGGCAATGCCCAGATCGGCGCGGGCCAGGGCCGGGGCGTCGTTCACGCCGTCGCCCACCATTGCCAGTGGGCCGGGCAACTCGCCCATGATCCGCAGCTTGTCCTCGGGCAGCAGTTCGGCGCGGTACTCACTCAGGCCGATCTGGGCGGCCACGGCCTGGGCCACCTCCATTTTATCGCCGGTCAGCATCACCTGATGTTCCACGCCTGCCGTCTTCAGACTGGCGATGGCTTCAGCGATGCCGGGGCGCAGCGTGTCGGCCACGCCCATCACAGCCAGCACGCGGCTGCCCACGCCCACGATCACGGTGCTGCTGCCCTCGGCATTCAGCTCGCGCAGGGCGGCGTCCTGAACGGCATTCAGGCTGGCTCTCTCCCGCTCCATCAGGCGAAGGTTTCCGGCCCAAGCTCGCTCACCGCTGTCCAGCATGGCCTCGATGCCCATTCCGGGTACGGCCTGAGCATTTCGCACGGGGATAAAGGAAACATCCTGCGCCCGTGCCGCCGTCACCACCGCCTGTGCAATGGGGTGTTCGCTGTGGCTTTCCAGTCCGGCGGCCAGGGCCAGCGCCCCCGCCTCGTCGTCGGCCACCACGCGGGCCACTTTCATTTTCGCCTGGGTCAGTGTGCCGGTCTTGTCGAAGGCGATGGTGTTCACACGGGCCAAGGCGTCCATCGCCGCGCTGCTCTTGAATAGCACGCCGCCGCGCGCCGCCGCCGCCATCGCGCTGAGCATCACAGCGGGCGTGCTGATGACCACCGCGCAGGGACTGGCCACCACCATGAAGGTCATGGCGCGGTACCACGAGGTATCGATGGACAGCTTGAAGCCGTAGTGCAGCAGCGCGAACACCAGCGGCACGGCCACGATCACCACCGTCGCGTAGGGACTTTCCCAGCGCTCGGTCAGGGTCTCGGTGCGGCTCTTGGCGGTCTGGGCCTGTTCCATCAGCGCCACCAGGCGGGCCAGGGTGCTGTCGCCTGCCGGGCGAATGACCTCGGCCTCCACACTGCCGTTCAGGTTGACGGTGCCGGAGGCCAGTTCCGCGCCCGCCGCCTTATCAATCGGCAAGCTTTCCCCGGTGATCGGCGACTCGTCTACCGCCGTATGCCCCAGCGTCACGCGGGCGTCGGCGGCAATGCGCTCGCCGGGCTTGATGACCAGCAGGTCCCCGATGCGGATGTCATTCAGTTCACACCAGCGTTCGCGCCCGTCGCGGCGCACGGTGGCCCCCGCTGGATTCAGGTCCATCAGGGCGCTGATTGCATGCTTGGTGCGGCCCATCGCCCAGTCCTGGAGGGTGTTGCTGAGGCTGAACAGGAACAGCAGAATCGCGCCGTCCGCCGCCTGCCCGATGCTCGCCGCACCTAGGGCGGCCACCACCATCAGCAAATCGACGTCCAGCTTCCTTTCCACGAACAGGCTGTGCAGCGCCTCACGCCCGGCAGGAATGCCCCCCGCCAGATACGCGACGAGATAGCCACCCCACATGATGGCAGGCACTTTCAGCAGGTACTGGCCTGCTGCACCGACCAGCAGGCCGAGCAGGGTCAGGCCAGTCAGGAGGACAGCGGAGCGCAGTTCGGGCGAGAGGTTAAAGCGGGGTTGGCGTGTCGGCGCGGCAAAACTTGTTGGTGTGGCTGTATTGGGGGTGGTCATGGAGCCTCCTGGCAGAGAATCCTTAATGGGAATAATTCTCAATAAGCCCATTCTATCTTCCCGCTATTACAAACTCAACGCCCCATCCTGAGCGGAGAAGTCAGGATGGAGCGGGGTTTTTCGGAGGGGGTGTTCTGTCGCTTTCCCCAGGGTGTACGCTCAGTCATGAGACATCTGCTGACGCTGACCCTGGCCGCCACCGTCACCCTTGCTGCGGCGAACGAGCGTATTCCGGTCGATCAGGTGCGCTTTTCTTCCACCTCGGCGCGGGTGATGGTCCTGAGTTCGGGGGTGCAGGACGGCTCTGGCTTTGGCACGGCCAGCCTCAAGGTGTTCAGCACGGCGACGGGGGCGCAGCTCTACAGCCGCCAGAAAACGGCAGACGCCCTGCCCAACACGTTGCGCTGGAATCTGTTGACCACGCCGCCCACCCCGGCCACGCTGTCTGCTTACGGCCTGACGCCGGGGGCCGTGTCCGCCGCGAAATACAACCGCGTGTATCCGCAGCCGTTTCCGCAGTGGAGCGACGGTCTGGGCGCGGGGCAGACTGGAATCACCAACGTGGCCCTGTGGTCCATGCCCGTCCCGATCAAGCTGAGCGTGTATGCCCTGCCCTCGGCTTGCCCCTACGGTGATCTGCTGGGGCCGGGGAATGCGCCCACCGGATTCAGCCTGACCGTCAACACGCAGACCATCCACCAGGATCTGAGCCTGCCCGCAGACCGCAAGTGCGCCGCCCGTTACTCGCTGGAGCGGGTGGACGTGCGCGGCAACCGCGTGCTGGTGACCGTGCGCGCCTACGGGCCGGGCTTCGAGGGGCTGGATGCCACCCCGGTTTTTATCGCGGCCACACTCCGTTAAGACCCCTACGCCTGCCCCACCACCGCCTGCATCAGCGCCCGCATGGCGTCCAGTTCCTCGGCGTTGATGGCGTGGCCCAGTCCCGGAAACACGCGGGCGTCCACCGATGCGCCGCGTGACCGTAGCAGTTCCTCGCTGGCCTGGAAGCGGTCCAGCGGAATATGCGCGTCGTCCGGGGCATTGCCCATGAACACGGGCAGGCCGTCCAGATCGCCCGTCTCGTCCAGCGTGATCAGTGCGCCGCTCAGCGCCACCACGCCGCCCAGTCTGACCCCGCTGCGGCTGGCATATTCCAGCGCCAGACACGCGCCCTGGCTGAAGCCGCCCAGCACCACGTTCTGCGGCCCGATGCCCTGCGCTTCCAGTTCAGCCAGAAGGGCGTCCACCGTGGCAAGCGCGGCGTCCAGATGCGGCTGATTCTGTTCCAGCGGGGCCAGGAACGACTGCGGATACCAACTGTTGCCGTCCGCTTGCGGGGCCAGATAGGTGAAGGCGCTCAGATTCAAGTCTCCCTCCAGCGAGAGGATGTCCTGCGCTGTTCCGCCGCGCCCGTGCAGCAAAATAGCCGCCACCCGCGCCTCGCCCAGCGGGCGTCCAGCGGTGAGAACCTGAATGCCGGAGGGTGCGGTTTCCTCCTGAATGGCCGGAGCCGTTCCCAGTTCCCGCGTTCCCAGCGTCACGCCGTATTCGGGACTGACGATGCGCGGCAGGTGCGCCTCGATGGTAGGGCGGCGGGCCTCGTACCATTCGGGCAGCTTGAGGTGCTTGCCCAGCTCATCTACCGCCTCGTCGTCGGGAAAGCCGGGGGCGTCGGTGGCGATCTCGAACAGGATGCCGTTGCTCTCGCGGAAATAGATGCTGTGGAAGTACTGGCGGTCCTGCACGGGCGTGGGCCGGAAGCCCGCCGCTGTCAGTTGCCCCATGTACGCGGTCTGCTGCTCGTCGTCGCGGGTCCGCAGCGCGACGTGATGCACGCTGCCCGCCCCAAAGGAGCCGCGCGCCCCGCCGGGCCGTTCCACCACATCCACGAACAGGCCCACGCCCGCGCCCCCATCGTCATCGCCGCTGCCCCGGAAGCGGGTGCGCTGGCCCTCGGCGTCGTCCTCGGTGCCCACTTCGGTAAAGCCCAGTTGGCCCACCAGCAGATCGCGCACGGCCCCGGTCTCCCTGACCCAGCCGGTGACCGAGTGAAAGCCGCGCAGGGCGTGTTCGGGCGGGATGGGCGAGGCGGGCCACTCCTCCACAGGTGCGCCGTCCTCGAAGACCAGTTCCACCCACGTTCCGTCCGGGTCATCCACCGTCAGCGTGGGCTGGCCGAAGCGCTGGTCCCCGCGCACCTCCAGCCCCAGCCCGGTCAGGCGGCCCAGCCAGTAGTCGTACGAGGCCGCCGGGGCGCTGTAGGCCGTCGCCACGATCTCGCCGTTGCCGCGCACGCCGCGCGCCGCAGCGGGCCAGGGAAAGTGGGTCATGATCGTGCCCGGCTGCCCGGTGCAGTCCCCGTAGTACAGGTGATAGGTGCCGGGATCGTCAAAGTTCACCGTCACCTTGACCATGCGCTGCCCCAGAACGTTGGTGTAAAAGTCGATGTTGCGCTGCGGATCACTGGCCATCACCGTGATGTGGTGCAGACCCTGGACGGGGGAAATCTGGCTGGAAGGGGAGGAAGTCATGCTGCAATAATAGCTTAACATTAAGCGGTTTTCAAGCGGAGTCTGGATAGAGGCTGCTCTTCGGAAGACCAGAGACTATTTTCTCTGGGGGTGCGTTTTCTTTGTGCCAGAGAGCAGTTCTGTCTGTCTGAAAAACAGGGTGAGCGCTTTCTAAACCTTTGCTCTCCGTGTCGGTGCGGCCTCGCCCCGCTCCGCATCCCGGCGCTGGGCTTCCAGTCCAATCTTGCGGGTCAGGACGCTGAGCTGCTGCAATTCTTCCGGTTCCAGCACGCCGAACAGTTCCCGAATGCCGCCCACATGGCCGGGCAGAATCCGCTCGATCAGGCCGCGTCCTTCCTCTGTTAAAGAAATCTGGAAGGCGCGGCGGTCTGCGGGATTGCGCTCCCGGCTGACCTGTCCGTCTCGCTCCAGATTGTCGATGACCATCGTCAGGTTGCCGCTGGAACGCAGGATCTTGTCGGCCAGTTGGCGCTGGCTCAGCGGTCCCAGGTGGAACAGCGCCTCCAGCACCGCGAACTGGCTGAGGGTCAGGCCGTGGTCTGCCAGATGCCGGTTGGCCGTGACTTCCACGGCGTGAGCGCCCCGCCACAGCTTGATATAGGCGTCCAGTGCGGCGCGCTCGTCGGCGTTGCCCGCGAAGTGGTTAGGCATGACGGGCATCCTGGGCCACAGGGCGCAGGGAAATCAAGCTGTGAATTGAAAGGTTCAGGAATTGCCCTGCGCCCGCTGCCCTGCGCGATATTCCTCGGTGGCCAGGCGGATGCACGCGGCGACGGCGCTCATGGCGATATAGACCTCGCCCACGGGCGGGCGCGTCGGCGCGATGCGGATGTTGCGGTTGCCGGGGTCCTTGCCGTCCGGGTAGGTGGCCCCGGCGGGAGTCAGGCTCACGCCCGCCGCGTCGGCCAGTTCCACTACGCGGGCCGCGACGGGGGCGGTGGTGTCCAGGCTGATGAAATAGCCGCCCTGCGGATTGGCCCAGGTGGCGAAGTCATCGCCCTCGCCCAGTTCGGCGCGCAGGGTCTCGCCCACCGCGCGGAACTTGGGAGCGATCAGGGCGGCGTGGTCGCGCATCAGTCCATCGATGCCGCCGGGATAACTGCCCAGAAACTTGACGTGCCGCGCCTGCTCCGGCTTGTTGGGGCCGATGCTCTGGGCGTTCAGATACTTGGACATCCACTTGATGTTGTCCTCGCTGGTGGCCACGAACCCCAGCCCAGCCCCCGCCAGCGTGATCTTGCTGGTGCTGGCAAACACGAAAGCCCGGTCCGGGTGCCCCGCGTCCCGGCACAGCGTCACGAAGTTGACCGTTTCGGGCGGCGTGCCCAGATGGTGTGCGCGGTAGGCGTCGTCGGCCAGGATGGTGAAATCGGGGGCGGCGGCCTGGAGCGCGGCCAGCCGCTGCGCCTTCGCGGCGCTGATCGTCTCGCCGCCGGGATTGCTGTAGGTGGGCACGAACAGGACGCCCTTGATGTTCGCGTCCTCTGCCGCCAGCCGCTCGATGGCGTCCACATCCGGCCCGTCGTGCTGCATGTCTACCGTCACCAGATCAAAACCCAGCGTCTGGAGCAGCAGAAAGTGCCGGTCATAGCCGGGGATGGTCACGATGAATTTCGGCTTGCTCTCGCCCCCCACCCACGGCCCTTTGCTGCCGCGTACACCGTGCAGCAGCGCGAAGGTCAGCACGAAGCCCTGCAATTCCAAAGAGGCGTTGTTCCACACGATCACGTTCTCGGCCTTCACGTCCAGATAATCCGCGAACATCTTGCGTGCGCTGGGCAGCCCGGCAATCCCGCCCGGATAGTTCCGCAGGTCGATGCCGTCCATGCTCAGGTCCGTTTCGCCCAGCGTACTGAGCAGCCCATTGGACAGGTCAAAATCCGCGTCGGAAGGCTGGCCGCGCTGCATGTTCAGCTTCAGCCCCCTGGCGCGAATGGCGTCGTAGGCGGTCTGGGCGGCGCTCAGGGCATCGGCGGCGGCAGGTGCGGAACCATCACGGGTCATGCCTGTACGTTACCCGTTTGGCGGGGCCGGGGGGGTGAGGTTGTTTGGCGGGGCCGCTCCTTTCGGGAAATCGGGGAGAACGGCGGAGTCAGTCCGTGTTTCAGGTAGGTGCCGAAGGCATCAGGCGTTAGCAATGGAAAAACCCTCGTCCTGCGAAACGGGGAGTGGGGCCAGTGTGCGCCGCGTGGCATTGCCCTCTATGGCCTGACCGTCTGAATCTGCCCGATGATCCGGTCCATCAGCCCGTCCAGTTCCTCATCCACCACCTGCCGCGCCGGGTCCGCGTCGTACCACGCCAGCACTTCCTGCACGCCGCGCGCAAAGGGGATGGTGGCGTTGAATTCCGGCACCAGACGCTTGATCTTGGTGTTGTCGAAAACGGCGCTGTGGGCCTTGTCGCCCAGCAGACCCGCGCCCCAGTCGGGGGCAAAGGCGGCAATGACCTCGGATGGAACGTGGACAAGCTGGGCCTTGACGCCTGCTGCCCCGGCCACCAGCTCGAAAATCTGGTTCCAGGTCAGCCATTCGTCACCCGTGATCTGCACCGCCTCGCCGATCACCGCTGGGCGGCCCAGCAGACCCACAAATCCCACGGCAAAGTCGCGGTGGTGGGTCAGGGTCCACAGCGAGGTGCCGTCGCCGTGAACGATCACGGGTTTGCCCCGGCGCATGCGGTCCACCACGGTCCAGCCACCGTCCATTGGCAGCAGCGTGCGGTCATAGGTGTGCGAGGGCCGCACGACAGTCACTGGAAAGCCGTCCTCGCGGTAGGCGCGGGTCAGGCGGTCCTCGCAGGCGATCTTGTCGCGCGAGTACTGCCAGAACGGGTTGTGCAGCGGCGTGGATTCCGTGATCGGCAGGTGCCCCAGCGGCTTCTGGTACGCGGAGGCCGAACTGATGAACACATACTGCTTGGTCCGGCCCGCGAACAATTCCAGATCGGTCTCGATGTTTTCGGGCGTGAAGGCCACCCAGTCCACCACCACGTCGAATTCCAGATTGCCCAGCGCCTGCCGGACACTGGCCGGATCGCGGATATCGCCTCTCAAGACCTTCGCGCCGTCTGGCACGGGCCGCGAGGACTTGCCCCGGTTGAGCAGGTACAACTCCATCCCCTGCGCCAGAGCCAGTTCCGAACACGCCGAACTGATGATGCCGGTGCCGCCGATAAACAGAACCTTCATGCCTGTCCTCCCTGGTGGGTTGCGCCGTCCTCGCCCAGCGTGTCTCGCCAGCGGTGCTGTGGCTCGAACCCCAGTTTCTCGCGGGCGTGGTCGATGCTCAGCAGCGTTTCAAAGTCCTTCAACGATTCCCGGAGGGGCACGCCCGGAAACACCTGCGCCATCAGCGTGCGCGAGGGCTGCGGCATGACGGTGTCGGCGGCGGCGATGATGAAGCTGCTGGCCCCCTGGAGCGGCGCGCTCAGCGCCAGACGGCAGGCCAGCGCGGCGTCCCGCTCGTCGATGTAGCCCCACAGATTCCACTTGCGCGCGTGGGGATCGGGCCAGGCCAGCTCCGGGAAACGGCGGTACTCCTCCGGCCCCAGGATGTTGGAGAAGCGCAGGGCCACGAAGGGAATACCCGAGTGACGCGCAAAATCCTCTGCCATCGTCTCGGTGACCACTTTACTCAGGGCATACGACGACTCGGGGTGTGGGTAATGCGCCTCGTCCACCGGGGCGTAGTGGGGCGGCACGTCGAAGGGCAGGCCCAGCGTGGTTTCACTGGACGCCCAGACCACCCGGCCCAGACCGAGCATGGTGGCCGCCGTAAAGACGCTGTGGTTCATGGTCACGTTCTGCACGAAGGTGTGATGCGGGGCCTGAAGGTCCGGGGCGGGAATATTGGCCAGATGAACCACGCTGCCCGCACTGTGCATGACCTCCAGCGTCTGGCCCAGATCAGTCAGATCGGCGCGCAGAACGGCTTTCAAGGAGCCGGGGAATTCGCCCTCCGGTCTTGGGATTGGCTGGGTATCAACGGCGATAACCTCATAACCGTATTCCAGCAGATGTTTCAGGGCCGCGCGTCCGGCCCGGCCCGCCGCCCCCGTCAGGACCACTGGCCCCGCCGGAAGGGTCTGGGAGACGGCGCTCACCACGCGTAGGCTTCAGGGGCCTGTCCGCCGGGGCCGGGCCAGATGTCGTCCAGCTTTTTCAGGGTTTCGTCGCTCAGCTTGATGTCCAGCGCTCTGAGTGCGCCGTCCAGTTGCTCTGCCGTGCGCGGGCCGATGATCGGGGCGGTCACGGCGGGCTGGTGCAGCAGCCACGCCAGTGCCACGTCCGCCGGGGACTCTCCCAGCTCCCCACACAGCGCCTCGTACTGCTCCAGTTGTGGGCGGTGCTTGTCGATCTGCTTTTGCATGTTCTCGCCCGCGCGGCGGCCCTCGCTGGCCTTTTGCAAGGCACCGCCCAGCAGGCCGCCGCCCAGTGGACTCCAGGGAATCAGGCCCAGCCCCAGCGCCTGACAGGCCGGGATGACCTCCAGCTCGATGGTGCGCGCCGACAGGTTGTACAGGCTCTGCTCGGACACCAGACCCATGAAGTGGCGCTGGGCCGCCAGCGTGTTGGCTTGCGCGATGTTCCAGCCCGCAAAGTTGCTGCTGCCCACGTACAGCACCTTGCCCTCGCGCACCAGTTGTTCCATGGCCTGCCAGACCTCTTCCCAGGGCGTCGCGCGGTCAATGTGATGCATCTGGTACAGATCGATGTGATCGGTCTTCAGGCGGCGCAGGCTGTCCTCGCACGCCTTGCGGATGTGGTACGCCGAGAGTTTCTGATCGTTGGGGCCGTCGCCCATCTTGCCGTAGACCTTGGTGGCCAGCACGATTTTATCGCGGTTGCCGGGGTTGCTTTCCAGCCAGCGTCCGACGATCTGCTCGGTCACGCCCTCGCCGGGCTGACGGCCATACACGTTGGCGGTGTCGAAGAAATTGACGCCCCGGTCCAGCGCCGCGTCCATGATGGCGTGGCTGTCCTGCTCGGTGGTTTCGGGGCCGAAGTTCATGGTGCCCAGACACAGGGGACTGACTTTCAGGCCGGTGCGGCCCAGATGACGGTAATCCATAGTTGACGCCTCCTTGGGTTTTGCTCTGCCTCCGACGCTACACCCGCAGGCGCGGCGGCGTCATCTTGGCGCGGCCTTCATCTTTTTTGTGGGTTTTTGGTGGGACTGAAAGGTGAGGGATCAAACCGAGGCAGCCACCCCAGCATCCTGCAAAAAATACAGACGGCCACCGAACTGAGTGGGCCGTCTGTCGAAAGAGATCATCCGCTCAACCCAGCTTCAGTTGCTGTTTCCCGATCCGTCCGGTCCCGGTTCTGGCCGCACTTCCGATGCTCCGGGCGGTGTTTCGTGCGTGATCGTGCCCGCCTCATCGCTCCCAGTGGGCTGGCCGCCGATCAACTGGCGCAATTCCTCGATCACGGCGCGTTCCTTATCGTTGACCTGCTCGCCGCCGAAGCCCAGGAATCCGCCTTCCTTGGCGGCCTCTGCGGTGCGCTGCGCCACCAGCATCAGCATCTCGCGGTAGGCGGAAGCGTCTTCTGCGCTGGTCTTGGCATTGACCAGCCACATGGCCTGACGCACACCTTCCAGGCTCTGGTTTTTCACGTCCTCGACATTGCGGGCGCGTTCCTGCTCCGGCGCTCTGGCGGCGGGCTGGCCCAGCAGATCGGCGGCCATCGCCTCCATCAGCGGGGTGCGGCTGTCCCTGCTCACGCTCTCGCGCACCGCGTTGGCAATGGCCTGCGCCTCGGCCAGCAGGCCCGTCAATCCGCTGGGACTGGCGGCCACCACTGCCGCGCCCGCCCGTCCGGGGCCAGTCATGACCTTGAACCACTCGTCTGCCGTGAAGTTGTCTTTAAGGCTCATGCGCCCAGCTTAGAGCAGCGGCGTTTGGACCGGGAATGGGGCTTTACTCACGGGCCTTTACCTGATCCAGATTCAGGCGTATCCGCTCGGTGTCTTCGCGCACGCTGCGCTCGTCGGGCGCGAGGCCGTGGCTGCCAAACAGACCGCCAGCCGCGCGCATCCCGCCCAGCGCGTCGCCGCGCGGCTGGTCCGTGTCCACCAGCGGCCTGATCTTGAAGGCCAACACGATCAGGGCCACTGGCAGCACGATGAAGATCAGGACGGCGGTCCACATAACTGGCTCAGCAGCCCTGCGCCATTAACAACGAGGGGCCATTAACAACCCTGCGCCGAGACGACGCCCGGATGCCCTTCTTGCAGGTGGGCGCGGCCCCAGGTGTCGATGGCGTCGATGACGCTCTGCAACTCGCGGCCCACCGGGGTCAGGGTGTAGACACTGCGGGCCAGTTTGCCGTGCGTGTCCTCGGTGCGCTTGTCAATGATCTTCAGTGTTTCCAGGTGTTCCAGGCGCTGGGTCAGCGTGGCGCTGTTGCAGCCGCCCACCGCGCGGGCCAGCTCATTGAAGCCCTTCTCGCCGTCCAGCAGCGCGCGGACGATGTGCAGCACCCACTTCTCCTGCAACACGCCGATGGCCCGGTAGACCGGGCAA
The DNA here is from genome assembly GCF_001949125.1 of Deinococcus marmoris. Lineage (GTDB taxonomy): Bacteria > Deinococcota > Deinococci > Deinococcales > Deinococcaceae > Deinococcus > Deinococcus marmoris_A. The sequence goes on from NZ_MSTI01000115.1 coordinate 91,096, forward strand.
AAGCCCTTCTCGACTGCCGTGGCAGAGGGTCCGGGAGCGGAAAGTTCCGTGTTCATGGTAGGATTCTACACCTAAACGCAAAATCAATTAAGCAGAGGATTACACCGCTTGACATTTTAAACCGGTGGGCGTAATGTTCCAGACATGACCGCTACCCTGACCCAGCCCCAGACCGTCGCCCCCCTCACCGTTGCCGAGGCCATCGAAACCCGCCGCAGCATCCGCAAGTTCGTGCAGGAACCCATGAATCAGGGCGATCTGCACGAGATCCTGCGCCTCGCCAGCCTGGCCCCCAGCGCCTGGAACGCCCAGACCTGGCGCTTCGCCGTGGTCCAGACCGCCGAGATCAAGGAACAGCTCCAGGCTGCCGCCTACGGTCAGCCCCAGATCGGCAGCGCGCCCGCCGTGATCGTGGTCTACAGCGACATGGAAGACACCCTGAACACCGTGGAAGAGACCGCTCACCCCGGCATGGGTGACGAGGGCCGCGCCGGACAGCGCAAGACCTTCGACGGCGCTTTCGGCGGTCAGGACGTGGCCCAGCGCGGCCAGTGGGGCTTATCGCAGGCCAACATCGCCTTCGGCTTCCTGATGCTGGCGGCGCGCGGCCTGGGCTACGACACCGTCCCCATGCTGGGCTTCGATCCCGCCAAGGTGCGCGAGGTGCTGGGCCTGCCCGAACACGTCCAGTTCGCCGGATTGCTGCCCATCGGCAAGCGCGCCGAGGACGGCTTCCCGCACCACCGCCACGGCGTCGAGCGCGTCACCAAGTTCTACTGAAGTCCTGAAGTCTGATACGGACTCCGATTGAAAGGTGTTGAAACGCCTGGAAATCCGAGCAGAGCGAGAAGGAGAAAAACGGGTTCCGGGCGTGGAGTGCAGGAATCGGCGCTGTCCCGATTTCTGCGCGAAACAGACGGAATCCGTATGAGCCGCCCTCCGAAGTGGGGGCGGTTTTTGTGGGCTGTGGGTTTGATGGAGGCTGACTACATCCGCCTCTTTGCCTATTGACGTAATTTGTTCTGGGAATTACATTCAACCCGAAACTCTGCGTGAGTCGCGTCCAATCTCATGCCTGCTCTCCTGTCATAAGAAGCCCTCCTCCCCCAAGAAGGTCATGTCATGTCCAAACGCCCCGCCGCCCTGATTTTTATTCTCATCACCGCACTGATCGACATCATGGGCATCGGGCTGATCATCCCGGTGCTGCCGGGGCTGGTCAAGGAACTGGCCGGATCGGAGGCGGCAGGGGCGCGCGACATCGGCCTGCTGACGGCGGCCTATGCGCTGATGCAGTTCGTGTTCGCCCCGATTCTGGGCACGCTGAGTGACCGTTACGGGCGGCGGCCCGTGCTGCTGCTGAGTCTGCTGGGTATGGCGCTGGATTACCTGCTGCTGTTCTTTGCGCCCAGCCTGTGGTGGCTGCTGATTGGCCGCCTGATCGCCGGGGTCACCGGGGCCAGCCTGACCGTGGCCAATGCCTACATTGCCGACGTGACGCCTCCTGCGGACCGGGCCAAGAACTTCGGGCTGCTGGGCGCGACGTTTGGCCTGGGCTTCATCCTGGGGCCAGCGCTGGGCGGGCTGCTGGGCGAGTATGGGCTGCGGGTGCCGTTCCTGGCGGCGGCGGCCCTGAGCGGGCTGAATCTGCTGTACGGCTACTTCGTGCTGCCCGAATCGCTGCCCGCCTCGGCGCGCGGCAAGCGGCTCAACCGCAGGGACCTCAATCCCCTCACTCCGCTCAAGGCGCTGGGCGAATACGCACTGCTGCGAAGCCTCGCCCTGACATTCGTGCTGCTGGGGCTGGCCGGGCAGGTCATCTTCAGCACCTGGGTTCTGTACACCGAGGGCGTGCTGAGCTGGACGCCGCTGCAAAACGGAATCGCGCTGGCCTTCTTCGGCCTGCTGACGGCGGTGGTGCAGGGCGGGCTGATCGGCGTATCCATCAAGAAACTGGGCGAGCGGCGCACCATCTTGCTGGGGCTGGCGCTGTCCACCGCCGAATTCCTGATCCTGAGCGTGGCGCGCAGTTCCCCGGTGCTGTACGCCTCGCTGGTGGTGGGCGCGGGCGGCGGCTTGGCGCAACCCGCCATTCAGGGCCTGATCAGCCGTCAGGTCAGCGAGACCGAGCAGGGCCGCGTGCAGGGCGCGATCACCAGCCTGACCAGTCTGGTGGGCGTGGTGGGGCCGATTGTCGCCACCGCCGTCTTCGCCTATTTCAACGGCGGCGGCGCGTCCGTGCGGGTGCCGGGGGCAGCGTTCATCATGGGGGCGGCGCTGTCGCTGGCGGGCCTGTTCATGATCTGGTCCGTGCTGCGCCGCACGCCGGAAGAGGCGACGCTGGGCGGCGTGGGCGACTGAGATTTGCCTGTAACTGAGTCTTGCCTACAGATGAAGAGAGCCTCCCCATTCCTCTTGTCTATGCGCGGCCCGGCTGCGACAGACTGAGGGCGATGTGGCGGCAAGCAAAGTGAGACTGATCTTGATGGGCGTGTCCGGCAGTGGCAAAACTACGCTGGGGCAGGACTTGGCGGCCCGCACCGGCTGGCCGTTTTTGGACGGCGACGACTTCCATACCCCGGAGGCCAGGGCAAAAATGGCCGCCGGGCTGGGCCTGAGTGACGAGGACCGTCAGCCGTGGCTGGAACGGTTGCGTGGCGCTTTGCTGGCACGCCCTGAGGTGATCCTGGCGTGTTCCTCGCTGCGCCACAGCTACCGCGACGTGCTGCGCGTGCCGGACGCCCGTTTCGTGTTTCTGAACGTGCCACCGTCGCTGCTGCTTTCGCGCCTGCAAGAGCGTGGCAACCACTACGCGCACGCCGATCTGCTGCCCTCGCAGTTGCAGACGCTGGAGCCGCCGGACCGGGCAGAAGCCGATGTGCTGACCCTGCACGTCACGGCCCAGGACTCGTCCGCCGATCTGACGCGCCTGACGCTGTCCGCCCTGGGAATTGCCGATGCCCGCTAAGGCCGCGAAGAAAGCGTTTGGCGGGGGCCGCAAACCTTCCGAACGGCCCAGCAAGATTTGCCCGGTGTGCGGGTTGCCTTTTTCCTGGCGCAAGAAGTGGGAGCGCGACTGGGACAGCGTCAAATACTGTTCGGATAAATGCCGTGCGGCGGCAAAGGGGGCATCGTGACCGCCCCCGCTTACGGTCTGGTCTGCATGACCGTGGGGCCAGAGGTTCGATTCCGCACCGTGACCCTCAGCCGCTACCGGGCGCTGTCGCCCTCCGAGCGCGAGGCCAAGCTGCTGGACCTCTACACCGACAACATCTCCAGATTGCGCGGCGCTGCCGACTTCTGCGCGGCGCGCGGCATCCGCCTGTACCGCATGAGCGCCAGCCTCTTTCCCATGCTGGACCTGATCGGCGACGAGACCGGAGAGGCAGTGCTGACCTCGCTGGCTGGGCAATTGCGAGAGGCTGGGCAGGCGTTCGTGGACCGGAAAATTCGCGTACTGATGCACCCCGAACAGTTCATCGTCCTGAACAGCGACACCCCGGATGTGCGCGTCCGCAGCGTTCACGCCCTGAACTCACACGCCCGCGTCATGGACGGCATGGGGCTGGAGCGCAGTCCCTGGAATCTGCTGCTGCTGCACGGCGGTAAGGGGGGCCGCGCCGCCGAATTGCAGGCGGTCATTCCCGATCTGCCCGACGCTGCCCGCCTGCGCCTGGGCCTGGAAAACGACGAGTACGCCTACGGCCCCGCCGACCTGTTGCCCGTCTGCGAGGCCACGGGCGTGCCGCTGGTCTACGACGGCCACCATCACGTCATCCACGACAGGCTGCCCGATCAGGACGATCCCGCCGTGCGCGAATGGGTGCTGAAAGCCCGCGCCACCTGGACCCCGCCCGACTGGCAGGTGGTCCACCTGTCCAACGGCATCGACAGTCCGCAGGACCGCCGCCACAGTCACCTGATCACGCACCTGCCCGCCGCCTTTGCCGATGTGCCCTGGATCGAGGTGGAGGCCAAGGGCAAGGAGGAGGCGGTGGGGGGGCTGATGGGAGGAGCTTGAAGGGTTGGAATTTCCCCTCCCATTCCCCGTCCTACGGTCACTTCCTGTCCCACGCGCTAGCCTACGCGGCGTGAACGTCGTCGTCTTCGATCTGGAAACCACGGGCCTCTCGCCGGAGCGCGACGCCATCGTGGAAATCGGCGCGGTGCGGGTGGTGGATGGCCGCATCGAGGAAACGCAGAAATATGAAACGCTCGTCAAGCCCGTCGGCGACTTCGGCCAGCCGCTGCTGATTCCCTGGCGCGTGGAGCGCATTCACGGCATCAGCAACGAGATGGTCCGCCACGCCCCCACCATGACCGAGGTGCTGCCCGAATTTCTGGAGTTCGTGGGAGATTCCGCCGTGGTGGCGCACAACATCGGTTTCGACAGCGGCTTTATGCGGGCCAACGCCCAGCGCCAGGGTCTGGTCTGGAAACCGGCGGCGGAACACTGCACCGTGCAGCTTTCCCGCCGCGCTTTCCCGCGCGAACGCGCCCACAACCTGACCGTGCTGGCCGAGAGGCTGGGCCTGAGCTTTGCCCCCGGCGGACGCCACCGCAGCTACGGCGACGTGCAGGTAACGGCGCAGGCATATCTGCGCCTGCTGGAAATGCTGAAGGTGGGGGCGTAGGGGCAAAGGAACGCTCTGCCCCCTCCCGTCTATTGCGGAGCCTGCACCAGTCCCAGCCCCACATCCAGTTTGTCCACGCCCGCGATCAGCGGCCTGCGCGTGGCGCTGCCCTTCAGAGCGGTTTCGATGGTGTTGCGGGTCAGATCACCCGAATCGATCAGCGACTGGAACCACAGCGCGGCCACCCCAGCGACATGCGGCGTCGCCATGCTGGTGCCGCTGTAGGCCACCAGCCCCCCGCCCAGTTTGGCCGAGGTCACATTCACGCCGGGGCCGCTCAGGGTTGCTCCGGTATTGGAAAATGGCGCGACGGTCAGGCCCGCGTCTGGTTTGTTTCCGCTTCCCAGTCCCACTGCCGCCACCGAGATAAAGCCGTCGGAGGTTGCGGGCGGCGCGACGCCCACCTCCCAGTCGGGGTTCTGCTGGCGGCGGCTCTCGTTGCCTGCTGCGGCGATCAGCAGCGTGGGCGTGGTGTCTCCGCCGTAGCTGCGGGCGTAGGCGGCCAGCGCGCCAAACAGGTTGAGGTTGGCCCGGTAGTCCAGCAGCGCCTGAGAGGTGGCCAGTTCGGCGGGCAGGCCGCGCTTGATCAGCTCGGCCACCAGCCCCGGAAAGTCCATGCCCAGCGACATGCTGACCACATGCGCGCCCTCCTGCACCGCCCAGGCCAGCGCCCGCGCGATACCCTCGCTGCTGCCGCTGCCGTCTGCGCCCAGCACCCGCCCGATCAGCGCGCGTTCCACGCCGGGGGCCACGCCGATACGCTGGCCTGCCACATCCCGTCCAAAAACTGTTCCGGCGCAGTGGGTGCCGTGGCCCTCGGCATCCACGCCACCGTCGGCGTCACCCTCTGCCAGCGTGAAGTCGCGCCGCACCAGATTCACGCCCGCGAAGGCCGGATGCTCCGGGTCGATGCCGGTGTCCAGAATGGCGACGGTCACACCCTTGCCATTCTGCGGGCTGCTGTCAGCCCTAACCGCCTGCACGCCCCAGGTGGGTCCAGTGGCGCTCGCATCGGCCTCCGCACGACTGACCGGGCGGATCAGGCGCATGGGAATGCTGGGGGCGGCCATCTGCACGCCCCTTTCCTGAAGCAGATCAGGGAGTTCGCGGTGATCCAGGGTTGCCACTTCCAGGGTCATGGCGGGCGCATGAGCCGACTCCGCATTTGCCCCCGCACGCGGCGCGAGCGCGCTGCTTTCCCCGGCCCTGACCTGGCCCTGACCCTCGCCGCCCTGCCGCCACACGATGAACCGGTCTTTCTTCATGCCGCCCTCCCCAGAACCGCGAATGGCGGTCTGAGGAACAGTTTAAACCCAGAAATATAATTCTGTCATGAGCTTTTCTATGCGGGTATATTCTGTTTTTGGCGAATCATTTAGCATCTTCTGCCTTCAGGCTTTCAGACCCTTCCTACTTCTTCCCAGCCACTTCACGCGGCACGAAGACAATCGCGTTCGGCACTGGCTGACTCCAGACCGTGTTCAGGTAGCCGCCCAGACCCCCATAGCCGCCCTGTAGGTAGGCGGTGGCGCTGCTGCCGCTGTCCATCCGCACGGCGTCGCGCACGCCTGCCCCGGCCAGGGCGGCGGCGAAGGCTTCAGGGGTGCCGTACTCGAAATAGGCGATGGTGGGTTGGCCGCCCAGCGTGCCCAGCGCGGATTGCCGGGTGGAGCGCCACACGCCAGCGGCAGTGTTGAAGCCCTCGCGGCGCGGGTCGATCACCACCTTGCCGCCCTGCACCAGCAGTGGCCCGGCGCTCAGGGCGTCCACGGCGCTGCCCCAGGGGGCGTCGGTGGCCTGCCAGTTGAGGGCGACATTCAGCGGTGCGCCCGCCGCCACTGGCAATGCCGGAAAGCGGGCCGGATCGAAGGTGAAGGCCAGCGTCCGGGGGGGCGGGGTGATCTGCCCGGTCACGGCGCGGGTGACGCTGACACTGCCGGGAGCCAGCAGCAGGGTGGTCAGCCCTGTGCCGCCCACCGACGTTTTTCCGTCCCCCACGAAGGCGGTCAGCAGCGCGGCACTGGGCGTGGCGCGCACGCTGTTCACGGTGACGCTGCCGAATGGTCCGCTGAGGACATAGCGCGGGCGCGGGTAGCCGAACAGCGCCTCGCCCGTGTTAGTGAAGCCCACGGTGGCGCGTTTTTCCAGACTGGCCGCCGTCATCAGGCCGCCCACCGCCACCAGATCGACGGGCAGGCTGCTGCGTGGGTCAAAGTAGCCGCCGTTGACCCCGGCCACCCCTCCCGCCGATTTCACGAGATCCAGCACCGACAGCGAGCGCCCCAGCGGCGCACTGACCACGCGCGGCTGGAACAGCGCCGGATCGAAGCTCAGCAGGTGCAGCAACCCCTTGTTGCGGTAACTCACCCCGGCGGGCAGGGCGTCGGGGTCAATCGGCGGCGGCACGCTGGAATCGGTGTAGGTGGTGGTGTCGATGACCACCCGGAAGGGGTCTTCCAGCGTGAAGATCTCGCTGCGCCCGCCCCCGGTTCCCAGCCGGATCGACGCGCCCGCCCCGGTCTGGGCCAGCGTCAGGGTGTCGCCCCCCGGCAGCGTCTGCTGGCTGCCCTGCACGGTGACCCCCGGCAGCAGCACGCTCAGCCCACCCGCCTCGCGCGAGATGACCTGCGACGCTGGGGCGCTCAGGTCCATCACCACCCGCTGAACTTCCACCGTGCGGTACAGCGTCCGGCTGATCCGCACCGTGTCCAGATTCGCCACCTTCGGCACGCTCAGGCTGGGCATCAGTGGCGGAGGCGTCGGCGCGGGCAGTGCCGGGATGGGCTGAATGTTGGGCAAAGCTTCGGAGGTGGCTGGAGATGGAGTGATGGCGGGTGGGGGAGAGGCTGGCGCTGCTGGCGCGGGTTGAGCTGCGGTGGGCGCTGGCGCTGAGGGTGTCGCGCTTACAGGCGGTCTGATCACCGGGCGTTCCGGTCCCCCGTCCGAGGGCAGCAGCGTCGCTGTCGGTACGCTGGTGGGCGTGGCAAACCCCAGCAGGCCGAGGGTATCGGTCAGCACCCGGACGCCCAGCAGCTCCAGCGCCCGCAGCGGCACATGCATGCTGCCATTGGTGATCATGGGGGTGGGCAGCGTGCCGCTCAGGGTGAAGCCCAGCGCCGTCCAGCCCTTGCCGGGCGCGTAGCGCAGTTCCCTCTTGCCCAGCAGCAACCGCAGGTCCTGCGGATCATTGCGGACCGACACGCCCAGGCGCGGCAGGGTCCAGACCGCCAGCATCTCGGTGCCGCCCAGCACTCTGGAATCCACCCCGGCGCTCTGCGGGACCCCCCCGATGGCGGTGGGCCGTGCCAGCGCGCTCCCGGCCAGCAGGCCCGCCCCGATCAGCAGCCATAGCCCCGGGGTGCGCCGCCGTCTGTTGTTGTCACCACTCTGCCCACCGTTCTGACCAAACTTCACGCGGCGGAGTCTAGCGCCTGCGTGCCTGACCGGATGAGCCGCAAACCAGACCAATGCGGCATTTTCGCCACTCATTTCCAGCGCCGTCAGGTTCTTGTGCTGGCCTCTGTTCATACTGCATTTCATGATCGAACCCTCACTCGCGCTCTACGGGGAAGCCTATGCCCGCGTGGACGCGCTTATTCAGGAGCTTCTGGACGCCGCTGGCGTGCGTTACGGTCTGCTGGTGGACCGCAAGGGCTTTGTGCTGTCGCACAAGGAGGCGCTGTGGGCACCGCGCCCGCCCGCGCTGGACAGCGTGGCGACGCTGGTGGCCAGCAACGCCGCCGCCACCGCCGCCCTGGCAAACATGCTGGGCGAGCGGACGTTTAGCGAGCAGATTCACCAGGGCGAGAACGGAACCCTGTACGTGGAATCGGTGGGAGCGGACGCGCTGCTCACGCTGATCTTCGATTCCAGCGTGCCGCTGGGCCGGGTCAAGGTCTATTCCAAGAAGACCGTGCCTCAGCTCGCCGCCATTCTGGACGAACTCAAGGACATCCCCGAAATCCAGCTCGGCGGGGATTTCAGCGAGGGGGCCACGGCCCTGCTCGACGATCTGCTGGGCTAAGCCTCAGCCCGGTTGACCTGACTTTCTTTTCACGTCTGAATTTGCCCACAGGAGGCACCAGCGCATGAGTACCATTAACTTCGCCGCCCGCGAAATCAACTGCAAGATCGTGTACTACGGCCCCGGCATGAGCGGCAAGACCACCAACCTCAAGCAGGTGTTCGCCAAGGTGCCCGGCCACCTGCGCGGTGAGATGGTCTCACTGGCCACCGAGGACGAGCGCACGCTGTTCTTCGACTTCCTGCCCCTGGACCTCGGATCCGTGCAGGGCTTCAAGACCCGCTTTCACCTGTACACCGTGCCGGGTCAGGTGTTCTACAACGCCAGCCGCAAGCTGATCCTGCGCGGCGTGGACGGCATCGTCTTTGTGGCCGACAGCGCCCCCAACCGCCTGCGCGCCAATGCCGAGAGCATGCGCAACCTGCGCGAGAACCTCGCTGAACACGGCATCAACGTGCGCGACGTGCCGATTGTCTTGCAGGTCAACAAGCGCGATCTGCCCGACGCCCTGCCCACCAGCATGATCCGCGCAGTGATCGATCCCCGCAATGAATTGCAACTGTTCGAGGCCATGTCCGACAAGGGCGTGGGCGTGTTCGAGACCCTCAAGACGGTCAGCCGTCTGGTGCTGGAACGGCTGTCTCAGACGAAATAAAGCAGAGTTGGGCCAGAGCCGGAGAGGTGGGGATTCCCATTTCTCCGGCTCTGGCGTTGCTATGCCCGCTTAACCCCTCTGCTCCGCAGCTCTGCGAGTCCGCTCCTTCGGGGGACCTCCCCTCAAAAGGGAGGCAAGAGTCCTGGGATTGCCTGGCCAGCAGCGCACTCCTGGCTTGCAAAGCTCCGCAGGAGAGGGGTTCGCCTTTCAGCGCGACTCTCAACTCAGCCCCGTAAAGCCGCGTCCGCCTCCAGCAGCAGTGCCTCGGTTTCGGCCCAGCCCACACAAGCATCGGTGACACTGACGCCGTATTTCAGGTCATTGGGATTGGCGGGGACACTCTGCTTGCCCTCCTCCAGATTGCTTTCCAGCATCAGGCCCCGGATGGCATGCTGGCCGCCCAGGCGCTGCTGCACCACGTCGCGCCAGATCAGCCCCTGACGGCGGAAATCGCTGCCACTGTTGGCGTGGGAGCAGTCCACCATGACTGCCGGGGACAGGCCCGCCGCCGTGATCAGGTCCGCGCCTTCCTTCACGAACTGCGGTGCGTAATTCGGCCCGCTCTTGCCGCCGCGCAGGATCAGGTGGCCGTTGGGGTTGCCCTGCGTCTGCACGATGCACGCGCGCCCGTCGTCGTCCACGGTGAAAAAGACGTGCGGATGTGCGGCGGCCACCATCGCGTCCACTGCCAGTTTCAGGCCGCCCCCGGTGCCGTTCTTGAAGCCCATCGGGGCGCTGACGGCGCTCGCCATGACCCGGTGCGTCTGCGATTCGGTGGTGCGTGCGCCCAGGCAGGCCCAGGCCACCGCGTCAAACAGGTACTGCGGCGCGAAGGGGTCCAGCAGCTCGGTGGCGACGGGCAGGCCCAGCTCGCCCACCTCCAGCATCAGTTGGCGGGTCAGGGCCAGACCCCGGCCCACGTCATTTGCGCCGGTCATGTCGGGGTCCATCAGAAAGCCGCGCCAGCCCACCGTCGTGCGGGGTTTATCCACGTAGACGCGCATCTGCACTTCCAGCGTGCCTTTGACCTGTTCCCGCAGCGCGGCCAGACGGCGGGCGTACTCCAGTGCCGCGCCGGAGTCGTGGACGCTGCATGGCCCCACCACCACCAGCAGGCGGGCGTCCTCGCCACGCAAGATGGCCTGCGCCGCCTGACGCCCGGCCAGCACGGTGCGCTCGGCCCCTGGCGTCAGCGGAAGCGCACTTTTCAGTTCGCGGGGCGTGGGCAGCGGCGTGAAGCTGGACACATTCAGATTCTCGGTGCGGCTGGGCGCGGGCGTCTGTGTTTCGGGCGTGGGCAGTTCAACTTCTGAGAGCTGGGTCATGTGCGGTTCTCCTTTTGGCTGTGTGTCTGAGCAGGGGCAAAAAACGCCGCCCGGTGGCCTTTGTGGGGCGTCTACCGGGCGGTCAGGGGATTGAAACAGCGCGATGCTAGGCCCGGTGGAAACGGAACCAATAAAAAAATGCGCTGCTGAAAAGCATGGGGAAAGTGTAGAGGGGCGGGGGAGAGGCTGAGGGCGGGCGGTCTAGGCGGGGGAACGAAGAAGGCCCCCCAAGCCGCGCACCGTGTAGCCCCCAGCGGTGCGCCTTTCATCCGGGTGTGATTTGATAGGTAGCGCATGATCGCCCTTTTGCCCACTTCTGACCCCAGCCTGTGACCCTCGCCGTCCTGTTCCCGCTGCTGATGGCCGCCGTGTGCGCGCTGCTGGCCCGCCCGCTGGGCCGCCGCACCGGGTATCTGGCCGCCCTGGGCTTTGTGCCCGCCCTGCTGCTGGCCGTGCCGCTGGCCGGAAGCAGCGTGGAGGTGGGCGGCACTCCCCTGAGTCAGGTGACAGGCTGGGTGCCAGAACTGGGGCTGAATTTCGCTTTCCGGGGCGACGGCTTCTCGCTGCTGTTCGCGGTCCTGATCGGCGTGATCGGCGCGCTGGCCTCGCTGTACTCGGTGGCGTACCTGTCGGAGCGCGAACGCTTCGGGCGCTTTTATCCGTACCTGCTGCTGTTCGGTGGCTCCATGCTGGGGCTGGTTCTCAGCGACAACATGATCGCTCTGTTCGCCTTCTGGGAGATGACCAGCGTGACCAGTTTCCTGCTGATCGGCCTGTGGCACACCCGCAGCGAGGCGCGCGACGGCGCGATCAAGGCGTTTCTGGTCAGTGCATTGGGCGGGCTGGGGTTGCTGGCGGCGGTGGCGTTGCTGTCGGTGGCCGGGAGCAGCACCACCCTCTCGGGACTGGATCTGGAGGCGGTGCGGACCTCGCCCATGTTCATTCCGGCGCTGCTGCTGACGCTGCTGGCGGCCTTTACCAAGAGCGCGCAGCTTCCGTTTCATTTGTGGCTGCCCACGGCGATGGAAGCGCCCACCCCGGTCTCCGCCTTCCTGCACTCGGCCACGATGGTCAAGGCCGGGGTGGTGCTGGTGGCGAAGTTCGGGCTGATCTTCGGCACCAGTGCGCTGTGGGGCGGGATCATCGTGCCGCTGGGGCTGGCGACGATGTTCTGGGGATCGTGGCGGGCGCTGAAGCAGACCGATCTGAAGGCGCTGCTGGCTTTCTCCACCGTGTCGCAACTGGGCCTGCTGATGGCCCTGTACGGTCTGGCCGACGCGGAGGGCCGGTTTGCTGCCACCGCGCATCTGCTGAACCACGCAGCCTTTAAAGCGGCGCTGTTTTTCGTGGTGGGCATCATTGACCACGAGACCGGCACGCGCGAGACCTTCCGGCTGTCGGGACTGCGGGGCAAGTTGCCGCTGACCTTCGCCGTCGCCCTGCTCGCCACCCTGAGCATGGCCGGGCTGCCGCCGCTGGGGGGCTTTATCTCCAAGGAATTGTTCTACGAGGCGATGCTGCACGCCGGGCCAGGGTTTATCGCCGTGGCCGTGATCGGCAGCGCCTTCACGCTGGCGTACTGCGCGCGGCTGATCGGCATTTTCTTCGGCGACTTCCGCGCCCCCGAGGACGACGGTGGGCAGCCCCTCAAGTCCCAGATTCACGAGGCGGGTCCTGGCCTGCTGTTGCCGCCTGCGCTGCTGGCGGGGGCGGCACTGCTCTTCGGCGTGCTGCCCGCCAGCGCCGAGTGGCTGACCCGCCGGGCTGGGGCGGCGTTGGATTTTGCGGGCTACGAGGGGCACCTCTATTTGTGGCACGGTGTCACGCCTGCCCTGCTCCTCACCCTGCTGACCTGGGGGCTGGCGGCGCTGCTGGTATGGCAGGCGGCGCGGGTGTACTTCCTGCAAGTTCACATGGAATTTCCGCTCAGCTCCAACCGGATTTACCGGGGGCTGCTGATCGGTCTGGAAACCCTGGCCTCGCGCGTGATCGCCGGGACGCAGGGGCTGGCGCTGCCGGACCAGTTGAGGATCACGCTGGCCGCCGCCGGACTGATGGGCGGTTACGCCGTGTGGCGTGCGCCGCAGGTGTTCCAGCCGCTGGAGCCGCTCCCGCTCAGCACGCTGCCCATCGCCGTGCTGCTGGTGGCCGGGGCGCTGGGCGTGCTGCTGTCCCGCAACCGCCTGACCGCTGTGGTCCTGACTGGGTTAACTGGTTTCGGCAGTGCGGTGGCCTTTCTGACCATGCGCGCCCCCGATCTGGCGCTCACGCAACTGCTGATTGAGGCCGTGACCGTGATCCTGTTTCTGCTGGTCTTCCGCTCTCTGCCAGGCTTCCGCAGCCTGCCGCGTGGGCGGGTGCGGCAGGTGATCGACGTGGTGCTGGCCGGATCGGCGGGCATCGGGGCCACCTTGCTGGTCCTGGCGAGCCTGCGTTTCCTGTCGCCGCCGATCTCGCCGTATTACCTGGAAAACGCTTACAAGGAGGGTGGCGGCAAGAACGTGGTCAACGTGATTCTGGTGGATTTCCGGGGCTGGGATACGCTGGGCGAGATCATGGTGGTGGCGATGGTGGCGCTGGCCGTGGGCAGTCTGGTCCGGCTGGGCCGCCGGGGACAGGCCCGCAGCGAGAAGGACACCGCGCCCGCGTCACAGGACATGCTGGACCTTCAGAAGAGGCGTTCATGAGTCCTAAGCGCACGCCAAAGAAGGCGGTCAAAGTGGCGGCAGACCAGCCCCGGCCCGGCGATCTGCTGATCAACGATCCGATCCTGACGACCATCAGCCGGGCCGCTTTCGCGCTGGTGATGCTGTTCGCGCTGCTGCTGCTGTGGCGCGGGCACAATGCCCCCGGCGGCGGCTTCATCGCGGGCCTGATGACGGTGTGCGCCCTGATCCTGCACCGCATCGCCAACGGTGACAGCGCCCTGCGTCTGGACCCCGTGAAATTCATTCCGTGGGGACTGGCCCTCTCCTTCACCACCGGACTGGTGCCGTACCTGCTGGGCCGCCCCTTCCTGAAATCCGACTACGGCTACCTCACCACGGCCCTGACTGGGGAATTTGAGTGGGCCACCGCCCTGCTGTTTGACCTGGGCGTGTTTCTGGTGGTGGTGGGCGCGGGGCTGGCCCTGGCCTACGCCCTGATTGAAGTTGAGCCGAATGAACTGGTAGAGGGGGATTCGTGAGACTTAAGGGTTTAAGAGAGGTGGACTTTTTCCCCTCTCCACTCGTGGCAGAGGGACGCCGCGACTGCGGCGGGGGTGAGGGGGCCACCGGGCAGGCCGCCACGCAATCCACTTGTAAAATCTTTTCCCACACCCCACACCCCACATCCCACAACCCCTCCCAGGCGGCCCGCTGATGGAAACCCTCTTTGCCGTTCTGATCGGTCTGCTGGTGGCGGCGGGCGTTTTCCTGCTGCTGTCGCGTACCATTATCCGGGTGGTGCTGGGGCTGGCCTTTATCGCCTACGGGGTCAATCTGGCGATTCTGACCGTGTCGGGTCTGCGGCAGGAATCCCCGCCGCTCCTGACATTGGAAGGACCGTATGTGGACCCGCTGCCGCAGGCGCTGGTGCTGACCGCCATCGTGATCGGCTTTGGCACCACGGCGCTGCTGCTGACCGTGGCGCTGCGGGCCTATCAGGTGGCTGGACACGATGACGTGGCGGCCTTCGGAGACAATCTGGCCCGCAATCCCGACGCCCCGGACGGCCAGCACGCCGATCCCGAACACCTCAGCCCCGACCTGCCGGAGGCCGACCATACCGACGAGATCAATGCACAGAGAGCCGAGCTTGAGCGGCTACGAAGGATCATGAGATGACCCCTGAATTTGGCGAGGTCGTGACCTCCGCTTTGCCCCTCGCGCCGATTCTGACGCCGCTGGGGCTGGGGCTGCTGTTGCTGATCCCCATGCGGCGCAGGTGGCGGGTGGCGCTGGCCCTGGCCTCGGCCCTGCTCACCCTGATTTTCTCGTTGTTGCTGATGAATGCCACGCTGGGCGGCGTGCTGGTCAGCGAACTGGGCGGCTGGAAAGCACCGTTCGGGATCGTGATGGCTGCGGACCGTCTGGGATCGTTCATGAGCGCCCTGGCTGCACTCTGCGGTGTGTTCACCGTCTGGCTGATGGCCGCGCAGCCGGACCCGGTGCGAGAAAGGCATCATTCGTTTGCCCTGACCTCTTTCCTGTTCACGGGCGTGCAACTGTCCTTTTTGACGGGCGATCTGTTCAACCTGTTCGTGGCCTTTGAGGTCATGCTGGTGGCCAGTTACGCCCTGACCGTGCTGGGGTCCACCCGCGAGCAACTGCGCGAGGGCTTCCGCTACATCGTCATGAACCTGTCGGCCTCCGCGCTGCTGGTGGTGGCCTGCGGGCTGGCCTACGGCACGCTGGGCACACTGAATTTCGCGCATCTGGCGCAGCGCAGCGCCGCGCTGGGGCCGAACACCACCGTCACCGCCGTGGGCGTGCTGCTGCTGATCGTGTTCGCGGCCAAGGGCGCACTCTTCCCGCTGGGTTTCTGGCTTCCCGGCACGTATCCAGCGGTGCCCCACGCCACGGGCGCATTCTTCGGGGCGGTGCTGACCAAGGTGGGGCTGTACGCCCTGATCCGCGTCTTTACCACAGTGTTCAATCAGGACCCGCAACTGCCCGACACCCTGCTGCTGGTGCTGGGGGCCGTGACCATGCTGTACGGCGCGCTGGGCGCGGTCAGTCAACGTGAGTGGCGGCGCATCCTGTCGTTCACGGTGGTGGGTTCGGTGGGCTATCTGGCTTTCGGGCTGGGCCTGGACTCGCCGGACGCCCTGCGCGCCAGTCTGGCGTATCTGGCGGTCAGCGTGGTGGTGACCCTGGCGATGTTCCTGATTGCCGCCGTCGCGGAACGGGCCAGTGGCACCCGGCTGGTGCGGGCGCGCGGCTTTATTGAATTCCTGCCGCTGTTGGCCGCCTGCTTCCTGTTCTGCGCGCTGACGGTGGCGGGCCTGCCCCCCAGCGCGGGCTTCGTGGTGAAGTTTGACCTGATCCGCGCCGGGCTGGAAGGTGGCACCGTGCTGGCCTACATCGCTACGGCCAGTGCCCTGCTGAGTAGCCTGCTCACCCTGTACGCGCTACTGCGGGTCTGGAGCGGCTTCTTCTGGGGGCGTCACCCACGGGAAGAGCCGGTACGCCGCGTCCGCTGGCCCGAACGCCTGCCCGCCTATCTGGCCTCAGCGCTGGTGGTGGCGCTGGCGGTGTTTGCCGGGCCGCTGCTGGGCTACGCGCGCGGCACTGCCGACGAACTGGGCAGCAACGGCTCCTACATCCTGGGCGTGCTGGGCGATCAGCCGCTGGACCTCCACGCCCGTCCCAAGGGTGACGACGTGCAGCAGCCGGAGGGAACGCCATGAGGGGCGTCTCTCTCAATATCCTGCTCGCCATCGTCTGGACCCTGTTCGTGGGCGAATTCAGCCTGCGCGAACTGGCCATCGGGATGCTGCTGGGCTTTGCTATCCTGAGCATCTTTCCGCTGTCTCTGGGCACGGGCGGCTACGTGCGGCGCACGCTGGCCTTCGTGCGCTTCGCCTTCTTCTTTGCCCGCGAGCTGACGGTGGCAAATATTCAGGTGGCGCTGTGGGCCTTGCGTCCGCACCCGCCGCTGCATCCCATGATCATCGCCTACCCGCTGCGCCTGCGCGGCGACAACGGGCAAACCGTCCTGGCGGCCACGATTACCCTGATGCCCGGCTCGGTGGCGATGGGCTTTAACCCCGAGCGCAGCGTGCTATATGCCCATGTCATCGGTGCAGAGAATCCACGGGCGGCTCGCGCCAGCCTCAAGAAGGTGGAGGACGCCCTGCTGCCGCTGTACGGTCAGGACGCCACAACGACACCATTGGAGAACACCGCATGATCATCAATCTGGCCCTGGGCATCGTCACGCTTTCCGTTCTGCTGGTCACGGTGCGCGTGCTGCGTGGCCCCAGTTGGGGGGATCGGATCATGGCCTTCGACTTCCTGAGCGTCAATCTGGTGGTGCTGATCGCGTTGATCGCCGTCAAAACAAAACTGATCGTGATGCTGGACGCCGCGCTGGTGCTGAGCTTGCTGGGCTTTCTCAGCACCGTGGCCCTGACCCGTTATCTGCTGCTGGGCCGGGTGATGAAGTGATGGGGGGTAGTGGGCTGTGGGCTGTGGGTTGTGGGAAAAGATGGGGGCGGTATGCGGGACACGGTACGCAGCGCGCAGTGTCTTCTGGCGGTTTGACCGTTAGATGGTTTGACCATCGGCCTCTCTCCATCAACCATCAACCATCCTCGCCGCAGGTCAGCCATGAATGACTTCAACGCCGCCCGTGACATTCCCATTCTGCTGGGAGCCTTCTTCGTGCTGACGGCGGCGATTGGCCTGATCCGTTTCCCCGATCTGTACTCGCGGCTGCATGCCAGCAGCAAGCTGATCACGCTGGGTTCGGCGGGCATCTTTATCGGCGTGGGTCTGGAATTTGCCCAGACGGAGGCGCTGACCCGGCTGGCGGCGGTCCTCCTGTTTCAATTTCTGACCACGCCCCTCAGCGCCTATCTGATCGCCCAGGCCGCCTACCTGCGCGGGCTGGAGCCGCTGCTGGAGGGACCGGACGAATGGAACGCGCTCGGCAAGGCCGCGCTGCTGGACGAGCATCTGGAGGAAAGGGGAGGAGGCTAGAGCGGTGAATCTTTTTCCATCAACCGTCAACCATCTACTGTTCTACTCCGTCCCCACCCCATGCCCGTCCTCGCGTTCCTCCAGCCTGAAGCCGTGGGGCAGGAAGTCGCGCACCAGACCGCTCAGCACCTCGCCCTCGGCGTTCACGCAGACCACGCGGGCGTCGGGGGCGAACTCGTACAGCACCTGACGGCATGCGCCACACGGGCTGGCGGGCGGGCTGGACTCGGCGTAGACCACCAGATCGGTAAAGGTCCGTGCGCCTGTCGTCGCCATCGCCTGCACTGCCGACTGCTCGGCGCAGCGGCCCAGGCCGTAGCTGGCGTTTTCCACGTTCGCGCCGCTGAAAACCTGCCCGTCCGGCGTTCTTAAAGCCGCGCCGACATGGAATTTGCTGTAGGGGGCGTAAGCCTGGGCGAAGGCAGCCTTCGCGGCGGCCAGCAATTGTGGGTCTGGGGTCAGGCCCAGGGCATTGGGATTATTTTCTGTCACTTTCGACCTCCTCGGTCAGGACCAGTGGAGCGGGGTCGGCAGCACGTTCTACCCGCACGCGGCTGACGCGGCGCTCGTCGGCTTCCTCGACGGTAAAGGCCCAGCCCTCATGGATAAAGGTGTAACCCACTTCAGGAATGTCGCCGAAGCGGTCCGTCATGAAGCCGCCCAGGGTGTCGAACTCGCCCTCGCCGTCTTCCAGGTTGCTGCCCAGAATCTGCTCGACCTCATGCACGATCATGCCGCCGTCGATCAGGTACACGCCCTCGCCCACCAACTGATACAGCGGCAACTCTTCCTCGTCGGTCTCGTCGTAGATCTCGCCCACGATCTCTTCCAGGGCGTCTTCCAGCGTGACCAGCCCCGCCGTGCCGCCGAATTCGTCCACCACCACGCTCAGGTGCGACTTCTTCTCGCGCATCTTGGTCAGCAGGTCCCTGATCTTCATGCTTTCGGGCACAAAGAAAACCTTACGCATGATGTCGGAGACCGTCAGGGTGTCCAGATCGTTCAGGTGGCGCAGCACGTCGCCGCTGTGGACGACGCCCACGATGTTGTCGGGGGTGTCCTGATAGACCGGTACGCGCGAGTAGCTGTGTTCGGCGTTCAGCTCCAGCATGCGGCGCAGGGGCGAGGCACCGTCCACCACGATCATGTCCACACGCGGCGTCATGATCTCGCGCACGGTGGTGTCCGACAAGTCGAAGACGTTGTAGACCAGTTCACGCTCGCCGTCCTCCAGCACGCCCTCCTGGCTGGACGCGCCGACGATCATGCGGATTTCCTCTTCCGAGTAGGCGGTGTGATGTCCAGCCACGCCGCGCAGGCCAAACAGCCGCACCACGCCGTTGCCCATCGCATTCAGCACGATGATGGCCCACTTGAAAACGAAGGTGAAGACCAGCAGCGGGCGGGTGACCGTCATCGCCACCTGCTCGCTACGTTGTAAAGCCCAGGTCTTGGGGGCGAGTTCGCCGAAGACGATGTGCAGGATCGTGCTGATGGCAAAGGCCAGACCGAAGGAAATGCCCCGAATCTGACCCTCGGTCAGTGCTGTGCCTGCCAGCAGCGGCGCAACCAGATGCTCGATGGCCGGTTCGGCCACAAAGCCAATCGCCAGACTGGCCATCGTAATCCCGAGCTGCGTGGCGGCGATGTACAGGTCCAGATTTTTCAGCGCGCCCTGGGTGGCCTTGGCGGTGGCGCTGCCCTCTTCGGCCAGTTGATCGATGCGGGTGCGGCGCACGCTGACCAGCGAGAATTCCGCTGCCACAAAAAAACCGTTCATCAGGACCAGAGCGACCAGCGCGAGTAAACCGAGAATGTCATTCATGTGTGGGCGCGCTCCATAACCGCGCCCCGGTCATCCGCGTGGCACATGCTGCCCGTCCGCTCCGCGTGGAGGGATCGTCGTCGACCGGTGGTGTTGCGTCAAACCAAAGCTGAAGCGCCACAGCAAAAACGCCGCCCTTGGGCGGGTTTCACCGGGCACTGGGGAAGAGCCGAAACTGGGAGGCTCCATAGCAGCGCAGAGTTTAACACATCCGCTTCCGGCCCGGTGGCTGAATATTTCGTTATGACTGTCGGGCAGCCGTTCAGACGCTAGCCTGCCCTTCGTCAGACGCCCTCACCTTCCCCCCGATCTCTTGGAGGTTCCACCCATGACCACATCCACCCTGCCCGACACCTACCGCGCCCTGCGGGTCATCCAGGACGGCGACGAGCGCCGCGCCGAATTTCAGACCCTGCCCCTCTCCGAGTTGCCTGACGGCGAGGTGCTGATCGAGGTGTCCCACTCCAGCCTGAATTACAAGGACGGGCTGGCCGTGACCGGCAAGGGCATCCTGCGCCAGTTGCCCATGACCCCCGGCATTGATCTGGCCGGAACCGTGCTGGAGGACCGCAGCGGCACCTACGTTCCCGGCGACGCCGTGATCCTGACCGGCTGGGGCATCGGCGAGCAACAGGACGGCGGCTACGCCACGCACGCCCGCGTGAAGGCCGACTGGCTGGTCCGCCAGCCTGCGGGCACCGACGCGAGCTGGGCCATGAGCGTGGGCACGGCGGGTTTCACGGCCATGCTGGCGGTCATGGCGCTGGAGGACGCGGGCGTGCGCCCCGAACACGGTGACGTGCTGGTCACGGGTGCGGCGGGCGGCGTGGGCAGCACCGCGATTGCCCTGCTGGCCCACGCGGGATTCACCGTTACCGCCAGCACCGGGCGCACCGAGGAAGAGACGTACCTGCGGGAGCTGGGGGCCACCAATATTATTCCCCGTGACGAACTGCCAGCCCTGACGCGTCCGCTGGAGAAGGAGCGCTGGGGAGGCGTGGTGGACACGGTGGCGGGCGAAACGCTGGCGGGTGCCTACGCTTCTACCCGCACGCACGGGGCCGTGGCCGTTTGCGGGATTGCCAGCGGGATCGGCCTGAAGACCACCGTTTTCCCACTGATCCTGCGGGGCGTGTCGCTGCTGGGCATCGACAGCGTGACCTGCCCTCAGCCCCGCCGTCAGGCCGCCTGGAAGCGGCTGGCCCTTGATCTACCCGCCTCCAGACTGGCCAGCGTGACCCAGACGCGCGGGCTGTCCGAGGTGACCGAACTGGCCCCACAGATTCTGGCCGGGCAGGTGCGGGGACGCACCGTGATCGACGTGAACGCGTAAGGCGGGATCGACTGGAAGATATTGACAACATCCGGAAATCCGAGCGGGACTCGCAGAGTTGCGGTGCAGAGAAAGAGGCCCTCTCTCCGAGTTGTCGCAGTCATGGGCGTCTGTTCATGACGGGTGTGAGCAGGAGAAAGACAGGTTCCGGGCGTGGAGTGCAGGCATCGGCATTGTCTCGATTTCTGCCGCGTGACAAACCGAATTCGTATGGGGCGGGATCGGGGGCACTTCCGGCCCACTACTGGGCAGGAGGATAGGGCAGCGTCAGTTGGTTGCCCCCTCTCTTCCCTTTACCTCCGCCCGTCTTTGCTAGGCTGCCGCGCGTGACCTCCCGCGACGCCCAGCCCCCTACCGGACGCCCACCCCTGCCGCCCCCGGCGGGCCTGCCGCTGCTGATGGCCTTCGATCTGGACGGCACCCTGATCACCGAACAGGGCCGCGAGCCGGACGCTGCCACGGCCCGCGCGCTGGCCCGGCTGCGCGCGGTGGGCGTGAAACTGGCGATCATCACCGGGCGCGATCTGGCCCCCGACGCCGTGCTGGAGGCCATGCAGCCCGACGCGGTGGCCACCAACAACGGTGGCCGGATCGTGGTGAACGGCGAACTGTACACAGAGGCCCGTTTCACGCCCGCAGACCTGGAAGCCGTGCTGGCCCACGAACTGAACGGCGCGCGGATCGTGTTGTTCACGGCGGACCGTCTGTTCGTGGATCTGCCGCGCGGCACCGAACCCGAACCCTGGATGATCGCCCGCAGCTACGGCCCATTGAGCGACGCGCCCACGGGCGATATCCTGAAAGCCGGGTTCTATCACCCGGAAGTGGCGGGGTTTGCCGGGCGGCTGCGGCAGTCGCACCCGCATCTGGTGGTGACCGGGGCACAGGCCCCCTACCTCAGTTTCCTGACCATTACGCCGCAGGGGGCGCACAAGGGCGCGGCCCTGACCCTGATCGCGGGCGCGCTGGGCCTGCCGCATGACCGCGCCGTGGCCTTCGGTGACAGCGACAACGACGAGGCCATGCTGGAGGTGGCGGGTTACGCCGTGCAGGTGGGCCAGTTGCCCCTGCTGACCCGCCATGCCCACACCCGCCTGGACCGCCAGACCGATCTGGGCGCGTTCCTGGGCGATTGGGCGGACCGGCTGGAACAGAGCTGAGAAATCCCCTCTCCGCAGGGAAGAGGGGGACGGTTGCAGGGCTTACTTGGCCGTCAGCGTGAAACTGTCGATGATCGCGCGCCCGCTGTCCAGCAACTCCTGGGGGGTGTTGGTGGGCGTGATCAGCGTCGCGGTATACAGGCGGTTGTTCTTGATGGTCAGCACCTGGGTCCAGCGCACCTTGCCGCCGTCGCCGTCGCCGCTGTAGCTCCACAGGATGGCGTTCTGGCCGCTGATCCTGATGGTCTTCTCGCCCAGCATCTTCAGGTTGGGCACGTCCTTGGGCATCTGCGAGGCGTACAGGTCGCGGATATCGGCCAGCGTCACCTTCAGTTCGGGCGGGGTGTCGCGCACCTGCACCGTCACGGTGGGGCGCAGCGCACCGACCACCTCGTTGACAAAGGCCACATCGACATTCGGCGCGTTCTTCAGGGGAGTCCAGCCACTCGGCACCTTGATGCTGTAGCCCTTGTCGCTGGTCACGGTAATGGCCTCGATGACCTTCTGGCCAGCGGGCGTGGCACCTGGGGCCGTGACCGGAGCGGGCGCGGCAGGGGTGGTCTGCGCCAGTGCAGACGGCAGGGCGGGCAGGGTCAGCAGGGCGAGAACCAGCACGGGAAGGGATGGAGCAAAACGCGTCATGCGCGGAGGCTAGTGCCTGAAAGTGAGGCGAGTCTGACGCGGTGATGCCGCCGGGAGACGCTGTAAAATGTAGTGCAGACTTATTTCTGAACTGTGTGTAAATGGATCTGAAGTCGGCTCGCACGCTGGGATGGTCCCTGGCCTTTATAACGGGTCATATGAAAAAATTGTTGACTGCTGCCGCCCTGACCCTTGCCCTGGCTTCCTGCGGCCCCGAGACCAAGCCGCCCGTCGAGACGGAGATGCCCGACACGGTGACCAGTTACACCCTGCCTGGCAATACTGTTTTCCCGGAGGGCATCGCGCACCTGGCAGGAAGCCAGAATTTTTACGTGGGCAGCACCACCGACGGCACCATTTTCAAGGGCACGCTGGGTCAGAAGGCCACTGAGGTCTTCGCCCTGCCCGACGCGGACCGCACCACGGCCATCGGCATGAAGATCGATGACAAGGGCCGCCTGTATGTCGCTGGTGGCGACACCGGTAAGGCGTTCGTCTACGACACGGTCAACAAGACGCGCCTCAAGCTGCTGACCACGCCTGCGGCCAAGGCCACCTTCATCAACGACGTGACCCTGACCCCTGACGCCGCGTATTTCACGGACTCGCAGCGCCCGATCCTGTTCCGCGCCACCCGCACGGACAGCAGCGTGGGCGACATGGAAGCGTGGCTGGATTTCACCGGCACGGCCCTGCAATATCAGCCGGGCTTCAACCTGAACGGCATCGCCTCCACCCCGGACGGCTCCACCCTGATCGTGGTTCAGAGCAACACCGGCAAACTGTTCCGTATCAAGGTCTCCGACAAGTCCGTGACCGAGATCAAGCTGAGTGGTGTGGGTGGCAACACCGTGCCCAATGGCGACGGCATCCTGCTTAATGGCCAGACGCTGTACGTGGTCCGCAACCAGGACGTGATCATCGTGCCCGTCACGATGTCCGCCGACTTCAGCACGGGCAGGCTGGGCACGCCGTTCAGCGACCCCAGCCTGCGTTACCCCACCACCATCGCGCAGGAAGGCAAGCGCCTGCTGGTCGTCAACGCTCAGTTCAACAACCGTGGCACGGGCCTGACACCGGAAGTGCCGTTCACGGTTTCCGATATCGCCATCAAATAAGCGTTTGTAAAGCATGGGAGGGGGCCACAAGCTGGCTCCCTTTTTTTATGTGGCCGATGCGACGGGCAAGCGCGACACCGCCGCAATCTGCCCCCTGTCCAGATGCAGGTGATGCGTCAGCCCGTCTGGCGCGTCGCTTTCTCGGTGGGCAATCACCATGACGTGCGTGCCGCCGCGTGCCAGTTCGGGCAGCAGGGCCAGGAAGCGGGCGCGGCTTCCAGCGTCCAGAAAATCCAGTCCTTCGTCCAGAATCAGCAGCGTGGGCGCGTGCAGCACGGCGCGGGCCAGCAGCAGCCGCCTGAGCTGCCCCTGAGACAGCGTTTCGGCGTGGCGGGGCAGCAGGTCCACCAAGTCGAGCTGGGCGGCGAGGCCCATTACCTTCTCTAATTCATCCACGCTCAGCTCTGGCACGAAGCCTTCGGTGCCGTGCAGCGCGCTGCCGATGATGTCCTTACCTGTCCAGTCGCGCCGCTGCCGGATGCCCAGTTCGGCCCCGACGATGCCCACGGTGCGGCGGCGTTCGGTCAGCAGATCACGCGTTAGATACGGGCGCTGGATTTTGCCGCCCAGCGCAGGATGCAGCTCCCCGGCGATCAGTCGGGCCAGCGTACTCTTGCCGCTGCCGTTCTCGCCCGTGACCAGCCAGTGTTGCCCGGCCTCCCACGTCCAACTGATTGGCCCCAGCGCCCGCGCGCCGTTGCGCCAGACCTCCACATCTTTTAATCGGATCAGATCACCTGTTCCCGGCGGAATGGGCAGGCTCAGGGCGGTGGTGGATGGGGGAGAGCCAGCTTCCTCCTCGCTGACGCGTCCGCCTTCCACCCGCACGGTGCGCCACGGCAATTCGGGCGCTTCCTCCGGGCGGTGGGTGGCGAGGACAAGCGCGACGCCCGAAGCGTGGACGTCGGCCAGCACGCGGCCCAGTTCCGCCCTTGCGCCCACGCTCAAACCGTCCGTGAATTCATCCAGCAGCAGTGCTTCAGGCTGGGGCATCAGCGCCCGCGCCAGTACCACCCGCCGCCGCTGCCCGTGGCTGAGGGTGCGGAAATCTCGCTCCAGCAAGGCATCTAATCCAGTCAACGCCACGACTTCCGAGAGGCGGGCTTCAGCTTCCGGCGTGGCGTCCCACAGCTTCAGGGTGTCGCCCTCGAAGGCGGCCAGCAGCACGTCCTGCACACTCTGTTCCCAGTCGCGGGTCAGGTAGAAAGCCTCCGCATCCGGCCCCACCACCGAGAGACTGCGCCGCGCCCGGACGGCTGATTTTTGTTCCACGCCATTCAGGACGTAAGTCCGCTGTCCGCTGACTGGCGAAACCTCCCCCGAAAGCAGGCGCAGCAGCGTGGTTTTCCCGCCGCCATTCGGGCCGAACAGGCGCAGGGCTTCCCCACTGTCCAGGCTCAGATTCACGTCTTCGAGCAGGGTGCGGCCCCCGGCCCTCACGGTCACATTCTTCAGTTCCACCAGCGTCATCGGAACAGAGTTTAGGGCCTGCTGGCGCGGGAACCTTCTGCCGTCCTCCCTCGTACTTACTGTCAGGAGGAAATTCATGGGTCCACTCATCGTTATCGTCGTTCTTCTTTTACTGGTGCTGATCACGTTGCTGGCAGGTGTTAAGAGCGTTCCACAAGGGTACGAGTGGACGCAGGAACGCTTCGGCAAGTACCAGCGCAGCCTCAAGCCGGGTCTGAACCTGATCATTCCGTACATCGACAAGATCGGGCGCAGGGTCAACATGATGGAACAGGTGCTGGACGTGCCCAGCCAGGAAGTCATCACCCACGACAACGCCCTGATCACCGTGGACGGCGTGGTGTTCTATCAGGTGCTGGATTCGGCCAAGGCCAGCTACGAGGTTCGCAATCTGGAACAGGCCACCCTCAACCTGACCATGACCAACATCCGCACCGTGATGGGCGGCATGGATCTGGACGAGCTGCTCAGCAACCGCGACTCGATCAACGCCCGCCTGCTGGCCGTGGTGGACGAGGCCACCGAGCCGTGGGGGGTCAAGGTCACGCGAATCGAGGTCAAGGACATCAAGCCGCCCGCCGATCTGGTGGCCTCGATGGGTAGGCAGATGAAGGCCGAGCGTGAAAAGCGCGCCAACATCCTGGACGCCGAGGGCTTCCGCCAGGCCGCCATCCTGAAAGCAGAGGGCGAGAAACAGGCCAAGATTCTGAACGCCGAGGGCCGCCGCCAGGCCACCTTCCTGGAAGCCGAGGCCCGCGAACGTGAGGCCGCCGCAGAAGCCGAGGCCACCCGCGTGGTCAGCGACGCGATTGCCAACGGGAACGCGCAGGCCATCAACTATTTCATCGCGCAGCGCTACGTGGACGCCCTGAAGGAAATTGCAATCGCGCCCAACCAGAAGACCCTGATCCTGCCCATCGAGGCCACCGCCGTTCTGGGCAGCCTGCAAGGCATCGCGGAGGTGGCCAAAGAAGCCTTCGGCGGGAACAAGAGGTAGCTATGGGCGATCTGTTGCCGTCTTTCGAGCGCATCCTGCCCGGCCACTGGTGGGTGCTGGGCGCGGTGCTGCTGATGCTGGAGGTGGCCGCGCCGGGAATCTTCTTCGTGTGGCTGGCGCTGGCCGCCTTCGCGCTGGGCCTGATCGTGTTCGTGTTGCCGCTGGCGGTGCCGTTCCAACTGGCGCTGTTCGCCGTCCTGAGCGTCCTGGCCGTCTTCCTGGGCAAGCGCTATGTGGGCAAGCTGGTGCTGGGCGGCTCCGAGGGTGACCGTCTGAACACCGGGGCAAACCGTCTGGTGGGCCGCACCGTCGTCGTCACCGCCGCCATCCACAACGGCGCAGGCCGCGTTCGCGTGGGCGACAGCGAGTGGCGTGCCACGGGTCCCGATACCCCCGAGGGCGCGCAGGTGCTGATCGTGAGCGCTGAAGGAACGACGCTGGCGGTGCGCGAGATCAGCGGAACCTGGGTGTAGCAAGCCTGAGCTTTCAACCTCTTGAGCAAGTAACAAAAAAAGCCCCTCCAGATTCTGGAGGGGCTTTTGAGTGGAGTCTCGCTTCAGCGCTTGCTGAACTGGGGCGCGCGGCGGGCCTTCTTGAGGCCGTACTTCTTGCGCTCGACTTCGCGAGAATCGCGGGTCAGCAGGCCCGAGGGCTTCATGACGGCGCGGAAGTCAGGGTTGACCTTCAGCAGGGCGCGGGCGATGCCCAGCTTGATGGCGTCGGCCTGACCGGTGGGGCCACCGCCGGTCACGGTGATCAGGGCGTCGTAACGTCCCGCCGTGCCGGTTTCGCGGAAGGCTTGCAGGGCGTTGACGGAGCGCAGCAGGCCACGGAAGTAGCTCTGGAACTCCTTGCCGTTGACCATGATCTTGCCCTCGCCGGGGCGCAGGAACACGCGGGCCACGGCGGTCTTGCGGCGGCCCGTGCCGTAGAACTGTTCGGGTTGCTGAATCGCCATGATTATTTGACCTCGTTATTTTTGGTGCGGGCGGTGTTGGTGATCGCCAGCGGCTGCGGGTTCTGCGCGACGTGCGGGTGGCGCTCTCCGGCATAGACCTTGAGGTGGCCGTGCATGGAACGGCCCTGGCGGCCCTTGGGCAGCATGCCGAAGACGGCGTGTTCGATCACGCGGTCCGGGTGCTTGGCCAGACCCTCGCGGGCGGTCTCCTTCTTCAGGCCGCCCTGGTAGCCGCTGTAACGGGTGTAGACCTTGCCGTCCAGCTTGCCGCCGGTCAGCGCGATTTTGGAGGCATTGACCACGATCACGAAGTCGCCCTGGATCATGTTGGGGGTGAAGTCGGGGCGGTGCTTGCCACGGATGCGGCTTGCAACCACCGTGGCCAGGCGGCCCAGCGGGATGTCGGTGGCGTCCACCACGATCCAGTTCTGCTCGTCATTTTTAGGAACAAAGGTTTTCACGGTAAAACTCCGTACAGAGAAGTGGGATTTGGCGGCGACACGCCCCGGCCTAACGGGGGGAAAGGTTTCGTGCGTGTCCGGGTGCCAGCCCGGCAATCCGCGCTCTACCAAGCGCAAGACACTAAAGGTCAGGCTATCAGATTGAGGTGTGGCTGGGCAAGTGGAGTTTGATGGGAACGGCTGCACGGCTGTTTCTTCATGCCGTGTTCTTCATGTCGCAGCCTAAAAATGCGGGGCGTGCTGGGCAGGTGGAGCAATGCTGGCGTGCATGTCCAGCGCGTAACGGTCCGTCATTCCCGCCAGGTAGTCGCAGACCACACGGGCCAGTTCCTCCGCTTCGGTGCGTTCCCGGAACTGCGGGGGCAACATGCTGGGGCGCTGCATGAGGGCGTGAAACAGCGTGGTCAGCACCCGGCTGCCCTGCTCCACCTGCATCTCCACGCGCCAGTGGCGGTACAGGTTTTCTTTCAGAAAGACGCCCGTGTCCCGCAGCAAGGCGCGGAGGTGGGGGCTGTAGGTGATCAGGCGGGCGGGCAGGGTTTGGACGGCGGCGGCGCTGCTTACGCCGCTTTCTGCAATGGCCGCGTCGCTCGCCGCTGTCAGGTCCCCGATCAGCCAGCCCAGCAGTTCGCGGTGCAGGGTGCGCCGCTGGCCTTCCGAGAGGACCGCGCCCGTGATGCCGATTCGGCTGGAAAGTTCGACCCACAGAGGCAGCTCCAGCAACTGCGCGTGCGAGAGCAGGCCACTCCGTAGGCCATCGTCCAGATCGTGGGCGGTGTAGGCCAGAGCGTCGGCGGCGTCCACCAGTTGAGCCTCTAAACTGGGTCGTTTCAAATGCTGGCCCAGTCCGGCACGGTCATGTTTGTTCAGGCCGTCCAGCGTGTCCAGCGTCAGATTCAACCCCGGATACTCCGCTTTGGGCTGCTCCAACACCGACACGATGCGCCGGGCCTGAGAGTTGTGGTCAAAGCCGCCATGCTCCGCCATCAGGCCGTTCAGCACGCGTTCCCCGGCGTGGCCGAAAGGGGGGTGGCCCAGATCGTGCGCCAGCGCCACCGTCTCGGCCAGCGTTTCGTTCAGGCCCAGATTCAGGGCCACCGAGCGGGCCACCTGCTGCACTTCCAGCGTGTGCGTCAGGCGGGTGCGGTAGTGGTCCCCGCTGGCGTTCAGGAACACCTGTGTCTTGGCCTCCAGACGGCGAAAGGCGGTGGTGTGCAGCACCCGGTCCCGGTCCTTCTGAAAGGCGGTGCGCGTGGCGCTCTCGGCTTCCGGGTATTCCCGCCCACGCGAATGCTGGCTCAGGGTGGCGTAGGGCGCGAGCGTCTGCGCCTCGCGGGACTCCAGATCGGCGCGGCTGAGCATGGGGGCAGTGTATTGCAGAGGACGGGCAGGAGGGGTTTTCCTCCACCCGGACTCCGTCCCAGAGAACCGCCCCGCGCCATTCACACGGTCCCACCTCTAAACTACGGGCATGAAGCCTGCCGTTCAGAAACCGGCCCCCGAGTTCACGCGCCGCAGCGACGATGGCCGCACCGTCAGCCTGTCCGGCCTGCGCGGGCAGTGGGTGGTGCTGTACTTTTACCCGCGCGCCAGTTCGGCAGGCTGTTCCATCGAGGCCCGGCGTTTCGAGGCGGCCCTGCCCGAATTCGAGCGCCTGAACGCGGCGGTCATCGGCGTCAGCACCGACACCGAGGCCCATCAGGCCCATTTCCGCGACACCTGCGGCCTGACGCATCCCCTCATCCCAGACGGTGACCGGGAACTGTGCCGGGCGTATGGCGTGATCGGCGGCCTGGGCGGCCTGCTGAACATGGCGTCGCGCGCCACCTTCCTCATCGACCCACAGGGCGTGCTGGCCTACGAACACCGCAGCGCCAATCCGGCCAACCACGCCTCGGTGATCTTGCAGGAGCTGGAGCGGCGGGCCGGGGAAGTTCAGGCGGGCTAGCGGTGGTTTCCCTCACCTCCGCTGATCTGCGGGCCGCAGCTTTCCGCACGCTGACGCCACAGCCCTCGCTTCAGGCGGCGCTGGACCGCATGGGTTTCTTGCAGGCTGATCCGATCCGCGCTCCGGCCCGTGCGCAGGATTTAACGCTGCTGGCCCGCGTTCCCGGCTACCGGGCGGGCGAACTGGAACGCCGCTACGCCGAACTGGACGTCGAGGAAGACATGATTCCCAATTACGGCTTCGTGCCGCGCGCCGTCCAGGCGTTGTTGCACCCGCGTGAGGTTGCGCCGGGCCGCGTAGAGCTGGAGCATCCAGGGCTGTTGGAGGAGGTCCGTGCCCAGTTGAACGAGGGTGAAGAACTGCATCCCCGCGATCTGGCCACCGCGCTGGGCAAGGGCCGCACCGTCAACGCCTGGGGCGGTCAGTCCAGCGCCACCACCCGCATTCTGGGCGCGCTGCACTACCGGGGCGAGGCCCGCGTGACCCGCCGGGTGGGCGGCGTGCGCGTGTACGGCCCGGCCCCGCATCTGGCCGCCCTGCACGCCGCGCCTCTGCCTGAAGCCGAACGTCTGGGCCGCACGGTGCATCTGCTGGCCGCGTTGTACGGCTCCCTGCCGGAAGCCAGCCTGCGCTATCTGGTCAGCCTGTCGGGCTTCGGCTTTCCGCACCTGCGCGGCGAGTTGAAGGCAGCGTTCAAGGTGGCTGTGAAAGAGGAACTGTCGGGCGCAACGGTGGACGGCGTGAAGTACGTCTGGACGGCGGATGGGTCTCCAGCCGACTCGCCTGCCCCGCGCGGGGTGCGGATCGTGGGGCCGTTCGATCCGCTGGTCTGGGACCGCCGCCGCTTCGAGCATCTGCACGGCTGGCCCTACCGTTTCGAGGCATACACCCCCGCCGCCAGACGCACGATGGGCTATTACGCGCTGCCTGTCTTTTCCGCCGGGCGCGCGGTGGGCTGGGCCAATCTGAAACTGGGTGGGGGAGAACTGGATGCGGAACTGGGCTTCATTCCTGGCTTCCGGCAGACCGCTACCTTCCACAAAGGGCTGGAAGCAGAGTTGGACCGCTACCGTGCATTTCTGACCGCCTCTTCAGTGAGCGGACTTGAGTAAGGTGTGTAAGGCACTCATGGGCGGTATGCTGACGGCAATATGAGTGACAATGATCGGAAGTATTTTGGAACGGATGGTGTGCGGGCGGTGGCGGGCGAGTTTCCCCTGACCGCTGCCTGGGTGATGAACCTCGGGGCGGCGGCGGGCGAGGTGCTGACGCGCCGCTCGCAAACAGGCAAGGTCAGCGTGGTGATCGGCAAGGACACCCGCCAGAGCGGCGACATGCTGGAAGCGGCCCTGGCAGCGGGCCTGACGGCACGCGGCGTCAACGTGATCCATGTGGGCGTGCTGCCCACCCCCGGCGTCAGTTATCTGGTGCGGCAACTGGGGGCGGACGCGGGCGTGGTCATCAGCGCCTCACACAATCCCTATGAGGACAACGGCATCAAATTCTTCGGCTCCGACGGCCAGAAGCTCAGCGACGCCACCGAACACGAGATCGAGGCGGCCATCGACGAGGTTGACGGTCTGCCCCCCGTGACCGGCGTGGACCTGGGCGGCGTGACCAACTCCACCGAGGCCGAGCGCGTCTATATCCAGTATCTGGTCTCGCATGCGCCGGACCTGAGCGGCCTCAAGATCGCGCTGGACTGTGCCAACGGGGCGGCCTACCGGGTAGCCCCCAAGGTGTTCCAGGCGGCGGGGGCTGACGTGTTCGCGGTGTACACCACCCCCGACGGGCGCAACATCAACCGCAGTTGCGGTAGCACGCACATGGACCACCTCCAGGCGATTGTTCGCAATGGCGACTATGACCTGGGTGTGGCCTTCGACGGCGACGCGGACCGCGCCCTGTTCGTGGACTCGCGCGGCAATGTGGTTCACGGCGATCACATGCTGCTGCTGAACGCCCGCGCCCGTCCGGCGGCGGCAGTGGTGGCCACCATCATGACCAACATGGCGCTGGAGGTGAAGCTGGAGGAGGCTGGAATTTCGTTGGAACGCACCGCCGTGGGGGACCGTTACGTCCACGAGCGCCTGCACTCCAAGGGCCTGCACCTGGGCGGCGAACAGAGCGGCCATGTGCTGTTTCTGGATGTCTCGCCCACCGGGGATGGCGTGCTGACCGCGCTGCTGACCCTGGCAAGCATGAAACAGATGGACACCACCCTGGACGTGCTGTTCGATGAGCTGACCATGTATCCGCAGACGCTGGTGAATGTGCGGGTGGCCGATAAAAAGGCCATCGCCCGTGACGTGACGGTGCAACTGGCCGTCTCCAAGGCCGAGGCCCAACTGGCAGGCCGGGGCCGCGTCAACCTGCGCCCCAGCGGCACCGAGAACCTGATCCGCGTGATGGTGGAGGGCCAGGACGCCGCCGAGATTCACGAGATCGCCCGCGTACTGGCCGCCGTCGTCGAGGAACGCGGGCTGAGTGGCGTGGTGGCTGGTCAGTGACCCTCCCCCAGTGCCTGACCAGTCCGGTCAGCCGCGCCGCGCATGGCTCTCATCCGCTCTCGGCACAATGGCAACAGGAGGTATTCTCATGAAAAACACCCAGATCACGAAGGCCCTGGTGACCGCGCTGCTGGTTGCCCCCGCCCTGGCCGCAGTCGCGGGCGCGCAGAACTCGCCCCTGAAAGTCACCGCGTCCACCCTGCTGGTCACGGAGGTCAAGACGGACGGCAAGACAACCGAGAAGCTGACCGACACCGCCAACCGGGGCGTGTCGCCGGGCGACCTGTTGCAGCTCCAGCAGCGTGTGGAGAACACCAGCAGAATGCCCGTCAAGCAGCTCAAGCTGAACATGGCGGTCCCGGCGGCCACGGCATTTGCCTCACAGAAGTGCGACGTGGACGGCGTGACGGCGCTGTTCAGCATCGACGGCAAGTCCTACGCCGCCGAACCCCTCAAGAAGTTCGTGACCGTCACCGAGAACGGCCAGGACGTGAAGAAGGAAGTCACGGTCAATCCTGCCGAGTACACCAACGTCCGCTGGCAGCTTCCTGACCTGAAGGGCGGCGACACGGCCACCTGCTTCATCCGCGCCACCGTCAAGTAGGCGGCAGCAAAGGAGGGAGGCGAGTCTTGACGGCTCGCCTCCCCTTCTTTTGTCTGTCGATCAGGCCACCGGAGCGACTTTATCCGTGTGAATGGCGCGGCCCTCTTCTTTTTTGCCCTTCAGGAGTGGCATCACCAGTTCCCCAAAGCGGCGGGCTTCTTCCAGATGCGGGTAGCCGCTGAAGATGAAGGAGGAAAAGCCCATGTCCTCGTATCGGCGAATCTTGTCGGCCACCTGCTGCGGGTCACCGATTAAAGCCACGCCCACGCCGCTGCGGGCCATACCTACACCCGCCCATAACCCCGGTTCCACCATCAGATCGGCGTCCAGATTCTTCACCATGTCGATCTGGCGCTGCTGGCCCACGCCGTCCACATGAGCGTGGCTGGCGACAAAGGCGGCGCGCACCTCCGGGTCCACGCGGCTGATCAGACGTTCGGCGGCGGCGCGGGCTTCCTCTTCTGTTTCGCGCACGATGACGTGGGTTCGCAGGCCGTAACGCAATTTACGTCCGGCCTTTTCCGCCAGCGCCGCCATCTGGGCCATGCGCTCTTTAATCATGTCCTCGCGCTCGCCCCACATCAGGTACACGTCGGCCAGCTCGGCGGCGATCTGCTGGGCCACCGGGGACGCGCCGCCAAAGTAGATCGGAATGGGTTGCACGGGGGCGGGGTCCAGCACGGCATTGTCGAAGGCGTAGATGTCCGATTTGAAGGACTGGGGCGGCGGCTGTGTCCACAACTGGCGCAGAATCTGCATGAATTCGCGGGTGCGCTCGTAGCGCTTGGCGTGGTCTTCAAAATCGCCGTACATGGCGTTCTCGGCGGGGCTGCTGCCCGTCACGATGTTCAATCTCACGCGGCCCGGAAACAGGTTTTGCAGGGTGGCGAGCATCTTGGCGTACATGGCGGGCTGGAACATGCCGGGCCGCACGGCGATCAGCAGCGCCGGATCGGTGGCCGCCGTCTGGGCCAGCGCCGCCACCGCCGCCGTGTAATTCTCGTGTTCGCTGTGGTAGTTGGTGGCGGTCAATAGTGCATCGAAGCCCGCCTCGCCTGCCGTGGAAATCAGGCTTTGCAGGTAGGGCAGCGTGGGCTTGCGCGGCATCTTGTTTTTGGTGCCGATAAATTCACCATCGCGCGAGAGTTGCAGGAACCACAGGAATTCGGACTGGGATGGGTTGGTCATTTGGTAACTCCTTGCTCGCCTGGGCGTTCTTGCCAGAAATAGATTGTGGGGCCATAGTCGTCGGGTTCTGTCACATACTTGAATATGAAAGTTTTACTGGGGAACTGTTCAGCTAAGGCTGCCTTCCAAGTGCGCTGTAGAATCTCGGCAATATATTCAAAGACCTCAAGAGCATATTCTGGACCTCTGTATTCCTGCCCCCCAGGGTTTGGAAGAAGGTCATAGATATGGATGTGGTTCATTACACTTTCAACACTGATGCGGTTTCCATTTGTTGACGCCATCCAGCTCTGAAAATTCTCTGTGCTATACACATCTTCGCGCAATACGCAACCATCAATTTCAATGAATTTCGGCCAGAAAAGCTGGGCGCAGGCAGTAATGATGTCCAGACTACCCTCCATCGCCAGAAGGTCAGAGAGGCCAAAACTCTGATCGTTCAACTCCTGCCACTCTTTGAGACGGGGCAAATGCTCAACAGGGGGTGGTGGAACCTCGCTCAAGCCTTCCCCCCGCCCGCCGTCAGTCCGGCCACGAATCTGCGCTGGAAGACGGCGATCAGCATGACCACCGGAATAGTGGCAATGACCACGGCGGCGGCAATTAACGGCCACGGAAAGGCGAATTCGCCCTGATACAGCGTGACGCCCACGCTGACCGTTCGCATGTCCAGTTTGGTATTAAAACTCAGCGCCAGCAGGAATTCGTTCCACGAGTTGACGAAAATGAGCAGCGCCGCCGTAACCATGCCGGGGGCCGACAGCGGCAGCACCACCCGCATCAGTGCGCCCACGCGGGAGGTGCCGTCAATCATGGCCGCCGCCTCCAGATCACGCGGGATGGCGCTGAAGAAGGCCACGAGGGTCAGAATCGCCACGGGCAGGCTGAGGGCCGCGTAGGGCAGGATCAGCGCGGGGTAGCTGTTGAGCAGGCTCAGGCCCCGGAACAGGCGGAACAGCGGCACCAGCAGGCTGACCACCGGGAACATGGAAAAGGCCACCACGGCGGTCAGCAGCAGCCCGCGCCCCCGGATGTTTAGCCGCGCCAGCGCGTAGGCTGCCGGAACCGCCACCGCGATGCACAGCGCGGTACTCAGCAGGCTGACCGTCATGGAGTTGAAGAAGAAGCGGGCGAAGGGCTGCTCGGTGAACACGCGGGCGTAATTGGCGAAGTTCAGCATGCCCGGCAGGTATTGCACCGGGAATTTCTGCAACTCGGCTTCCGTCTTAAGGCTGGTCAGGAGCATCCAGACCAGTGGGAAGAAACCGCCGACGATCAGTGCGGTCAGGCCCGCCCAACGGCCTACCTTGTCTCCCAGTGTCAGGCGTTCGGGGGCCGCCGTTTCGCCGCTCATGTGCTGGCCCCGTCACGCACGAAGCGCACGTAAACTGCCGTGACCGCCAGGCTCACCGCGAACAGCGCCACACTGAGGGTGGCCGCGTACCCGAAGTCCAGAAACTCAATGCTGGTGCGGTAGATATAAACCCCCAGGGTTTCCAGCAAGCCCTGCGCCGGAGCCTGTTGAATGAAGGTGTACGGAATGTCAAACACCTGCACCGCGCTGATGGAGCGGAAGATGAACGCCACCGCCAGGCTGGGGGCCAGCAGCGGCAGGATGATGCGGAAGAAGGATTGAACGCGGCTTGCGCCGTCCACCTCCGAAGCCTCGGTCAGTTCGCGGGGGATGCCCTGAAGGCCGCCCAGCACGATCAGCGCCACGAAGGAACTGGTTTTCCAGACAATCGTGACCACCATCGCCAGCACCGCCAGCCCCGGCGTGCTGAGCCACAACAGCGGTTCCTTGACGATGTGCAGCCGCACGATGATGTCGTTGAACACGCCGTACTGCGCGTTGAACAGCCACGCGAAGATCAATCCGGTCATGACCGGCGGCATGGCCCACGGCAGCAACAGCGCCACCCGCGCCAGCCCGCGCACCTTGCTGGGCGTGTGAGCCGCCAGTGCCATCGGAATGCCGATCAGGAACGAGCCGCCCACCGTCAGCACCGCGAAGAACAGCGTGTTTCGCAGCGAGGTGCCGAAACGCGGGTCAGCGAACATCTGCACATAATTCTTGAGGCCCACGAAGGGCTGCCCGTTGAACGGCTCGGTCAGCTTGTTAAAGTAAAAGCTGTCGCGGATGGTGGTGATCATCGGGAACAGCAGCACGCCGCACAGCAGCAGCGCGGCGGGCAGCAGCAGCCAGAAGGCCAGTTGCCCCTCGCTGGCCTCGCCACGGCTGCGGCCCCTGGGTTTGGGCAGCGGGGCGGCGATGTTCTTCTGGGTCATGGAATCTCCTTCGGAGCGGTCTAAGGGTCAAAAGGGCTAAGGGCTTTGGCCTTGCTTCTTCGCGGACGTGGAGGGGGCTACTCTTGTTTTCATTCAAACTGGGAGATACAGACTCGGCCCGCCTTAGACCCTTAGGCCGCCTCCAACAAGTTGCCCCCAAATCCAGTTCAACTCCAGATTTGGGGGCAAGGAAGGCGAACCTACTTCAGCAGCGGGGCCAGATCGCGCTGCATGTCGCTCAGGGCCGAGTCCACGGTCTTGCTACCCGCCACGGCGGCGGACACGTTGTTGCGGATGATCTCGCTGACCTTGGGATAGTTGGGCGTGACCGGGCGCGGGCGGGCCTTGAGGATCACCGGGTATAGCGCTTTGAAGTGCGGGTTGGCGGCCAGCACCTTGGCATCGCTGTACAGGCTCTTGCGGACGGGCAGGTACGCGCCGTTGACCGCCATGTCACGCTGGATGTTCACGCTGGACATGAATTGCAGCAGCTTGACGGCCTCTTTCTTGTGGTTGCCGTAAGCGTTGACGC
Source organism: Deinococcus marmoris (assembly GCF_001949125.1). Classification (GTDB taxonomy): domain Bacteria; phylum Deinococcota; class Deinococci; order Deinococcales; family Deinococcaceae; genus Deinococcus; species Deinococcus marmoris_A. The sequence continues at coordinate 127,455 of NZ_MSTI01000115.1, forward strand.
CCCACTCCCAGCCGCCGGTGCAGGTGGCAGTGGGGTTCTTGCCGAACGAGGGAAGCGGGGCCACGCCCACGTCGCCCTTGACGGTGGTGGGCTGCGGACTGTTGCCCTGAAAGTGCGCCCAGGCGTAGCTCCAGTTCAGGCCTATCGCCACGTCCCCGGCCTGGAACTGGAGGCGCGAGTCGTCGGTCTTGATCTCGGAGCTGGCGGCAGGCGACAGCTTGGACTTGACCGAGTTGACTAGGAAGCCCAGTCCCTGCTTGCCCGCCGCGCTGTTGACGTTGCTGGCGTCGCCGCCCCCGGTCCACAGGGTTTCCAGGAAGTTGCACACGGTTCCCTCAATGGGCGCGCCCTGGAAGTTGAAGCCCTGCATCTTGCCGCCCTCGCCCTTCTGGATTTTTGCGGCGGTGGCGGTCAGTTCGTCCCAGGTCTTGGGCACGGGCAGCTTGTACTTGGTCAGCAGGTCTTTGCGGTAGTACAGGAACTGCGCGTCGGTGAAGGCGGGCATGGCGTACAGCTTGCCGCCGTAGGTGGCCGCCCCCACCGGGCCGGGCAGGAAGCTGCCCAGGTAGCTGTTCACACCGCTGATGTACCCGTTCAGCGGCTCGGCCCACCCGGCGGCGGCGAAGGTGGCGGTGCGGACCACGTCGATCAGGAAGATGTCCAGGGTGTCGTCGCGGGCGGCCAGCACAGTGGTCAGGTACTGGTTCTGGGCCTCGCTGGTGGCCCCGCCGGTCTCGATCTTGACCTTGATGTCGGGATTGGCGGCCTGGAAGCGGTCAAAGAGCGGCTGGAACACTTCGGGGCGCTGCTGGCTGCCCATGAAGACGTTGAGTGTGGTCACGGCTCCCGCCGAGGTGGTCAGGGCGGCGGAAACGGCGAGGGCAGCGGACAACAGCAAGCGGCTACGCATAGGTGGAACCTCCGGTGTGGGTCAGGCGTCCGTCTGACGCCAGCTCAGTTAATGGTTCCCTTAAAGTAGCACCTTTTCAAAAGAGGTCCGTCAAGTGTGGACTGCGTTGCTGCGGGCAACTGAAACGATCAAGTGAGCTGTTCACGGCGTTGCTTTCCCGCGCCCTAAACTGGGCGCATGACTTTCGCAGCGAATGCCCCCGAAATGCCCCGCTGGCGCACCGACGACCTCTACGCCAGCCTGAGTGACCCCCGGCTGGAACAGGATCTGGAAGGGCTGCGCGCCGGGATCGCGGACCTCGAACGGCTGTTTGACGAGCTGGATGTTCGTATGGATGGCCCCGCCGCCACCCCCGAAACGCTGGGGCGTGTGCTGGACGCCATGAACGCCTTGAGCAACCGCTCCGGCCCGATTGGCGCTTATCTGAACGCTTTTTTCACCACCGACAGCCGCGACACGCTGGCGCAGAGCCGCATGGCCGCGTTGACCACCCTGACGCTGCCGCTGGGGCCGCTGCGTTCGCGCCTGACCGCGTGGCTGGGCGGTCTGAGCGACGCGCAGTTCTCGGAACTGCTGGCGGCCTCAGGGACAGCGCGGGACCATGAACACTTTCTGCGCCGCGCCGCAGCACTGGCCCGCTACCAGATGTCGCCGCCCGAGGAGGACCTGGCCGCCCGCCTGCGTCCCAGTGGGGCCGGAGGCTGGTCTAAACTTCAGGGCAACATCAGCAGCGTTCTAAAAGGCGAATTCCGGGGCGAAAGCCTGCCGGTGACCGCCCTGCGCGCCCTTGCCAGCGACGCGGACGAAACGGTGCGCCGCGACGCATTCGAGGCCGAGATCGCCGCCTGGAAGTCCTCGGAGGTGGTCTTTGCCGCCGCTCTGAACGGCGTCAAGGGCGAGGAAGGCACGCTGGCCCGGCGGCGCGGCTTCGCGGACGCGGTGGCCCCCAGCCTGCTGGCACACGGCATTGACCGTCAGACGTTGGACGCCATGCAGGGGGCGGTGGTGCGCTCCTTCCCCGATTTCCGCCGATATTTTGCGGCCAAAGCGCGGGCGCTGGGCAAGCAGAAGCTGGACTGGTGGGACATTCTGGCCCCGGTGGGCCACAGCGAAACCGAGTGGACCTACGGCGCGGGGGCTGAATTTGTGGAACGGCAATTCCGGGGCTATTCCGCTGGGCTGGGCGACTTTGCCGCCGAAGCCTTTGACGGCGATTGGGTGGACGCTGGCCCGCGCGAGGGCAAACGCAGCGGGGCGTTCTGCATGCGCTGGACGCGCGGCAAGAGCCGCATCCTGATGAACCACGCCCCCAGTCTGGACAGCGTGTCCACCCTGGCACACGAGCTGGGCCACGGCTACCACAACGCCCGGCTGGCCCAGGCCGAACCGCTGCAACGCGAAACGCCCATGACCCTGGCCGAGACTGCGTCCATTTTCTGCGAAACCGTGGTGCAGAACGCCGCTCTGGCCGACGCGACGGGGCCGGAGCGCCTGTACGTGCTGGAAACCAGTCTGATGGGCCACGCGCAGGTGGTGGTGGACATCCACAGCCGCTTTCTGTTCGAGCGGGCCGTGTTCGAGCGGCGCGAGAAGGGTGACCTGAACCCGCAGGAATTTGGCGAGCTGATGACCTGGGCGCAGCGTGAAACTTACGGCGACGCGCTGGGCACGTTGCACCCCTACATGTGGGCGGTCAAACCGCACTACTACAGTCTGGCCTTCTACAACTACCCGTACACCTTTGGCCTGCTGTTTGGCCTGGGCCTGTACGCCCAGTATGTGACGGCGCGCGAGGCTGGGATGGAGGCCGAGTTCCAGACCCGTTACGACGAATTGCTGGCCTCCACGGGCCGCGAGGGTCCGCTTGCCCTGGCCGCCCGCTTCGGCATCGATCTGCACGCCCCGGACTTCTGGGAGGGCAGCCTGGACGTGATCCGGCGGCAGATCGACGCCTACGTGGAGGCGGTGGGATGAGAGGTGGTCTAAGGGTCAAAGGGTCTGAGGGTCTGAGGTTTTTAGCTCCTCCCCCCGTGCGGGGGAGGCTGGGACTGGGACAGCTCCGCAGGAGAGGGGGGGCCACCGGGCAGGCCACCAACGAAAGTAAGTTTCCTGCCCTCCTTCTCGTGTCCTATGTCTGATCCCACCCCTACCCTGACCGCCATCCCCGGCTTTCGCGTCGGCCACTGGACCGATCCAGTCGGGATGACGGGCTGCACGGTGATCCTCTGCCCCAATGCGGGCGCGGTGGCCTCCGCCTCGTTTCTGGGGCCAAGTCCGGCGACGCGCGAGGGCGTGCTGCTGTCGCCCGAGAAGAAGGTGGAGCGCGTCCATGCCCTGCTGCTGACGGGCGGCAGCGCCTTCGGGCTGGCGGCGGCGTCCGGCGTGGTGCGCGTGCTGGAGGAGCGCGGCGTGGGCCACCAGACCCCGTTTGCCCGTGTGCCGATTGTTCCGGCGGCAGTGGTCTATGACCTGGGCGTGGGCGATCCTCTGGCGCGTCCGGGTGAACGGGAGGGCGAGCTGGCGGCGCGTTCCGCCTCCAGTGATCCCGTACCGCGTGGCCGGGTGGGCGCTGGAACAGGGACGACGGCGGGCAAGTACCTGGGAGGTCCGGGGGCGGTTCCCGGCGGCCTGGGCAGCGTGATGCTGGAGCGGTACGGCGTTTCGGTGGGCGTACTGGCGGTGGTCAACCCGATTGGCGACGTGCTGGACGAACGCGGCGGCGTGCTGGCCGGGCCGGGAACGGGGCCAGGGGCCGTGTCGTTTACCCCCGGTGATGTGGAGAACACCACCCTGGTCGCCGTCGTGACCGAACACACGCTGAGCAAGGCCGATTGCCGCCGCCTGGCCGACGCCGCACAGACCGCGCTGGGCCGCGTGATCCATCCCAGCCACACCTACTGGGACGGCGACGCCGCCTTCATGCTCAGCAGTTGCGCGAAGCCGCCCGCCGATCCGCTGCTGCTGGGCGCACTGGTGCAGGAAGCCGTATGCGCGGCGGTGCGTGACGCGGTGCGGCAGGCCAATAATTTGAGTGTGTAAGATACTCAGGTGAGTACAATCGATTACGTAACTGGTCTGCGGCGGGTCATCGGTACGCGGCCCGTCAACCTCGTGGGCGCGGCGGGCATCATCGTCAATGGAGACGGCGAATTGCTGTTGCTACGGCGTGCAGGAGCAGAGAACTGGGGACTGGTCACGGGCATCAGCGAACTGGGCGAGTCGCTCTCTGAAACGCTCCGGCGCGAGGCTCTGGAGGAAACGGGGCTGAGAATCGGCGCGGTGGAACTGCTGGAAATGCTCATACGGATTCCGTTTGTTTCATGCAGGAATCGGAACAGCGCCGATCCCTCCACTCCACGCCCGGAACCCGTCTTTCTCCTTCTCGCTCTGCTCGGATTACGGGTGTTTCCAACACCTTTCAATCGGAGTCCGTATCAGTCCTGTCGCGCTGGCCCAGGTGGCGAACGGCGATCATTTCTACAGCTACACCGCCCTGTTCCGCGTGACCGGCTGGAGTGGAACACCTGTGCCAGACAGCCTCGAAATCGCGGACGCACAGTTCTTCTCACTGGATCACTTGCCCCCGTTGACCCGTCTGGGCCGCAAAGCCCAGGCGTGGCTGGCATGAATTACGTCCGCGATCTCCGCGCTCTGATCGGTCACGCGCCTGTCAACTGGGTGGGCGTCTGCGCGCTGGTGGTGAATGCCGAAAATGAAGTCCTGTTGCAACGCCGCACCGATACCGGCGGCTGGGGCACCCCCGGCGGCATCGCGGAACTGGGCGAGCCACTCCCCGAAACCCTGCGCCGCGAACTGTGGGAGGAGGCGAGCATCACACCCATCCATCCTGAATTCCTGACGGTCATCAGCGGGCCGCAGACCTATCAGAAACTTCCCAACGGCGACGAGTTCTATCAGGTGGTGGCCGTCTACGTGGTCCGCGAGTGGCATGGCGTTCCTGTCCCAGACGGTGAGGAAGGCACCGAACTCCGCTTTTTTAGCCTGGACCATCTGCCCGCCCCGCTCGGCCCGGTGGACGGCGAGGCGCTGGGGCTTTTGCGGGTGCGCTGACCCTTGCCTACCCGGAGTCCAGCCCCCAGACGTTCATCCTGCTTTTCTTCTCCCGGAGAGACGACAGGTTCGATTCTTATACCAATCTTCACGAAAGGGTTCTGTGAGGTGAACTTTTTTACACTCGGTTCATGTTGCTCCCCGTGTTGCAGGCCGTGTCTCAGGTGGCCGCGAAAGACAGCCCCACCGTATTGAACCTCTCGTTTGCCGATCAGCAGTTGAACACGGCGCTGCGGCTGATGCAGGGCCAGATCGTGGGGCTGCGGAGCAGCGTGCTGCCGCCCTGGAGCGTGTCGCTGATCGCGCTGGGCGTGCATCCGGCCACCATTGCCGAGGCGCAGCAGGTGGGCGGGAATTTGCAGGGCGCACTGGCGTTCCTGCTGGACCGGGGGTATCTGGGCCGCACGCAATTGGACACGGCGGCGCAGGAGCGGGCACTCTCGGCGCTGCTGCCGCTGGCGTGGCAGACCAGCATGACCAGTTCGGCCCCGTGGACCGATGCCCCCGCCGAACTGCCCCTGAACAGCACCCAGACGCGTCAGGCCGTCGAGACAGCCGAGCGTCACGCGGCCCTGCTCACGCGGGAGGAGCGTTCTCTCAAACCCTCGTCCCGTTTTGCGGCGAATCCGCTCTCGGCTCCGGCGCTGCTGGGAGACGACGGCAAGGAGCGCGTCTACCACGCGGCCATGCGCGGCCTGAGCCTGGGGGAAATGTCGCAGCGGACGCCGCAGCGCTGGGACACCCTGACGCAGACCGTGAGCCGCCTGCTGCGCGACGGTGCGTTGCGCCCGCAGAACGCTGCCGCGCCGCGTGAGGTGGCCGACGCGCTGAAGGCCGGGCAGGCCGCGCCGGATTTCTGCCTGCCGGATCTGGCCGGGGGCGAATTGCGCCTGAGTGCGCTGCGCGGCCAGCCGGTGTGGCTGGTGTTCAACCGCCAGAGTACCTGCGCCATGTGTAACCCGCACCACGCCAAGATCATTGCCATGCATGAGCGCCTGCGTGAGCGCGGCGTGCAGATCGTCTCGGTGTGGGGCAGCCCGCTGGAAGACCTCTCGGACGGCATCGGCAGGCAGCGTCCGCCCTACCCGGTGCTGGCCGATCCCAAAGACGAAACCTATGACCGCTACGGCCTGCGGATGAGCCTTAAAGGCACGCTGGACCCCCGCAACCTGTCCACCATGATCCAGGGCTTCCGCATGATGGGTGCCAGTGCCCTCAAGGACGACGGCGAGTTGCTGCGGATGCCCGCCGAGTTCCTGATCGGTGCGGACGGAGTGATCGAGACCGCGCATTATAACAGCTACGGCAGTGACTGGCTGCCCCTGGAACGGGTGCTGTCCTGGGCTGACCAGCAAAAGCCAGGATCGAGTAAGCTCAACTGAGCTTCATTTTCGCCGTGTCAGCGTCAGCCGCGCGCCCACCAGCCGGAACCCCGCCCGCTCCACATTGCGTTCACTGCCTGTGCCCGGCGTGACGAACACGCTGGCGAGGTCTGCCCCAGCCTGCGCCGCGATCTTCAGGCGGTGGGCCAGCAGCGCGGCCTGTACCCCGCGCCCCCGAATTTCGGGCAGCGTGGCCGTGCCGTGAAAGGCGGCGACGCCCTCTACGGCGCTCAGGGCGGCAGTCGCGGCAGGTAGACCGTCCACATCTGCAATGAAGAGCTGTGTTCCCGGCGCGTGTGCCACCAACGACATGATCTCCTCGGCTCCTGGGCCGAAGCCCCGCGCGGCCAGGGTTGCCCAGGCGTCGGCTTCTTCTACACGAATTGGGGTGGAAGCTAAGGTGGGCAGGTTTCTCAGACCATGAATATAGGCGTGCAACACGTAATCCAGCATGTAGCCGCGCGCAGTCAGCAACGGCAGCCCGGCGGCGGCGAAGGCCGAGAGCAGATGGATGGTGGCGGGCTGATCCTGCTCCATACAGAACGCCTCAAACTCAGCCAATTCCTCTGGCGTGGGCAGGCGCGTGCCGTCATACCAGGCGATGTTCAGGGGCAGGTTCGGCCCAGCGTGAACGGCCACCAGCGGGCCAAATCGCGCCGTCTTGCCCGTTCGCCCATACCGCGCGTGCGCTGTGGCCTCCCCGTGGGCAAGCCGGGTTAAAACGTCTGTATTCATCCCGCCAGCGTAGCGTCCCGCATTTGTCCCCGCCTCCGCCCGCTAGCTTAGGCAGCATGACTCAGGCTTCAACTTCCTCGCGCGCTTTCGTTTCCCTGATCGGGGCCGGGCCGGGCGATCCCGGACTGCTGACCCTGCGCGGCCAGCATGCCCTCCAGAACGCGGATGTGGTGCTGTTCGACTATCTCGCCAACCCCGAACTGCTGCGCTGGTGCCCGGACGCCCACACCATTTACGTGGGTAAAAAAGGATTCAGCGAGTACATCACCCAGGAGCAGATCAACGCGCTGATCGTGAACACAGCTCAGCAAAACGGCGGCCAGCGCGTGGCCCGCCTCAAGGGTGGGGATGTCTTCGTTTTCGGGCGCGGCGGCGAGGAGGCCGAGGCGTGCGCCCATGCGGGCGTTGGGTTCGAGATCGTTCCCGGCGTGACCAGCGCCATCGCCGCCCCCGCCTACGCCGGGATTCCCGTGACCCACCGCGACGTGGCCCGCTCCTTTGCCGTCCTGACGGGCAACACCCGCGAGGGCGGCGCGCATTACGAGCGGTTGTCGGGCGTGGACACCCTGCTGCTTCTCATGGGCGTGCGGAATCTGGACACCATCGCCGCCGAGTTGATCGCCTCCGGGCGTGATCCGCAGACGCCCGCCGCCACCGTGCAATGGGGCAGCACCCACCAGCAGCGCGTGGCGACGGGAACGCTGGAAACCATCGCGCAGGCGGTGAAGGACGCTGGCCTGGAAGCCCCCGCCGTGACCGTGGTGGGCGAGGTGGTCAAGCTGCGCGACAAGCTGCGCTGGTTCGACAACGCCCCTACCTTCGGCGGCCCCCTGAGTGGTAAGACGGTGGCCGTGACCCGCACCCGCGACGGCTCCAGCGCCCTCTCGGACGTGTTGCGGGCGCGTGGCGCATCGGTGCTGGAAGTGCCGCTGATCCGCTTCGAGGCGGCTTCCGATGGGGGAGGGGCGGCCCTGAACGTCCTGCGCGACTTCAGGGGCTGGCTGCTCTTGACCAGCAATCAGGCCGTGACGGCGCTGTTCTCTTTGCTGGACGGCGCTGAGCTGGACGCCCGCGCCCTGGCCCACGTCAGGATCGCCGCCGTCGGCCCCAGCACCGCCCGCAGTCTGGCCGAGCGTGGTCTGCGCGCCGACTTTGTGCCGTCTACCCCCGGCGCACGCCACCTGGGCGCGGAGTTGCCCGCCGATGGGGGAGAGGCCACTCTGCACCTGACCTCCCAACTGGCCGAGGACGAGTTGCAACGGGCTTTGGAGGCACACGGCATTGGCTATACGCGGGCCGAGTTGTACCGCACGGAAGCCGCCGCACCGGACGAGAACAGGCTGGAGCGCCTGAAAAACGCCGCCGTGCTGACCCTGGCCTCTGGCAGTGCGGCCCGCCATCTGGCGAAGCTGGCAGATGCAGACTTCAATCCGCTGAACATGCCCGTCGCCGTGATGGGGCCGCAGACCGCCGACGCCGCACGCGAGGCAGGCTTCACGCGCGTGACCGTGGCGGAAACGGCCAGCCTGGAAGCCCTGGCGGACGCGGCAGAGCGGGCGGTGCGGGGCGAATAATGATGTTCCCTGGCTCCCTTTGAGGAGGGCTGGCTGCGGAGCGGACTGGGAGGTTAAACCGTTGAAGCATTCCTGACAACTGATCTGAGGTCACAGCATTCAGAGACTGAGATTGCCATGCCCGCTTAACCCCTCCGCCCCTCCGGGGCACCTCCCCTCAAGGGGAGGCAAGGGTTGCGGAATTGTCCGGCCAGCAGCGCACTCTCGGCTCCCTTTGAGGGGGCTGGCTGCGGAGCGGACTGGAGTTAAACCGAATCCACCACCTCATTACCCGGAACGACTCTCGCCCACATCCCGCCTCAACTCTGGGCCGTGCTATACTCCCGCCTGTTGTCTCGCCCGCTGCTTCAGGTCTGTCCCTGGGCGCAATATGGCGGGCAGAATGCGTCCTGGCGGGAAACGCCCGGCAAGAGGAGAAATCACAACATGGCTAAACATCCCGTTCCCAAGAAGAAGACCAGCAGAAGCAAGCGCGACATGCGCCGCAGCCACCACGCGCTGACCGTGCCCAACCTGTCCGAGTGCCCCCACTGCCACGCCAAGAAGCTCTCGCACCACATCTGCCCCAGTTGCGGTTATTACGATGGCCGTCAGGTGCTGGCCGTCTAAGCAAGTCCATTCTGAAACAGGCTCCCCATGTGGGAGCTTTTTTCATTTCTCCCTTAATCTCCCTGCTCCGCACCCGCCCCGCGTTATCCTCCCCGCTATGAGTCTGACATTCGAGGAAAAGTTGCAGAATTACGCGCGGCTGGCCGTCCGCGTCGGCCTGGGCCTGCACGAGGGTCAGCGCGTGCTGATTCAGGCCCCGGTAGACACCGCGCCTCTGGCCCGCGCCGTGGTGCGCGAGGCGTATGCGGCAGGTGCGTCCTTCGTGGACGTGCGCTGGGACGACGACGATGTTCAGTTGGCCCGCTTCGAGCTGGCCCCGGACGGCACCTTCGGCACCCTGAGCAAGTGGCGGGTGGACGCCGAGATCGAGACGGCGAATGCAGGCGGCGCAGTCCTGGCCATCCGTGCCACCAATCCCAACCTGCTGGGCGGGGTGGACGCCGAACGCGTGGCGACGCACCAGAAAGCATTGGCGGCCTACCGCAAGCCCTACACCGAGCAGGTCATGACCAACCGCCTGAACTGGAACCTGATCAGCGCCCCGATCCCCGGCTGGGCCGAATTGATGTTCCCCGATTCCAGCGCCGATGAAGCGGTGGAAAAGCAGTGGGACGCCATCTTCGCCGCCACCCGCGCCGACCAGCCCGATCCGGTGGAGGCGTGGCAGGAGCATCTGGCGAACCTCAAGCGCCGCCGCGAAGTTTTGAACGCCAAGCAATATTCCGCCCTGCACTTCAAAGGCGGCGAGACCGATCTGACCGTGGGTCTGGCCGAGGGTCACCTGTGGGGCGGCGGTGCGGCGGATACCCCCGGCGGCATCACCTTCACCGCCAACATCCCCACCGAGGAAGTCTGGACCGCCCCGCACCGTGAGCGCGTGGACGGCGTGGTGGTCAGCACCAAACCATTGTCCTACAACGGCACGCTGCTGGACGGCATCCGCATCGAGTTCAAGGACGGGCGCATCACGGGGGCCACCGCCGATAGGGGACAGACCACTCTCGAAAAAATGATCGACACCGACGAGGGCAGCCACCGCCTGGGCGAGGTAGCCCTGGTGCCGCACAGCAGCCCGATCTCGCGGTCCGGCCTGTTCTTCTTCAACACGCTGTACGACGAGAACGCGGCCAGCCACATCGCCATCGGCAACGCCTACCGCTTCAACGTGGCGGGCGGCGTGGACATGAACGTGGAGGATTTTAACGCCAGGGGCGGCAACGACAGCCTGACCCATGTGGACTGGATGATCGGCAGCGGCAAGATGGACGTGGACGGCGTGTTGAAGGACGGCAGCCGCGAGCCAGTGATGCGGGCGGGCGAATTCCTGATCTGAGCGTGGTGAGGGAGTTTCAAAGCCGTCCAGATCGGCCTGTGAGAAGCCCTCTGGACGGCTGTTTTTCTATCCCCAACGGTCTGACCTTGAACTATGAAGTTCGAGTCGCCCGGCTTTGGCTTTCGGCCCCACGGTCAATGAGATCGGGCGTCTGGAGCGTGACCGCCTGAAGGTCCGGGTGGCGGATAATCCAGAGTCAGTAGAGGCGCAGGCGGCAGTCATGAGCCTCAGCGCTAGCCGCCGCGCCCCACCATCTCGCCGCTTCGCAGCAGCATGGCCTCGAATTCGCCGAAGGGAGAATTGGCCTGGGACCAGCGCACGGCGGCTTCGACGTCGAATTCCACGGCGCGGAAGTCCGCCGCCCAGTGCCCGCCGCGTTCTTCCAGCAGCGTCCAGCGGGCGCGCGGATCGCCGTCTACCTGATCACTGACCGAGCCGGTGTTGACCACCAGCGTGTCGCCCACACGGGTCGCGCCGGGGCGGTGGGTGTGGCCGCACAGCACCACTTCAGCATTCAGCGGTTCGATAATGGCGCGCAGTTCGCGCGGGTCACGGGCACGGTAATACCCGGCTCCTGGCCCACGCTCCGGCTCGTCTTCCCAGTGCCACAGCAGCATGTCCCAGGCGCTCGTGGGCGTGCCGTGGCAGGCGAACAGCCGCCCGTCCAGCGCGTGCGCCGTCAGCGGCAGGGCAGCAAGGCGGGCGAGAGTGGCGTCGTCCATCTGCGTCGCCAGCCACGCGCCGATCTCCTTTGAGATCTTTGCGCGGCGTCCCCCCGGCCACAGTTTTTCCTCGTTGTTGCCGCGCACTTCTATAGCCCCCGGTTCGGCCTGTAGTGCGGCGGCGCGGGCTGGATCGGCACTGCCCTCGATCTGGTCTCCCAGGTTGAATATCAGATCGGGTGACGCGGCGCGGATGTCCTCCAGCACCGCTTCCAGCGCGAAGGCGTTGCCGTGGACATCGCTTAAGACGGCGACCCGCACGGTCAGCGGGCGTCCACGCCGATGATCCCAGCCACGTTTGCCACGCCGTCGCGGGCCAGCAGATCGGCCAGCCCCCGGTTCAGGCGACGCACCAGCCCCGGCCCCTCGTAAACCAGGGCGCTGTAGACCTCCAGCAGGCTGGCCCCGGCGCGCAGCTTGGCGTAGGCGTCGGCAGCGCTGAAAATGCCGCCCACGCCCACGATGGGCAGTGTTCCTCCGGTCAGGCGGTACGCCTCGCCGATCAGCGCGGTGGATTTCTGGGTCAGGGGGCGTCCGCTGAGGCCGCCCGTCTCGCTCGACTTCTCGCTGAACAGGCCAGCCCGCCCGAGTGTCGTGTTGCTGACGATCAGGCCGTGCGCGCCCGCGTCCTGCACGGCTCCCACGCTGGCCTCGAAGTCGGCGGGATGCAGGTCCGGGGCCAGTTTGACCAGCACCGGGGGGCGGCGCAGGGTCCGCACGCGGCCCGCCTCGGTGGCGTCCAGCACGGCGCGGACCAGCTCGCCCAGACCGTCTGCGGCTTGCAGGGCACGCAGGCCGGGGGTGTTGGGGCTGCTGACGTTGATCACGAAGGCGTCGGCCACGTCCTGCAAGGCATGCACGCATTTCAGGTAATCCCCGGCAGCCTCCTCGTTGGGCGTGTCCTTGTTCCTGCCGATGTTGACCCACACGGGCGCAGACTGTGTGGGCAGCGCGCTCAGGCGGGCGTGCAGCGCCTCTGCCCCGGCATTGTTGAAACCCATGCGGTTGATCAGCGCCTCGTCTTCCAGCAGCCGGAACAGGCGGGGCCGCTCGTTCCCTGGCTGGGGCCGGGGCGTGACCGTGCCGACTTCCAGAAAGCCGAAGCCCAGCGCCGCGAAAGCGGGAACCGCCACCGCATTCTTGTCCAGCCCCGCCGCCAGCCCGATAGGGGAGGCGAAACTCTGGCCGAAGACCGTTTGCGCCAGTTCCGCGCCCGGCGACATGACGGCGCGGGCCAGTGCGGGCCACGCTGGAACCTTCGAGGCGGCTTCCAGCACACTCAGGGTCAGGTGATGGGCGTCTTCGGCGTCCAGACGGAACAGCAGAGGGCGGGCAAGGCGAGGGTACATCGGGGAACAGGATACGCACTGGGGAGGTGGGTGGGGGCGGTCTCTCTCTCAAACGCGGGACACGAGAACTCTGGCAGCCATAAAAAGAGGCGGTGCCGAAGTGTCCGGCCCGCCCTCTCTGTCCCGCAGTTGTCAGGAGCCGGCTGAGCCTGTGTAACTGCCCTCGATCTGCACCAGACGCGAGTGCTGCTGGCGTTCGCTGTCCGCGATCAGGTCCGCTAGGGTGGTGTTGCCCAGCACGTCGCGCAGTGCGGCGTCCACGCGGTACCACAGGTCCTGGGTGCCGCAGACGTTCTGGCTCTCGCAGGTGTGGTCATCCTCCACGCACTGCACCGGGGCGATGCTGCCCTCAAGCGCGGTGACCACGTCGTAGGCATTGATCTCCGCTGCCGGACGGGCCAGACGGTAGCCGCCGTGCGCTCCCCGGATGCTGCGGATGAACCCGGCGCGGCGCAGGTTGCTGGCAATCTGCTCCAGATAGTGCTGACTGAGGCCCTGGCGCTCGGACACGTCCTTGAGGGGAACGGCTTCCCCACCCCGCCGTCCTATCTCGATCATGGCGCGCAGGCCGTACTGAGCTTTAGTCGATACCCACATGTGTCTATTCTACCAGTTAATTCCGGGTGAACTGTAAGGGATTAAGGTTGGATGCGCGGGCGGGGGGCGGTCCTGCGTACAATTCTGGCGTGACCCCGGCCCTGCCCCGCCTCTCTCCTGCCGACGTGCTGCTGCGCCTGCGTGGGGCGGACGCGCCGGGCATCGTTCTGCTGGAATCGCTGGGGCCAGCCGTGCCCTATGGCCGCTCTTCGTTTCTCAGTGCGTGGCCGACGCAGGTTCAATCCACCCTGCCGGAGCGGCCCAGCGGCGACACCCTCTTTCCTGCGTGGCTGGGCGGCCTGAAATATGAGGCAGCCGGGGAGTTTGGGTTGGACACGCATCAGGTGCACGGTGAGGCCGGATGGTGGGGGTTTTACCCCTCGGGGCTGGTCTGGGACCGTCAGGCCGGAACGCTGGAAGTGGTGGGGCAGCCGCATGTGGACTGGCCGGCGCTGCTGGCCCTTGACCCGCCTGCCCAGCCGACGCTGAGTGTGGGTGAATTTGGCGCGGACGACGTGGATTATCCAGCGGGCGTGCGGGCCATTCAGGCCCTGATCCGGGCGGGCGAGGTCTATCAGGTCAACCTCTCGCGGGGGGTGCGGGCGCAGGCACAGGGCGATCCGCTGGCGGCGTACCTGCGGCTGCGGAAGCTGAATCCCAGCCCGTTCATGGCCTTTCTGGACATGGGGCCAGAGGTGGTGGTGTCGTGCAGCCCCGAGCGGCTGGTGGACTGGGCTGGAGGAGAGGTTTCCGCCCGCCCCATTGCCGGAACGCGGCGGCGCGGCCAGACCCCCACCGAGGACGCCGCGCTGGAGGCCGAACTGCGCGCCAGCCCCAAGGAGGTGGCCGAACACCTGATGCTGGTGGATCTGGTGCGCCATGACCTGGGTCGGGTGGCGGCAGCGGGCAGCGTGCATGTGCCAGAACTGATGCTGGTGGAGCGCTACAGCCACGTCATGCATCTGGTCTCGGAGGTGAGGGGACGGGCGGCAGACGGTGCAACACTGCGCGAGGTGCTGGCCGCCACCTTTCCCGGTGGAACGATCACGGGCGCACCCAAACAACGGGTGATGACCGCCATCCGGGACCACGAGCCGGGGCCGCGTGGCTGGTACACGGGCAGTGTGGGCATTATCGGCGGCGCGCGAATAGACCTGAATATCCTGATCCGCACGGCGGCCTTCACGCGGCTGGAAAACGGCTGGGAGGTGGAGGTCCGCGCGGGCGGGGGCACGGTCATCGACTCGGACCCCCGACATGAATCGGAGGAGACCGTTCATAAGGCCCAGGCGCTTTTAAGTGCGCTGGCAGGTGTGCCGGGGCGCGTTGCCCAGCCGCCCGCACCGCCCACGCCGGGCCGGGTGTGGACGCCTCCAACTGCTTCCGACACACCGGGTCAGGGCTTGCGGGTGCATCTGCTGGACAACCGCGACTCGTTCACCTGGAATCTGGTCCACGATCTGCGGGCGCTGGGCGCGGCGGTCACGGTCTTCTCTCAGGATGCAGAGATTTCAGAAATCCTTTACGCCTGCCCGGACGCCGTGCTGACCGGGCCGGGGCCGGGAACGCCGGACAGCAGTGATCCCACGCTGGCACTGACGCGCGAATGCCTGCGCCGGGGGCTGCCGCTGCTGGGCGTGTGCCTGGGCCATCAGGCGCTGGGGCAGGTGCTGGGCGGCGTGGTGGAGCGGGCCGCGCCCGTGCATGGCCGCCCGGAAGCAGTGCAACACGGCAGCGAGGGACTGTTTGAAGGCGTGCCGCCCGCCGCAGAATTCGGGCGCTATCACTCGCTGGTGGTGCGGGGTCTGCCGCCTGAATACATCACCGCCAGGGGCGCGGGCGGCGAGATTATGGCGCTGGCTATGTCTGGAAAACCCGTCTGGGGCGTGCAATTCCACCCCGAAAGTGTTCTGAGTCCGGTAGGCCGGGTGCTGCTGGGCAACTGGCTGCGCCTGTGCCGGGCATGGAACGCGCAAACGTCGGGGCGGGTGCCGGAGGTTTGAAGCCCCTGCCCCCTGAACTGGATCACCCCGCGTGGCTGCATGGAATGACGGCGTTCACTACCGTTCGCACGCGCCGGGGCGAGCCGCTGCTGTGGCCCGCGCATCTGGACCGCTTGCGCCAGACCTGCGCGTTTCTGGGCCTGCCCGCCCCGGACGCCGATCTGCCAGTTCTGGAGCCGTGGCCCTGGGGTCTGCTACGCGTCACGGTGGGGGCGGAGGGAACGTTCTGGAGCCACCGCCCCCTGACCCCTGGCCCGCGCCCGGCAGACGGCGTGCGCGTGCGCCTGACCGACATTCAGGTTCACCCGCAACTGGCCGCGCACAAGACTGGAAATTACCTGCCGTATCGCCTCGCCATGCAAAGGGCTGGGGCCGCTTTTGAAGGCTGGCTCGTCGGCCCGGATGGCACACTGGCCGACGGCTCCCGCACCGCGCCTCTGCTGGAGATTGACGGAGGATTGGTGGTTCCGGCGGGTGGATTGCCGAGCGTCACGCGCACCGTCTTTCTGGAAGGCCATGAATGGTCAGAGCGCAAAGTTCACTGCTCGGAACTGCCCACCGTGACCCGTGCGTGGATTTGCGGCAGCGGCGTGGGCGTCGTGCCCGTGCGGGAAATCGTGGGCGAGGGCTTGAACGTAAGTCTGCCTGTGGATTGGCCCCAAACAGATCATCCGGCGCTGATGTGGCCGGAAGCGTAACTGACATCTTGCAGTTTTGGAAAAGGATGTCTGGAACGCACTTTTGGCCCCATAGTGAGGTGTGTACCCAAAAGAATCGCGCTCCAGACGGCTTTATTCTGACATTCTGCCTTGCTTTTCTCGCAAGCAACACCGGGAATCCTTCGAGGTCTTCCTCGACCTGCTGCTTGATGGTTCCGGCAGACCTCTGCCGGAACGGGCCACCGTCAAATCCCCCTCGGCGCTCAGCCGCTTTTTCAATCACGCCACCTGGAGTACCCGTCAGCTCTGCCGGGTGATGCGTCAACACGCTCTCCAGACGTTGCAGGATCAGTGGCGACAGCAGCCCCATCAGCGCCCCAGACTGGAACTCCTGGTTGAC
>NZ_MSTI01000159.1 GCF_001949125.1 Deinococcus marmoris
CGGCGGGTGCTGCGGTGTGAGGACGGGTGGCCTGCGCTGGAGCTTCGAGAAGATCAAGGCATCGCACAAGGTATGCGTGCTAACTGGAATCTCGTGGCGTGGCTGCTGCATGGTGGTGGTCTTTCTGTGGGGCATCATGAGCAGCCACGCCTGCAACTTCTGTCGGAGGAAATTCCAGACGGAATGTGCTGGGTAGATATGGAGGTGTTGCCACTTCCCAATGCCCGTCCCTGGCAGCTTCCGAGCTGGCCTTCACAAGCACAAAAGCGGCTTGACAGCACGCTAGGAACAAGTGGACTGAGAAAGTTAGATGACCTGTCCGTAGGGGACGTCAACGATCTTGCATGCGTCATGTGGGCTGCAACGGATAAGGGTGCTGTCTACCTTAAAGTCAGTGACTCGCCACGCGAGGCAGCGGTCACTGAGTATCTCTCCAAAACGTTGCCCGACTTGCTGCCGCCTGTGCTGTGGGTAGACCCGTCCTCCAATTCTTTGCTGACCCTCTCTGGCGGTAAATTGCTGGATATGGTGAGTGAGCTGGACGCCTGGACTGAAGCGGCACGCAGGCTGGCCCATTTCCAGCAGAATGCGGACGCTCATGCTCTGGCGGCTCTGGGTTGCCCAGCCTTCCCCTTGTTGGAAATGGCCGGACGGGTGGATTCGTTTCTGGCCGATCTGAACACGTTGCGCGCCTGGGGCTTGGAGGAGAGCTGCCTTGAAACGCTTTGCGCGGCAAGACCCGCCATTCGCACGGCCTTCGCTGATCTTGCCGCCCTGAATCTGCCCGATCTACCCGCGCACGGCGACGCCCACCCCCGCAATGCCCTAAGCGGCCAGCGCGGCGCAGTCTGGTTCGACTGGGCCGAGACTGCCAGCGCCGCCCACCCGTTTATGGATATGGGATGGTTCCTGGCGTTTACCTTTGATCCGGCGGGGGTTGAGTTGCCCATCAGAACTGCATATCCAGACCTCGAAAAACGGTTGATCGAGGCTTACCTATCTGCGCTCGGCTGCGTTGATGCCGCGTCCTTGCTCAGCAGCGCAGTTCCGTTGGCCCTTTTACACCGTGCTGTGGTCTACGACGCCCGCTTTCGCAACTGGGAAGGCACATTGCCCGGCTGGCGGCCCAATTTCGTCCCGTATTATCTGCGGCTGGCGGCACGGGAACTGGCGCGGCTTCCGTCCTGACCCCGCCCGCTATCCTGCCCCCATGCTCAGCGAGACAGGCACGCAGTTTTTCGGCTATTACCCCGGCACGGTAGCGCTGGTCACGGCTGAACATGCCGGGGTCCGCAACGTGATGGCGGCGGGCTGGCACACCGCCCTGAGCGCCCAGCCCCCGATGTACGGCGTGCTGATCGGCAGGGAGCGGGCCACGCATGGGCTGGTGGCGGGGAGCGGCACGTTCGGGATCAACTTCCTGCCCGCCTCGCATGCAAAGCCGATTCAGGGGACGGGTGTGCTGTCCCTCCACGATCTGCCCCAAAAGGACAAGCTGACCCGCCTGGGCCTGCAAACCCTGCCAGACGCGCCACTGGCCCTGGCCGACGCTTACCTGTACTACCGCTGCCGGGTGATCCAGACCGTGCCCACCGGGGACCATGACCTGTTCGTGGGCGAGGTGCTGGAGGTCCGCCACGATCCCACCTTCTACGATGACCGGCGGCTGTTCACGGGCGAGGCGGCGGTGTACCTGGGCCGCAGTTCGTATGTAAAAACCACGCAGGGGCGCGAGATCTACCTGCCCGAAAGCTTCGATTGAAGAGAGAACGCCCAGTGGCGTGGGGGCTGTTTCTCATTTGGCCCTTTTCAAGCCCACAATCCACGTTGCATAGTTAAGAAGACTGCAAAGTCGGGTGAACCGGGCCGAGCGCCTGACGCCACCGGGGGAGCTTTTGACTGACGCACTGCATGGATTTCTGACCATTCTCGATCTGCTGGGCCTGCTGATGCTGAGCCTGTACTTTCTGCAAATGCTGCTGTCGGCCACGCTGCCCCGGCCCCGGCGGCTGTATCCGGCAGACGAGGCATTGCGTTTTACCTTCGTGGTCCCCGCGCTGAACGAGGACGCGGTGATTGAGGCCACCGTCCGCAACCTGCGCGAGGTGGCCCCCGACGCCCGCGTGGCCGTGATCGACGACGGCAGCGATGACCGCACGGCGGAACTGGTGGAACGGCTGACGCGGAATGACGCGGGCGTGATCCTGCTGCGCCGCAGCGCGCCGGAGGCCCGCCAGGGCAAGGGCAAGGCCATGAACTGGGCGGTGTCGCAGTTGCTGCGGGACCTGCGCTCAGCGAGCGCGGACCTGCAAAAACAGGTTTTCGTGGTGGTGGACGCCGACGGGCGCGTGACCCCTGGTCTGCTGCCCGAGGCGCGGCGCGTGCTGGCCCACGCGGACGTGGTGGCCGCGCAGGCCCGCGTGCGAATCCGGCAGTCCCCCGGCAAGCTGGGGCTGAAAAACGTGGTGGGCCGCATGCTGGAGCAGCAGCAGGACCTGGAATTCTTCATCACCCGCCACATTCAACTGATGCGCTCGTGGTGGCACAGCGCCGCCCTGTGCGGCAACGGGCAATTTATGCGCGCCAGCTATGTGGCCGCTATGTTCGAGGCCGGGCAGACTCCGTGGCCTGACGTGCTGCTCGAAGATTTTGGCAGCGCGGTAGAGGCCCGGCTGGTCAACCCACGCCACCGACTGGTCTTTTTAGAGGAAGCGGTCACGCAGCAGGGCCTGCCTGATCTGCGCCGTTTCTCGCGCCAGCGCGCCCGCTGGACGCAGGGCACCATGCAGTGCCTGCCGTATCTGGCGCAGTTGTGGCGCAGGCCCGTTCCCGTGCTGGCCCGCCTGGACCTGAGCTACTTCATCCTGGGACCGTGGCTCAGCGGCATCATCGTGCTGTCGTTCCTGACCCAGCCGCTGCGCTGGGCGATGGGTACGCAGGGGCTGGTGCTGGACGCGAAGGTCAGCCTGATCATCACTGTCATCAACCTGATCATCCAGTTGCAGTGGGTGGCCCGTTATCAGCGCGAGAACCGTCTGTCGCTGGGCCGCACCGCCTTCACCCTCGCCAGCCTGCCCGTCTACGGGTTTGCCCTGTTCCTGAGCCTGCCGATGGCCTATCGCCACTACTTCATGGGCCGCGTGACCTGGGATAAGAGCCTGCGCCACGCCGAGCCGGGCCACACCGAACCAGGGGAGGGACAGCCGGGCGAACTGCTGACCGTGGGCCGGGGTAGCGATTAGAGGTTGGAGGAGATGAAAGGCCCTCTTCCTTCTTGGAGAGGGCTTTTTTCGGTCAGGAGAAAGTGCGAGGGTGGAGAACCCGGCTCCTATTCCACCGCCTCGCCGCGCTGTAATTTCACCGCGCGTACCAGATTCTGATACATCAGTGCGCTGGTCAGCGGGCCGACGCCACCGGGCACGGGCGTCTGCGCCCGCACGGGGAGGTCCGGCATGGCGTCCCCCACCATCTCGCCCCCGTCCTGCACGTTGATTCCGGCATCGATCACGACGTGATGGGATTGGACGTGTTCAGGCTTCAGCAGTCCGGCGCGTCCCACGGCCAGTACCACCGCGTCCAGCGGGGCCAGCACCCCGGCCAGTTCGCGGGTGTATTCGTTGCATAGCGTCACGGTCATGCCCCGGTTGTTGAGCATGAAGGTCAGCGGGCGGCCCACCGTGCGCCCCGGCCCGATCACAGCCACGCGCAGGCCGCGCAGGTCGTCGCCCAGCACGCGCCGCAGCAGAAAGCGCACGCTGCGCGGCGTGGGCGGCAGCAAAGCCTCAGATTCCCGCCCCGCCGCGATCAGGGCGAGGTTGGCAGGGGTCAACCCCTCCACATCCTTGCGCGGCGCGATGTGCAGCAGGGCGGCGTCCGCATCCAGCCCGGCAGCCAGCGGCAGTTCCAGCACGACGCCGTGAACCGAGTCGTCCGCTGAGAGTTCGCGTAACGCCGCCTCCAGCTCCTGCTGAGACGCCCCGGCTCCCAGTTCCCGCACGCTGAAGTCCACGCCCAGCCGCCCGGCCCGCCGCGCCTTGCTGTCCACGTACACCCGCGAAGCCTCGTCGTCGGAAGCGAGGACGCTGACCATGTGCGGGCGGAAGTTCCAGTCAGACAGGGCTTCCTTAACGCCCTTGATGACCTCATCGGCCAGTGGCTTGCCAAGGAGAGAACGGGGAGATGTGCTTTTTTCACCGTCAACCATCAACCATCAACCTTCTTCATCAGTGCCGGAAGTGCCGCGAACCCGTGAAGACCATGCTCAGGCCCAGTTCGTTGGCGGCGGCGATCACCTCGGGGTCACGTTTTGCGCCCCCCGGTTGCAGAATGGCGGTGACTCCAGCGCCCGCCGCCAGCCGGACCACATCGTCGAAGGGAAAGAACGCCTCGGAGGCCAGGGACGCACCGTGCGCCCGCTCGCCCGCGTTGGCCACGGCACGTTCGGCGGCCCAGATGCGGCTGACCGCCCCCGCGCCCAGGCCCACGCTGACGCCGCCGCGTGCCAGCACCACCGCGTTGCTGCGGGCGTGCTTGACCACGGCCCATGCGAAGCGCAGATCGTTCCATTCCTCGTCGCGGGGCAGCCGCGTGGTCACCACTTCCGGGCACAGGTCATCCCACGGGCGGGTGTCGCGTTCCTGCACGGCAAATCCCCCGGCAAGCGGGCGCAGGTCCAGCACGCTGACCGCTTCGGCTTTCCTGGCGATCAGCACGCGCAGGTCGGGCTTTTTGGCGGCGAACCACTCCACGGCTTCCGGGGTCACGTCCGGCGCGATCAGCACCTCTAAAAAGGTGCCGCGCATGGCCTGGGCCGCGTTCAGATCGACGGCTCCGCTGACCGCCACCACGCCTCCAAAGACGCTGAGGGTGTCGGCGTCCCACGCCAGTTCCCAGGCCGCGCGCACGTCATTGGCCCGCGCCACGCCGCAGGGGTTGCCGTGCTTGACGGCCACGCAGACCATGCCTTCTTCCTGCTGCCCAAGCTCCGTACACAGCGCCCAGGCGGCGTCCGCATCGGCGTAGTTGTTGAAACTCATGGGTTTTCCGGCCACCACGCGGGCGTCCATCACTGGGCCGTGCGCGCCGCCCCAGCGGTAGATCGCGCCGGGCTGGTGGGGGTTCTCGCCGTAACGGACCTCGGCCACCTTGGACAAATTCAGGGTCAATTCTGACGGCAGTTTGGTGGGCAGCGTGTCCGAATCGCCCTCCAGATACGCGGTGATGGCGGCGTCATATTCGCTGGTATGGCGGTACGCCTTGGCAGCCAGGCGGCGGCGTTCAGTAGGTGCAACCTCGTCCTGAAGCGCCAGTTCGTAATCCGCCGGGTCCACCAGCACCAGCACGCCCGCGTGGTTCTTGGCCGCCGAGCGGATCATGGCCGGGCCGCCGATGTCGATATTCTCGATGACCTCGGCAAAGGGTGCGCCGCGCGCCACCGTTTCGCGGAAGGGGTACAGGTTGACGCACACCAGATCGATGGTGCCAAAACCCTGGGCCGCCAGTTCGGACAGATGCCCGTCCTCGCGCCGGGCCAGGATGCCGCCGTGGATGGCCGGGTGCAGGGTCTTGACCCGTCCGTCCAGCATCTCGGGAAAGCCCGTCACGTCGCTGACTGCCGTGACGGGCACGCCTGCTTCCTGCAAGGCCGCGAAGGTGCCCCCCGTACTCAGGAGTGTCCAGCCGCGCTCTGCCAACGCTCGCCCAAATTCCACCACGCCCGTCTTGTCGCTGACCGAAATGAGTGCCTGTCTGCCCATTGTTTACCGCCTCCGAGGAAGATCCAAGAAAAGACTTCGGACGCGCCGCGTATGCGGCAAACGTCCGACCCAGGCGCGCGATCAAATGGAATTCGGAGCGGCTTCCCCGTGGTTGGCCCACGTTCAGCGCCAGTTGCCGTCCGCTGTGGGGGCAAGCATAGCGCAGGTGAGGCGGGGTTACGGGGAAAGTCGTTCGGGTAGCCCCACCCCCCACCCCCCAGCCCCCT
>NZ_MSTI01000045.1 GCF_001949125.1 Deinococcus marmoris
GCTTTTTTCAGGATATCCCGTTCCTGTCGCGCAATTTCCAGCTCCCGTTCGAGTTCTTGAAGACGAGTCTCCTGTGGTGAAAGGGCGGGGATCCCCCGCCCGGTGAAGGCAGGGCGTCCAGCGGCCGTTTGATGGTCCTGCTGTTGCTTCCACCGGACAACGTAGTGAGGAGGAACGCCGAGGTCACGGGCGATCTGAGCGCAACTCTTACCGGTCGTGCGAACCAGGCGGACAGCTTCGTATTTGAACTCAGCGGTGAACTTTTGCTTGGGTACGGACATTCTGTCCTCCAGTGTGAATCACACTGAACTTACCCTCCACCAAACCCTAACAACATCATAGTACCCACGCACGCGCACGGTGGCGTTTGCCCTGCGGATGGGGTGGGCGTGCTGCCCGCCATCACCTTGCGGTAAACGTCCCCCGTCTCGGCGTCGGTAAGATTATTGCCCACTGGGGTAGCAGCCCACTCTGTAGCAACAGCAGCGGCGTCTCCTACCGTTTTGCCCAGCCTGCTGCTGAGGCTAATGCTTTGCAGGGCGTTCGTGGTGTTGGCGTTGTTGACGGCCTGCTGGGCAGCGCTCTGAGCCGCACTCTGCTCGATGTCCGCTCTCCGGGGTGCTTCTCAGCGTGCGGCTATCTACGATAGCCGCTGTCGGCTCATCCGCTCTCAGCGCCTCTTTTCGGACCAAAAGCCGGAGATCATGAAGTAAGGTCTCAAAGCAGCCTCGTTCAAACCACCGCATTGCTTGTTCATGGACGATTTTATACGGTGGGAAATCATAGTGATCCAGGTCGTCGTCAAGGTTACTGGGGTAGGCTTGGCGCATGACCCCTAATTATGCCCTCAGCAGATTCTTGAGTCCACTTTACAAATCTTCTCCGGACAGCTTCTAGCTGTACTTTGGGGATATTCAAGGACCGCTGAATAAAGCTGTGCAGGCGCGGCATTGACGGCAAGGAGGTGGCAGGGGACTCGCCCCTGCCACCTCGGCTCGGATGGCGGGAACGGTGTCGCCCATCAGATCGTCGGGCTGAGTTAGTCGTAGCCATTGAAGGAAGGTCAGAGCCACCATACATAGCACGGCGTGGTGATGCAGGCCCTGCCAAGAACGGCCCTCGAAGTGATCCAGGCCGACTTCCTCCTTCAGCTCCCGGTGGGTCAACTCGCAGGCCCAACGGCGCTTGGTGACTTCCACCAGACGAGCTAACGGTGTGTCGGCGGGCAGGTTGCAGACGGAGTATTTGCGTTCCTCCCCACGCCGCTGTTCCCCGATGATCCAGGCAGCTTGTCCGGGAAGGTGTTGGCCCTGGGCGTTCTCCTCCCCATCGGCCAGGCGAACGTAAACCGCTGCAAAGCGTCTTGCAAGCGGGCCCTTGGTCCCGTGTCGCCAGACCAGGTGCTGCCATGCAGCACCGTTCAAGACCTCCTCCACCGATTGCCGGTCCTCAGAGGGAGTCGGGTGTTTCGGCCTTCTCCCTCGGAAGATCTTGGGGATCGGGATCAAACGCACATCCTTGGGATAGACCGTCTGCGTACGGGTAATACCCACGGACCACAGCAGGCCTCGCTCGGTCAGTGCCTGCCGGAACTGGGCATTCACCCCGTACCCGGCATCCGCCAACACCATGCCGAAGGTGACGTGTTCGCGCACCCGGTCCAGTTCCTTGAGAGCCAGCTCCCACTTGGTCTGCGGCAGCTGGTGTTCCACTGGAACACCAGCTGCGCTGAGACGAGCAGGATCGCGGGTCCACTCCTGCGGCAGGAAGAGCCGTAACGCGAGGGGAACGGGCAACTCGTGCTGAGCCAAGGTCAAGGAGACCAGGCATTGACAGGTGGTGATCTTCCCAGCCTGCCCCGAGTACTGGCGGGCGACGCCCACGGATTTGGTGCCGAACTTCGTCAGACAGGTATCGTCGATGATCAGGACGGCTTCTTTCCCGCCGAGCATTTGCTGGGCCCGTTGAGCGAGCAGAGTTTCCAAGGGATCTGTCAGCCACGGGCTATCGGTGATGAATTGCTGGATGTGGTCTTCTTTCCCGGGCGCCACTACGGCGGCCAGGGGTTGCATGCTTTTCCGATGGGCAGTGCTGCAAAGTCCACGGACGTATAGAGGAGCCCAGGTTCGCTGGGCTCGGTGGCGAAAGTGCGTCAGGAAAGGTGCGAACCAGGTGGGAAAATGTCGAGTCCATCGAGGAAGGTGACGAGGCATAGCAGGAAGGCCAGCATCACGGATGCTGGCCTCCGTGTCACCTCCCTGAATATCCCCAAAGTACAGCTAGTGATGTTCGTGCTGTTATATAATCAGATTCGTCTTGATAATTCAAGTTATACCGCTTGCTGTCTCAAAAACGCATAATCAGGGGTCACGATAGAGCTGGATTCCGTTGGTAAAGTCAGGCGGGCAAAACACCGCACCCTGGGGTGGGAATTCATGCGCTCCTGGATAAGACCGCACGAGCGCTGTGGACGGTCTCGACGGGGGTTTTACAGAGGGATGTCAAACGCAACATCCCCCACTTGGCAGACTTTCGCGGAACCGGCAACTTTACCAATGGAATCTTACTCCAGCCAGACCCTAGATAACGCGCTCTAGACGCTGTTTTAATAGATTGTTCGAGCAACCTATTTCCATCTGGATAGTTGAGGACAGCTGGCCTTTTACGCACGAGCGCATCACACCTAATGCCCCGGGACACGGCCAGAGGCCCTCAGGTGTGTGTACTTCTGTACGTAGGTACCCGTGGTGGGGTCACACGCTGAGCAGAGTTGACGGGCCAAGGCCCGCGCTCCTGAACCAGCGCTTCAACGCCGACCATGTCAAAGGAAACGCGGCACTATGGGTGCGCCGCATCACACCACACCCCCTGCACACCTGTGTGACTGGGTCATACCACTCGAACTGATGGATACAGTTCTGGGCCCGCAGATACACCATGTAAGCCCGTTCTTCAGCAACGTCGGGCGTGGGGCCCACACCAGTGAAAAACGGGTGCTGGCGCTCATCAGGCCGCTCTTTGCCTGAGAGGAAGAACGTCATCATGCACACCGTGAGTTTGTGAGTCTCCGCGCCTGTGGTGACCAGATGGGTGTGGCTGCCCACCTTCCGACTCACGTTCATCCATTCCATAAGTCATATGACCACAATACCTTAAGGAAAGTCCCACGTTTTCTTCACATCTGTCAATGACCCGTAACGATAGGTAGGGCCTCGCGGCCTTTCCCCCGTTCCAAACCGGACGTGCGACTTTCACCGCATCCGGCTTTCCAGACTCCGGTACTTGTACCAGCTTCTCTTCCTCTTTCCCTTGCGGGATTCGCGGTCTGTTCAGGGACAGGCCCTGTCTAACGTCTGCGCGAACCAGGGGGTTCAGTACCGGACAACTTGCGTTTAAGTGGCGCTGGATGCGGAGAAAGGTTGATTTAAGAGGCCGAAGTAGAGTTCGGCCTGTGGGTGATCCCATCTCAGCGCTCTCGCCAGATATTGCCAGCCATACTGGACCACGCTGACTGCGCGACGACCATGCGCTTTGACTGGGATTGGTTTGGACGCATTCATCCAGACGCCCACCCGTAGACAGCACACCCAGGCCAGCGTGACCAGTCCAAACAACCGCTCTAATCGGTCAGCGTGAGTCACCGCTGACCGTTCCAGGTCAAAGCCACGCGACTTCATGCTGCTGAACGTACACTCGATGCTCCAGCGCAATCGGTACACCGTCCAGGTGTCCCACACCTTCAAATCTGTCGCCAGGACGATGAGATCGCCATCCGCTGCGCGGGTGGCAACCACCTGCATCACGCAGCCGTAGACCCAGCCCTTTTCGAACAGACAGCGCTTCTTTCCGATTTGGACATCCCCGAACCACTGATCGACGCGCAATTCGTCCACTACGCTGTCAGCCCGGATGCGAATCACGCGGCGGATCTTCCGTTTCCGCAGAAAGGTGAACCACTGCTTTCCCACGAACTCCCGGTCGGCCACCAGTGCCTTCCAGCGCTGTGCTGGAAGGCTCTCAAGCAACCTCGCCACCAGTCGCTCACGGGTGGCCGAGTCACTGCATCCACCGTGATCCAGCGCCACCCAGACGAGGGGGAGGGTGAATCCCTCCAACACGACGCCCAGAACGAGGAGATTGAGCGGAGTGTCACCATGCTCCCAATTTGTGCGGTCCAGGCTGAGGACCAGCTTCCCAGCAGGGAGAAGTGAGATCAGAAAGGACAGGAAGAAATTTCTGTCCAGTTGCGGATCCTGTATACACCGTCCCAGACGCTTTTTCTTGGCTTCTGGGGAGCTAGTCCCAGGCATGGCCTGGGACCACTGCTGCTGATTGGTGGTGCGCTGCTCGATCAGCGCACAGAACGCATCCTGGACGCGTTGCAAGGTGTCGCGCCACAAAAAGGGGAAGCGCTCTTTCAGAAGATCGGCGAAATTGATAGCGTCGGGGAAGGCGGCTTCTGCTTGTCTCATAACTCCAAGAAGCCGCCTTTTGCCGTCCCAGACTGCAACCAGATACTCAAACGGCAAAAACGCTGTTCAGGACGCTGCCAACATCAAGTTGTCCGGTACTGAACCAGGGGGTCAAGTTGCTTTCCATTTCCTTCGTCCTGGTGGGCCTTCACCATGTCCCGTCCATTACAGCCGGGCCTTCGGCTACTACGCGTGGCTCCGTCCTCTTTCCTGCACGCTGATATTTTCGCGTCCCTTGCGGGCAAAGCAGTTTCAGAGTTCCCAAATTCCAACGTGCAGGGCGTTCTAGAGTCCCTTAGCAGCCCACTGTATGCCGGGTGGTTGAAGTTCGTCCATCAGGGAGACATGGCCCCAGGCTTTTATCTCAAGCGAGTACAAAAAAAGATCGGGGCCGATCAGCATTGAGGTGTGAAACCAAAACCGATCAGCCCACTGCCCT
Source organism: Deinococcus marmoris (assembly GCF_001949125.1). Classification (GTDB taxonomy): domain Bacteria; phylum Deinococcota; class Deinococci; order Deinococcales; family Deinococcaceae; genus Deinococcus; species Deinococcus marmoris_A. The sequence goes on from NZ_MSTI01000045.1 coordinate 4,912, forward strand.
TTCTAACTCAAATTCCAGACTGGCGCGATCCCAACCGCATTACTTATTCCTGGGATGCGCTCTGGGCGCTCATTCTCACGGGTCTACTCAGTGGCCCTGAGAACATCCTGGCGCTCGCTTCCTGGCTCTCTACGTACCGTGAGCCGCTGACACAGCGGCTCAGCTTGCCCGGTATCCCCCGCCAAGCCACGCTATATCGCTTCTTCTGGAATCTTGATTTCGCTCTCGAACCGCTCCAACA
>NZ_MSTI01000155.1 GCF_001949125.1 Deinococcus marmoris
GAAGGCGGTGCGGCCCAGCGACAGACGGTTCTCGCGCTGATAACGGGCCACCCACTGCAACTGGATGATCAGGTTGATGACAGTGATGATCAGGCTGACCTTCGCGTCCAGCACCAGCCCCTGCGTACCCATCGCCCAGCGCAGCGGCTGGGTCAGGAACGACAGCACGATGATGCCGCTGAGCCACGGTCCCAGGATGAAGTAGCTCAGGTCCAGGCGGGCCAGCACGGGAACGGGCCTGCGCCACAACTGCGCCAGATACGGCAGGCACTGCATGGTGCCCTGCGTCCAGCGGGCGCGCTGGCGCGAGAAACGGCGCAGATCAGGCAGGCCCTGCTGCGTGACCGCTTCCTCTAAAAAGACCAGTCGGTGGCGTGGGTTGACCAGCCGGGCCTCTACCGCGCTGCCAAAATCTTCGAGCAGCACGTCAGGCCACGGAGTCTGCCCGGCCTCGAACATAGCGGCCACATAGCTGGCGCGCATAAATTGCCCGTTGCCGCACAGGGCGGCGCTGTGCCACCACGAGCGCATCAGTTGAATGTGGCGGGTGATGAAGAATTCCAGGTCCTGCTGCTGCTCCAGCATGCGGCCCACCACGTTTTTCAGCCCCAGCTTGCCGGGGGACTGCCGGATTCGCACGCGGGCCTGCGCGGCCACCACGTCCGCGTGGGCCAGCACGCGCCGCGCCTCGGGCAGCAGACCAGGGGTCACGCGCCCGTCGGCGTCCACCACCACGAAAACCTGTTTTTGCAGGTCCGCGCTCGCTGAGCGCAGGTCCCGCAGCAACTGCGACACCGCCCAGTTCATGGCCTTGCCCTTGCCCTGGCGGGCCTCCGGCGCGCTGCGGCGCAGCAGGATCACGCCCGCGTCATTCCGCGTCAGCCGTTCCACCAGTTCCGCCGTGCGGTCATCGCTGCCGTCGTCGATCACGGCCACGCGGGCGTCGGGGGCCACCTCGCGCAGGTTGCGGACGGTGGCCTCAATCACCGCGTCCTCGTTCAGCGCGGGGACCACGAAGGTAAAACGCAATGCCTCGTCTGCCGGATACAGCCGCCGGGGCCGGGGCAGCGTGGCCGACAGCAGCATTTGCAGAAAGTACAGGCTCAGCATCAGCAGGCCCAGCAGATCGAGAATGGTCAGAAATCCATGCAGTGCGTCAGTCAAAAGCTCCCCCGGTGGCGTCAGGCGCTCGGCCCGGTTCACCCGACTTTGCAGTCTTCTTAACTATGCAACGTGGATTGTGGGCTTGAAAAGGGCCAAATGAGAAACAGCCCCCACGCCACTGGGCGTTCTCTCTTCAATCGAAGCTTTCGGGCAGGTAGATCTCGCGCCCCTGCGTGGTTTTTACATACGAACTGCGGCCCAGGTACACCGCCGCCTCGCCCGTGAACAGCCGCCGGTCATCGTAGAAGGTGGGATCGTGGCGGACCTCCAGCACCTCGCCCACGAACAGGTCATGGTCCCCGGTGGGCACGGTCTGGATCACCCGGCAGCGGTAGTACAGGTAAGCGTCGGCCAGGGCCAGTGGCGCGTCTGGCAGGGTTTGCAGGCCCAGGCGGGTCAGCTTGTCCTTTTGGGGCAGATCGTGGAGGGACAGCACACCCGTCCCCTGAATCGGCTTTGCATGCGAGGCGGGCAGGAAGTTGATCCCGAACGTGCCGCTCCCCGCCACCAGCCCATGCGTGGCCCGCTCCCTGCCGATCAGCACGCCGTACATCGGGGGCTGGGCGCTCAGGGCGGTGTGCCAGCCCGCCGCCATCACGTTGCGGACCCCGGCATGTTCAGCCGTGACCAGCGCTACCGTGCCGGGGTAATAGCCGAAAAACTGCGTGCCTGTCTCGCTGAGCATGGGGGCAGGATAGCGGGCGGGGTCAGGACGGAAGCCGCGCCAGTTCCCGTGCCGCCAGCCGCAGATAATACGGGACGAAATTGGGCCGCCAGCCGGGCAATGTGCCTTCCCAGTTGCGAAAGCGGGCGTCGTAGACCACAGCACGGTGTAAAAGGGCCAACGGAACTGCGCTGCTGAGCAAGGACGCGGCATCAACGCAGCCGAGCGCAGATAGGTAAGCCTCGATCAACCGTTTTTCGAGGTCTGGATATGCAGTTCTGATGGGCAACTCAACCCCCGCCGGATCAAAGGTAAACGCCAGGAACCATCCCATATCCATAAACGGGTGGGCGGCGCTGGCAGTCTCGGCCCAGTCGAACCAGACTGCGCCGCGCTGGCCGCTTAGGGCATTGCGGGGGTGGGCGTCGCCGTGCGCGGGTAGATCGGGCAGATTCAGGGCGGCAAGATCAGCGAAGGCCGTGCGAATGGCGGGTCTTGCCGCGCAAAGCGTTTCAAGGCAGCTCTCCTCCAAGCCCCAGGCGCGCAACGTGTTCAGATCGGCCAGAAACGAATCCACCCGTCCGGCCATTTCCAACAAGGGGAAGGCTGGGCAACCCAGAGCCGCCAGAGCATGAGCGTCCGCATTCTGCTGGAAATGGGCCAGCCTGCGTGCCGCTTCAGTCCAGGCGTCCAGCTCACTCACCATATCCAGCAATTTACCGCCAGAGAGGGTCAGCAAAGAATTGGAGGACGGGTCTACCCACAGCACAGGCGGCAGCAAGTCGGGCAACGTTTTGGAGAGATACTCAGTGACCGCTGCCTCGCGTGGCGAGTCACTGACTTTAAGGTAGACAGCACCCTTATCCGTTGCAGCCCACATGACGCATGCAAGATCGTTGACGTCCCCTACGGACAGGTCATCTAACTTTCTCAGTCCACTTGTTCCTAGCGTGCTGTCAAGCCGCTTTTGTGCTTGTGAAGGCCAGCTCGGAAGCTGCCAGGGACGGGCATTGGGAAGTGGCAACACCTCCATATCTACCCAGCACATTCCGTCTGGAATTTCCTCCGACAGAAGTTGCAGGCGTGGCTGCTCATGATGCCCCACAGAAAGACCACCACCATGCAGCAGCCACGCCACGAGATTCCAGTTAGCACGCATACCTTGTGCGATGCCTTGATCTTCTCGAAGCTCCAGCGCAGGCCACCCGTCCTCACACCGCAGCACCCGCCGCCCATCCGGGTGCCAGATGATCGGACGAACAGTCGTGGAAACAGCGGTCATATCAATCGCTGACCCCGTCCTACTTGCGCGCCAGTTCCAGTTGCCCGCTGTTCAGTTCGGTGCGCTCCCACTGCCCGGACTTACAGATGTCATGGTTCACGAAACCGGTGCCGCCCGCGCCGCTGTACTTGCTGACGTTGTAGAACGTGACCTGCACGCCGTAACGCTCGGTAAAGCCGCCGGAGCAGGCACTGCCGCCCCCCAGATTGGAGGTGGCGTTGAGCGTGACCGGGCTGGCCTTGTACACGCTGCGGGTGCCGGTCAGGGTGTAGCTATCGCCCGTCGCACGGCTCTTGACCGTGCCGGTGACTGCCAAGTCCTTTTCCACGATGGTGATGTCCAGAACGGCACTGTCGTTGTTCTGCCCCACCAGCCGCCCGGTCTAACTGCCGTTCACGTCGATGTCCGCGTCGTTGGGAATGGGCGAGAAGGCGTTGCAGGAGGCCAGGACGCAAACGCTCAGGCCAGCAGTCAGCACGGGCAGCAACAGTCGCATAGAGCATCATAAACACACTGGAGGGACGCACGGGGCGGACGCCTGCCCCATGCCCCGTATCCTGTGCCCCATGTCTTCCTCCCAGCCAAACATGCAGCCCACCGTGACCCGCATCGCCCCCAGTCCCACCGGGGACCCGCATGTGGGCACCGCCTACATCGGCCTGTTTAACTCTGTCCTGGCGCGGCAGGGCGGCGGCAAGTTCATCCTGCGGATCGAGGACACCGACCAGAACCGCTACGTGGCCGACAGCGAGAAGCGCATCTTTCAGATGATGCAGTGGCTGGGGCTGACCCCCGACGAGTCACCGTTGCAGGACGGCCCCAACGGTCCTTACCGCCAGTCCGAGCGCACCGAACTGTACGGCCAGCACGCCCAGCAACTGGTGGAAGGCGGCCACGCCTATTACGCCTTCGAGACGCCCGACGAACTGACCGAACTGCGCGAGAAGGCGCAGGCCAGCGGCACGGTGATCGCCGTTCCCAGCCGCGATCTGGACCCCGAACAGGCCGCGCGGCGGGTGGCAGCGGGCGATGCGGCGGTAGTGCGCCTGAAGGTGCCGCATGACGGCGAAACGGTGGTCAACGATCTGCTGCGCGATCCGATCCACTTCCAGAACGCCGAGATCGACGACAAGGTGCTGCTCAAGGCCGACGGTTACCCCACCTACCATCTGGCGAACGTGGTGGACGATCACCTGATGGGCGTCACCGACGTGGTGCGCGCCGAGGAATGGATCACCAGCACCCCCATTCACGTCCTGCTATACCGCGCTTTCGGCTGGGACGCGCCCCGATTCGCCCACATGCCGCTGCTGCGGAACGCCGACAAATCCAAGATCAGCAAGCGCAAGAACCCCACCAGCGTCGAGTGGTACATGGATCAGGGCTATCTGCCCGAAGCCATGCTGAATTTCCTGGCGACGATGGGCTGGACCCACCCGGACGGCACCGAAATCTTCGATCTGGACGAGTTTCAGCGCACCTTCAAGCTGGAAGACGTGACGCTGGGCGGCCCGGTCTTCGATCAGGACAAGCTGCGCTGGTACAACGGCAAGTATCTGCGCGAGGTGCTGAGCGAGGAAGAAGTGGTCAAGAGGTTGCACGACTACCTGCTGGCCCACAAATCCGAGCTACCGCTGGACGACTACTTCCGCGCCGTAACCCGGCTGCTGATTCCGCGTATCGAAGTGTTCAGCGATTTTCTGGACAAGACGGGCTACTACTGGTCCGAGGACTACCCGGTGAACGAGAAGGCCCAGAAAGCCATCGACAACGCGCGGGAGCTGCTGCCGGAGCTGGCTGGCCGCCTCAAGAACCTGCCGAGTTTCGATGCGGAGAGCATCAGCGCCATGTTCCACGCCTTCGCCGAGGAAAAGGGACTGAAACTGGGCAAGGTGATGCCCCCGGTGCGCGCCGCCGTCGCCGGAACGCTGGAAAGCCCGGACCTGCCACAGATGCTGGAAGCGTTGGGGCAGGAGCGCGTGGTGTCGCGGGTGGAACGCGCCGGGCGCTGAAGCGCTAGCAAACATCGAAATCAGCGGGGCGGGGAGCAGGTTTGCCCCGCCTCTTTTTCGTGTTGTTGCCGATCACCGTCGCCCTCGGGCAGAGACGAGGGGGAGAGGGCTTCATCCTACATTCATTCCTCGAACTGAATAGTTGACTCAAGAGAACTGTTTACCTAGAATACAGAAATGTCCTCTCCTCCTGTCTCTCCCCCACCACCTGCCCTGAGTACGGAACAGGTGGGCCGTTTCATGGGCGCGCTGTGGCGTTTTGGGCGCTCGTTCCGGCAGGAACTGGACGCGCTGCTGGTGGCGCAGGGCGAGCTGGATTCGCCGCGCTTCAACGTCTTGCAGGGCATTCGCAGCGGCCACAGCTATCCCAAAGCGCTGGCCGCCGCTCTGCACATGCCGCCCACGCTGCTCAGCCGCTATCTGGACCAGTTGTGCAAGCAGAACCTGATCGAGCGCCAGATCGACGCGGTGGACTCGCGCCGCATCCACCTGACCCTGACGCCAGCAGGCGAACAGTTGACGGCGACGGTGATCCAGTCCTTTCTCCTTCTGGCCGCCGAACGGCTGACCGACATTAACCCCAAGCAGTTAGAAGGGCTGACCACCCTGCTCGAACAGCTCGACGCCCCAAAAACTTCTCAACCCTCCCAGGAGAACGCATGACCCAGGCCACCCTTCAACCCTCTACTCAGCAATTCACCAAGCAGGAGCGGCAGATCACGCTGATCGGCCTGCTGGTGGTTTTTTTGCTGGCGGCGCTGAGCCAGACCATCGTCAGCACCGCCATGCCGCGCATCATCGAAGACCTCAAGGGGTTTAACCTCTACACCTGGGTCACCACCGCATACCTGCTGGCCAGCACAGTGATGGTGCCGATTTACGGCAAGCTCTCGGACCTGTACGGGCGCAAACCGATTCTGGTGTTCGGCATCGTGCTGTTCCTGTTCGGCTCGGCGTTGTCAGGACTGGCCGGAGAACCGTTCCTGGGCAATTTCCTGGGCGGCGGCATGAATCAGTTGATCGCCTTCCGCGCAGTGGCGGGGCTGGGCGGCGCGGCGCTGTTCACGATTGCCTTTACCATCCTGGCCGATATGTTTGAACCCGCCGAGCGCGCCAAATTCGGCGGCCTGTTCGGCGCGATCTTCGGCCTTGCCAGTGTGATCGGCCCCGCCGTGGGCGGCTTCCTCACCGACAATCTGAGCTGGCGCTGGGTCTTTTACGTCAACCTGCCGCTGGGCATCCTGGCGCTGTTTCTGATCATCGTCAAGATGCCCCGGCTGACGCACCGCATCGGCGGACGCATCGACTACTGGGGCGCGGCGCTGATCCTGCTGACCACCATTCCGCTGCTGCTGGCGCTGACCTGGGGCGGCACCACCTACCCGTGGGGCAGCACCCGCGTCCTGGGCCTGTTCGCGCTCAGCGCCGTCAGCCTGCTGGCCTTCATCTTCGTGGAGTCGCGCACGCCCGACGCGATCATTCCGCTGAATCTGTTCAAGAATAAGATGTTCAGCCTGGGCAATCTGGCGTCGTTCATCATGGGCATGGCCTTTTTGGGGGTCATCCTGTTCCTGCCACTGTTTATGCAGACGGTGCTGGGCGTCTCCCCCACCAAGAGCGGCTTTTCCATCCTGCCGCTGATGGGCGGCCTGATCCTGTCGAGCATCGTGGCCGGGCAGCTCGTGGCGCGCAGCGGGCAGTACAAACCGTGGATGATCGGCGGCAGTGTCGTGCTGATCGCCGGGATCTTTTTGCTTACTCAGATCACCGCAGAAACCACGCTGCTCGATCTGGGCTGGCGGATGTTCATCGTGGGGCTGGGGCTGGGGCCGTCGCAGAGCCTGTTTACCCTGGCGATCCAGAACGGCGTGTCCAAGGATCAACTGGGCATCGCCACCTCCAGCAGCCAGTTCTTCCGGCAGATCGGCTCCACCATCGGGGCCGCCGTGTTCGGCACACTGCTGCTGAACAACCTGCACACCGAGTTGCCGCGCGCCCTGCCCGCCATCCCCGGCGCGCAGATCGATACCCAGAACTTCGACATCGGCGCGCTGCGTTCCAGCGGCGGCGCGGACGGCCCCGCCGCGCAGATCAAGAAAGCCTACGACGCGCAGTACGTGCAGCTTGAACGCGCCCTGAACGGCGATGGGGCGGCGGCCCATGCCCTGACCAGCAATCCGCAGGTGCCGGATGAACTGAAAGTGCTGCTTCAGGACGGCGGCCTTCGGGCACAGGTTCGCCAGACTCTGGAAGCCCAGGCCAGCAATGTGGCTGCCCTGCTGAAGACCGGGGAGCCGGGCCGTCAGGCGCTGCTCAAAAGCGAGTTGCCCGCTGACCTCAAGGCACAGCTCCGCAACCTGCCCACTCAGGCGCTGAACACTCCGCAAGCCGCGCAGGCCACCGCCACGCAGGTTCGGCAGGGCATCCTGGCGCAGGAAGCCGCCGCCGTGACGCAGACCCGCCAGACCGTGCTGACCGAACTCAGGAGCAAGCTGGACGAGCAGGCCACCACGCTGGGCGAACAGGTCACCACCGGCCTCAAGAACGGCTTTACCGCCAGCATGACCCGCATGTTCGGCACCAGCCTGTGGTTCATCGTGGCGGGCTTTCTGGTGGTGCTGTTCATTCCAGTGATTCCCATGCTGGGGGCCACGAACGTCGCCAGGAAGAACTCGGCGGAGGGCAGTCCCACCGCCAGCGACTAAAATTCTCCGGTGATGGGCGGTCAGGCTGAGAAGGTCTGATCGCCTTTTCGTCTGGTCTTCTCTAGCGCACAGAGCGACAAGCGAGCGATCCTCCCCGCCATCCCGCCTCCCCGTATACTGGCCGGTACTGTGACTGGCTCTATAAACATTTCCGAGGCGGCGCTGGCCTCCCTGATCGGGCTGACGGCCCACGAGATTCCAGGGGTGGTGGGCATGGCCCCCGCCAACCTCAAGGAGGGCATCAGCCGCGTGCTGGGGCGGGCCAACGTCAGCGACGGTGTGGTGATCGGCAGGGAGAAGGGCAGCGACACCTACACCGCCGACCTGTACATCGTGGCGGCCTACGGCGTCAGCATTCCCACGGTGGCGCGCAATATCGTCGAGCGCGTGGAACACACCGTCAAAAATCTGGCCGGAATCGAGTTGAGCGCCACCCGCGTGCATGCGGTGGGGGTTCAGCGTGCCTGATTCCACCTCCAACCAGCACATCCAGACCCTGACCCCTGCCGATCTGGCCCGGATGCTGCGCTACGCCACTGACTGGCTGGGCGTGTACCGCGAGGAAGTCAACGCCCTGAACGTCTACCCAGTGCCCGACGGCGACACCGGCACCAACATGCACCTGACCATGCAGTCGGTGCGCCGCGAACTGGAGACCGCCGACACGAGCAGCATGGCCGGAGTCGCCCGCGCCATCAGCTACGGCGCGCTGCTGGGCGCACGCGGCAACAGCGGCGTGATCCTCTCGCAACTGCTCAAAGGCTTTGCAGAAGTCATTAAAGACAAGCAGGAAGTGGACGCCCCCACGCTGATCCGCGCCTTCGACGCCGCCCAGAAAAGCGGCTACGGCGCGGTGATGAAGCCCGTGGAAGGCACGATCCTGACCGTGGCGCGTGGCATTGCCGAGGGCGCACGCGGCGATACGGTGGACATGGTGCTGGAAAATGCACTGTTCAAGGGCCAGGAATTGCTGGATCAGACGCCGGAGATGCTGCCCGCGCTGAAGCAGGCGGGCGTGATCGACAGCGGCGGCCAGGGCTACCTGTACATCGTGGAGGGGATGCTGGCCGAATTGCGCGGCGACGAGTTGCCCGAAGCACCGGAAATCACCCAGTACGCCGCGCAGAGTTTCGAGAACGAGGAATTTGGCTTCTGCACCGAGTTCCTGATGTCCGAGGCCACCAAACCCATCGAGGAAATCCGCGAGCTGGTCAGCCCGTTTGGTGACAGCCTGCTGGTGGTGGGCGCGGAGGGCTATGTCAAGGGCCACATCCACACCAACGAGCCGGATGAACTGCTGGCAACGGTGGGCCGCTACGGCAAGATGCTGAAAACCAAAGTCGAGGACATGTCCGAGCAGCACACCGAGATTCTGGGCATGGCCGGGGCCACCGCCCGCGCCGAGGAGGAGTTGCCGCTGTCCGGTCTGGTGGCGGTTGCCAACGGCTACGGGCTGGTCAAGCTGTTCCGCAGCCTGGGCGCCCGCATCGTGTCTGGTGGGCAGACCGCCAATCCCAGCGTGCAGGACATCGTGGACGCCGTTCGTAGTGTCAGCGCCGAACGCGTGATCGTGCTGCCCAACAACAAGAACGTGCTGATGGCCGCCGAAAAGGCGATGGAACTGATGGAAGGCCGCGCCGTGGTGATCCCCACGCGCACGCTGGGGCAGGGCATGGGCGCGGCCCTCGCCTTCCAGCCCGATATTCCCGCCGACGAGCTGAAGGAGGCCATGACCGAGGCTTCCCAGGCCGTGACCACCTTTGAAGTCACCCGCGCCAGCCGCACCACCAACATCACCACCAAAAAGGGCGAAACGCTGGATATTGCCGAGGGCGACGTGATCGGGTTGCAGGACGACGAACTCGTTCAGGCCGGGGGCAGTCCCGAAGACAGCGTGCTGAAGATGCTGGGCGACGCCTACGCCGGACAGGAGATCATCACGGTGTTCGGTGGCCCGCAGAAATCGCAGGCCGATCTGGACGCGCTGGCTGAACGCATCGGCAAGCAGTTTGATGGGGCAGAAGTGGAAGCGCACGCGGGCGGGCCGGATCTGTACGACTATCTGGTGACTTTGGAATAACGCTCAGAGCATCGACAGGAGGTGGGTTCCCGCGATCAGCGCCGCGAAAGCGGGCAGGGCGGCCCACCTCTTTCCTGCCCCGCCCTGTCTGAATGCCAGCCCCGCAAAAATCAGCGCCAGCCCCAGTAATACGCCGAGGCTGGCCTTCCAAATGCTGATCCAGATCACGGGAAAACCGACGGCAATTAAAGAAGCGCCGGACGCGAACCAATTGGCCCAGACGAAGCGAAGGTACCAGCCGTCTGGCAGCGGCAGAGAGCAGAGTGGAACCAATGCCACCGTCAGCGCCGACAGCGCCAGCCAGCCCTGCCGCCGCCGTAGCGCCCAGAGCAGCAGAACGGGGCAACAAACCAGAGTCAGGATTCCGGCCCAGGGCGTCAGCATGGACCAAGAATAGACCCTGACCGTTCAGAGGCACTGACGGCGAGATTTTAAGAAGCCACCTATTTTTAGCGTGCTGACCGCAATTTTCCCGTATTGGCCCCACACTTTCACCCACGCAGACGGCCTCCCCAATTTTCCAGACTGTCCTGATCTACGCGGAACCGGGTCACCCATCCAGACTGGCAATTCCATGCTTCAGCGCGTACAGCGCCGCCTGCGTCCGGCTTTCCAACTCCAGCTTGCTCAGCAGGCGGGAGACATGCGTTTTGACGGTGGCCTCACTGACCCCCTGATCGGCAGCGATGTCGCGGTTGCTGTGGCCGCGCGCGATCAGTTGCAGCACGATGGTTTCCTTGGGGGTCAACGTCTCACGCATCTCGGCGCTGCGGAAGTCGCGGACCAGACGGCGGGCGGCCTCGGGGTGCAGCCGGACCTCTCCGCGTGCGGCGGCGTGGATGGCGTCGGCCAGCGTGTCGCTGGAGGCGTCCTTGAGCATGTAAGAGATCGCCCCGGCCTCGATTGCACCGTTGACCTTGTGTTCCTCCAACGTGCTGGTCAGGGCAATGACCTCGGTGTCGGGCAGGGCGCGGCGCAGCGCTTTGGTGGCCGTAATGCCGTCCATTACGGGCATCATCAGGTCCATGACCACCACGTCGGGAAGCAGGCGCTGCGCCTCGGCCAGGGCTTCCTCGCCGTTGCCGGCCTCGCCCACGACTTCAATGTTGGGATCGAGGCCCAGAAACAGGCGCAGGCCCTGGCGCACGACAGCGTGGTCATCGACGAGCAGAACGCGGACGGTGGGAGTGGACACGGCGGGGATGGACACGGCGGGAATAGACATGGGGGCCTCCTGGGGCTGTTCTAGGAAGAAAGTGGGTTCAGGGAGAAAGTGGTTCGAGGCTGAAGTTGTTCCCTGGCGCGTCGATAAACACGTCCAGATCGGGGGCACTGGCAGGCGGCGTGCTGGCGGGCAGACTGAGTGTTTCGCGGTCCGTGAAACGCACGCGCAGTTTGAGGCCAGGGGCGGCGCGCAACACCACATTGCCGCTCTGGGTGCGGATGTCCAGGTTGCCACGCGTGCCCGCCGGGGCCGTGACCGCCACATCACCACTGGCCGTGGTGACCGTGCCGCGTGAGAAGGCGGCGGGCAGCGTCAGTTTCACGTCGCCGCTGCCCGTCCCGGCCCCCAGCGTGCCCGTTCTGACCCCGGCCAGATCCAGCCTCAGATCGCCGCTGACCGTATTGACGCGCACAGCCTCGGGAGCCGCGCCGCCAGGAGCCATGACGGCAATATCACCAGAAGTGCTGACCAGCGCGAACGGCCCACCGGCCTGCGCCGGAAGCGTGACCACCTGATCGCCGCTGACACTGCGGACATTCAGCGCCCGCAGACGCAGGAATGAGAGGTCCAGCGCCTGATCCCCGCCCAGGGTGCGGGTGCTCAGGGTCAGCGGAATGCTGCGGCTGGCCTTCAGGTCGATGACGTGCTGCACGGGTTCGGGAGAGGCGACGGTGACGCCGGGGCGGTCCAGCGACTGCACCCGCAGGGTCAGCCCGAAGTCCAGTTGCCCCCCTTCCCGGCTGGCCCGGAGTTGCACCGGATTGCGGGCGCGGTGGGTCACCTGTCCGCCCACCACCAGCGCGCTCCCGGCAGGCAGCGGTCCCAGGTTGAGGTTGGTGCGGTCCCCATCGATCTTCAAAGTGGCCGTGCGCGCCAGATCGTTGGGACGGGGGCCGTCCAGCGCCACGCTGACCGGGGTGGTCTCGGCCCCCATGCCCGGCGTCGGCTTGACTGTCACGCCCTGCCACGCCAGCAGCGCCCCCGCTCCGGCCATGAGCAGACCCAGCGCCATGCGCGACAGCACCGGGGGCAGGGGCCGGGTGCCGGGGCTGACGGTCATGCCCCCACCTCTGCGGGTCTGGAGAGAATGGGTTGAGCGGCGGGAAGGCGCAGCGTGACGGCGGTTCCCTCGCCTGCCGCACTCCTGACTTCCAGCGTACCGCCCGCCCCTGCCGCCCGCTCGCGCATGCTGCGCTGCCCCAGCGTGCCGCGCCCGGCAGCCGTGGGGTCAAAGCCGCGCCCGTCGTCGCGGATACTGACAGTCACGGCGGGGCCGTCCTGAGAGACAGCCAGCCAGACGTTCTGCGCGCGGGCATGTTTGACGACGTTGTGCAGCGCCTCCTGGGCCACGCGGTAGGCGGCGGCCTGGGCGTCGGGAGTCAGCGACGGCTCGTGGTCCAGGCCGGCGTGAACCGTCAGGCCGTGGCGGGCCTCCAGCGCGTGGGCGTGCTGCGACAGCGCGGCCACCAGCCCGCCTTCCTCCAGCGCGTCCGGGCGCAGGCTGAACAGCAGGGCCTTCATCTCCGAGACGCCGCCGTCGGCCAGCCGGATGGTGTAGTCCAGGCTGGCGCGGGTGCGTTCTGGATCGCGGTCCAGCGTGGCGCGGGCGGTCTTCGCGCCCAGCGAGATGCCGTACAGCGCCTGGGCCACGCTGTCGTGCAACTCGCGGGCCAGCCGGGCACGTTCCTGCTCTCCGGCACGCGCCCCGGCCCGTTCGATCAGTTGCGCGGCGTGCTGCGCGGTCCCGGCGTGATCGGCGATGCTCAGGAGGAAGGCCAGTTCGTCCGCTCCGGGGCGCACGCCTGCGGGGTACAGGGCACGCAGGGTTCCTCCCTCCAGGGCACCCGCCGAGGCAGACAGCGTGACGGGCAGGGTGGCCAGCGCGCCGCCGCCCTGAACCAGCCGCACGTCCGCCTCGCCCTGGGACGGCGGGCGGTCCAGCGGGCCGGACAGCCCCGGCCCCTGCGGACCACTCAGGGCACGCAATGTGCCGTCCGGGGCAGTCAGGGCCACCGAGAGCGCCGTGCTGGCGGCCCGTGCCTGTTCGGTCAGATCGGCCAGGGTGGCCTCCAGATCGTCGCCCAGGGCCACCCGTCCGGCGGCGCGGCGCAGGGCCACCACCTCGCGGCGGGCGGCCTCATAGCCGGGGTCACGGGAGAGCAGGGCCACCGCCAGCCGGGTCCACATCCGGCCCATCAGGTTCAGCACGCCCGCCGAGATCAGCAGGCCCCCCAGCCCCAGCGCCACCAGACCGACAACGGCCAGCGGACTGGGCAGCAGCGTCTGCTCGCCCCAGACCACCGGGAACGTTTGCGGGTACAGCGGCCACAGCGGCGACAGCAGCCCCAGCAGCGTCAACGTCAGCAACACGGCCAGCACCGCCCAGCAGATCACGGCCAGCGGCAACTGCACCACATGGAACAGCAGCGTGCGGTACGTCATCGGGTCCGCGAGCGTGCCGCGCAGCCACGCCAGCGTTCCCCGGTGCGGGGGCGGCAGGGGCGGCGGCGCGAAGGTCACGCCCAGCACCCCCGCCAGCGCCCGCTGCACGTCGCCCAGGCCCCCCACCAGCCACAGCGAACCCAGCAAAAAGGCCGCGCCCACTAAAAAGGCCAGGGTCAGCAGGCCCCCCACCACGCCCCCCGTGATCAGGCCCGCCGTGAACGCGCCCATCGGCAGCGCCAGCAGGATGTACAGCGCCGCGCGGTAGGTGTGCGGGTCCAGCAAATCGGACAGCACGCCCCCGCGCCGCCTGTCCTGAATCAGTTCTGGCCTCATCCGCACCATCATGCGACGAAGGTACGGCGGGCGGGGTCAGGAAGGCGTCCGCCGAAAGGGGGAAGGAGAGTCAGAACCGCAGGAGCGTGCCGTCGGTGGCGGGGATAAAAACAGTTTACCGAAGGCTTCAGGGCAGCAGCAGACGCGGATTCCATTCCTCCTGCCCGCTGAACTTTACGCGCTGCTCGGGCTGCGGACCGCCGTCGCAGGGCGGAGTGGCCATCACCTTGCGGACCAGCGGCCACACGCTGGCCACCACACGGGCCGAGATGTCCTGCCCACTCACAGGGCCAAAAGCGCGGCTGTCCAGACTTCCGCCGGGGCTGCGGTTGTCGCCCATCACGAAATAGTGGTTGGGAGGCACCCTCACACTGGGCAAGTCTGTCTGGGACGGTGACGCCGCAACGCTGTTGGCGAGGGAGCTACCAGTGTCGGGGCAAAAGGCATTCCAGTACCTGTGCGTCCTCGCTTCGGGCAGCAGTTGGCCGTTCACGCTGACCTGCCCGGCGCGAATGCTGACCGTGTCGCCCGGCACGCCCACCACGCGCTTGACCAGATACGGGCGGTAACGCCAGGGCAGCGGCATTCCCCGGTAGTCGCCGCGCCACTCGTACTGCGCCTCGCGCGGCGGCTTGAACACCACGATGTCGCCCCGGTGATATTCACCCAGCCCCAGCCGGTGCGCCCAGCCCTCAGCCGTGGGCAGCAGCAGGCGTTCGCCGTGGCGCAGCGCGGGCATCATGCTGGCCCCGTCCACGCCCACCGAACTTGCGCCGAACTGCGTGAACAGCAGCGCGAAGACGACAGGGGCGGCCCAGTCACGCCACAGCCTCAGCAGCCGGGCTTTCATGGCCGGGCCTCCTGTCCCGTGGGCGCAGTATGGATCTCTCCCCGGACTGCATAGGCCGCCCCACCCAGCGCCAGTCCCACGAGAAACACGCGTAAAACCAGCCCCAGCGTGTACACCCGCGCCAGATTCAGGGCCAGCCCCCACTCCGAACCCTGCTGGCGCAGCGAGGCAGCCCAGGCATCGGCCTCGTCCAGACCCTCCAGACGGGCGTCCAGCATGGTCTGGTAGAGGTTGGCGTGCAGTTCAGACCGCACATTCTGACGGGTCTGGGGCGGCAACAGGCAGACGGCACGCTTCAGATAAACCTCAACCGCGCCGGGAGACTTCACCACAGGCTCCGCAGCGCCCGGTCAAAGGCGGCGTAGCCCTCGCGGCGGCGCAGCAGTTCAGCGCGGCCCGGTTCGGTCAGCAGGTAGGTCTTGACCGGCGGCCCACCACGCGCCGGCTGGGTCTGCGCTGCACTCAGAAATCCGGCCCGTTCCAGACGATGCAGGGCCGGATACAGGCTCCCGGCATTCAGTCTGATCTGCCCTTCGGTCAGCGCGTCCACCCGCTTGGCGATGTCCTGCCCGTAACCGCCTTCCCGCTCCAGCACGCTCAGCAGGATCAGATCGAGATTGCCCTTGAAAAGATTCACATCCATAGCTCTGGCCTCCATACCCACTATCAGTTTCCGATATCAGAATATGATAATGATGGGAAAAGGAAAGACCGCCCCATCTCGGAGGCGGCCTCTTTACCCAACGCTGCTCAGCACCCAGCGCTGCTCAGCCGGGAATCTTGATCTGGTCACCCACCTTGATCAGATCAGGGTTGCTGATGTTGTTGTAGTGGGCGATCTTCTTGTACTCGGCGGCGTTGCCGTAATACTTCTGGGCAATCGCGCCCAGGGTGTCGCCGGACTGCACGGTGTAGACGGTGTCCCCGGTCTCCTGATCCTTTTCCCTGGTCAGTTCCTTGGCACCCTCGGCCACGCGCAGGCCGCTGATGTCCACGCCCGACACGCCAGCCACCTCGCGGGCCAGCTTCTCGGCCAGACGCTGCTCGTGGTCACTGTCCACCACGCCGCGCAGGATCACGCTCTTGCCACTTTGCAGCACGTCGATGGGATCGTCTTTCAGCTCGCCGTTGTTGCGGATGGCCTGATGCACCGCCTTGGCAATCTTGCTGCGGTCCTCCATCTCCTTGATCTCCGCGTCCATGCTGGAGGCGGCGGCTGGCTTGGCGCTGGAGGTGGGGGCGATCTCGGTCTGCGCGCTGGCTGGGCCAGAAGACACGGTATTGGCCGAGGCGCTGGGGCCTGCGTCCTGTGGAGCTGCCGCCTGGGCCTGCTGGGGCGCTTCCTGAGCGATCAGGCCGCTGGTGTCCACCGACTTGACGCCGTTGATGCCCTCGGCCACCACCTTGACCACTGTTTCGTAGTGGCTGTTGGGAACCATCCCCGTCACGGTGACGTTGCCGCCCTTTTCCTGGACCTGCAAATCCAGATCCTTCAACATGGCTTGCTCTTTAAAGGCGTCTTGGACTCGGTCCCCTGTATTTTTTCCGAATGGCCACATGCCCGGAGCTTAGCGCAAGCCACAGTCTGGGCGTGAAAAAATCCACGTTCTTAAAGGAACGCTCAGGGTGTGGGCGTTCTGGATTCGTGTTGGCACCCCCAGAGTCTCAGCCGTCGCTGGGCGTGCGTTTCTTGGGCTTGCTGGCCGCAAACTTCGCCAGTTTGGCAATCAGGACAGGTGGCGTTCCGGTGAGCAGATCACGCGAGATGGGGCGACGCTTCGCAAAGCTGTCCACACGGTCAAGCATGGTGTCAAACACGTCACGGGGCATGTCCAGTGCGGGGGTCAGGCGCACGGTGCGCTTGCTGCTCAGACTCAGGTTGGCCATCACGCCGCTCTGGTGCAGCTCGCGCAGGGCCAGCAGGGCGGTGGCCTCGAAGACCAGTTCCTTCAACACGCCGGGCAACGGCACGCCCAGCATCGGCTGGAACTGCATGGCCAGCAGCAGACCCTGGCCGCGTACCTCTTGCAGCAGACGGGGATATTTGAGCTGGGTGGCCTGCAAGCGCTCCAGACCCACCCGGCCCAGTTCCAGGCTGCGGGCGGGCAGATCGTTCTCGATCAGGTATTCCAGCGACTTCAGGCCCACCGCCATCGACAGCGCGCCGCCGCCGAAGGTGTTGCTGTGGCGTTTGCTGCTCAGGCCGCCCAGCATTTTCTTGTAGATGTCGTGGCGGGCAATCGTCGCGCCCACTGCCGTCATACCGCCGCCCAGTGGCTTGGCGAGGGTGATGATGTCGGGGTCCAGCCCCTGCGCCGCCGACTCGAACCAGTGGCCGGTGCGCCCCAGCCCGGTCTGGATTTCATCCGCGATGACCACGATGCCGTGCTTGCGGCAGTATTCGCCCAGGCCGCTCAGAAAGCCGGGGGGCGGGATGTTGACGCCGCCCTCGCCCTGGATGGGTTCGACGATCACGCAGGTAATTTTATCGGGACCCACACGCCGGATCAGCGCCTTGAAGGCATCCAGATCGCCGTAGGGCACCGTTAACGCGCCCGGCACCAGCGGGCGGAAGATGTCCTGATACTCCGGGTTGGGCGTCAGGCTCAGGCTGCCCAGGGTTTTGCCGTGATAGGCGCTGCCAAACGAAATCTGAAATTTGGAGGTGGGGCGAAACGCCTTGGCGAATTTCAGCGCGCCCTCCACCGCCTCGGTGCCGCTGGAGCAGAAGAAGACCTGGGAGTCGGCGTGGCTGGGCAGTTCGCGGGCCAGCAGGCGGATCAGGTTGGCCTCCAGCGCCGCGCGCCACGGAGCGCTGGACTGCTGCGGCAGGCCCATCGAGCGGTTCAGGTCCAGAAATTGATGCAGAAATCCGGTCAGCACCGGGGGCATCTCGCCAAACGGCGTGGCGGCGTACCCGCTGGCGTTGATGCGGCGCACGCCATCCTCGTCTTCCAGTTCCCAGGGGGTCACGCGCGCGAACGGCCCGGCCACGCCCAGGATGCCCAGCCCGTACAGCAATTCCGCGTTGCCATATTCCAGCTCCAGTCGTCGGGTGTCCGGGGCGCTCAGGCGTTCGTGCAGCACATCGTCGGCGGAGATGAAACCGGGGGGCAGTTTTTGGGGCTGGTTTGAAGAGGGCGCAGACATGGGAGTCAGTGTAGACGGTGGGTGGACGCTGGACTTAACCGCTTCCCACTTCTCGCAGCAGCGCCGGAACCCCGCCCGGATAGGCAACGGCGTCCAGCCCATCGGCCCGCAGATACTTCGCCGCCAGCCCGGAGCGCACGCCCCGTTCGCAGATCACCAGCAGCGGCCCCGTCTGTGGGTTCAGGCCGTGTGCGCCGTCCTCGATCTGCTGCAACGAAACGGCAAGGACGGGCAACGCGGTCAGCTTTTCCAGCGGCTGGGCAAAGCGCAGTTCGGGGGGGCGCAGGTCGATCACGGTCACGCCTTCGGGCAGGGGCATGGGCGCAGAATAGGCCACAGCTTCTGGCAAGGGGCACATTCCGCCCGGAGGACTCGGTTATGCTGCTCCTTATGGAAGAAGTGACCCCACAGGAAGGACAGCAGCGCGTACAGAACGGCGCAATGCTCGTGGACGTGCGTGAGCAGAGCGAATACGACGAGGTTCACGCCCAGGGCGCGGCGCTGTTGCCCCTGAGTGAACTGGAAAGCCGCTTCTCGGAGCTGCCCAAGGACAAGGAACTGGTGATGATCTGCCGCAGCGGCGCACGCAGCAAGCAGGCGGGCGAGTACCTGATGCAAAGCGGCTATAGCAAGGTGGTCAACCTGAGCGGCGGCACGATGGCCTGGGCCGCAGCGGGCCTGCCCACCGAAGGAGAGTCAAGCTGATGGACGCAGAAACTGAACAGATCACTGCCGCCGCCTCCCCGGCGGGCGGCCTGCCCACGGAAGCCCAGGTGCGCGAGGCGCTGAAGATCGTCAAGGACCCCGAAATCCCGGTCAACGTGGTGGACCTGGGTCTGATCTACGGTGTGGACGTGCAGGAAGGCGGTCTGGTGGACATCACCATGACCCTGACCAGCGTGGGCTGCCCGGTGCAGGACCTTATCCGCGCCGACGCCGAGATGGCCGTGGCCCGCCTGGACGGCGTGACGGACGTGAATGTGGAATTCGTGTGGACGCCGCCGTGGGGACCGGACAAGATGACCGAGGACGGCAAGCGCCAGATGCGGATGTTTGGCTTCAACGTCTAATACGGATTCCGTTTGTTTCGTGCAGGAATCGGAACAGCGCCGATCCCTCCACTCCATGCCCGGAACCCATTTTTCTCCTGCTCGCTCCGCTCGGATTACGGGTGTTTTCGACACCCTCTAATCGGAGTCCGTATAAAAACTCAAACTTAAGAGAGGCGGCCTACAAGTAAGGCCGCCTCTCTTGCGCTTTCCCTGCTGTGCCGACTATCGGCGGGCAATCCCCAGGATATTTAGGAACTGCACCAGGGCCATCGCAAATCCGGCCACGTAGGTCAGGGCGGCGGCGGTCAGCACGTTCTTCGCGCCGTCCTGGCCTTCCACCGTGCCGTTCAGGCCCCGGCTGTCCAGGTAGACCAGCGCCCGGCGGCTGGCGTCGAACTCCACCGGCAGCGTGACCACATGAAAGATCAGCGCCGCGCCGAACAGAATCACGCCCAGCCACAGCAGGCCCGACAGCTTCAGGAAGATGCCCGCCAGCAGCAGCCACGGGGCCAGATTCATGCCCAGGCTGAGCGGCACAGCCATCTTGCCGCGCAGCACCAGCGCGGGCATCCGCACCTTGTCCTGCATGGCGTGGCCGACCTCGTGGGCGGCCACAGCCATCGCACCGACGCTGGCAACGCCGAAAACACTCTCGCTGAGGTTGACGGTCTTCTTGCCAGGATCGTAGTGATCGGTCAGGTTGCCGGGAACGGCGATGATCTTCACGTCATGCAGGCCGCCGTCGTCCAGCATCATGCGGGCCACGTCCGCGCCGGTCAGGCCACGGGCATTGCGGACCTGTCCCCACTTTTTGTAGGTGCGGCTCAGGTAACCCTGAATCAGCAGGGACGCCACGAACACGATGATAATCGGGATGGTGTAGGGGCCAAGAAACATAGGGGAACTTCCTCCGGGAAGTGGGGCGCGGCCCTGAAACGGGTCCGGCCAGTGGTTAGAAGAGAGACAGCACAAAAGCTTCAGTCAGAGCTTTCGCTGCCTAAATCTTAGCGTACCCCACTCAGGTTTTATGAGAGGAGGTTGACGCCGAATTTACGTGGGTTATACGGATTCCGTTTGTTTCGTGCAGGAATCGGAACAGCGCCGATCCCTCCACTCCACGCCCGGAACCCGTTTTTCTCCCTCTCGCTCCGCTCGGATTTTCAGGTGTTTTCAACACCTTCTAATCGGAGTCCGTATTAGTCCCTACTTTGCCCCAGAGACGGGCAGTGGAACCGCCAGAGGTTGCGCCAGCACACTGAATTTCAGTGCGGTGCGTTCCTCGTGCTGCACGTCCAGCTTGACGAATTCCGGCTGGGCGCACAGGTCCAGACCGTCGTTCACCAGATAGCCGCGCGCAATCGCCAGCGCCTTGACCGTCTGGTTGACGGCGGCGGGGCCGATGGCCTGAATTTCCACGCTGCCCTGGGACCGCAGCAGGGCAGCAATGGCTCCGGCGATGGCGTTGGGGCGGGAAGTGGCAGAGACGCGCAGGGTTTCCAAGGCTGGGGTTCCTCCAGGAACTGAATCGCCCCGAGTCTAGGCGACGGCGGTCCAGTGGGCAATTCCCCCAGCGGGTGCCTCCTGTGGTGGCCTGAGCGCCTCCGCCTTTGGAGGGACGCCGGAGCAGGGGGCGGGCAGGTAGCGTGAAGCCCAACTGACAGGAGGTTTCAACCGTGGAAGAAGTTCTGGTTCCCCTATTTTTCTTTGGCAGCCTGTTTGCCTTTCCGCTGCTGCGCCGCCAGATGATCCACCGCCACCGGCTGGAGCTTCTGCGTCTGGATGTCCTGGAGACCACTGCGCCCGACACTTCAACCACGGCTCCCGACAGCGCCGCCGAACTGGCCCTGCGCCTGCCCGAACCGCACCGCCTGTACGCGCTGGCGCTGCTGTGCCGCCTTCAGGACACGCCAGCCGAGGAACTGGACGCCCACAGCGCCTATCTGATCCGGCAGGCCCGCAACGAGTACCTGCCCACCACCCTGCGCGCCTACCTGAACCTGACCCCCGCCGCCCGCACCCGCCTGAACGAGCGCGGCCAGGACGCCGAAGAACTGCTGCGCGAACAGTTGGAACTGATCAGCGGCGGTGTGGCCGGGGCGCTGGGACACCACCACGCCTCCGTAGACCGGATGCTGACGCAGGGGCATTTTTTAGGCGAACGCTTTGAGGCTTCGGCTGTACGGGTGCGAACTTAAGCTGTTGTGTCTGGCCCCGCCCGCCCGCCTACGGCAGCACTGATTTCGCCGACAGACGCCATGATGTCCAGATTGCCCGGACAGGTATTGGACTCGCCAAACGTGACATCTGGTCTTCCAGCCCGCCGTAGAGGGTGGAAGGCGCACTTCTGTCAAATCTAGCCGGGCTGTTGTGAAGATGAACATTTGATGTAGAGTGAGACCACAAGCCGCAACGCAGTGACCAGGGGAGCCGAAATAGGGGGCTGATCCTTCGTCGGGGCACGTTTGTGGTTGTGTTTAGCCGAAACTCGTCGTCTTTTCGTCTTTCTTAATTACAGTCTGGTTTCTAGACAGGAGAATCCGTGAAATATATCCGTATTCTGGCCCTTCCATTGACGTTGTCGCTGCTTCTCGCCGCTTGCAGTGAGCAGAATTCGCCTGTTGTTAAGGGGCCTGAACAACCGTCCGTCATCACCGAGCCAACCACCCCACCCGTCGTCACCGAGCCAGTCAAGACCGTGGCCACAAGCGACCTGCGGATCAGCGAGATCAGCACCAGCTATTTCAGCGACTCTGCCGCGTGGATGGAGGTCTACAACGGCACGGGCAAGGCGATCAACCTGAAGGACTATCAGGTGCGGGCGTACAGCAGCCAGCGGGTGGCCCCCTACGACGACGAACTCAAACCCCGCAGTTACCCGCTGCCGGACCTGATGATCGAACCGGGCGAGTACATCCTGATCGGCGGTCAGGGCGTCTCCACATTTGCCGACAACATTTCCAAGGAAGCCAAGCAGATCTATGTCCACGACGGCGACTGGATTCCCAACTGGTACGACAGCGGCTTCGTGGAACTGACCAGCCAGGGCGCGACGGTGGACATGGTGCGCTTCGGCGACAACACCGCCCAGCCGCTGACCCCAGGGGCTTGGAAGGGGGCCAATGCCCTGCCGCTCCAGATCGGGGAGAACAGGTATGGAAGGGCGCTGAGCCGCGCGCTGAACCTGACCGACACTGACACTGCCTCCGACTGGACGGCGAACGCCTGGCTGACGCCCTTCGGACCCAATAACATCGCGCCGCTGGCCGCCGACCTCGATCTGGACGGTATGCCGGACATGGCCGAAGCGCCGGGCATGAAGTACGGGGCGCTGGATGTCTACGCGCTGGGCGCGCGGGCGGGCGTGCGCGACCTGTTTCTGGAAATTGACTACATGCCCTCCCAGGATCAGGCCACCACGCCCCTTGAGGCAGCGCTGGACAAACTGGTCAAGGTGTTTGCCGCCCGCAACATTGCAGTGCATATCGATACCGGCACCCTGTACGGGAACAAATACAACCTTGGCGGCGGCAACGCAGTCGCGTTTCAGGCGTGTACGACGATCGAACCTACGAAGGAACAGGCCGCTGGCGGCTGCTCTGAAATCTACAGCATCAAGGCCAAGAACCAGAGCGCGCTGCGGCGCAACCTGTTTCACTATGTCCTGTTTGCCAACAGCCAGCAGGCAGACGGCAAGGCGGGCAGCAGCGGGTACGCCGAGATCAACGGCAACGACCTGATCGTGACGCTGGGGGACTTTGGCTTCGACGGCCTTGCCCTCGATGATCTGAGCCTCAACCGCCGGAACCTGCTGGTGAACTTTCAGGCCGGGACCCTGATGCACGAACTTGGACACAACCTGGGGCTGCGGCATGGCGGCTTTGAGAACGGCCCGAACTACAAGCCCAATTACCTCAGCATCATGAATTACGCCTACCAGCTCAACGGGCTACCGCAGACTTTTAACCAGAAGGGCGCAGAGCTGCCGTGGGCTTACAACGCCGGGAAGGTGACCCGCGAAAAGCTGGGGGTATTCAACCGCTGTGACCTGCCGGGCGGGCCATGCTCGGACAACTTCAAGATGGACTACTCGGACGGCTCCAGCGCTGTCCTGAACGAGAATGCACTGGACGAGCGCGGCGGGCTGGGGCGCGGGGCCTTTGATATCGATTGGAATTTCGACGGCGTGATCGACGCCAAGCCGGTGAAGTTCGACGTCACGTTCGACAGGGACAACAGCGGGAATCCCAAGCCGGTCTACACCGCCCCGCTCCGCGATTGGGACGACTGGGGCAACCTGACCCTGTCCTTTACCCGCTACTGGAGCGGCAACAACAACGGCGTCACAACCCTGAACGCCACCCGGCCCACCTCGGCCCCGACAGCGCAACAGATGCATGACGATCACGCCGACGAGGTGGCCGTGCCGCTGTTCGACGCCCTCCAGAGTGACCGCCAGCAGACCGCCGCCGAGCAGGCGCCCTCGGCAGAGTTGCTGGACTTCCTGCGGACGGTGCGCTGAAATTTTTTAAAGACTGACCTGTTGACCCCCGCGAGAAGTGGGGGTCAATTGCTGCTTGTGGGGGCGGCTGGCCGACGAATCCTACGGGTTCCGTTTGTTTCGTGCAGGAATCGGGACAGCGCCGATCCTTCCACTCCACGCCCAGAACCCGTTTTTCTCTTGCTCGCCATCGTCACGAACAGACGCCCATGAGGACGCTGCTCCTCTGCGTCGCAGCTCTGCGAGTCCCGCTCGGATTACAGGTGTTTTCAACACCCTCTAATCGGAGTCCGTGTCAGACATAGTCGGAATCAGGCGCAGTCGGTGGCCGGGTCCGGCGTCAGCAGGCCCAGCGTGACGCGGTATCCCGTGATGACCGGTGGCGCACCCCGTTCCGAGAAATCGGCGCGGACGGGCGTGATGGCGTACACCTGCACGCAGACCTTGCCTTGCGGGGACGTCAGGGTCACCCGCTCCCCCGGACGCACCGTGCGCTGTTGTGCGGGCTGATCGGCACTCTGGAGGGTCACGCTGCTGGCGGTGACCTTCTTAAACGAGAGACCCAGGCCCAGGGGATCGGCGGGACGCACACCCGCAAGCAGGGTCAACAGCGGACGGTCCTTGCCGCCCCGCGTGAGGGTCAGAGAGCTGCTGCTGCCATCCGGCTCCCGCTCGGCGCTGACACGCAGCACGGCACCAGCAAGACGCCCGGCCTGAACGCCTGCGGGCCACTGGCCCACGCGCAGCGGCGAGAGTTGCTGACCTGCCAGAGAGGTGCCGGGCACGCCCCGCAACTGCAAGACGGTGACGCCTGCGTTCTGCTGCGCGGCGCTGACCTGGGCATGGATGCCCTCCTCGGCGGGAATGGAACTCAGGATGGTGGGTACCTTTCCTGCTGTGGACGGTCCTGCTGTGGCCTGCGGCGCAGCGCCCAGCAGCAGCGAGGTCAACAAGACGGGCAGCAGGGTCAGGTGCATGTCCACAGTGTGAACCGGGCAGGTGATGACAGGCTGATACAGAACGGCTGCGGCATTGCTGCTGCGCCACTGCACCCACGCTTCCTCCTCAGATGAAGGCGGACCTAAACCTGATCTGGCAGTTCCTCCACCCGCACGCCCAGCAGGTGTGCCAGATCCAGAAGCTGCACGGGTTCGACGGTCACGCCCGCCAGTTCGCGCAGCCCCAGCCGCACCCCCGCCAGCGCAGAGGCCCGCAGATCGGCCCCGTCCATCTCCGCACCGTGAAACTCGGTCTTGCCCAGCGTGCAGCCCCGGAAGACTGCGCCGGGCAATTTGGCGTCCATGAACACGGCCTCGGTCAGGTCGCAGTCTTCGAGCCACAGGTGCTTTGCTTCCACATCCGGCCACAGGGACAGCGGGGCCAGGGCGCGGGTCAGGCGGACGTGGCGCAACACGGCCCCCGGCAGTTGCAGCCCGGTCAGGCGGCAATCGGTGAATTGCACACGCTCCAGCGCCGCTTCGGTCCACTTTGCGCCGCTCAGGTCACAGCCCTCGAAGCGCACGTCCTTGAGACGGATCAGGTTCCACGCCACGCCGCTCAGGTTGACCTCGCGGAAGACGACACCCTCGAAGGACACGGTTTGCAGCGTGCCAGCATCGAGCGAAATGCCCTCCATGACGCCGCCCCGGTAGACGGATTCATCCTCTAAATCAGATGGGACGAGGGTCCGCAGCCCGCCGCGCGGAAACTTTGGCGGGCTGGGAGATTTGATGTTTAGAGGTTGCCGGGTCACAGGGTCAGGATTTCATGGCCTTTTGCCGTGACTACCAGCGTGTGTTCAAACTGGGCGCTGGGCTGCTTGTCGGCGGTGATCACGGTCCAGCCGTCGGCCAGCAGACGGGTCTCGGGGCGGCCCAGGTTGATCATCGGCTCGATGGTAAAGACCATGCCGGGCTGGAGCTTGAGGCCGGTGTAGCGCGCCCCGTGGTGGTAGATGGTGGGTTCCTCGTGCAGCCGCTTGCCGATGCCGTGGCCGGTGTACTCGCGCACCACGCCGTAGCCCCGGCCTTCCGCCAGAGTCTGGATGGCGTGGCCGATATCGCCCGTGCGGGCATTCGGGCGCACCACTTCCAGCCCTGCATTCAGGGACTCGCGGGTGGTGTCCACCAACGCCTGAACCTCGGGGGCGACGTTACCCACCGTGTAGGTAAAGCAGGCGTCGCCGTATACGCCGCCCATCAGCACACCGATGTCCACGCCGATGATGTCGCCGTCCAGCAGCACGCGCCCGTCGGGGATGCCGTGGCAGATCACCTCGTTGACGCTGGCGCAGATGGTGGCCGGAAAGGGATTGTTGCGCGGGCCGTAGCCCAGGTAGGCGGGAACAGCCCCAGCTTTGCGAATATGTTCCTCGGCGATACGGTCCAGTTCGGCCAGGGTGACGCCGGGTTTGACGAAGGGACCAAGAACGCGGAAGGTTTCGGCGACCAGCGCCCCCGCGCGGCGCATGGCCTCGATCTCGCGGGCAGATTTCAGGGAAACGCGGCTCATAAGGGCTGAGGCTAGCATGCCTCTTGGCCGGGCTTTTAGAATCGTTCCTCAAAAAGTAGGGCTAAAAAGTAGTGTTCAGCACGCTCCTATCCAATGAAGTGCTGGACTACTGCTCGGGAGAAGATACAGGAGCATCCATCTGAACCAGTTTCCGAAGACTTTCAAGCTCGTCTGGTGTAAGACCCCCAAGGTCCGCCATGAGCGTTTCCAGACCCCCATCTCGCCATCCCTTGAATCGGTAAATTCGCCGAGAGAGTTTTTTTCCTTCGCCTGAGATGCCCATGCTCAACCCAGATTCCTGCGTCTGCAAGCCCATCTGACCCTTACCAGAAATATCGAAGAACTCTTCGATTTCAACTTCTTCTGCCGTGTCTATGCGTCTAGCAATAGCCAACTCACGAGCAACTTGTGCCTGCTGAAAAGTCAGCATGGTCCGCGCCTGATCGCGGGCAATCGTCTGAGCGTCTACAGGAGAGTCCTCTTGATGTTCATCAATGGTGTCACTACCCGAGAGCAGTATCTGTGAAATCGCATCAATGAGCGATGCCCCTGGAACGACGTGTATTGCCGCTACATAGGCAGCCCGCATTAGCTTTTCTTTTTTCGTCACAGTATCAACTTTACTCTTCAGGGGCGCATAACGTTCAACAAAACTGAGTTCCCAAGCGAGCAGCAGCCGATCATAGTCGTGGCATATCTCAAGAATCATTTTCAAACACATCGCTTTGCTCTCTTCAAAAGCCGCTGAGCTTCCGACACAAGTAAAAAAGGACGGAGCCTTGCTTTTGACCCACGCCTGCCTCGCCTCCCATACACTGCGCGCATGAAAGTGGTCATCAGCGTGGATATGGAAGGCGTGTGCGGGGTGGCGTCGTGGGTGCAGGTCAGCCCACCGGAATTTGGGGGACTAGTGAGCGGCACGGAGTATCAGGCGGCCCGCGAGCGCATGACGCGTGAGGCCGCCGCCGCCGCCGAGGGCGCAATCATGGGCGGCGCAACGGACGTGCTGATCAACGACAGCCACGACACCATGCGGAACCTGATCCCCGAACTGCTGCCGCAGCAGGTGCGCTTTACCAGCGGCAACGACAAACCGCTGAGCATGGTGCAGGGCGTGCAGGAAGACGGCGTGGGCGCGCTGCTGTTCGTGGGCTACCACGCCCGCGCCGGAAGTCCGCTCGGGCCGCTGGCACACACCTGGAACGGCTTTATTCGCAACGTGCGGATCGGCGGGATCGACACCGGGGAATACGGCATCAATGCGCTGCTGGCCGGGCATTACGACGTTCCGGTGGTCTTTGCCTGCGGCGACGACGTGGCGATGGCCGAGATCAGCGCCGAACTGGGCGAACAGGTGGTCACGGTGGCGGTCAAGGAAGGGCTGAGTACCTACGCGGCCATTCACCTGCATCCCGCCGAGGCCCAGAAACGCATCCGCGAGGGGGCCGAACATGCGGTGCGTGCGGCTAAAAATGCCAAGCCGTACACCACCCGCTGGCCCGCGCCGTGCCAGATGGCGTTTGACCACCAGGCCCGCGCCGACGCCTGCGCCCGGATTCCCGACATCACGCGGGTGGACGCCGTGACCGTGGGCTGGAGCAGCGAGAACGCCTACCACCTGTTCCAGACCTTCCGCATGCTGGCGACGGTGGCGGGCGTGCGGTTGAACGGGTGAGTGAAGGGTGGCTCGCCTGGATTGCCGATGGGCACTGAACTGGGCGCTTCTCTTCACCTCACTGTTGCCTACGGCAGCGACGTTGCTCAGTGTTGCCCTGATTTACCTGCTGCCTACGCCCTGGCAGCCGCGAAAAACCTGGCTGCTCCTGGTCTATATGCTGCCCGTGGCACTCTGGACGGGAGTGGTAGCCATTGCCCTGTTCTGGGGACAGGTTGGCATCCTCATACCAGTGGTCATGGGCATCGTCGCCGTCATTTGCTACCGGCTGGTCTATGTCGTGGACCGGGGGCTGGGCGGCGTCAACACCCTCCCCTACTTACAAGCTTGCGTGGCCATCTCGTACGCCATCTGCACACCAGTGATCTCGGTGGCCCTGCCTTCAGGTTGACCTAACAACGCGTGAAAATCCACTCCCCGCCGCCAATGCTCACGGAAACTGGGTAACCTGAAGCCCATGAATCTGCGTCCCCTGCTGATCCTCACCGCCCTCGCCTTCCCTTGCAGCGCTTCGGCGGCCACGGCCTGGGCCGGGGTGGACGCCAGCACCAAAGGCTACGGCCTGCACGCAGGTCTTTCGGTGTTCCAGGTGCCGATTCTGGGCACGCTGGGGGTAGAGGGCGCGGCAGAGAAAGCCTGGCGCAACACCAACGCCAACCGTTACGCCGTGGGCGCGACGTTGCGCGACATCAACCTGCCGATCACACGGGTGGACGCCTTCGCCACGGCGGGCGCGGAATACGTGAACCGCTTCGGTGTCTACGCCGAGGGTGGCCTGCGCGGACCGCTGCTGGGGCCAGCCGGGTGGCGGGCTTTTGTGCGGACGGGCACGGCTTCTGGCTTTGGCGGGGGCGTGGGGCTGGAACTGCGCTTCTGAGCGGTAGGGCCGCCATCCGAGAGCAGGTTTACCCTGCCCCAAACGCCTCCAAAGCCGCCTCCAGCGTTCCCAGCCGCGCCGCGATCAGGTGCTGCGGATCGCGGTTGTACCCTCCGGCCATGACCGTCACCAGGGGAATGCGGGCGCGGGCGGCCCATCCGAAGACGCGCTCGTCGCGCTGGCGCACACCGCCGACGCTGAGGGCCAGCTTGCCCAACTGATCGCCCGCCAACACGTCCGCCCCGGCCAGATAAAAGACGAAATCCGGGCGAAAGGCGGCGACGGCGGGGGCCACCTGCCCATCCAGCACCGCCAGATACGCCGCGTCCCCGGTGCCGTCGGGCAGGGCGATATTCAGGCCCGCCGTTTCCTTGGTGAAGGGGTAATTGTTCGCGCCGTGCAGGCTGACGGACAGCGCCCGCGCCTCCTGCGCCAGCATGGACGCCGTGCCGTTGCCCTGATGCACGTCCAGATCGAGGATCAGGATGCGCGCGGCCTGCCCGGTATCGAGCAGCCACCGGGCACTGATCACCACATCATTGAGGAAGGAAAATCCCTCGGCGTGATCGGCGTAGGCGTGGTGGGTGCCGCCGCCGAAGTTGATGCCCAGTCCCAGGTTCAGGGCGTCATGGGTGGCAGCCAGGGTTGCGCCGCTGCTGCCCAGACCGCGCTCCACCACAGCGGGGGTCCAGGGAAAACCCAGCGCCCGTTCCTCAGCGCGCGTGACCTCTCCGTTTCGCCACCTTTCCAGATACGCCGGGTCATGCACCCGCTCGGCCAGCGCCCAGGGCAGGTCTGGGGCCTCCGCCAGTGGCAGCAGTTCGCCCACCCTGGCCAGCATTTCCAGCATGGATTCGCGCGCCATGAACTGCCGCCGGGGCGCGGGCTGCCCGGCGTAGGCAGCGCGGCGGTAGGCAGTGAAGGCGCGGAAAGGAGTGGCAGAGGCGGACACGATGCTGGCAGGCTACAGTCTGGGCATGCTCACGCTCACACAGCGCCTCGGCCTGCGCCTGCCCATCGTCCTCGCGCCAATGGCGGGCGGGATCAGCACGCCAGAACTGGTGGCCGCCGTCAGCACTGCGGGCGGGCTGGGCAGCCTGGGTGCGGCCTACCTGACGCCCGCGCAGATCACGGAGGCGGGCGCGGCGGTGCGGCGGCTGACGCAAGGGGCTTTCGCGCTGAATCTGTTCGCGCCGCACCCCACCGTGGCAACAACAGGATCAGAGGTGGAGCGGGCCGCCGCCGAACTTGCCCCATTTCACGCCTCCCTGGGCCTGCAACCACCTGAACTGACGGCGCAGGCGAACCCGGATTTCGGATTACAGCTAGAGGCCGTGCTGGAGGTCTGCCCCGCCGTCCTCTCCTTCACCTTTGGACGATTGGAAGCGCAGCATCTGGAGGCGTTGCGCTCACGCGGGATTCTGACGGTAGGCACCGCGACAGGGCTGGAAGAAGCGCGGCAACTAGAGGCCGACGGCGTGGAAGCCATCGTGGTGCAGGGCGGCGCGGCAGGCGGCCACCGGGGCGGCTGGTCAGAGGATGAACTGGCCGACACGCTGTCACTGACCCGTGCGGCGGCGCAGAGCATTCGCATTCCCGTAATTGCAGCGGGCGGCCTGATGACGGCGGCAGATGTGCGGGCCGTGCTGGACGCCGGGGCCAGCCTCGCGCAGTGTGGGACGGCGTTTCTGCGGGCGACGGAGGCCGGGACTTCCGCACCGTACTGGGCCGCACTGGCAGCGGCAAAAACGGGCGACACTGTGCTGACCCGCGCCTTCAGTGGACGAACGGCGCGGGGACTGAGAAACGCCGTGACTGAGGGCGTGCAACAGCCTCTCCCCTACCCGTTCCAGAACGCCCTGACCCGCTCCATGCGTGCGGCGGGGGCGAAAGCGGGCCGCGCGGACGTGCTGAGTCTGTGGGCCGGGGAGGGCGTGGCACACGGACTGGCAGGGACAGCGGCAGAGATTCTGGAATCGTTGTGGAACTGAGGCTGCGCCCCCTGCGTCCCGGCGACGAGGAAAGTGCCGTGCGCTGGGGTGCGGACGAGGAGTTCTGTCTCGCCATCGACTGGCCCGTGGGGTTGCCCGCCGCGCACATCCGCCAGCACTGGCAGGGGCTGCTGACGCTGACCCCGCCGGAATTGCTGCGCCACGGCATCACGGTAGACGGCGTGCTGGTGGGCTACACCGATCTGGCGGGATTCACCGACAGCAGCGCCGAATTTGGGATCGCCCTCGGGGAACGGGCGCTGTGGGGCCACGGCCTGGGTCTACAGGCCGGACGACTGACGCTGGCGCACGCCTTCACCGAACTGGGACTCCAGACTGTAATCGCCGAGGCCCACGCCCCCAACGCGCGTTCGCGGGCGCTGTTGCTGCGGCTGGGCTTCACCGAAACTGGCCCCGGCGGTCTGGAGGAATACCGGGGTGAGATGGTCCCCGTGGTGCGCTTCGTGCTGGAACGCGAGAACTTCGGGGGTTGAACACGCTCCATCTGTTTCCGGGTATCTGTTTCCAGGACAGGATTTCTGAAAAAGTGGAGGCGTGAACATCCCCAGAAAGAACAGAGCCGCACTGACGTTGGGCCTGATCTGCGCCCTCTCGGTATCCTGTGCAGCGTGGGCCACCCAGCCGCTTTCCAGCGCTGCCCTGCCCATTCCGGCCACGCCACCCGATCCTCGCTGGACGCTGATCTGGCAGGATGAATTCGGCGGCGCAGCGGGCAGTCAGCCGGACGAACGCATCTGGAATTACGACTACGGCAACGCAGACGCGAACGGCTGGGGCAACGAGGAACTCCAGTTTTACACGCGGGACGTGGCGAACGTGCGTCTGGACGGGCAGGGTCATCTGGAAATCCGGGCGCTGAAGAATACGGCAGACCTCGCGTGCTGGAACGGCGATCCGTGCGCTTACACCTCGGCGCGGCTGACCACCAAAAACAAGGTGACGTTCACGAATGGCAGGATCGAGGCGCGCATCCAGATGCCGCCCGGAGCCGGATACTGGCCTGCCTTCTGGAGTCTGGGCCAGAATGGAAAGTGGCCGGACGGAGGCGAGATCGACATCATGGAATGGCTGGGCCGCGAGCCGAACACGGTCTACGGCACCCTGCACGGCCCCGGCTATTCCGGCGCTCAGGGCATCAGCAAGAACAAAACGCTGGGCAGGGCCGCCTCGGACGGCTACCACACCTTCGCCATCATCAAACGGCCACGGGAAATCGTGTGGTTGCTGGACGGCGTGCCCTATCACCGCGTCACCCCGGATGATCTGCCAGCGGACCGCGCCTGGGTCTTTGGGCAGCCGTTTTACCTGCTGCTGAATCTGGCGGTGGGCGGTCAGTGGCCCGGCCCACCAAACGCCAGCACGGTCTTTCCCGGCGTGATGAACGTCGATTACGTGCGCGTGTGGCAGGAAAACGCTACTCCCTGACCGTATGCCCCGCCACCCGTAAAGCGCTCACTGCGTCGCCCAGCCGCACCGCAGACACCAGCACGTAATCGGTGTCGAAGGTGGACAGGGCGAAGATGCCCACGCCTGCGTCCCGCAGCGGGTTCAGTATGCTGGCCAGAATGCCGGTCAACGTGAACTCGAACGGGCCGTGCAGCCGCAGCGCCGCCCAGCCCTTCTCGGCCCGCACGCCGTCTGGCACATTGGCCGCCGCGCACACCACCGACAGTTCGCCGGGCGCGCAGGTCATGCTCCAGAACTCGCCTCTAAAAGCCCAGGCAGGCGGCGCGATACCGGATGGAAGCTGGCACACGGCATATTCGCCGCCCAGCACGGAGAGGGTCAGGGACATGCGAAGGAGGATAGCGGGCTGAGGTTCTGGGTGCCTCTCACGGTTAACCCCTCTCCTGCACCGCTCTGCCAGTCCGCCCCTTCGGGACACCTCTTATTGGAAGGGATGCAAGGAGAGAGTTGTGCTGCACGGTCTTTTACGCTTCTCGGTTTCACCCAAAAGGAGCTGACAGCAAGATTTTCCTGCCGACTTTGCCTGACTCCCTCCCCATTCGGCCAGGGTGAGGCCCCCGCCATTCGCCCGGCGCGCATTTCTGGCCCACGGCGCACTCTATGGGCATGACGAATTTTTCAGATTTATCGAACACTATGGCGGACGCGGTTGAGGCCGTTTCCACAAGCATCGTCTCTGTCCGTGCCGGGCGGCCCATCAGCGGCACGGTGATCGGCGATGGCCTGATCCTGACCGTGGCCCATGTGCTGCACGGCGATGAGGTCACCGTGGTCACCCCCGACGGGCGCGAACTGAGCGCGACGGTGGCGGGCCGTGACTCCTCCAGCGATCTGGCGCTGCTCAGGGTGGACGGGCTGAATCTGCCTGCCCTGAGCGTCAGCGACAGCGTGCGCGTGGGCGAACTGCTACTGGCCGTGGGCAGGCCACAGCACGGCGTCCAGGCCACCCTGGGCCTGATGGAACGGCAGATGACCGCCAGTCCGGCAGAGGTTGACGCTCCAGAGAGCGGGCCGCACTCCAGGGGCTGGCTGCCCAGCGGCGCGGCCCCCTTCCGGGGCGTCAGCGGCGGGGCGCTGGTGGACGCGCGTGGCGGTCTGGTAGGCGTGCTGAACGCGGGCGTATCACGCGGCGAGTTGCTGGCCGTGCCTGTGGGGCGTGCCATGAACGTGGCCGATCTGCTGGGCCGCACCGGGCGCGTGCCACGTGGGTATCTGGGCATCGCCACCCAGCCCGTGATGTTCCCGCAGGCAGAGGGAACGGAATCCGAGAACGAGGCCCGCAGCGGTGGCCCACGCGGAGGCCGGGGCCGCGAAGGCTGGGGCGGCGGACGTGGGCGCGGCGGCTGGCAACGTGAAGGCGGGGAACGTGGCCCCTGGGGCGGTCAGCAGGGTGGCAAGGTTGGCCTGACCATCGTGAGCGTCGAGTCCGGCAGCCCCGCCGCACAGGCCGGACTGCTGGTGGGCGACGTGCTGCTGTCGCTGGACGGCCAGGCCGTGCGCCGTCCACCGGAACTGCTGTGGCGCGTCCGCGAACGGGCCGGGCAGAGCGTCAGCGCCCGCATCCTGCGCGGCGGCCAGGAACAGGACGTGACGCTGGTGGTCGGCGAGCGCTGAGCATGGGCGAGCGCCGGTCCCCCTTAGCATGGGGAATGACCGCGCCCCTGACCCTGCTGCCCAGCGTGCGGATCGCGGTGTCCAGTGCGGTGATGGCCGCAGGACTGGCGGCCCTGCTGACCTCCGCAGGGTTCCCGGTCACGCCTGAGCCGGAGGAAGACGTGCTGCTGGTCGACGACTCCTGGCTGGCTGACTCCGAGGCACTGGCCGATGCACCCGCCGTGGTGGCGCTGGGATCGCCGGACTGGGCCGCGCTGCTGCCCGAACTCGTGGCAGGAGGCTGGGCCGCGTTGCCCGCAGATGCCACACCCGCCGAGCTGCTGGCGGGCGTGCTGGGCGCGGCGGCGGGGCTGGCGGTGTTGCCGCCGGATCAGGTGGGCGTTCTTGAAAACCCCGACGATGCAGACGAGTCGGAGCTTTCAGACATCACCCTGACGCCGCGCGAACTGGACGTGCTGAACCTGCTGGCCCTGGGCCTGAGCAACAAGCGGGCCGCGCGTGATCTGGGCGTGTCCGAAAGCACGGTCAAGTTTCACGTCGCCTCGCTGTATTCCAAGCTGGGCGTCCAGAGCCGCGCTGGGGCGGTGGCGCGGGGCATCGGGCTGGGTCTGGTCAGCGTGTAAAGAATGCAGAAGGCGGAATGACTGTGTGCAAATGGCCTCCTGCTCTCCTAGCTTCGCGGCTGCGCGTACCTTCCACCCGTCGCCACACCAGCCGGAAATGTAGCGTCGATGCGCGCCAGATCGTCCGGCATGAGCTTGATCTCCAGCGCACCCAGATTCTCCTCCAGATACTTGACGCGCTTGGTGCCGGGAATGGGGACGATGTTCCGCCCCTGCGCCAGCACCCAGGCCAGCGCCAGTTGTGCGGGCGTGCAACCCTTATCGCGCGCCATCTCCTGAACCTCGGCCACCAGATCGAGGTTTTTCTGGAAGTTCTCGCCCTGAAAGCGCGGGCTGGTGCTGCGGAAGTCGTCGGGGCCGAAGTCGTCGGGGGACTTGAGCTGCCCGGTCAGGAAACCGCGTCCCAGTGGGCTGTACGGCACCAGCCCGACATTCAGGTCACGGCAGGCCGCGATAACACTCTCGCCAGACTCAGAATCTTCGGGGTCACGCGTCCACAGCGAATACTCGCTTTGCAGAGCGGTGATCGGGTGGGTGGCATCGGCGCGGCGCAGCGTTTCGGCATTCACTTCTGAAAGACCCAGGTAGCGCACCATGCCGCGTTCCACCAGTTCACCCATCGCGCCCACGGTGTCCTCGATGGGCGTTTCGGGATCGAGGCGATGCAGGTAGTACAGATCGACGTGATCGGTCCCCAGGCGTTTCAGGCTGGCCTCAATGGACTTGCGCACGTATTCGGGCCGCCCGGACAGGCTGCGCTGCATCGGGTAGCCCGGCTCGCGCACGATGCCGAATTTGGTGGCCAGCACCACGCGGTCCCGCTTACCCTTCAGCCAGCGCCCCAGCAGTTCCTCGTTGGTGTGGGGGCCGTAGATGTCGGCAGTGTCGAAGAAGGTGACGCCCAGATCCAGCGCGCGGTCCAGGGTGCGGATGTTCTCAGTTTCAATGGCGTCGCCGTAGAACTCGCTCATGCCCATGCAGCCCAGGCCCAGAGCGGACACGCTCAGATCGCGGAGTTTGCGGGCGGGAAGGTCAGTGGAAGGGGTCATACTTGCTCCTTTGTACACAGAGAGAGAGGCTGGTGCGGACGCGCCCGCACTCTATTCCAGCCCCGGACACTCCTTTGCGTATGCTGCCCTCATACGGCTGGCCCTCTTCGGCGACATCCACGACAACCTCCCCGCACTGGAAGCGGCGCTGGCCGACATGAAGGCGCATTCCCCCGACGCACACATCTGCCTGGGAGACGTGACGGCGGGCAGCGCGTGGCCGCGTGAGTGCCTGCAATTGGTGGCCGCGCTGGGCTGCCCGGTGGTGCGTGGCAACGCGGACCGGGAAGCGCTTGAAGCGCCCCAGCCCCTCAAAGTGCGTGACCTGCCCGACGAGCAGGAAATCCACGATATCGGCCAGTGGGGCGCGGCCCAGTTGACCGGAACCGAGCGCGACATCCTCCGCAGCTTTGCCCCGACGGTGGCGCTGGACGATCTGCTGTGTTTCCACGGCAGCCCCGCAAAGGACAATGAGGTGCTGGACGCCGCCACGCCGCTGGAACGGCTGGAAGAACTGCGTACAGCGCACGGTCAGCATGCCGTCTGGAGCGGCGGCCACACGCACCAGCCGCTGCTGCGGACACTACTGGCGACTGCTCAACCCCGGCAGCGTGGGCCTGCCTTTCCAGAAACGCGGCGGGAAATACGTCAACCTGGCCTACGCCGAATACCTGCTGCTGGACCGGGCACGTCAGGGTTGGAACGTGACCTTCCGCCGCGTTCCCTACGATCTGGCCGCACTCAGAGCGGGCATCCTCGCTTCTGGAATGCCGCACGCGCAGTGGCTGGCCGACGAGTGGGTAGAGGGCTAATCCCCGGTATCCAGCAGCAGCTTAGGCGTGAATTTCAGGCCGTCTGCCGCCACCAGATGCGCGGGGATGCCGTTGACATGGCGCATGGATTTCTCGACAGGCACGCCATGCAGGTGGCCGTAGGCGATCAGCTCGGGCCGCGCCGCCTCAATCACAGCAGTCAGCGGGTTAGGCGGGTACGGGGCGGAGGCGGGCGGGTAATGCAGCATCATCAGAAAGTGATCGCCCGGCTGCCGCAATTTGCCCGCCGCCTCCACGCTGAGGGTCAGGCGCTGGGCCTCGCGGTTCAGCAGACGCTCGTCCTCATCGTTCAGCGGGACATACCCCGGTGTGTTCCAGCCGCGCGTGCCACACACCACCACATTCTCGACCCGCACGGCGTCGTTGTGGACCGCCAGCATTCCAGCGGGCAGCGCTGCGCGCAGTTTGGAAGGCGTGGGCCACCAGTAGTCGTGGTTGCCGCGCAGCAGGATTTTGGTGCCGGGCAGTTCGGCCACGCGCGCCAGATCGGTCATGGCGTCAGGCAGGCGCATGGCCCACGACAGGTCGCCTGGGAGCAAAACCAGATCGCCGGGGCGCACGATCTCGCGCCAGCGGTCATAGATGGCCTCGGGATGCCCGGCCCACTGCGGCCCGAACACCGTCATTGGTTTGGGGGTCACGTAGGCCAGATGCAGATCGGCGATGGCAAAGACGCGCATGGGACTCCGGCGGGCAAGAAGGGCGGGGGCAGCAACAGGAGAAGGGGCGGGACAGAAGAAAACCTCCCGCGTCGGGGAGGTCACTTCTTCGCGTGGTCGGGGCGAAAGGATTCGAACCTTCGACCCCGTCGTCCCGAACGACGTGCGCTACCAGGCTGCGCTACGCCCCGCCACGGCTCCTGTCGTGCTGAGGCCACAGAGGACCGCACAGCATTTCAAGTGCGTCCGGCAGTTTATCCGCCGCTCTGTAGGGTGTCAAGGCAGAAAGTCGGTGTCGGGTCAGGGCAGCCGGATCACTGCTCCTCCGCTTCCAGCTCTTCCTCTGCCAGCGCCCGCTCGCTCAGTTCGCGGATGGCGGGCCAGATGGCGTCACCGCCGAAGCCCCGGCGGGCCAGGAAGGCGTAGGCACTGGCCCTCGGGTCTTTCTTGCGGGCCAGTGCCGGCCAGCGGCGTTCCAGCACTTCCAGCGCCTCAGTACGCTCCTGATCGGGATCGCGGGCCTCCAGGGTGTCCTGGATCAGTTCCTCGGTGACCCCCCGGCGTTTGAGGGTCTGACGCACCCGGTAGGCCCCCACGCCGCGCCGCGTTCCCTCGATGTGGGCCACCTGTTCGTCGTCCTGATAGCCCAGCTCCTGCACGCGCTTCAGGACCTCTTCGATCAGTTCCGGGCTATCGCTGCGGCGTTCCAGCTTGCCGCGCAGCTCGGCCTCGGTCAGTGCGCGGCCTCCCAGCGCCCGGAAGGCGTAGGCCAGCAGGGCATCGCGCTGTTCCTCGGGCGTTTTGGGGCGCACCGGACGCGCGGGCTGATCGCCCTCGGGCGGACGGGGGCGGCGACTTCGCATCCATCCATTTTAAGGCTTGCCCAGCGTTCCCAAAGCGCGTATAGTCACGAGGTTGTCTTTGCAAAGAGGCAGCCCGGCGGCAGTGGTCCAGCGTGACCTCGCCCCGGTGCGTGCAGCAGGGTTAAACCCTCTGGACGCCACGAGTTCCCCAACGGGGGACCGCCCCGCACAGCGGGAGAACAAGGAGAACGAACATGGCTTTACGTCACAAATCTGCCCAGAAGCGCCACCGCCAGAGCCTCAAGCGCCGCATGATCAACCGCAGCCGCAAGAGCACCATTAAGACCTTTACCAAGAAGGCGATGGCCGCCATCACCAACGGTGAGGACCTGAACGCCGCCCAGAGCAAGGCCGAGAGCCTGATCGACAAGGCCGCCAAGGGCAGCACCATGCACAAGAACACCGCCGCGCGCAAGAAGAGCCGTCTGGCTAAGGCCATCAACAAGGCCAAAGCCGCGCAGGAAGGCGCCGCGCAGAGCTAAGCCCCACAACCCAGGATCGGCAGGCCGTTTAACTGGCTTGCCGATCTTTTTTGTTCCGGCGGCTCTACTTGCGCGCTTCCTTGACGTCGATGGTGCCGCTGAACTTCTCCAGATCAATGGTCAGTTGATAGTTGCCCGCGTCCCCAGTGCCCAGCACGTTCAGGCCCCACTGGCCCTGGGGGCAGACCTGTCCGGCAATCTGGGTGCCTTTGGGGTCTCTCAGGCGGAAGGTGGCCCTGCCGCTGCTGACCTTGCAGGAGCCGCGCACACCCACCTCCTGATTCTGGTCATAGACGCGGAAGTTGTACCTGTTCTCGCCCGTGGCATTGAACATG
The DNA here is from genome assembly GCF_001949125.1 of Deinococcus marmoris. Classification (GTDB taxonomy): domain Bacteria; phylum Deinococcota; class Deinococci; order Deinococcales; family Deinococcaceae; genus Deinococcus; species Deinococcus marmoris_A. Next base: position 38,461 of record NZ_MSTI01000155.1, read on the forward strand.
TAGGTGGGGGTCAGGGTGACGTAGCCCACCCGCAGCCCGAAAGTGAGGTACAACGCGGCCAGGGCCAGCAACAACAACACGACGAGCAAACGCATCGGCCCAGTCTAACGCGAAAGCCCCCGGCTTTGAAAGGGAGGTCACACTCCGCCGGGGGAGTCTGCTGGGGGGGAAGGTCAGAGGGAAGCGGTCAGAGAGGTGGCCAGCAGCCGCACGCCGCGCCGGATGTCGTCGGGCGGCAGGTGCGCGAAGGCCAGCAGCACGGCAGGCTCTCCCCCACTGGCCGAGAGGGGCGCGACGGCGGACAGCGCCACCCCGCGCCGAGCCGCCGCCCTCACGGCCTGCGTTTCGCTCAGGTCAGCGGGCAGGCGGACATGAACATGCAGCCCGGAGGCCACACCCCGGACCTCCCAGTCGGGCAACCACTCGGCCAGGGCCGCGAGCAGCACTTCATGCCGGTGGGCGATCAGTTGCCGCGCCCGGCGCAGATGCCTCGCGTAAGCCCCGGAATCCAGCACATCGGCCAGCGCCAGGGCGTCCAGCGTGCCGGGGGCGCGGTCCGTCAGGGGGCGAGTACGGGCCAGCACGCGCAGCACCGGGGGCGGGGCCACCAGAAAGCCGCTGCGGGTGGCGGGGGCCAGACTCTTGCTGAAGCTTCCCAGCAGGATCACGCGGTCCGGGGCCAGCCCCTGCATCACGGGCAGCGGGCGGCCTGTGTGGTGCAGATCGGCGGCGTAGTCGTCTTCCAGAATAAAGGCGTTGCCGCGCCGCGCCCAGAGGATCAGTTCGGCGCGGCGGGCGGCCCCCAGGGTCACGCCGGTGGGATACTGGCAGCCAGGGGTCAGATACAGCAACGTGGCCTGCGGGGGCAGATGCTGGGGCTGGAGTCCCCCCCCGTCCACGGCCACCGGGACCACCGCCGCCCCGGTGGCCGCCAGCGCCGCACGCGCGCCCGGATAGGTGGGGTCTTCCACCACCGCCACCCGCCCCGGCTCCAGAAACACGCGGGCCAGGGCATCCAGCGCGGACTGCGTGCCGCCCGTGAGCATCACCATCTCGGGCGTGACCCGCGCGCCACGCGCCGCATTCAGGTAGGCGGACAGGGCGCGGCGGGTCTCCAGCGGTCCCAGCGGATCGGAGAGCCGCCCGTCCTGCGTCCGCCTGCCGAGCCGCCCCGCCTGACGGGCCAGCGCCGCCGTCCAGGCCGCCTCCGGGTACAGTTCGGGCACCGGCTGGCCCACGCGGAAATCCACGGTGTATTCCCCCCCCGCGTCGTCCACGCCGCCCGACAGCGCGCGGGTGGCCCAGGCGCTGAGGGGCAGATCATCCAGGGGCTGGGCCACTTCCGGGAAAGAGGCGGGCACGCACACCACCGTGCCGCTGCGGCCCTGCACCCGCAGATAACCCTCGGCCTCCAGCCCCGCCAGAGCGTCCACCAGCGTATTGCGCGATACCCCCAGCGCCCTGGCCAGACGGCGGTGGCCGGGCAGGCGCGTTCCCCCCGGCAACAGGCCGCCCGTTATGGCGTCGCGCAGGGTGCGGGCCACGCGGGCGTGCAGCGCCTCGCCGGGCAGCGGAGGGGACAGCGCCAGTTCGTCCCCGCTCTCAGCCGCTTCCCGCCCGCCCAGTGCCTTTACATCTAGTGTATTTACATCCAGCGCCTTCATATTCAGCGCGTGAACTCCCGTTCCAGCCAGCGCCGGTCTCCCCCCTCGGCCTCCAGCGCCTGTCCGGCCAGTTCCAGAAAACGGTCCCGCGCCGCCTGGGCTTCGGGCAGGGTCAGGCCGTGGGCCGCTGGATCGGCCAGCAACTCGCGGATCAGCGGATAGAGGGGCTGCTCGGGGTAAACGTGGCCCTTCACGCTCAGCTCGGCGGGCCACTTGAGCAGGTAATCCAGCGCGTAGGGACCGGGTTCCAACACGCAGCCGCCAGGGTAGGGAATACGGCGGGGGGCGGGAAAAGTAACGGCGGGGTCAGACATGGGGAAAGGGTAGCGCGGTCAGAGTGGGTTGAAAGGCGAACCCGTCTCCTGCGGAGCTATGCCTGTCAGTCAGCTTCGCTCAATAGGCAATCTGAAAGCGTGGAAGACCATTAAGTCCAGCAATCACCCTGCCCCCATTTCACCTCAGATGCCAGGGGCAACAGTCTGACAGGTTTCTGCAGAATTCGTGTTTAGACATAAAAGCAAATGAAAAAGATCCACACAACTTCACTCAAGTGAGGCGATAGCCTGGGAGATGTTCAATAATTTCTTCGTCTCAGACGAGGTATTCATGAATTCTAACAATCGTGCAAGCAGGAGGATGATTACGCTGCCAGCGTAGAGAGGAAATCGCCAGAGCTGGGTTTTACTGTTGTCCTCCAGACCGTTTCCAGACGGCTGCCCTCACACTCGAAGTTCAGAAGTGGTTCGGACGACTGAAAGGGTGTGGTGAGAGGGGAATGGGTAGGCTCTGGGCAGAGGTTCCATCTGCCGGAGCCTGTTCGCCCTCCTCAAATGACGTTTTGATTTTTAAACGCAGGCTCGGTGAACTATGTGACCAAAACAAGTCTGTTGTCCCACCCGTCGCCTGGGCGAATGACGCTGCTGTCTGCCCAGTTTCTGTCCTCAACCCCATCTGTTGATACTCATGACCAACCCTGATTACACTCCTCTTTCCCTGGATCAGATCCGGGCGCTGCTTGATGCGGCCTGGGCAGGTCGGCACAGCGCTCCACAGGAATGTGTGCGCGTTTCACGTCAGGTGCTGGAGCAGGCGCTAGATGAACCTGAACTGGCCCGCGCCACCCTGTGCCTGGGGGGTGGACTGCTGTACCAGGGCGAATTCAATGCGGCAGAGCCAGAACTCCGGCGGGCGCTGTCTCTCTATAAAGAACTGACCGATCAGGAAGGGCAGCTTGACAGCCTGATCGCGCTGGGCACTGCGAAGGCGCGCCAGGGGCGTCCGGTTGAAGCTCTGGAACTCTTTTTGCAAGTCAGGCATCTGCATGTGACGCTGGGAAATGTTGAAGGTGAGATCAGGGCACTGAACAGCATCGGGGCGGTCTACGGCATCATGGGTGACCATCCCAACGCCGTGCATTACCTCCTGCTGGTGCTGGGACTCGGGCGACAACATGGCCTGCCGCTCATGGAGCAGCACGCGCTGAGCAATCTGAGCATGGCCTACAACGAGATGGGGCAACATCATGACGCTCTGGAGGCGGCCACAGCCTGTTTGAAAATCCAGGCAGAGAATTCCTTGCCCGCGCTGGAGGCCGCAGCACTCCAGAACGCGGGCCAGGCCCACTTCGGGTTGCAGCAGTTCCCGGAAGCCCAGGCCATGTACCTGAAGGCCAGCAAGCTGATTGAACACTCGGGAAACCAATCTGATCTCACTGGTACAGATCTGTTTCTGGGGCGGGTGGCGCAGCAGCAGGGGAACCTGGACGGGGCGCGGCAAATTTTCGAACGGTGTCTGAAGATCTACCAGAAAATTGGAGATGATTACGGTCAGGTGACGGCCCTGATGCATCTAGGTGAGTTGCTGGGCACAACAGGTCAGGTGGATGATGCCCTGAGCGCTCTGATCCGCGCACGGTCTCTGGCTGAGAGCGGTCAACTCCGCGATAAGCTCTGCGAAATTGATCTGGCACTGTCGAAGCTGTACAGGGATTCGGGCCGCCCCTATGAGGCACTGACCCACCTGGAACAACATCTCCAGCTCAGGGGGGAACTGTTCAATGCCGAATCCGATCAGCGGCTCCAGAGCCTGAGGGTGCAGTTTGAGCTGGAGCAGGCCGAACGCGAGCGGCTGGCCACCCAGCGCCAGAACGCCGAGCTGACAGAGCTGAACGCCCGCCTGGAAGCCACCAACCGCGACCTGACGGCGGCCCAGACCCGGACCGCCGAATTGATGGCCCGCCTGGAGCAGCACGCCAACGAGGACGCCCTGACCGGGCTGCCCAACCGGCGGGCCTTCGACGCGGCGCTGGACCGGGTGTCGCGGTCACAGCAGATCAGTGTCGTGCTGTGCGACATCGATCACTTCAAGGCGGTGAATGATCGGTTCTCTCATCTGGTTGGGGATGAGGTGCTGCGTCATGTGGCCGCGCTCCTGCGGGGGCAGTTGCACCGGGGCGATCTGCTGGCCCGCTACGGCGGCGAGGAATTCGTGCTGCTGCTGACCGGGGCCAGCGAGGCAGCCACGCTGGAACTGTGTGAGGACCTGCGCCGGGCCACCGAGAACCACGACTGGTCCACGGTGCGCCCCGGCCTGAGCCTGACCATCAGCCTGGGGGTGGCGGTCGCGCAGTTGAATCCCGCCACGCTGGCGGTCCAGGACGTGATGCAAAGCGCCGACGACGCGCTGTACGCCGCCAAGAACGCGGGCCGCAACCGGGTGGAGATCCGGCAGGTCAAGCCGTCAGCCGGGTAACGGGGCATGCGGGGATGGGCTGTCTCAGCCTCAACATCAACCTTCCAGACCGACCTCAGAGGTTTCCAGGCGGCTACACCCCGCAGCCCGTTTCCAGCGGCGTCTCCGTCAAGCCGCGAGCAGGGGTCCATTCCTTGACGGTGTAGGAGTACCCCTCGTAATAGGCCCCGAAAAGAATCAATTCCATCTGGCCGTCGCCGTTCAGGTCCGCGACCCCGGCCAGTCGGATCACCGTCGCCAGCGGACGGGTCTCGAAGGTGTCGCCGGGTTTCAGGGGCGTTTGGGGCGCAATGTCCGCGCCCAGCGTGAGGGTCAGCACCTGACCGCGCACCACATGGCGCAGCAGCACGATGGAATAGTCGCCCGGCTGCCCGACAGACGGCGGAAAAATGCCGGAGCGTTCGCTGTAATGCGTCGCCTCGATGATCACTTCCTGCGTGCCGTCGCCGTCCAGATCGGCGCGGATCAGGCCCACGAGCTGCACGTTCGGGGTCCTGATGCCGCGTTTGATCAGCTCTGCGCGCACGATCTGGCGGTAGGTCTCGTTCCCCGTGAGCAGGGCAGTGACGGGCCGGGGCCGCGCGTTCAGGGCCGCAGCGGTGAACAGTTGAAACTGATCAGAGGTCCGAGTGGGCTTGACCGACACCCCGTAGGCGTCCGCGCACGGCTCACCGAAGGATTCGGGCCTGCCCCCCACGACAGGCACGGCGGGGCCGCCCAGACTGCGGCGCAGGTATTTTTCCTTTCCCTTCAGGCGCGGCCCGGTCTCCTTCACGGTCAGCCAGCGCCCGTTGGCCACTGCGCCCAGCAGTTGCGCCTGATCGTCGCCGGGTGCCTGGATCAGCACCGGGGAAAAACCAGCCGGGACCGGGCCAGGGGGCGCGGTGGTCTGGCCTCCTGCCCCGGTGACCAGAAGTGTGCTGACCAGCAGCAGGGTTCGCCGCAGAAAGTGGTTCATGCACCAGCGTACCTGTTTGGACAGGCTGGTGCTTCGATTCGGCCGGGTCAACTTGGGCTACCGCAAAGTCCCCGAGTCCGATTCTGAGTCTGCGATGCCCGCTTAACCCCTCCGACCCTACGGGCCACCTCCCTTAGAAGGGAGGCAAGGAGATTGCTGCGTGGCACGATGAATTGTACCTCTTGGCTCCCCTCAAGGGGAGCTGGCTGCGAAGCAGACTGGCTTGTAAAGCTCCGCAGGAGAGGGGTTTGCCTTCCAGCGTGGCGCACTCCCAGTCACTCCCAGCCCCTTCACGCGGACTTTGCGGTAGCCCTGCGGAGTCAACGTAGATCAGGCGGGAGCAGCCGCAGATGCCGTGACACGCGGGCCAGCCGCGCCTTCTTTACTGCCCGGCTTTTACAACGTACGGCTTCAGGACAGCCGAGATTCCGCCCGACAACCCTGGAAAGCTATGGAGGCCCCCGCTGAGCCAGGATTCGGAAGTCTGATAGGACGTGACCCCATGAACGGCGCTGACCAGTTCGTCATGCGGGGCCAGATACCACTGGTCCTGATCCTGAAACGCCAGCCAGTGATCCCCGCCCAGCATGTCTTTACGCAGGAGCAGGCGTCCAGACACGCGCACGCGAAGCTCCTGACTGCTGCCCACGTGGCGCATGGAAAAGTGGGTGTATTTGCCGGGGTTCCATGCCGTGAGATAGCCGTACTCTCCGAGGATCGCGGCCAGCTCCTGATAACGGAGTTGCTGCCTTTCTGGACTGGAAACATGGGCACGGTCCGTTTTTTCAAACTTCAGGATCATGCCCAAGGTTAATGGGCGGTGAGTAACAACTTCCTGACGGGTTGAAGCGTAGATTTCAGGCCGTCTGCCGCACAGTGATGCGGTTGCCCCACGGATCGCGCAGACTGAGGGCGTCGCCGCTGTCCTGCACGCCAATCCGGTCTTTGAGATGAGAGCGCAGGCCCGCCAGATCAGGGGTCAGGAATTCCACCTCGTCCAGCCCCAGTGCGGGCGTCTGCGGGGCCATCTGCCCGCGCGTGTGCCACTCGTTCAGGCCGACGTGGTGGTGGTATCCGCCCCACGACATGAACACGGCGCTGCCCAGGTCCGCCATCAGGTCCAGCCCCAGCGTGTCGCGGTAGAAATGGGCGGCCTGTTCGGCGCTGCCGACTTTCAGGTGGACGTGGCCCAGCACGGTTCCAGCGGGCGCTCCAGCGTAGGCGGGCGCGTCGGCCAGGGTGTCTGCATCCAGGCCGGCGCTGCCCAGCACAGCCCCGGAATCCACTGCCACGGTGTCCATCTGCACCTGTCCGTTCTGAAAGGTCCAAGTGTCGCGCGGGCGGTCCGCGTAGACCTCGATGCCGTTGCCGTCGGGGTCGCTCAGGTAGAACGCCTCACTGACCAGATGATCGCCGCTGCCGATGCGGAGGCCCATCTGTGCCCCCATCTGTGCCCCCATCTGTGCGGCGTGCGCCAGCCAGCGCCCCAGATCGGCCCGCGTGGGCAACAGAAACGCCGTGTGGTACAGCCCCGGACGCGATACGGAGGCAGGCTGCAGGTCGGTGGCCCGCAGGCGCAGCAGCGGCGTTCCGTGCGCGCCCAGTATGACCTCCTCAGCCGTTTCCGCCAGGACACCCAGACCCAGCAGGCTCCCGTAAAAAGTTTGCAGGCGTGGCAGATCGGCGGTCAGCAGCGTGACTGTGCCGACACTGGCGGTGGCGGGCAGGATCAGGGAAGGCGTGGTCGTGTTCTCATTCTCCTCCGAATACTTTATAAAGTCAATCGGTTTATAAATTTAGAACTGTGTTCAGTGCGGCGCGGGTGCGGCCCAGATATCCGCTTCCGAACATATTGACGTGGGCCAGAAGGGGATACAGGTTCCACAGGTTGGCACGGTCCTGCCAGCCGGGTGCGGGCGGGAAGGCTTCGGCATAGGCGTCGAAGACCCGCTCAGGCACACCGCCGAACAGCCGCATAGCCGCCAGATCGACCTCGCGGTGGCTGTAGGCGGCGGCTGGATCGATCAGGGCTGGCCCCGCCGCCGTGTACAGCAGATTGCCGTGCCACAGATCGCCGTGGACGAGGCTGGACGGCTCGGTCGGAATCAGATTGGGCAGCCTCTGGCGCAGGGCCTCGAACCTGTCCGTGTCGTCCGCCGACAGATGCTCCTGGGCCAGCCGCAACTGGGGCCGCAGACGGGCGCTCCAGAAGAAGTCGGCGGCGCTCTGGAAAGGCGGATTGAACTGCGGCAGCGTCCCGAAATAGTTGTCCGCCGTAGCGCCGAATCCAGGGACCGTGACGCTGTGCAGGGCGGCCAGCCCCTGCCCCAGTGCCTCCTGACTCTGCGGCGTTTCGGCCACTGGCGGCAGGTAGCTCTGAAGCAGGTATTGCCAGCCACCCGGCGCGTCGCCGTAAGCGATGACCTCCGGCACGAGCAGTCCAGGCGGGCGGCGCGACGCGGCTTCCCGCAGCAGGCCCAGGCCCTGCACCTCCGCAAAAAACAGATGCGGCAGGGCGCGGCGGCTGGCCTTCAAGACACAGTCTCCCCGCCCGGTGCGGAGGCGGTACACGTCGTTGATATCCCCACCGCTCAGGGGCGTGGCCTCCAGAATCGGGCCTCCCAGATGGTGTTGCAGCAGTGGCAGCAGCGAGGGCGCGACAGAGCGGGACATGGCCGCAGTCTGCCATGCACATGGGGAACGTGCCCGAAGCGCATATTGATCTCTCTGCTTGATCTCTCTGCTTGCTTGATCGCTCTGCACCTAAAGATGGACGCCGCCAGGACCATTCGCGCGGTATTTACTCAGATGAGTACACGCCATCCATTCATCCCTGTCTGTCGCCGGAGGTTTGCCTATGGTTCAGTCCGCCGTTCAATTGCTCAGAAATGCGCTGGAAGGGGTGCTGGGACTGGCCCTGCCCGCCGGAATCGTGCTGGCGGCGCTGCTGCTGGCCCTGCTGTTGATCGGGCTGCTGGACCGCGCCCGCTTTCAGGCCGGGCTGGGCTGGGCAGCCTCGCACCTGTCCGGGCTGGGGCGCTGGGCACTGGCGGCGCTGGCGCTGGGAGCCGGGCTGCTGGCGCTGGACGTGGCCCGCCGCGCGGTGGATGTCCGGCTGGGCACCCAGCAGAACGCGCGCTACGCCAACGCCGCCGACCCGGACGGCGGACAGACGGTCCAGAGCGCGCCCCGCGTGACCCTCCTCCAGGACACCACCTACACCCGCAGCCTGAGCCTGCCGCCGGAAGTCTTCGCGCGAATCAATGTGCAGGGCGGCCTGGAACCGCTGCTGCCGTATTTCGGCTCCCCCGATTCTGCCGGGGTCAGGGACTTCCGCGAGAACTTCGTGCGGCGCGGCAACACGCTGGTCTACACCCGCGAGGTCACCTTGCAGACCGAGCAGCCGGTCAACGTGGACACCACCGCCATCACCACGGACCTCAAGTTCGTCGATCCGGCGGGGGGGCGCGGTTCGTATTACAACGCCGTCTTCAACGCGGATTACACCTTTACCAACCCGCTGAAGACGGCGGCCACCCTGCGCTTCGACTTTCCCCTGCCGGTGGGCAGCGGCACCCTCAGCAACTTCCGCCTGACGGTGGACGGCCAGGAATTCCGCGCGGGCGATCTGACCGACGGCAGCCAGTGGCAGGGTGAGGTGGCAGCGGGGAAAACGGTCAAGGTGAACGTGACCTACCGCAACCAGGGCGCGCGGAGCTGGAGTTACGCGCTGGGCGGGCGGCGCGAGGCGATCAAGGCGTTCGACCTGAGCGTGAACGCGGACCGCCCCGCCAAATTCGGGCGCTACACGCTGTTTCCTACCTCTCAGGTGCGCGGCGTGCTGGGCGGACAGCAGACGCTGAAATGGCAGCTTCAAAACGTGATCACCGCCCAGGACGTGCAGGTCATCTTCACGGGCGGCAACCTGCGCGAGACACTGGGCAAGGTGGGCCACGCCGCGCCTGTGGCCGTGCTGCTGGCCGCATTGCTGGCGCTGGCCTGGGCTGCCACCCGTCGCCTGCGCCTGCTCCCCCTGCCACTGGCCGCCGCATTGATCGGCCTGAGCCTGGGGCTGGTGCTGGGTGGCGTGCTGACCGCGTACCTGCCCATCTGGCTGGCAGAGATTCTGGGCGTTGTAGCTGGCGTGGCCCTGGGCACGCTGGCGCTGGGCCGTCCCTTCGCGCTGCCACTGACCCTGGCGGGCGTGGTTCCGCTGGCCTTCCTGAGCGGCGGGAACGCGGGCCTGCTGCTGACCCTGCTGGCCGCGCTGACCCTGGTGCTGTTGCTGCGGCCTGGGCTGGAGCGGGGAGGCTGGCGTCCCAGGCGGCTTGCACCCTGAACGCTGCCCTTTCCACAGGACCGGCGGCTGGCGTAGGCTGAAGCGATGTCTGTCACGCAGTTGGATCATGTCGCCGTCGCCACCCCCGATCTGGACACCGGAAGCGCCCCGTATCTGGCGCTGGGCCTGCACCCCGAGGGGCCGGACGAGGACGTGCAGACCCAGGGCGTGCGTGTGCGCGCCTTTCAGGTGGGCGAGACTTTAATCGAGTTGCTGACGCCCACCCGCCCCGACAGCCCGATTGCCGCCTACCTTGAAAAACGCGGGCCGGGCCTGCACCACACCGCCTACCGCGTGGCCGATCTGGACGCCGAGATGACCCGTCTGCGCGGCGAGGGCGCACGCTTCCTGAGCGAAGCGCCCACGCCGGGCCGGGCCGGAACACGGGTGGCCTTTCTGCATCCCAAATGGGGCGCGGGAACCCTGATCGAACTGGTGGAACACCCCCGCGACCCGGACTGGGTTTGACGCCGCCCGCAACGTCTTCCCGCTTCCGGGCGGTGTGGTGGCTGATCTCGCTAGGGATCATGGCCACGATCTGGTGGCTGAGCAGCAGCGCCGACACGCCGGGGCCGCCGCTGGTGCATCCGCTGGACTGGATCGCCCACTTCACCGCGTATTTTGCGCTGGCCTATGCGCTGGGCCGGGCGACGGGGCGGCGGGACATCGCCCTGCTGATCGCGGTGTGGTGGGGCGCGCTGGACGAGGTGCATCAGGCGTTCGTGCCGGGCCGCGACGCGGGCGTCACCGACTGGCTGTTCGATCTGGCCGGGGCTTGGATCGGCTCGCGCTGGGCGACGCGGCGCAGGGGCGCGCGGGAACAGGGAGAAGGGGAAGCGGAGACGGTTCGCAATCAGAGCTGGTAGAGACCCGGAGAACAGAGTAGACCTCTTGCGAAAGTCAGGCACATTTAGCGGTGGCGTTGCAGATGGCGGCGATGAGGTTGACTCGGAGGCTGAACCGCTTTCGCCGATGGCGATACGTTTCCTTCAACACTCGAAAAATCTTGAGCCGACGAATAACATGCTCAACAGCGATTCTGAAGCGTGCCAGTCGAAGATTTTCTGCTTTCTGTGCCGGAGTGAGCTTGCGTTTCTTGCTCGCTTTGTGCGGTGTATGGCACAGCGGGTGTTGGTGTTGAACGCCCTGATAGCCAGCATCGGCAACCAATTCAGTTTCAGGGTGAATGGCGGTCTGGGAGGCTCGAAA
>NZ_MSTI01000124.1 GCF_001949125.1 Deinococcus marmoris
GGATCAGGGTTTGGGCCGCAGGAAGTGAGGAGAGGACATCATCGGGAATGGCCGTTTGGGTGCTGGTGGTGCGAATCCACGTCTCACCACTGCGCCGCTCGTGATCCTGGAACACTGTTGTCGGAGGGTGCTGGAAAGCCACTTCTGCCCATTCCTTGAGAACTCTCGTGTTGTTCTTGAGTGGGACGAGGTAGGCCCCGCCTGCTTCGATGATCCTGCCTGTCAACCCTTGCTCGGTGTAGGCGGCGTCCAGCGTGATCAACCAGGTTGTTCCAAACATGCTGTTGATGATGTCCAGCATGTCATCCAGGACACGTGCTTCATGGCGTCCGTTCTGTGGCATCTGAGCGACAGTCAGCGACAGTTCGTGGAAGAAAACGGAGAGAAACGACAGGGCGGATTCGCCCTGTCGTGCGCTGCCCTTCAAGACTTTGCCATCGCCTGCCAGCAAGACCAGACGTTCTGCATCGAGATCTGGATGACATGCCTTGACCCAGGTGAGCAGGGCAGTCTGAAGTTCTCCAGGATGGAGATCGAGATTCCAGAAAAAGCGGTAGAGCGTGGCTTGCCGGGGTACCCCCGGCAAGCTGAGCCGCTGAATAAGTGTCGTTCGGTGGGCATGGAGCCAGTCGGAAAGAGCCAGGATATTCTCAGGCCCACTGATCAAACCCGTGAGGATGAGCGCCCAGAGGGCTTCCCACGGATACGTGATTCGTTGTAGGTCGCGCCAGTCTGGAATTTGGGTGAGAAAAGGCAGCGGGCTGACAGGAATTTGCACACTCCCTTATCGCCCATTTTTTTGCTTGTACTCAGTCAAGATAAAAGCCTGGCTCAGGCAACCAAATTGCCCTAGTTCGGAGGAATTCATATGAAATATCTTGCTCTTGTGGCCGCCATGCTCACCTCCACCACTCTTGCTGCCCCCGTGATCTTACAGGGCGTCAGCAGCGGCTCAAACAACTTTCAGGTCAATGCATCGGTTGGCGATAGTTGCGCCATGACCCAGCCCAACCCCGTGACCATCCCGGTGATGTACTGGATTCAGCAGGACGCTTCCGTGAGCGCCATCAGCGTGGTCAACATCGTGTGCAACACTGGAGTGAACTTCCGGTTGGACAGCGACACGACAGTCACCCTCCAGAGGGCAGGGACTACCTCCTCTGACCCTGCCCCTCAGAACACCCTCACTGCAACGGTGACGGGCGCAAGCCTAGCGACAGAAGTCGCAGGCACTGGCAATGCTGCGGATACTGGCAGTGGCTATAACAAAACCCTCACGGTCACGGTTGCCAAGCCTACCCAGAGCAACCGTTCAGGAACCTACGCTGGTACAGTCAATTTGACACTGTCTGTGGTGGCTATCGGTATTCCCTGAATGACTTTTGGACAGACTCAGTCCTCTACAAATGGCCTGCGTCTGCGAATTCTTGGTAGAAGGCTGGAATCATAACCGACATGCCTGACATGAGGGGCGTCCGGGGCGTATCCCCGGACGTATGCAATC
>NZ_MSTI01000167.1 GCF_001949125.1 Deinococcus marmoris
CCAGGAGTTCCAGTCTGGGGCGCTGATGGGGCTGCTGTCGCCACTGATCCTGCAACGTCTGGAGAGCGTGTTGACGCATCACCCGGCAGAGCTGACGGGTACTCCAGGTGGCGTGATTGAAAAAGCGGCTGAGCGCCGAGGGGGATTTGACGGTGGCCCGTTCCGGCAGAGGTCTGCCGGAACCATCAAGCAGCAGGTCGAGGAAGACCTCGAAGGATTCCCGGTGTTGCTTGCGAGAAAAGCAAGGCAGAATGTCAGAATAAAGCCGTCTGGAGCGCGATTCTTTTGGGTACACACCTCACTATGGGGCCAAAAGTGCGTTCCAGACATCCTTTTCCAAAACTGCAAGATGTCAGTCAAGCCGCTTAACCTCAACTACGCAATAGCGGGGCAGCCCCAGACCTCGCTCTTCAAACTGGCCAAAAGGGCGTGCACCACCCCATATGGTCAACATATTGACCACTGTCCTCTCCGGCAGGCTACTGTCTGCTTGCCCCGGCCTCATTCACAGCGTCCTCCGGTGAGTAGCTGGCTCGCCCTGTTCAAGGCTGAAAACGCCAATACTTGCAAGTTCAAGGCCCACCACCTCACCCGGTTCGTAGGCCGTGGTGCGCTGGGCCATCACGACAGCGCCGTCCAACAACCGGAAACGGCCCAACATGACGCCCCGCATGGAAGCGTCGCGCTCAAATGTGGCCTGGAGGGCCGCGCCGTGGCTCCTCACTGCCTGTGCGTGTTCCCAGCGAACCGTGACCACCGCCGCGCCGTCGAGTAACGCTGCTGGAGCGCGCCAAGCGCCCAGCCACACCTCCCCAGCCCTGACCTGAGCTGGAAGCTCGTTCAGTCGCCCCAGGGCGCGGGCGGCTCCCAGCGTTGCGGGCGAGTGGTAGACGCGCTCTGGTGAACCGTCATCCAGAACCTTGCCGCCGCCCAGCACGACAATCCGGTCGGCCACCGTCATGGCCTCGTCGGGATCGTGCGTCACATGCAGCGCGGCGCGGCCCTCGGCCCGCAGCAGCGCCGCCACTTCACCGCGCAGCGTCTCGCGCAGCACTGGATCAAGGGCGCTGTACGGCTCGTCGAGCAAGATGAGTTCAGGTTCCACCGCCAGGGCGCGGGCCAAGGCCACCCGTTGCCGCTGGCCGCCGGAAAGCTGGGCGGGTCGGGCTTCTTCCAGCCCGGCCAGCCCCACCGTGGTCAGCAGCGTATCCGCCCGCGCCCGCTGGGCCACACCCGCCCTGCCCATCACCAGAGTCAGGTGCTCTCTCGCACTCAGGTGCGGCCACAGGGCATAGTCCTGAAACACGAAGCCCAGCCGGCGGGCTTCCGGGGGCAAGTGCGCTGCCTCGCGTCCACCGATGGTCAACTGGCCCGCATCTGGGGTCAACATCCCTGCCACCAGCCGCAGCAGGGTTGTCTTGCCGCTGCCCGAGGCTCCCAGCAGCGCCACGATCTCCCCGGCCCCGACCCGCAGGTCAACGCCCTGCAACACCTCGTTGCGCCCCAGGCGTTTGGTCACGCCCACCAGATTCAGGGCGTCCGGGCAGGTCGTGGACCCTGGCGTGGGCACTTGTTCTGTCTTTGGCATGGCCCTCATTTAAGCGCGTCCACGCGGCACCAGCAGAGTAGGCAGGCTCAGTAATAGCAGCACCGTCGCGAGCGCGGCGGCCCCGCGCAGGTTGCCTTCCGAGAGCAGATTGAGAACGCCCACTCCGGCGGTTTCCGCGCCCGGTGCGTACAGCAGCGCTGAGAGTGTGACCTCGGAGAGCGCCAGCGGGTAGATCACCAGAAATGAGGCCACCAGATGCGGGCGGGCCAGCGGCAGGGTGACGCGCCAGAAGGTCTGCCAGCGCCGCACCCGGTGAAGGCGGGCGGCAAACTCCAGATTTGCCGTGCCGGGAGTGGCCGCGCTGCGCCCACCCTCCACGCCCGGCGCGAGGAAGCGCAGCAGGTAGGCCAGCATCAGGAACAGCGGCGTGGCATAGAGCGCGGTGCGCCCGAAGGTCAGGATCAATCCCAGAGCCAGCAGCGTACCCGGCAGCAGGTACGGCAGGGTCAGCAGCCGCTGCGCCGCGCCAGCCAGCCGCGATCCCTGTCCGGCGCGGGCGATCCACAGACCCAGCAGGGCGCAAATGGCCGCCGCAGCGAGGGCCAGCCAGACTGAGTGCCACAGGCCCCGCCGCACGCTGTCCAGAGCCAGCGCCCCGGCGAAGTTCTCCAGTGTGAAGCCGGGGCGGTAGGCGGGCTTGAAGGCCAGCAGCAGCGTGGCTGCGAGTGGCAGCGCCAGCGCGATCAGCGTCCACAGGCTGACGGCTGCCCAGGCCATGCGGCGCAGGCGACGCGGTGTCGGCAGCCCGAAGTCCGATGCCGGATCACCTGCTGGCGCTCTGGGACGGATTAGCAGTGCGGGCAGGGCGGCCACCACCAGTAACCAGGCCACCCCCGAGGCTGCCGAGAGCGGATCGGCCAGCGTGGGGTTAAGCAGCCGGGCGTAGGCCAGTGTGGACAGGGTGTAAATCTTGGCCGGAAAACCCAGCACTGCCGGAACCCCAAAATTGCCCAGCAGGCTCAGGCCGATCAGCACTGCTGCCGCGCCCACACCGGGCCAGATCAGCGGCAGCACCACCCACCGCAGCCCCTGGGCGCTGCTCAGACCGTGGACGCGGGCGGCCAGCAATGGCCCTTCCCCCTGGGCGCTCAGGGCCGCCCGAATGAGCAGGTAGGCCAGCGGAGCGTAGTGCGTCACCCAGGCCAGCTCAATGCCGAACGGTGAGTAGACCGACAGAATCGCCCGTCCGGTGAACACGTTGCCCGGCCCCAGCGCCGCAAGCCAGGCCGTCGCCCCAATGAACGGCGGAATCAGGTACGCGACTGAAATGAGCAGGTCGGCGGCGGTGGGCAGCCGTGCGAGCCAGGTGAGTAGCGCCAGCCCACCACCGATCAGCAGCGAGAGTGTCAGGCCCACGCTCACCAAGCCTAGCGTCGTCAGGACCACATCCCAGTCGCCGCGTAGCACCCCTGGCACGGCGGGCAGACCGCGCGCCAGGACACTGAAAAGAGCGAACAGTCCAGTCGCGGCCAGGATAATGGCTACCCAGGTACCTGCCTTGACAGTA
Organism: Deinococcus marmoris; assembly: GCF_001949125.1. GTDB lineage: Bacteria > Deinococcota > Deinococci > Deinococcales > Deinococcaceae > Deinococcus > Deinococcus marmoris_A. The sequence goes on from NZ_MSTI01000167.1 coordinate 3,117, forward strand.
GGGCGTTTCACGCCGCCGCTTGTGCTTGAGGCCGGGCCACTTACTTCAGGTCAAAAAGGGCCGAGAAGCGCTGGCCGATCTCGGCTTTGTTGGCCGCAATGTAGGCCGCCGCGCTGGGCAGGGTCGGCACGCTGGCCGGGACGCCTGCCGGACGGGGCGCGTCCGGCATCACGGGCACATACGAGAGCTTGGAAAAATTCGCCTGGGCCGCTGGCGAATACAGGAACCGCACAAATGCCTGCGCCAGCGCCTTGTTTTTGCTGGACTTCAGCACCCCGATGGGCGTCGGCACCAGAATGGCCCCTTCAGTGGGGTAGACGATCTGAATCGGCGCGCCTTTGGCGGCCTCCCGCCGCAGGGCGTAATCCACCAGCAGCGCCGCGCCGTACTCGCCGCCGATCAGCTTGGTGGTGGTGACCGGATTGGACTGCTCGATCTTCATCCCGTTCTTCGCCAGTGCGTCGAAGTACTCCCAGCCCAGCCGCTGCGCCAGCGTCCCAGCGGTGGAGAGTGCGCCGCCGCTGAACAGCGGATTGGGCATCGCCAGCTTGTTCTGGTAGGCAGGCTGCTTGAGATCGGCGAACGACTTCGGCATGGTCTTGAGTACGTTGGTATTGACGCCGATAACGTTGTAGAGCTTGCGAACCTCGGCATAGGTGCCGCCGTAAACGGCGCTGCCAGGGACATTCAGGCCGCTGAGATCGAGTTTTTCCAGCAGGGTCCGCTTGCTGAGCGTGTCAAAATACGTCTGATCAGCGACCCACAGGAGGTCAGCCTGAGGGTTGCCCGATTCCAACTCGGCATTGAGCTTGGCCGTCACTTCGCCGGTGCCAGAGCGGAAGAGCTGCACGTTGGCTTTTGGGTACAGCTTCTTGAAGGCGTCCACCTGCGCCTGCACATCGGCCTGCACCTCGGAGGTGTAGAGGGTCAGCGTGCCACTCAGGTCAGCGGGAGCAGTCTGTGCACTGGCCAGGCCCAGGCCGGACAGCGCGGCAGTCAGGAACAGTCGTTTCATCTACATGGTCTAACGGGCTGATGTCAGGCGGAGGTCTGCCGTGACATTTAACCTGCTCCCTAGCGAAGGCGGCACTTGTAGGCTTTATTATTCGATTTACGAAGCGCTTGGCACAGTCTTTAGAGACCTGCGATTGGGGATGGCTCGATTTTACCAAGATGAAAATCAATCTCGAAGAGGGCTTGAAATAGAGCATGGGTACCTTACAACTGGCTGACACAGCGCTGATTCAGAACTGACATTTCCAGTCTCCAATGGCTGCGTATGCCCAAATTCTTCCTGATGACCGCCCTCCTGTTTAGCGGAGCCGCCTCTGCCGCCACATTTCAGGTCTATCCCTACAACGGCGCGAAACTGCTGGCCGGACAGAAGTTTGACCTGCGGATCGAGGCGGAGGGCGTTAAAGGATTCAAGGACGCCGCCGTGACCTTGGATGGTCAGGTCGTGTCTGGCTTGACACGGACCACCACCAAGGCGGACAGCGTGGAGTGGACTTTGCGCGGCCAGAGCCTGAACACCGGCACGCACGAACTGGTGGTCAACTTTACCGACGACAATGGCCCGGCCACCAAGAGCGTGCGCTGGTACGCTACGCCGCCCGTGACGGGCAAGGCCAAGAACGTGATCCTGTTCATCGGCGACGGCATGGGCTGGAACACCGTCGAGGCCGCGCAACTGATCGCACACCCCTATAACCCCGGCAGCGGTCTGCCCACCGGCAAGCTGGAAATGATGAGCGGCCTGAGCGGTATGGCGAGTATTACCACCAGCTCGTTTGACAGCGCCCTGGCCGACAGCGCCAACACCGCCAGCTCTATCGCCACCGGGCAAAAAGTGCTGGTCAATGCGCTGAACGTCTACCCCGACAACACCGAGGACACGCTGGACAACCCGCGCATCGAGACCATCACCGAGATTCTGCGCCGCACCACCGGCAAGAGCATTGGCATCGTCTCCGACGCCTTCGGGACGGACGCCACACCCGCCGCGTTTTCGGCACATACCCGCCGCCGGGGCGACTACTCGGCCATCGCGGACCAGTATTTCCAGGGTGGCGTGAAGCCCGATGTGCTGCTGATCGGAGGCAGCCGCGACTTCATTCCGTCCACCGCCCCCGGTAGCCGCCGCAAGGACACCACCGACTGGATCACGGGCAGCCAGAAGCTGGGCTACGGCTTTGTCAGCAGCCGTACTGAGCTGCTGGCCGCCAACAGTGACAAACTCTTCGGCCTGTTCAACATCGACAACATTCCCAGCTACCTGGACCGCGCGCAATACAAAGGCGAGGAAACCGTCAAGAACTTTCCCGATATGCCGTACCTGTGGGACAGCACCCGCAAAGCAATTGAGACGCTGGATAAAAATCCCAACGGCTTCTTTCTGATGGTGGAAAGCGGCATGATCGACAAGTACGAGCACCCGCTGGACTGGCAGCGCGGCGTGTGGAACGTCATGGAGCTGGACCGGGCCGTGGCTTACGCCAAGGAATACGCCAAGACGCACCCGGATACCCTGGTCTTGGTCACTGCTGACCACGCCCACTCGATCAGCACTTATGGGGGTTACGACGCCACCCAGGGACCGGGCAAGCGCGAGGCCGTGGGCGTGTATCAGGACGCGGGCTTCCCCACCTATGCCCAGAAAGACGCCAACGGCATCCCCACCCCCGATTCACCGCGCACCTATGCCGTAGGCTTTGCCGCCCTGCCCGATTACTGCGAGACCTACCTGGGCCGCAAGGTCTTTCAGGACCCCACTGTGAGCAACGGCAAGACCGGCGCGGAAGCCGGGTACGTCCCCAACCCCAAAGTCTGCGCCGAAGGCTCGGTGCTGCGAACGGGTAACCTGCCGCCCAGCGCCAACCAGGGCGTGCATACCGCCGATCCAGTGCCGCTGTTCGCCTTCGGTGCGGGCGCAGAGAACTTCTTCGGCACGATGGATCAGACCGACATCTTCTTCAGCATCTCGCGGGCGCTGGGTGTGGACGCAACGAAGAACAAATAAATCCTGAACCTCCACAAGAGACGGAAGGCGGCCATGTGCGCGGCTTTCCGTCTCGCTTCATGGGCAGCCTGTCACCCGGCTTGACCCCACCCTGACCCACCAGGTGTGCAATGGGGGGATGAATAGACGGACCTTGATTCGTGCGCTCGCCGCACTGCCGTTCTCGGGCTGGCTGGCGCGTGTGGGCGCTGCCGCTGCCCCCCCCGCTCTGAAATTTAATGAGTTGTACGGCAGGGTGACCGTACGCGGCGTGGAGTACAGCGACAAGATCAAGTCCCTCAGCGGGCAGACCATTCAGATGACCGGCTACATGGCCCCGCCGCTGAAGCCCAGGTTGGATTTCTTTGTGCTGACGCGCGAGCCGATGAGTACCTGTCCGTTTTGCACCACCGCCGCCGACTGGCCCGCCGATATCGTGCTGGTGATCATGCCGCCGGGGCGCGAGCTTGACCCCACCACGCGCGGCCTGAACGTGACTGGACGCCTGGAAATTGGCGTCAAGCGCGACGATGAAACCGGATTTGTCAGCTTGGTGCGCCTGTACGCTGATGGAGTGAGCAACAAGGCGTGAGCGCTGCTCTCCGCACCGAGAATCTGAGCGTGCAATACGGGCCAGAGGTTACGCTACGCTACCCGGATCTGAATCTGGAAGCAGGCGTGGCGCTGGCGATCACTGGTCCCAGCGGCACGGGCAAAACGACGCTGCTGCATCTGCTGGCGGGGCTACTCCGCCCGGCCAGCGGCGCGGTCTGGTCCGGCGACTTGAATTTAAACGCGGCGAGTGAAACGGCCCGCGAGGTCTTTCGCCGCCGTAATGTGGGGTACGTTTTTCAGGATTTCCACTTGATGCCGGGCCTGAGTGCGCTGGAAAATGTGGAACTGGGGCTGCGGGTAGCTGGGGCCGATCAACCCCGCCAGCGGGCGCGTGAGGCGCTGGAACGCCTGGACCTGGGCCACCGCGTGCAAAACCGCCCTGGTCAACTTTCCACGGGCGAGCGGCAGCGCGTGGCCGTGGCCCGCGCCGTGGCGCACCGGCCAGGGCTGCTGCTGGTGGACGAACCCACCGCGCACCTGGACAGAAACCGCGCGGGGGCAGCGCTGGAATTGCTGCTGGACGCCGCCGCCGAACTGGGCGCGACCCTGATCGTGGTCACGCATGATCCGCTGGTGGCCGACGCCCTGCCCGCGCGGCTGGAACTGGGGCAGGAGATGGCTGTGGTGGGCGTATGAGATTGGCGCTCTGGACGGCCCTGCGCGGCTTGCGTGCCCGCGCCGGTGTCCTGGCAATCACCGTGCTGGCCGTGGCCCTGGCCACCGCCACCGCCCTGACCGTGCCGCTGGTCACGCGCCAGATTGAACGGGGCGCACAGGATGCCGCGCAGGTGTTCGACTTGCTGATCGCCGCCCCCGGCAGCGCGACGCAGGCGCTGACCTCCAGTCTGTTCTACCTGGACACGCCCACCGGTAACATCAGCGAGAAGCTGTACGAGGAGCTGCGAGACTCGCCGGGCACCCGCCGCGCCGTGCCGATTGGCCTGGGCGACAACCACCTGGGTTTCCCGATTGTGGGCACCAATGCGGCCTTTTTTGACCAGCGCCTCAGGCCCAAAGATCCGCCGTACTTCCGTCTTGCCCAGGGCCAGATTTTTAGCGGGGAGCATCAGATCGTGGCCGGAGCGCGGGCGGCGCGGGAAAGCAATCTGAAACTGGGCAGCACCTTCAAGGGCGCACACGGCTTGGAAGAACGCGAGACAGAGGAGGAGCGCGGGAGCGCCCAGCACAATGAGGCATACACCGTGGTGGGCATCCTGGCCCCCACGGGCGGCCCGGTAGACCGTGCCCTGCTGACGCCCATTGAGACGATCTGGGAAGTGCATGGACAGGACACCCCGGCCACGCGGCAGGTGACGGCCGTGCTGTATGCCGCCGATCAACTGGCAGGCGTTTACGTGACCGCCCAGCGTGTCAACGCGGGCCGGGAGGCGATGGCGGTCTTTCCCGGTCAGGTCTTCGCCGGGGCGCGGGATGTGCTGGCGCAGGGGCAGGCCGCCTACGCGGGGCTGTCGCTGCTGGTGCTGGGCATTGCCGCATTGACTGTCTGGCTGGGCGTGCATTCGGCCACCGTGGAACGGCAGAAGACTGTGGCGCTGCTGCGGGCGCTGGGGGCCGGGCGGAGCACCGTCTTTGGGCTGGTGCTGGGCGAAACCCTGATCACGGTGACGCTGGGCGTGGGACTGGGGCTGGCGTTGGCCGTGTTGCTCAGCGGCGTGGGCGGCACGTTGCTTGGGGACCGCCTCGGTTTTACCCTTGCGCCGCCGCAGTTGACCTGGACGCTGGCGGTGCGGGCGCTGGCGCTGATTCCGCTGGGTCTGCTGGCCGCGCTGCCGCCCGCCATTGGCGCAGTGCGGGTCAGTCCATTGCGACACCTCTAGCGACAGCGACTCACCAAAGGTGTTCACCAAAGGTGTATCAGCACCTGTCGCTGGTGGCCGTGGATGACGCCTACCAGCAGGCAGTCAAGCGGCTGGAGCTGGAGACGTAGTAATAGGGAGCTGAGAACACTGTGCTGGTGGGTGCTTTTTCCTCAGCGGTGTAAAATTTCTGGATCTTGTCGTTATCCAAACAGGGTTTCGATGCGCTCGAGATGCCCTTGCAGGGCTTCGCCGGCGAGGTGGCGGGGCCACTTGGCCAGCCACTCGGCGTCGGAGTGGCCATACCAGGCGCGTTCCGTGTGGAGGGGCAATTCGAGGCCTAGCATGGTCTCGGGATATCCAGCGGGCCCGAGTACTTCGAAGTGTGCGGGGCGACGCACAGAGAGCAGGGCGCAGCGCGCCCGGGTGGATCGCGACGAGCGTCTCTAAAATCGGTGGCCAGGTGCTGGCTGGGGGCCGCTGCTCGCGAGGCGGGTAAGGTCATCCAACGGCTCTGGCGTCCAGGCGCGGGGGGAGGGGGACAGCGCAACACACACGGAGCAGTGTGGTGGCTTCGTGTTATGGGCTGATCGGGATCAGCGAAACGCTCTACCAAGCTCGGTAGAGCGGCGACACCGCCTTCACCTGGGCGGGTTGGAGAGGTCAGGACCCTCAAGGCAAGACACAGCCGTCATTCCCAAGTCAAACGTTATTGTGCGTCACGACGCACTCCGCTGACTGCGAACTGACAGCCCCACCATCTTTTTCATTTCAGATGACTCAGCGCTGACACCAGTTGGGCAGACTCGGGGGCATGAAGAAGACCTTCCTGCTGGGCCTCGCCCTGATTGCCACGACTGCCTCTGCCCAGAGCCTGACCGGGGCGGGCGCGAGCTTTCCGTACCCGCTGTACAGCAAGATGTTCGCCGAATACAAGAAAGATAAGGGCGTGAGCGTCAACTACCAGAGCGTGGGCAGCGGCAGCGGCCAGAAGCAGATCATCGAGCGCACCGTGGACTTCGCGGGGTCCGACAACCCCATGAGCGACGAGACCATGAAGACCGCACCCGCCAAGCTGCTGCATATCCCCACCGCCATCGGCGCAGTGGTGCCCTCCTATAACCTGCCCGGCGTGACCGCGCCCCTCAAGTTCACGGGCAAGGTGCTGGCCGACATCTACCTGGGCAAGATCAAGCTGTGGAACGACAAGGCGATTGCCGCCCTCAATCCCGGCGTAACCATTCCCCCGCTGCCGATCACCGTGGCGCGGCGTAGTGACGGCTCCGGCACCACCTTCGTTTTTTCTGACTATCTGTCCAAGGTCAGTACTCCGGAAGGTTTTTGACGAATGGGGTGGGGATCGTCCATGTTGATGTGTGGCAACAAAACGGACGACCCCCAGCCAGATTCTAGCGGCCCTGCTCCCTGGAACCAGCCTGCGTTCCACCCAGGCCGCCTATCTTCAGGTGCTGTTGGTGCTGTGGCTGGTCGTTCCTGGACGACTGAATTTCACCAATCTGGCCCGCTATGGCGGGCCATCTGAGCGAACCCATCGCGCCTGGTTCCAGAAACCAATGCCGTGGGTGGAGTTGAACACCAGTTTGATCTTGCAGATGCAAGATCAGCAGTGTCTGGGCAGGGAGAGCATCATTGGGATCGACGCAG
>NZ_MSTI01000080.1 GCF_001949125.1 Deinococcus marmoris
TAAACCGCAAGCAGCAACTCTCAAACCTCCATCCTCAAACCTCAGCTACAGGTAAGCCTTGATGTCCGGCAGGTTGTCCTGATACGTCCGCCCCTTGGACGTTGCGCCAATGGCGGTCATGGTCCAGTCGTTGCCCTGGCGCTTGAGGCTCGCCAGGATCATGGCGCTGTGCTGCCCGCCCGCCGACAGGTCATAGCGCGCAATCTCGGCCTCGCCCTGGGTGTTGACCAGACGGCAGTAGGCGTTCTCAATCTGGCCGAAGTCCTGGCCGCTGTAGTTGTTGACGCTGAAAATCAAAGTCGTGACGTTGGCAGGCAAACGCGACAGGTTCACGGTGATGCTCTCGTCGTCGCCGTCGCCCGCGCCCGTGCGGTTGTCGCCGCTGTGCTGGATCGCGCCGTCCTTGCTCTGAAGCTGGCGGAACCACACGGCGTCCACCAGTTGGCCCTGCGCGTCAAACATCAGGGCGTTGGCATCCAGATCAACATCCACCGAGCCGCCGCCGAAGCCGAAGAAGCCCTTTTTCTTGATGGCGTCCCAGCCCAGGCCCATGCGAACGCTGCTGAGGCCGGGGGCTTCCTTGGTGAGGCTGATCTGCTGTCCTTTCTTGAGGGAAATAGGCATTGGGTTTGCTCCTTGTGTGAGGGGGAATGGGAGTTGGGGATTGTCTAAGGGTCTAAGAGTCTGAGGGCCAAAAACGTGGGCGTCTGTCTTTTAGTTTTGCGGTTAGACGGTTTGACCGTTGGACGGTTAGACGCGCAGGATTCCTGCGGCTTTGGCGTCCCGCTGCCAGCCGTCCAGCTCATTGAGCAGCAGATCAAACAGTTCGGCGTCGGCAATTTTGATGGGTGCGGGCACGCGGAAGAAGTCGGCGTTGTCCACCACGCGGCCCGGCAAGTCGTCCAACTTTTCCAGAAAGTCAAAGTTGACGCGCCCCTCTTCAATGCCCATGAACTTCCAGAAAATTGGTTCGTGGGCGGCGTCGGTCATCTGGCGGACCACCACGGCGGGGTTGCTGGTGCCACCATCGGTGATGAACAGCACCAGACACGGCAGGTCACGCCCCTCTTTCTCGGCGTCCTCGCGGACCATTTTCATGACCGGGCTGTAGTGGGTGCCGCCCTCCAGCTTGACCTTCAGGCGGTCCACGAACCCGGCCACGTTGTCCAGCGACAGCGTGCCGCTGCGGTGGGCCTTGATCCCGAACAGGTAAACCTCCACCTCGCCGTCGTCGTCCAGGCGGGCGGCCAGGGCTAGGGCGCGTTCGGCCAGCGCCTGCACTGCGCCGCTGCGGTACTCGTTCTGCATGCTGCCGCTGATGTCCAGCACCAGTTTCACGCGGTAACGGGCGTCGGCCAGCCCGCGTTTTTCCAGGCTGACGCTGGCGGTCTTAATCAGGTTGACCAGTTGCGGCTGCTCGCGCTCGGCCTTTGCCAGCAGCACCCGCTGGCGCTCCTTGTGCAGATTGACAGTCGGGGAAGGTGTTGGCGTGAATGTTTCAGCTTCCTCCACCTCCCCGCCAAAGTGCCGCACCAGCGCGTCCAGACCGCCGTTAAAGCCCTGCGCCACCGTCGCCAGCCGCCAGCCGTCCGCGTGACGATAAAGGCGAATCAGCATCACGGCTTTCTCCGCCTTCAGATGGGGTTTGACATCAAATGTCGCCTCCCCAACTTTGACGGACAGCGCCCCCGCCCCGGCAATCGGCTGGCTGTCGTGCGTGGCGGTGAAATAGATTTCGCTGATGGTGGCAGGGAGCGCGGCGAGGTCCACGCTAAAGCTCGTGTCTACCCCCTGCTTGACCAGTTCCAGCGCCCCTTCCGGGCTGCGCGGCTGGTTAAAGAAGACCATGTAACGGTCATCGGTCAGCTTGCCGTCCTGCAAGCCGAAGGCCGTCAGGTCGGCGCCGTCCAGCGTGCAGTGGATGTCCACGCTTAGGCGCTGACCCACGCCCAGAGTGCTGAGTGGCACACGCTGCCCGGCCTGGAGAACGCCCATCTACTTGCTGCCCGCCGACCAGCGGAAGCCGAAGCCGAAGTGCTGATCGGCCTCCTGATGGTCCTTGAAATAGCGTTCTTCCTTGGTGATCTTGACCTCGCCGCCCACGTTCTCAATGCTGGCGATGGCGCAAAAGGTCCGGCGCATATCGGGGTTGCTCAGTTGCACCATGATCTCGTTGCCGCGCGGGTCTTTCATGGTCAGGCGGGCATTGACCTTGGTGAAGTCGGAAGTTCCCTGATAGATGAAGGCGAAGATCACCACCGTATGAATCAGGTCCGGGCGCGAGATCACCAGATTCTCGCCGTCGCTGGACGCGCCGCTGCGGTCATCCTTGTCCAGCAGGATGAACGGCTCGAAGCGGTCACTGCCAAAGCTGTTGCCCAGCGCCTGAATCACGCCCTTCTGCCCGTCCTGCATCACGAACATGCAGCCCAGGTCCAGGTCCGCACTGGCGCGCAGGAAGCCGCCGCCCTTGTCCCAGTTCAGATTCACACTGATGGGGTCTTTCTGGCCGTCTTTCCGCAGAGAAATCTTGGCGCTCTGGCCCTGCTTGTCCAGCGTGATCTTGCCCAGGTTGATGGTGGGAGCGGGCGGCGTGGGCGCTGCGGCAGGCGTAGGCGTGGCCGGGCGCGGCGCGGCAGCCGGGGTGGGCGGGGGCGCAGGAGGGCGGGCGGCAGGCGTGTCGGCCACCGTGCCGCCAAAGTGCTTGACCAGTGCGTCCAGACCGCCGTTAAAGCCCTGGCCCACCGCGCCCACACGCCACACGTCCTTGAAATACAGGTCCAGCAGCATGATCGCCTTCTGCTGCTGAAAATCGCGCCCGGTCACGCGGTAATTCATCAGCGGGGTGCCGGAACTGCTCAGCGTGACCTCGGCGTGATCGATGGCGTTGAATGCGCCGCTGTCCACCGTGGACGCCAGACTCAGGCGGCGAACGCTCGTGGGCAGGCGCGACAGGTCCACCTGAAAGACCTTCTCATTGCGCGCCCCGCTTTTCATCTCCACCGCGCCTTCCGGGCTGCGCGGCTGGTTAAAAAAGATCATGTAACGGTCATCGCTCAGCTTGCCCGCCGCGTCCAGCCCGAACAGAATCAGATCGTACTCGGAGGCGGGGCCAGTCACCTGCACCGTTAAAGTCAGGTTGGTTTGCGGAGTCAGGGTACTCAGTTGGGCTTTCTGCCCGCTCGTGAAGGTCTGCATGTTCTCCTTTGTGCGGGGGGTTGAGAAGAAGGGAGGCCGGAAACCGCGTTCCCAACCTCCCCAACGTCTGTGCTGTGAACTGCTCTAGAGGTGGCTCAGTCTCAGACGTTGACGCCGAAGTTGCGGGCCATTGGGGCCAGACCGCCCGCGAAGCCCTGACCCACCGCGCGGAACTTCCAGTCTGCGCCGTTGCGGTAGATCTCGCCAAAGATCACGGCGGTCTCAGTGCTGTAATCCTCGCTCAGGTCGTAACGGGCAATTTCTGCGCCGCCGTCCTTGTTCATCACGCGGATAAACGCGCCGCCTACCTGGCCGAAGCTCTGGCCACGGGTGTCGGCCTCGTCGATGGTCACGGTAATCGCCACCTTGTCGATGTCGGCGGGCACTTTGCTCAGGTCGATGTCGATGGTCTCGTCGTCGCCCTCGCCCTCGCCGGTGCGGTTGTCGCCGTTGTGGACCACGCTGCCGTCAGAGGACACCTTGTTGTTGTAGAAGATAAAATCGCCGTCGGCGCGGACCTTGCCGTCGGCCTTGAGGGTAAAGGCGCTCGCGTCCAGGTCAAATTCCTTGCCGTCGGTGGCGCGGGGGTCCCAGCCCAGACCCACGGTGATGGCCGTCAGGCCGGGGGCCTCTTTGCTCAGGGAAACGTTGCCGCCTTTTTTCAGTGATACTGCCATGTTGGTGCCTCCTAATAGGGAATGAATCGCGAATTGACGAAGGGGATGGCTTGAAGGTTCAGACGTTAAATTCGGACGGGTCCAGCTTCAGGGCCTGGGCAATTTCGCGCACCACGCCCATTTCCTTCTCGTCAAATTCGCCGTCAGAGTTGGCGATGACCACCGCCAGTTGCACCACGGCGCGGGCCTGATCGGGCTTGCCCGCCACCTTACCGATGGCCTGCATCAACTCGATCTTGCCGAAATCGAAATCGGCGGTGATCTTGTCGCAGTAGCGGTCATACTTGTCACGCATATCCGAGACATTGAACGCCTTGAGCTTGTCGCTGGTGGTGATGAACTGCGCGGTGCGGCTGCGCTCGGTCTGGTCGATCTTGCCGTCTGCCGCGCCGATCAGCGCGCACGCCGCCATTGTCGCGTCGGCAAATGCGCCGTTGTTAAAACGGCTCCAGCCGTCCTGCGCTTCCTTGCTGGCCTGCGCGCCCATCGCTTTGAGCTTGTCGAGAAAACCCATACCGTGTTCCTCCTGACTGCCTGTCGAAAACTGCTTGAAAGACGAGAACGTGAGGTCAGACAACTGCGGACCTTACCCCCTGAAACTATCAGGACTGGGGTTTAGACTCCTTGAAATTGTTCTCATGAAAGCGGCGGACTGTCGGCGTAGCGGTGGGAGAACGGGTGGTGCTGTGCAGTCCCTGATCAGAAGTGCAGGGCCTCGTGCCGCTGCGTTTCCAGCACGCCGTAGAGCCTGGCGCGGCTCAGGATGTCCGAGGCCCAGCGCGTGTGCGTGGCCGGTTCGCACATGCGCCCGTTCATCTGGAAGACGGCGGGCGCGTCTGGCGCGAGGATCGCCCGCGCTTCCAGCAGATCGGATTCCGACACGCGGTAGGCGTCCAGGACGGTGTGAAGTTGCGCCGGATGGATGATGGTCTTGCCGCACAGCCCATAATCCAGGTCCTGTTCCAGTTCGCGGGCCAGCGTGGGCAGGTCACCGAAGACCTCGTAGACCGGGCTGGACAGCGCGAAACCGTGCGGCTTGAACACGCCGATGAGCATGCTGATCACGCGTTCCAGCGGTCCCTCATACAGCGTGCGCCCCGGTTTGCGGCGCACCCCCAGCGCGTGCATCAGGTCATTGCCGCCGATCCGCAGGGCGGCCACGCGCGGGCCGTGGCCGCCGTCCAGGATCAGGTCGCGCAGCCGGGTCATCTGCGCCTCGCTGAGGGCTTCCGGGGTTTCCAGCGTCAGCAGCACGGGCATCTGCGGCCACGCCGAGTGGTCCAGCGCCCGCAGATAGTCCGCCAGATTCCCTGCGTGAATCTTGGGCAGCACGAAGCCGCTGATGCCGCGCAGGTCCAGTGTCAACAGGTGCGCCAGAATGTGAGGATTGCGGGCGCGGATCAGGCGCAGTGGCCCGGTTCCGGGTGGGGGCAGCAAGGGGAGCGTGCGTGCCAGATTTGCCAGCGCCAGGGGCAGATCGGCCTCCAGCACGGCGTCCTCGGTGCAGTAGATCAGGCTGGTCAGGGATGAGTAACGCCCGGACCCCAGCGCCAGCAGATCGGGCCGGGTGGCCGGGGTGTACAGGCTGGCCCCCAGTTGCCAGGGATTCATACGGGTTCCGTCTGTTTCGTCAACAAACCGGGAAAGCTCCCGTTCGTCAACTCTATGCCCGGAACCCGTCCTTCTCCTTCTCGCATCCGCTCGGATTTCATCGTTTTTGCAAACGATTCAATCGGAGTCCGTATCAGCCGCCAGGGATTCAGCAGCGGCGCTGGCGAGAGCGAGGTGGTCATGTGTCTTCCCCGGCGCGTGGCCTGATCAGTGCCGCCGCCAGATACGGCAACTCCGGGTGGACCGTCATGGGAATGCCCGCCGCCCGCGCCAGTTCGCTCAGGTGGTGGGTGTCGGGATGTCGGGCGTCGCGCAGCAGCAACCCGGCAGGCTGGCGGCGCAGGAAGACGCGGGTGGCCTCGCCCACCCCTGGCTTGACCAGATGCGGGTCATGCACGCCCAGCCCAGCCGCCAGCGCCAGCACCGCGTCGTAGGGGCGCACGGGGCGGGGGCCGGGACTCAGGGGGAGGTCAATCCCGGTGTCGAAGGCGTCCAGAGCCGCCAGATACTCGCCCGTCACATCGTCGGGGCGCAGATGATCCTCGGTGCGGACGCCGTGCAACTTCTGCTCAATCTGCGATTCGGCGTCCACGAAGGTCCGGCTCAGCAACCCGCTGATGGTGGCGTTCAGGGCGGCGTGGGGCAACAGCAGATCGTCGTGGGTGGCGGCAAAACTCGCCACGCCCGCTGGATCGCTCAGCACGGCCAGCAGCGGCGGCACATCCCCAGGCAGACTGTCCACCAGCGTTCCCCAGATGCTGCCCTTGCCCGTCCAGCCGTCCACGAAGACCAGTGTGCCCCCCGGATGCGCTCCCTGTACGCGCCGCAACGCCTCCCGGTCAATCCCGCTGCCCCGGATGATGCTGAGGGTGTGGTGGGGCAGCTTTTGCCCCCGCCGCCGCGCGAAACGCGTCATGGCCGCGCCCACTGGCGTTCCCGCGCGGGCCAGCGAGACCAGCACCGGCTGCGGCACATGGGCCAGCAGATGCGCGGTCAGACTGGCGATCAGTTCCGCCATGCGGGGGCCGTTGCGCGTCAGGGCGTCGTGGTAGGCAGCCATCTGCACGGCGCTGGGCCGCGTTTCGGGGGTCAGCAGCGTGCCGTAGGACACGCCCTGCCGCAGCAGCGCCTCCTTCTCGGCCACGCCCACCAGCCGGGGCGTGGCCGGGCGCAGATGGACCGTCACGTCGGCGGGGTCGAAGGTATGGAAAAAAGCTGTGGTCTGGGTCATAGAAATGGACAGCCTCTGGGATGTGGATGTTTGGGGTATGCGCGTCTGGGATGTGAGGGCTGGACAGGGGAACCGTCCGAGGGGGAGAGGGTGGGCCGCAAGGTCTAAACATGTTACGCGAGAGCGTGTGCCCTGGCCTCCAGATTTGAGCCGGGTGCAAGGCCGCTGGCCTCCAGAGACGGACCGGGGAGCCAGGGCATCGGCCCGTAGCCCGCCTTTCTCTCAACTAGATCTCTCAGCCGACGTATTCAACCAAAGTATTCGGGCAGATCGGCTTCTGTCGCCAGCACGTCGCGGGGTTTGCTGCCCTGGTGCTTGCTGACGATGCCCATCGCTTCCAGCAGGTCCATCAGTTTCCCGGCGCGGGCGTGGCCCACACTCAGGCGGCGCTGCAACCTGGAAACGCTGCCCTGGCCCTCCTCGATGCAGATCTGGGCGGCCTGACGCAGCAGCGGATCGCTGAAATCCATGCCGCTGCGGTCTCCGGGGCCACTGGACATGATCTCGCTGTCGAAGTCCGCGCCGTACGCCTCCACGAAATCGTCCTCGAAGACCATCCGGCGCAGCTCGTCGCTGATGCGGGCGGATTCGGCCTCAGAGATATAAGGCCCCTGGAGGCGCACGGGTTTGACCTGACCCGGCTGGTAGAACAGCATGTCGCCCATCCCGGTCAGGCGTTCCGCGCCCATGCTGTCCAGAATGGTGCGCGAGTCGTGGCTGCTGCTGACTGCAAAGGCGATGCGCGCCGGGACGTTCACTTTAATCAGGCTGGTCAGGATGTCCACGCTGGGGCGCTGCGTCGCCAGGATCAGGTGCATGCCGGTGGCGCGGGCCATCTGTGCCAGCCGCATAATCGCGCTTTCCACTTCTTTTGGGCTGGTGATCATCAAATCGGCCAGTTCGTCGATGATGATCACCAGATGCGGCAGTTCGGTTTCGCCGGTCTGGCGCATCTTGGCGTTGTACTGTTCCAAGTTCTTCGCGCCCACCGCGCTCATCATCTTGTAGCGGCGCTCCATGTGGGCCACCGCGCCCAGCAACACCCCCGCCGCGTCCACCGGATTGGTGACCACGCTGCGGACCAGATGCGGAATGCCGTCGTAGGGGGTCAGCTCTACCATCTTGGGATCGATCATCAGAAAGCGCAGATCGCCCGGCAGGTACTTGAACAGCAGTGAGGTGATCAGCGTGTTGACGCACACCGATTTGCCCGAACCCGTGCTGCCCGCCACCAGCAGGTGCGGCATCTTGGCGAGGTCTCCCACCATCAGTTCGCCGTCAATGCTCTTTCCCAGAATGATCGGCAGTCTGGCGCGGGTGTTGCGGAAACCGGGAGAAGAGGCCGCCTGATGAAAGGTCACGGGTTCGCGCTCGGCGTTGGGAACCTCCAGGCCGATCACGCTCTTGCCGGGCACGGGGGCCTCCACGCGCACGCCGCCCACCGCCAGGGCGCGGGCCAGATCGTTGCTCAGGCTGGCGATCCGGCTGATCTTCTCGCCGGGCGCGGGTTCGATCTCGTAGCGCGTGACGGTGGGGCCGCGCGCGTAGTCCACCACTTTGGCCTGCAAACCAAAGTGCCGCAGCGTCTCGTCGATCAGTCCGGCCCGCTGCCGCGCCGAGACCTCCAGCGCCGCCGTGTTGTGTGCTGCCGCCGGAATGGGATCAAGGAGTTTGCTGTCGGGCAGGGCCAGCGCGATTGCGCCCACAGGGTTGGTGGGCCGCCTTTCCTGCCGGGGTGGGCCAGCGTCTTTCTCCCACGGTGGCGTGCCCGATTTCGGCGCACCAGCACGCACGCCACCTTTGCCCAGCAGAGGCTCGCCTTTACCACTGGGCACGGCGTCCAGCGTCCGGCCCGTCTTGATAGGTGCAGGCCCAAACGGCAGATCGTCGTCGTCCCAGTCGGAGAAGGGATCGACGCCACCAGTTTCTGGGCCAGAGGAGGGGTTTGAGACAATGTGCGGTGAGGCCAGAGGCGGCGCTCCCCAGCCCGCTGGGTCTGCCGTGGCCGTGATGGTGGTGGGCTGTGGAGTTGCTGCCGTGTGCCCAGTGACAGCGCTTTCCCCTTCCGAGAACTCGTCGTTCACGAAGTCGAAGTCCAGCGTGGGCGGCACAGCCTGGGCCGACACGAGGACTTCCTGGGTGGCCGTTCCAGTGATGGCCTCGGCGCGGCGCAGGGCGTCCTCCTGGGCCTGGGCCAGCCGGTGTCTCCAGCGGCCCTGTTCGCGCAGGGTGCCGTCGGTGTCCTCGGCCAGCGCCGCCGCCAGTTCGCCTGCCACCTCGGTGGGCGCGCGGTCAAAGGCGGTGGCCAGATCGGGCCAGCCGGGATACACGTCGGCCCGCGTGCGCCACGCGGTGAAATCGCGGCTGACCTCCTGCCACGCCACCTGCCGTTCGCGGTGGGCGGGCCACTCGCGGGCCAGGGCGGCGCTGTCGGGCTTGGCCAGGGCTTTCTCGGCGGCCACGCGCTCACGCTCCAGCTTGCCCGCACGCCCGGACAGGCGCTGGATCTCGGAGACCATCGCGCGGCGCAGGCGTTCCAGCGCGTCGCAGGCCTGGGTGCTGGGCAGCGCCACGCTCAATTCATGGCGGCCCTGGCGAATCTCGGCGGCGCGGGCCTCGGCGTCGGCCCCGGCGTCGGGGGCTTCACGGGCCACCAGTTCACGCAGATCGCGGGCACCGTTGCCGACAAAGATGCGGGTGCTTTCCTGCCAGTGTTTCAGATCCCGCTCCAGACCCTTGAGGCCCGCCTCGTCCTGGCCGCGCACCTCGCGCTGGGCGGCCTTGAGTTCGGCCTGCTGGGTCTTGATCTCGTTCGCGTCGGGGTACAGGCGGCGCAGGGTGTCCAGCTCGCGCCCGTGGGCCATCAGCCCGGCGCGCACGCCGCCGCGTGCGCGGGCCGACTCGATGCCGTCCTGCCGCGCCTCGATGGCCCCCTGCACCCCCGCAGACGCACCGCCCAGCAGCATGCTGAGCCGCCGGAAAACAGACTTGAGCATGCTCAGTGGGGCCAGCCGAAGCATCAGCTCCAGTCCCAGTGTCAGCGTGATCAGGGGCAGCAGCGCCGCCGCGTAGCTGAGGGTTCCCACCAGCGGACGCATCACCACCACGGCCCCCTGTCCCGCCGCCCCCGGATGAACGACCTCGTGCAGCGCCAGCAATGAGGCCACCACCACCACGCCGCCCAGCACCCGGCGGTTCAGGTTTCTCAGGTCACGTCCCAGGAAGACCAATGCGCCGTAGGCGACGGGAATGATCGGCAGCAGGTACGCGCCCCAGCCCAGCCAGTCCAGCAGCAGCGAACGTGCCCCACCCATGAACCCCGCCGTGCCGCCAGTGCCAGGGGTGCCCGTGCCGCCCGCTCCCAGTCCGTCCTCGCCCGGCAGCAGCAGCGTCACCGCCAGAAAGATGCCCACCGCGAACAGCACCAGACCCAGCGCCTCGCCGTCGAAACGGCTGACCGGGGGAGAACTTTTGGCGCGGGCCTTCGACATAGCGGGCAGTGTAACGCAAAGCGGGCCGGGTCATTTGGAAATTGAGTCGTCCTGTACGGCGTTTGAGGTTGGAAAGGGACGGCGGTCTGTCCTGATGGGGTCCCGGAACCGTGCCGCGCGGCACGCCGCGCCCGCGCTCCATAATGGAGCGTGTCCCTGATCCTGCCTGCCGTGCTGGCTGACGCGCTGTGGGCGCACGCCGCCCGCGAGTTTCCGCGCGAATGCGTGGGCGCGTTGGGCGGCACGGGCCGGACGGCGGAGGATTTGGATGGTGAGGAAGCCCGCGCCGTGGCGCTGTACCCCCTGCCCAACATCTCCGCGCAGCCGGAGCGCGAGTATCTGGCAGACCCGGTGCATCTGCTGCGTGCCCTCAAGGCCATGCGCGGGGGCGGTCTGGCCCTGGTGGCGCTGTACCACAGTCACCCGCGCGGCCCGGCGTGGCCCAGTTCCACCGATCTGCGTCTGGCCACCTACCCGGTGCCCTACGTGATCGCGGACCTGCAAAACCGCGTGCTGCGCGCCTACCGTCTGCCACAGGGAACGGCGGTAGGGGTGCGGGTGGAGGCTACGTCTACAGGGGATTGAACGCGGCCCCACACTCTAAGAAATCCTCTAATCCACGCAAGAGAGGGTGAAGGCCGATTGTGAGGCGTTGGCTTATGCCGGGGCAGGGCGGTCCTACACTCGCGGCATGAAAAAGATTCTGTTCGTCGCCGGGCTGCTGATGCTGGGCCAGGCCAGCGCCGCAAGCTATGTCAGTAACGACGCGGCCACCAAGACCGCCACGATCACGGTCAATGCCGGAGAGGGCGGCGACAACGGCGGCCTGAACTTCAACGGGGCCGATCACGGCAAGAAGGGCTTTGTCATCCCCGCCGGATGGACCGTCAAGATGGTCTTCAAGAATGTCGGGATGATGCCCCACAGCGCCGTCGTGACCAAGGGCAAGACGCCGCTGTCCAGCATCACGGAAAAGGACGCGGCCTTCGCCAAGGCTTACACCTCCAAACTCGCCGGGGGCATAGCGGGGGGCAGCAAGGCCGAGACGGTGATGTTCAAGGTGGGCAAGGCCGGAACCTACAATCTGGTCTGCGGCGTCCCCGGCCACGGTCTGGGCGGCCAGTACGTGGGCTTCATGGTGTCCGGCACGGCCAAGACCGCCAGTTTCGAGTAAGCCGGACTGCGGGTAGGGCGAGCAGGACGGGGGTGGGTTTCAGATACGGAATCCGCCCCTTCTCATGTCTGCCACTCATGTCTGCCCGCCGGGAGTGTTCAGCATCGTCTGCACTGCACCGGAATCTGATACGGGGCCACAGCGCGTTGGCCCCAGGCATTTGCCAGCCACATTCATGATTTTCCCCTATGTTGAGGGCGTGACTGGGGAACGGGATGTGGGGGAAGGCAGTGGTGGCAACGGAAGTCTCCTGATTTACGGTCTGGGCCGCAGTGGACGCGGCGTGGCCCGGTTTCTGTCCTCAGAGGGAACGCGGGCGCAGTGGCACGACGCCCGGCCCTCTGCGGAAGATCTGGCGTTGATGGACGAGTTGCATTACGGGCGCGGCGATGTGGGCGGTACCTACTCAACCGTCGTGGCGGCTCCCGGCGTGCCCATCGATCACCCGGACCTGGAAAGCCTGCGTGGGCGCGGCGCGGAGGTCATCGGGGAGGTGGTGCTGGCCGCCCGTCTGCGCCCGGCGCTGCCCATCGTGGGCGTGACCGGCACGGCGGGCAAGGGGGGGACCACGGTGCTGATCGCCTCTTTGCTGCGGGCCTGCGGGGTACGGGCGCGCGAGGGCGGCAACATCGATCCGCCGCTGCTGGACGTGGTGGACACGGCAGCGGTTGCGGTGGCCGAACTGTCCAGCTTTCAACTGGAACGGGTACCCGGCCTGCGCCTGCCCGTGGCCGTGATCACCAATCTGGGTGTCGATCATCTGGACCGCCACCGCACCGTGGCCGCCTACCACGCCGCCAAACTGAGCATCACGGCGGGGCAACAGGAAGAGGACGTGCTGATCGTCCCGGAGGGGCTGGAGGTCAGCACGCGCGCCACGGTTCTGCCCTTCTCCCCGGCGCGGCTGGTGCTGAGCAGTGGCGAGGAAGTCCTGCCCGCCGCCGAACTGCCCGACGCCATCCACCCCGCCAACGCCGCCGCCGCACTGCTGGCTGCCGAGGCCATGCTGATCCGGCTGGGCCGCCCGGTGCAGCCCGAGGTGCTGGCGGCGGCCCTGCGCGCTGCCCGGCCACAGCGGGGCCGCTTCGAGACGGTGGCGCAGGTGGGTGGTGTGCGTTTTATCGACGACAGTATTGCCACCCGGACCATCGCCGTGCAGGCCGCGCTAGAGCGGGCGAGGCCGCCGATTGCCTGGCTGGTGGGCGGGCGTGACAAGGGCGCGGAGCTGGGGCCGCTGCGCGAAGCCGCCCAGGGCCGCGTGAAAACAGTGATCGCCTTCGGTGAGGACGGCGAGAAGTTGGCCCACGAGTTGGGGCTGCCCTTCGTGGCCGTGTCCGGTGCGGATGGAGACGGCAGCATGCGCGCGGCGGCGCTGGCCGGACTGGAAGCGCTGGGAGGCGAGGGAACGGTCCTGCTGGCCCCCATCGGCACCAGCTTCGATCAGTTCCGGGACTATGCCCAGCGGGGCGACAGTTTCCGGCGGGCGGCGCTGGCCCTCGTGGACGCCGCAGATGCGCCAGACCCGGAGGCCCGCGCGTGAGCGTTCAACTGATCATCGCGCAGGTGCTGCTCATGGCGCTGGGTCTGCTGGGCATCTCCGCCGCGCGCCCGGACCTGGTCGTGGAACATGGCTGGAAAGCGGCGCTGGCGCTGGGCATCACCTTCGCGGTGGCCCGGCTGCGGCCCAGAACCTTCCTGAAACTGGGGCCGCCGTTCTGGGCCTTCACCCTGGTGCTGCTGCTGCTGGTGCTGTTCATCGGCAAGGGGACCCAGGAAAGCGAGGCCACCAAGCGCTGGCTGGATTTCGGCGGCCCCTTCCGGTTTCAGCCCTCCGAACTGGCCAAACTGGGGCTGGTCATGATGCTGGCCTCGTTCTTCTCGCGGCGGGGGGTGCAGAACAAGCTCCTGAGCGCCACGGTCATGATCGTGCTGACCACCGCCCTGATCTTTGCCGAGCCGGACCTGGGCAGCAGCGTCCTGATGTTCGGGCTGGGCATCATTCTGATGTACGCCGCCGGGGTGCGGATCAGCAACATCACCGGCTTTCTGTTCGCGCTGGGCCTGATGGCGCTGCCCGTCTTCTCGGTCTATCTGGAGAAACACCCCTACATTCTGGCCCGCTGGCAGGGCCATCAGGCCCGTGACGAGGAGCGGGCCATCGGCCTCGATCAGATCGGCCTGGCCCACCGGGACCTGAGCTGGGGCGGCTGGTGGGGCCAGGGGCCGGACGGCAGGCGCTACGAGTATTTTGCCGCCCACACCGACATGGTGGTGGCCTCGGTGGGCTTTACCGCCGGGCTGCTGGGTGTGGTCACGCTGCTGTTCTGCTACTGGCTGATCGTCTCGGTGGCCCTGCAAACCTCGCAACTGGCCGCGCGCATCCGGCCCATGACCGCCGAGATCCACGGGGCCAGCATCCTGGCGACGGGCGCGATGTTCATGATCGTGGGTCAGGCGATGGTAAATCTGGCCGTCGCCGCCGGGGTCTTTCCGGTTACGGGCGTGCCGCTGCCGCTGGTCAGCTTCGGTTTTTCCAGCATGCTGACCATGAGCGTGGCGCTGGGCATCATCCATTCTGCCCTGCGTGAGGTCAAGCGCAATCTGCCCGAAACCGAGGCCCGGCCCGCCGAGGACAGGGTGGCCGAAAGCGAGGGCGTGGGCCTGAGTGCCGATTGAGGGCTGGAATATAGAGAAGAGGCAGCGTGGCGGGATAGTCCCACGCTGCCTCTCTCTTTTGTCCCTTCTGCGTCCTGGCTTAGCGCCCCGGCGTCAGCACGTCCAGATTTCGCACGCTGACATACGGCACCAGCCCGGCGGCGCGGGCGCGGCTGTAGGTTTGCGAAATCAGGCCAGGATTCGAGGCGTAATCCAGCGTCAGCACCGGCTTGCCCAGCTTGCGCCAGGCTTTAAAGCTGCCCAGCAGTTCGGTCTGTCGCTCAGGTTCCGTGACCCCATCCGTGGCGTACACGAAGGTTTCTTCCTGGGCGGCAGCGTCCACGCAGGCGGCGTAGCCGGGGTCCAGCAGCAGTTCGGGGGCGTTCTGCGGGATGATCAGAAACTGGGGGTCACGGGCGTGGGCGTGCGCGGCAATCTTGCAGACCCAGCGCACCATCTCCGCGCGGGCGGTGGGGCGTTCCGGGCGGCGCATGTAGGCGTCGATCAGGTCCAGGTAGACGCCGTGAAAACCCTGATCGATCAGCGTGTCCAGCCCGGCCAGCGCCAGCTTCTGCCACGCCGGGTTCCAGTACGCCACGTCGTAATTGCCGGGCCAGTCAGGATCGGCCTTTAAAATCCATTCCGGCTGGCCGGGTTTCCAGCCCGGCTGCCAGTAGCGGCGGTAATCCTCGGCGGCCCCCACGCTCAGGTAGGCGACGAGCAATTTATCCTGCGCGGCAGCCTCCACCTCGGCGCGGCTCCAGGGCTGGCCGTCGTCGTCGTTCGGCTCGATGACCAGCAGACCAAAGGGAGCGCGTTTCAGCGGGGCCAGACGCGGCCCGTCCGCCCCGCCCAAGCCGCCCAGTTGAATGGCCCAGGTACGCACGGCGCTCAGTTTTTCTGAACGCGATTCGGCCTGCGCGCCGCCTGCCGCAAGCGTCCAGCCCAGACCAAGCAGGAGGGGAGAGAGGAGAACCAGCCACCGCGCGAGGCGGGACCGGGAAAGGAAGTCTGGGACCGTGTTCAGGGCAGACCTCCAGCCAGCGAGAGGGCGCGGTCTGTGACGAAGGTCTGCACGTTGTAACGCGCGGCCCGCTCGCGTGCGGCGTGGGCCAGGGCCGGGGTATCGGCATAGTCCAGCGCGCAGACGCTCAGGCCCGTGGCCCGCACTTCTTTCAGCCAGTGGTCCGTGTAGGTGCGGCCCGCCTTGTCCAGCGCGGCGTAAGCGGGGGTGTGCGTGGTGGAAAAGCCCTCGAACAGCACCCCGTCTACCAGCCGTGCCAGCCCCGGCAGCAGCCCGAAGCCCCGGTTGGCCAGCAGCGTGGCCTTGGGGAAGGCCGTGCGCAACGTCTGCACCAGTGCCAGCGTCGCGTCTGCTCCGGCGCTGTCCAGGGTGTCGAGCATCAGGCCGTCGGCGTGTTTTAACTCTAGGTCGGCGCGGCGCAGCAGTTCGGCCCACCACGCGGGGTTGGTGGCGTCCACCTTCACGCTGCCCCACTGCGGGTTGACCTCCAGGTGGTACGCCTGACAGCCGGGCGCGCAGCGGTAATCGCCCAGCGGGTGATCCTCGCCCACGCTCAGATACCCCAGCACCCGCGTCCCGCCCGCCCGCAGGGCGTCGAGCTGGGCCGGGGTGTACAGCGTGGTCTGCACCACCACCGTGCCGAAGCCGCCCAGCGTCTTTAGAGCCTGCGGCGTGGGTGGGCCGTAGTAGACGCTCAGGGGCAGGTGGGGCGAGAGAGCGGTAATGGCCGTGAGCAACCCTTACCTGGGCGTCACGGCGACGTTGACCGTGCCGCTGACGGTGCGGTTCAGGATGCGGGCCGCGCCGTAGACAGACCCGGAAGTCGCCCCGGTCAGGCTGACCGGCAGGGTGCCCGCGCGGCTGGTGACTGCCACCGTGTTGGTCTTGCGGTCCCACACCGCGCCAAGTTGGCCGGCTGCCTTGGCCTTTTCCTCGCGGGTGTGGCGGTCCACGTAGGCTCCCAGATCGTCCCAGGCCAGGGTGTTCACCGGCAGCGTGCTGGCTTTGCTGTACTTGTCCAGCACGGCGCGTACCCAGTCGGTGGCCACGCTCTTGCCGGGGGCGTACTGGTTCAGGTTGGGCTGGTGCATGTAGTGCGGCCAGGCGGCCCCGGATAGGACGTGTTGCAGCCCGATATCGCTTTCCTTGTCCAGATATTCCGTGTAGTTCAGGGCGCTGGGCCAGTACGGGCGAACACCGCCGGGGCCGTAGACCGCGTTGTAACTGGTGGCCGCCTCGTCAGGGGTGCTGGAGTAGTAAAAGACGTTGTTGGGCCAGCGCGGCACCAGCAGGATGTTGGGCTTGAGCGGATGGAAGATGCCGCAGGTGGGGCAACTCGCGTCCCAGTGGCTGGCGACGCTGCGGTTGGAGGGCACGTACTGGACGCCCGACAGGGTGGCCGCGTTCAGGAAGTTGATGTTGCTGGCCCCCAGGCCGTAATCCACCTTGGGCTGACCCTCAACCAGGGACTTCCAACCCAGCCCGCTGATTTCGCCGGTCAACACAGTCTTATAGCTCAGTTTCAGGCCCATGAACAGGCCGATCAGGGTGTTCTGGAAGATCTGGTTGAAGCTCTCGTTCAGCGACAGGTCATCCATCAGCAGGTGATCGCGGGTGTGGTTGACCCAGTCGAAATCCTGGCTCAGGCATTTGGTCACGGCGCTCAGCGGGTCCTTGACCCCGGTGGACGGCGAACAGGTCTTGGGGGCCAGGATGTCCGCACCCAGGCCGTTGTACATCATGGCGTAGGTAAAGTTTCTGGCAACTGAATAATCCTTACGGACAGCGGCCTGCTGATCGCGCACGGACAGCGCGTCACTGGCCTTCAGCCGGAACGCATTGGGAAGCACGGTCTTGGTGGGAGCGTCGTAGCGGTCCCCGGTGGCGAACCAGTCGTCGATGTCCACGCCCAGGTAGCGGCGGTACTCGCCCAGGTAGACGCCCTTGGTCAGCCACTGCACCATCCCGTAGCCCAGCAGTTGGGTGTGGGTCAGGTACTCGTTCTGGGCCATCGTCAGCAGCAGCCGCTCACGCCCGTCGGCGGCGGTGCTGCTGACCGCCAGCAGGTTGCCGTTGGCGTCGGTCAGCAGCGGGGTGGTGGTCACATTGGGCACGGCTTCCAGACGGCTGGGGTAGGCGTATGAGAACCGCACCGGCACCGTGTTGGCGGTCAGGTCGCTGAAGACCGCCTTGCCGCCTGCTGTCACCGTGGCATCGGAGGTGCCCGTTTCTGCCCCTGGCACCGCCCGCACGCCGTAATCCTCCGGCGCGATGCCGGGGAAACCGAACAGCGCCAGTTGGCGCACCTTGTAGGCCGCCTCGTACTCGAACAGGGTGGCCCACTCGGCGTCGTTCAGGGCGCTGGTAAACACGCCGGGGCTGTTCTCGGTGGTCAGTGAATTGCTCGCCAGGATCACGCCCGAATACTTGCCCACGCCGTCCGGGCCGATCAGGGTACTCAGATTCAGATCCTTGGCCGTGGCGTCCAGCGTGTCATAGGCGACGCCGTGCTGAGACAGCAGCGCCTTTGCGGGGGCCAGCCCAAAGTTGGCGGCCCCGGCATGCAGGACCAGGATCTTCAGCGCCACCTTGCCGGTCTGGGCGTTGCCGGGCAGGGCCTGGGCACGGATGGCTTGAGCGCTCAGGCGTCCAGCGGGCGCGGCGGGAACGGTGGCCGGACCCAGGCGCTGCGCGCCGAAACCCTGGGGCAGCAGCCGCCTGATATCCCCGGCCACTGCTCCGGTGGGCGTCAGATTGCCGCCTTCAGAGGCCGAGACCGTCTCGCCGTAGCGGGCGATGTCGCTGAGCTTGACGCCGTTCTCACCGACGATGCCGGTGTCGGGTTTGCCATCGGGGGCAGAACCGGAGGGGCCGGGGGCGCTGCCGCCTCCGCACCCGGTCAGGATCAGGGCGGCGGACAGCAGCAGGGCGGATGGAAACAGGTTGTTCAATTTCGTCATGGATAGTCCTGAGGGTGGTGAAGAGTGAGTGGAGGCAAAAATGGACGGCCCCCTGGAAGTCCGGGCAGGCCGACTGGATGATGAATGCAATGGCTCTAGCGGGGCGTGACCCCCACGGTCCGGTTGCCGCTCAGGCTGACCACCTGGGATTTGTAGGCTCCGTACAGGCTGCCCCCGTCCGCGCCGGTCAGGGTGACCGGGACCGTGCCCGCTGACAGGTTGCTCAGGACCACCGTGTTGGTTTTGCGGTCCCACATTCCCTTGAGGCTACCCGCTGCCTTGGCTTTTTCCTCGGTGGTGTGGCTCTGCATATACGCGCCCAGATCATCCCAGTGGTAGGTGTTCAGCGGCAGGGTGCTGTACTTGCTGTATTTGCTCAGGGCCGCCTGCACCCAGTCCGAAGCCACGCTCTTGCCCAGGGCGTACTGGTTCAGGTTGGTCTGGTGCATGTAGTGGGGGAATGCGCCGCCGCCCAGCATGTGCGTCAGGGCCAGATCGCTTTCCTTGTCCAGGAATTCGCTGTAGTTCAGGGCGTGGTCCCAGTAAGGCCGGGTGCCGCCGGGGGCATAGACATTGTTGTAGCCCTTCAGCGTTTCGGCGGGGTTGGTGGCGTAGTAATAAATATTGATCGGCCAGCGCGCCATCACGAACAGCTTGTTGTCCAGCGGATGCACCACGCCACAGGTGGGGCACGAAGCGTCCCACTGGCTGGCGACGCTATGGTCGGCACCCAGATAGCGCACCCCGGCGCTGTCGGCGGCTTGCAACATGTTGGGGTTGCTGCGCCCCAGGCCCAGATCCTGCTTGGGCAGGTTGACATCGTCGTCGTTGTGGCTGCCGTCGTCGGTGGGGTCCATGTTGCCCAGCCCGCTGTGTTCGCCAGTCACCAGACTCTTGCGGTTGACGGGAAGGCCCAACTGGCTGGCAATCGTGAAGTTGCCCGCGATCTGATCGGTGGCCGTCTTCAGATCCATCACGTCCATGCGCAGATGGTCTTTGGTGTGGTTGACCCAATCAAAATCATTTTTCAGGCACTTGGCCATACTGGTCAGTTGGTCCGAACTGAGCCAGTAAAACAGGCAGGAGCCGAAGGCCGATGTTTTTGCGCCCCCACCGTTAAAGACCAGTGAATACCTGAAGTCGCTGGCTGCCTTGAAGGTGCTGCGGATATCGCGCTGCTGGTAGTACACCGAAATGAGGTCGCCAGCGCTCATGCGAAAGGGTTTGGTGTACAACTGCCCGGTGGCCGAGTTCAGGTGGTCCCCAGCCGAGAAAAAGTCGTCGATGTCCACCTGAAGGAAGCGGCGGTGTTCGCCCAGATGGACTCCCTTGGTCAACCACTGCACCAGGCCGTAACTCATCAATTCGGTGTGCAGCAGGTAAGGGTTCTCAGCCACGGTCAGCAGCAACCGCTCCCGGCCATCAGGGGCGGTGCTGGTGGCGGCCAGCACGCGGCCCTGCGGATCGGTCAGCAGCGGGGTGGTCTTCACGCCAGGAACACTTTCCGGCACGGAAGGGTAACTGTAGGCGTACTGCACGGGCAATGCCGTGCCGGTCAGGTCCTTGAAAACCGCCTTGCCCGCACTGCTGGGGGTCATGGACGTGGTGGAAGTCTCCGCGCCCGGCACCGCCCGCAGGCCGTAATCTTCCGGTGCCACGCCGGGATAGCCGTACAGCGCCAGTTGCCGCACCTTGTAGGCCGCCTCGTACTGGAACAGGGTGTCCCATTCGCCGCTGTCCAGCGTGCTGGTGTACACGCCGGGAGTGGACTCGTTGATCAGTGCGTTGGTGGTCAGGATCACGCCCTGATATTTGCCGCTGCCATCGGCGTTGATCAGCCGCGACTGGTCCAACGTCTGCTGGCTGGCGTCCAGTACGTCAAACGGCACGCCGCTCTGCTGCAACATGGCCCTGGCACTGTCGATGCCGAAGTCCCCCGCACCGCTGCTCAGGACCAGCACTTTCAGGTCCACCCTGTCGGTCTGGGCATTGCCCGGCAACGCCTGAGCGCTCAGGCGCGCGCCGCTGGGAATGGTGGCCTCGCCCAGTCGGGCATCTTTCGGCAGCTTGCCAGGGAAAGGCTCGGGAGCCTGGTAATGTACGTCTCCCGACACAATGGGGACATTGTCGAAAGCCGGTTCTACCGTGTCCGGCCCGACGGCCTGCGGAACAGTATTGAGGTCGCTGGTGGAACCGGGCACCTGACCGGTGTCAGTGGTCGTGCCGGGGGTCGGCGATCCAGCGCAGGCAGCCAGAATCAGGGTCAGGGACAGGGCGGACAGCAGGGTCTGGGGTTTCATTGCGTAAACTCCTCAAAACCAGATGTTGGTTTCATGTGTTGCAGCCGGAAAAACGAGGTTTGACGGGGACCGAAGGTCTGGCTCGGACTGCTGTCTGTTATGCAATCCCGGCACCAAATTGTTTTCTTCGTGAATCTGCCCGGCCTCGGCCAGCATGGAGCGGAGCAGAGTGGAACAACGGTCTCGCCTTACTGTTGCGTGACCGGCACGGTTTTGCTGCCGCTCAGGCTGACCACCTGTGATTTGTAGGCTCCGTACAGGCTGCCCGCATTCGCGCCGGTCAGGGTGACCGGAACTGTCCCCGCCGAGAGGTTGCTCAGGATCACGGTGCCCGTCTTGCGGTCCCACATGCCCTTGACGCTTCCTGCCGCCTTGGCTTTTTCCTCCAGGGTGTGGCGCTGCATATACGCGCCCAGATCGTCCCACTTGTAGGTGTTCAGGGGCAGGGTGCTGTAGAGGCTGTATTTGGTCAGCCCCGCGCGCACCCAGTCGCTGGCCAGGCTCTTGCCGGGGGCGTACTGGTACAGGTTGGGCTGGTGCATGTAATGGGTGAAGGCGTAGCCACCCAGGATATGGTTCAGGGTCAGGTCGCTGTCCTTGTCCATGATCTCTTCGTAGGTCAGCTTGTGGTCCCAGTACGGGCGGATGCCGCCGGGCGCGTAGATGCTGTTGTAGGAGGCCGCCGCCTCGTCGGGCGTGGTGACGTGGTAATGCACGTTGGTGGGCCAGCGCGGCACCAGGAAGATATTGGCGTTCAGGGGATGCTGCACGCCGCAGGTCGCGCACGAGTCGTCGCGTTCACTGGCGACGCTGTGATCGGAGGCGATATAGCGCACCCCGGCGCTGGTGGCTGCCGAGAGCATGTTGGGGTTGCTGCGGCCCAGGCCCAGGTCCTGCTTGGGGCCAACCGTTCCCTCGTCGTTGTGGGTGCCGTCGTCGTTCGGGTCCATGTTGCCCAGTCCGCTGTGTTCGCCGGTCAACAGGGTCTGCTTGCTGAAGGGCAGCCCCAGCTTGTTGGCAATCGTGACGTTGCCGCCCACCTGTCCCTTGGCGGTCTTCAGGTCCATCACGTCCATGCGCTGGTGATCGCGGGTGTGGTTGACCCAGTCGAAGCTGCCCTTGACGCATTTGGTCACGCTGGTCAGCAGGTCCGGCGTGCTGATCCCCAGGTTGCACGACGCCGGGGCGTTGGGGAACGCGCCGCCGCCGTTGAACATCATCGCGTAACGGAAGGCGCTCGCCACCGGAAACGCCTGCTCGATTCCGGTCTGCTGGTCCCGCACCGACAGCACGTCCGAGCCGCTCAGGCGGAAGGGGGCGGGGTAGACCAGCCCAGTCTGGGCGTTCAGGTGATCGCCGTCCAGGAAGTAGTCGTCGATATCCACCTGTAAGAAGCGGCGGTGTTCGCCCAAGTGGACGCCGCGCGTGAGCCACTGCACCAACCCGTAGCTCATCAGTTGGGTGTGGCGCAGGTAGGGGTTCTCGGCCACGGTCAGCAGCAACCGCTCACGTCCGTCGGGGGCGGTGCTGGTGGCGGCCAGCACGCGGCCCTGCGGATCGGTCAGCAGCGGGGTGGTGGTCACGCCAGGAACACTTTCCAGCACGGAGGGGTAGCTGTAGGCGTACTGCACGGGCAATGCCGTGCCGGTCAGGTCCTTGAAAACCGCCTTGCCCGCACTGCTGGGGGTCATGGACGTGGTGGAAGTCTCCGCGCCCGCCACGGCCCGCAGGCCGTAATCTTCCGGTGCCACGCCGGGGTAGCCGTAGAGGGCCAGTTGCCGCACCTTGTAGGCCGCCTCGTACTGGAACAGGGTGTCCCATTCGCCGCTGTCCAGCGTGCTGGTGTAGACGCCAGGACTGGTCTCGGCCACCAGCGCGTTGCTGGTCAGGATCACACCCTGATATTTGCCGCTGCCGTCCGCGTTGATCAGGTTGCCCTGCCCCAGGGTCTGCGTGCTGGCGTTCAGCACGTCGTAGGGCACGCCGCCCTGCTGGAGCATGGCCGTGGCGCTGTCCAGCCCGAAATCGCCCGCGCCGCTGCTGACCACCAGCACTTTCAGGTCCACCTTATCGGTCTGGGCATTGCCCGGCAGGGCCTGGGCACTCAGCCGGGTGCCCTTGAGAACAGTGGCCTCGCCCAGACGGGCGTGGGTGGGCAGGTTGCCCGGCTTGGGGTCCGGGGGAATGATCGCGATCTCGTCGTTGTGATCGTTGCTGTGGTCGCGGTTGTAATCGCTGCGCGGCACGATGATCTGCCCCGAGCCGTCGGGCGCGCTGGCGTCGTCTGGAACAGGGAAATCCACGGCGGGCGCGGAGGGGCCGGTGCCAGCCTCGGGCGGCGCGGCGCAGGACCCCAGCAGCAGCGAAAGGGTCAGGGCGGACAGCAGCAGTTTTTTATTCATAGGCAGATTCCTCGGTTCCGGGGGCGATCTGGTCTTTCCCGATGACGACGCAGGGCAAAGAGGTGTGAATCTCGTCAGCAGGTGGGGCGGGGGGCATGAAGGTGGGGGCTTGAAGGGAGTGCAGCCGGAAAACATCGGTGGGGGCTGGGGTCTCAGCCCATAACGGCAGTTCTCCCCTCGGCAGGCTCCAGCCCCCGCAGGAGCGCCTCCAGCGAGTCGCCAAAGCTGTGGCGCAGCGTGAAGCCGCTGTCCAGCAGGCGCGAGATGTCGGCCCGCTGATACGGCACGTCGCCGCTGCGGGGGCTGCCGGGGGCGTCTTCCAGAATCTGGCCCCGGAAGCCGGTCAGGGCCACCAGTCCGTCTACCAGATCGCGCACCGGACGCGCCTGACCGCTGCCCACGTTCACTACGCCGCTCAGGTCCGAGGTCAGGGCGTGCCACACGGCGCGGGCCACGTCGCGGGCGTCCACGAAATCGCGCCGCGCCCCCAGCGGGCCGAAGCGCACCGTGTTTTGAGCCAGCACCGTGTCCCGGCCTTCCAGCGCCGCCACCGAAAGCTCGTGGGCGGCGCGGCCCGGCAGGGTGCCCGCGCCGATGCCCGCACCCAGCGGATTGGTCAGGCGCAGCACTGCCGCCTGCACGCGCCCGCTGCGGACGGCCTCCAGGGTCAGCACGGTTCCGGCCAGCTTGGACGCGCCGTAGGGCGACAGGGGACAGGCCGGATCGTCCTCGCACGAGGCGTGGTCCTCCGGCACCGCGCCGTATTCGGCGGCAGAGGCCAGATGGACCAGTTTGACGCTCCCAGCGCCCGCGCGGTTCAGTTCTTCCAGCACCCGCGCGGGCAGCAGGGCGTTGGCGCGGGTCAGCTCGGTGGGGCTGCCGAAGGTGCGTCCGGCAGCGTTGATCACGCCCGAAACGCCGTCCAGCAGGGCGTCCCAATCGGCGCGCGAGGCCGCCGTCAGATCGCCCGGCGGCGCGGTGCGGACCTCGTGGCCCGCTGCCTGCACCCCGGTCACGATCTGCGCGCCCAGAAAGCCGCGTGCGCCCAGCACCAGCACCGGACCAGTCGAGGGACGGGGCCGGGGGAAGCCGGGCAGATCAGCGTCGGGCATTCTAGTCGGCGGCGCTCAGGGTCAGGTGCGGCAACAGGATGGCGGACATCTCCTGCCACTCGCGGTTGGCCATGTCGTAGTCCTCGGGGCGGCCAATATCCAGCCAGTAGCCGCCGAACAGGTCGCTGCCAGGGAAATCCTGGGCGGCCAGCAGGTCCAGCATCAGGGTGTCGAAGCCCAGCACCTGTCCCGGCGTGTAGCCGCGCAAAGCCCCACGGGAAATAGCGTAGACGCCCATGCTGACCTGAAAATGCACCGTGGGCTTCTCGCGGAAGGCGACGATCTGGTTGCTGGCCTCATTGATGTCCAGCACGCCGAATTCGCTCTTGATCTCGCGGTTGTAGGTGGCCACGGTGACCGAGCGCTCCGACTGGATGTGGCGTTGCAGGAAGGTGCCGTAGTTCAAATTTGTAAGCACGTCGCCGTTCATGACCAGGAACTGCTCGGGCAGGCTGTCCAGCACGTTCAGCACCGGGCCGATGGTGCCCAGCGGGGTTTCCTCGTCGGTGTACTCCACCGTCAGGCCGTAGCGGCTGCCGTTCCCTACGAAGGCGCGGATCAGGTGGCCCATGTGCCCCACCGCCAGCGTGACCGACGTGAAGCCGTGGGCGCGCAACTGGTGCAGCACGATTTCCAGGATCGAGTAGGTATCGCCGATGGGCACGAGCGGCTTGGGAACACAGGTGGTGTAGGGGCGCAGGCGGGTGCCTTTTCCTCCGGCCAGGATAACTGCGTGCATGGGTTCCTCCTTTCCTGTCTTCCTAGAGCAGGAATGAATCTGGGGTGAGGTCGCGGTGAGGACTCTTCCTCATCTGCGACTAGTGAAGCACTGGACGCGTTTCAGAGAAGTTTCAGACCGTTAATTAACGCTCAGTCTGTTCTCAGACGGTGGCGCTGCTCAGACGGTGTACTGATCGACGCGGTAGCGGGCCAGATTGGCGGGGTCGGTGAACCATTCGGCGGTGCGCTTCAGGCCCTCTTCCAGCGGCACTTCGGGCTGCCAGCCAGTCAGCTTGCTCAGCTCGGAGTGGTCCGCCAGCAGGCGCATCACTTCGCTGCCCTCGGGGCGCAGCCGCACGTCTTCCTGGGTCACGTCCAGCTCTGCGCCCATCACCTGTCCGATCAGCTTGACGGTGTCGCCCACGGTGATCTCGCGGCCCGAACCGGCGTTCAGCACGCGGCCCAGCACCTCCGGCCCGGCCTCGCCCACCGCGCGGAAGGCGCGGGCCGTGTCCAGCACGTAATTGAAGTCGCGGGTGGGGCGCAGGTCGCCCAGTTTGATCTCGCGCCGCCCCGCCGCCACCTGGGAAATGATGGTGGGAATCACCGCGCGGGCGCTCTGGCGCGGGCCGTAGGTGTTGAAAGGCCGCATGGTCACTACTGGCAGCTCGAAGCTCAGGTAATAACTCTCGGCCAGCTTGTCCGCGCCGATCTTGGTGGCCGAGTACGGCGACTGGCCCTGCAAGGGGTGGCTTTCATGAATCGGGGCAGTGCGGGCGGTGCCGTAGACCTCGGACGTGGAGGTATGCACCACGCGCCCGGTCCCCAGATCGCGGGCGGCTTCCAGCACGTTCAGGGTGCCGGTGATGTTGGTCTCCACGTAGGAGCGCGGCGCGACGTAGGAGTACGGAATGGCGATCAGGGCGGCCAGATGGTACACGGTCTGGGCGTCCCGCATCAGCGCCCGCACGCTGCCGGCATCGCGCACGTCGCCCAGTTGGACCTCCACATGCTGCATGGTCTCGGCGGGCACGGTGTCCAGCCAGCCGTAGGACCCCTGCGAGTTGTAGATCGCCATCGCCTTGACACGGTAACCCGCGCGGACCAGTTCCTCGGTCAGGTGCGAGCCGATAAAGCCGTCCGCGCCGGTCACGGCCACCAGCGGGCGCTGGGAAGAGGTAGAGGTGTTGGGGGCAGGCAGGGTGGTCTGGGTCATCAGCGGTAACTCCTGGGATCAGAGAGGGTGTGCAGGGTGGGAAACAGCAGGGCGAGCAGCGTGAACAGCGCGAAGGCGGGCGGGGGCAGGCCCAGCACCAGCGCGGCTGCGCCCAGTGCCCAGACCGCCGTCAGAAAGCCCAGACGGCGCTGGTTGGCCAGCCAGGAACTGAGCAGCAGGGCCGCGCTGTACAGGGCCACCGTCAGCAAAGAGAGGTTCAGGTCGAGCGGGCGCAGCCAGGACAGCAGCGCCACGCCCGCGCCCAGCGCCAGGCCGTAGCCAGCGGCGCTCAGCAGGACCGTCGGCAGACCCACCCGGCGTAGAGCGGGCAGGGTCCGCAGGGTGCGCGCCGCCACCTGAAGGCGTTCCTGCGCGTGCCACACGCCCGCTTCCAGCAGTCCGGCCCCCAGGATCACCGGCAGCAGCGGCCAGGTGCCGAGCCGCGCGCTCAGGGCCACGAAGGCGGCGGCCATCGCCCAGCCGTACACGGCGTGGGGCAGGTGCGGGCGCAGCGTGGCAAGGCTGGCGCTCAGGCTGCCGCGTGGGCGGGTCACGTTCAGGGCGGTAAAGGTGGGCACGGCGGCCAGCAGCCCCAGCGCGAACAGTGCGGCCCCGCGCGAGGGCAGCGACATCACGATTCCGGCGGCCAGCAGCGGGCTGGCAAAGGCCCCGGCGAACTGCCCCAGTTGCCCCAGCGACAGCAGCACGCCCGCCGCGCCGCTGGACAGGGCCACTGCGCCGCCCACCACTGCGCCGATCAGCACGTCGCCGCCCAGCGCTGCCGCGACGCCCGCCCCGCCCAGCAGTCCGGCCCCGGCGCTGACCAGCAACGTGGTTCGCAGGGCGCGGCCCGGCACCGCGAAGGGTTCGGCGTAGCGCACCCCGGCCACGGTCATGGTCCAGCCCCAGCCGAAGGCCGCCGCCAGGATAAAGGCGCTCTCGGCGGCTTTCCCCAGCGCGCCCGCGATCAGCAGGCCCGCCAGACCCGGCAGCAGGTACAGCGGCCCGCGCGGCAGCATGTGCCAGGGAAAGGCCGGGGTGACGGGCTTGGGCACATGGTCCAGCGCCCTTCCCGTGCCCTTTTGCCGGTACAGCATCTCGGCGGCGTCGAACAGCCCGTCCGCGCCGTAGCGGTCTTTCAGGATCTCGTCGCCCAGTCCGTCGGCCTCCAGGTAGGCGGCCAGTTCCTCGGCGTCCACGGCACTGGCGCGCTCGGCGGCCAGTTTCAGGTCCACCTCGCGCAGCCGCTCGGGCAGTTCGCCGGGCAGTTGCAGGCGGGTGCGGGCGGCGCTGGTCCGCGTGCCGGTGTGGCTGCGGGCCGTCCGCTGGAGCTGCGTATCCAGAGAGTGCGTATCCAGGGAGCGTGTCTCCCGAGGCTGTGTCTCCCAGGAATGTGCATCCCAGGCCTGGATATCCCGGAGGTGTGGGTCAGGAAGTCCTATGTCCTGAAAGGGGCTGGACTGAACGGACTGTTCTGCAACCGGATCAGAAGCTTGTGGTGTCGGGGCCTGGGCTGAAGGCGGGGCCACCGGGTTGAATCTGTTGTCGCCCGTCACCCTGAGCAGTCGGGCGCGCACCGTGTCGCGGCTGCTTTCACGGCTCATACGGACTCCGATTGAATCGTTTGCAAAACGGTGGAAATCCGAGCGGGACTCGCAGAGCTGCGACGCAGAGGAGCAGCGTCCATACGGGCGTCTGTCGCGACGATAGCGAGGAGGAGAAGGACGGATTCCGGGCGTGGAGTTGGCAAACTGGCGCTGTCCCGGTTTATGAACGAAACAGACGGAATCCGTATCACAGCCCTTTGCCCCCGGCGATCACTAGCGGGTAGGCCCGGCGGTAGGCGTCCAGGCAGCCGTCCAGGGTAAACAGCTCCATCACGCGCTCACGGGC
The DNA here is from genome assembly GCF_001949125.1 of Deinococcus marmoris. Taxonomy (GTDB): domain Bacteria; phylum Deinococcota; class Deinococci; order Deinococcales; family Deinococcaceae; genus Deinococcus; species Deinococcus marmoris_A. The sequence goes on from NZ_MSTI01000080.1 coordinate 27,665, forward strand.
GGCGCGGCCCAGGCGGGCGCGCAGCGGCGCGTCGTCCAGCAGGCGGGTCAATGCGCTGGCCACGCCCATCACGTCGCGCGGACGCACGATCAGCCCGGCGTCGCCCACCGCCTCGGGCACGCCGCCCACGCGCGTGGCCACGGGCGGGCGGCCCATCGCCATCGCCTCGATCACGGTGTACGGAAAGCCCTCGCTCACGCTGGTCAGGGCCACCACCTGCCCGGCGCGGTAGGCGTCGGTGATGTCGTCGATGCGGCCCTCGAAGGTCACGTTCTCAGTCAGGTTCAATTGCTGGGTCAGGCTCTGGCACTGGAACAGGTAGCCCTCGTTGCCCGCCGGGGTGCCGCCGAACAGCCGAAGCTGCGCGCCCGCATTGCGCCGCCGCACCAGATCGAAGGCGCGGATCAGCGTTTCGATGTCTTTCAGGGGATCGATGCGGCCCACCCAGCTCACCACGCTCTCTGCCGGTTCCTCCTCGGCGTGCGGGAAGATATCGGGGTCGATGCCGTTGTACACGCAGTGGATCTTGTCGGGATGCGCGCCCAGACGCTCCTCCCAGCGGCGGTTGTAGTGCGAGCCGGGCAGCACCAGCGTGGCTTCGCGGTAGACCAGACTGCACAGCAGGCGGTAAAAGCGCAGCAGCATGCCTTTAAAGCCGGGGCTATAGGCGCTGCGGCGGAATTCCATGTAGCGCTCGCGCAGGTAAACGCCGTGTTCGGTCAGCACGAAGGGGGTGCCGTGGGACCATAGCCCGTGCAGCGCCAGCAGCCCCGCGAAACCGTTGCTGACGGCGTGTCCTACCTCTGCCTGTGGGGCGGGGTGGCCTAGCGGGCGCAGGGCGTGTTCCAGCCACATCAGGGCGTCCAGAGAGTCGGCCACGGTGGGCAGCGGCAGCCGGGGTTCGCCACGAACGCGGGAACTGGCCTGCCGCGCCGCGTGGCCCGCCCAGGTGTCCAGCGTGAGCCGGGCCACCCGTGGCGTGTCCAGCAACGCGGTAAAGCCCCCGCCCTGGCCCAGCGTACTCAGCGCCTGTAATCCGGCAGCGAACAGGTCCAGATCCAGCGTACATAACCCGTCCAGCAGGGTCAGGTAGGCGTCCTCGGCCCCTCGCCTGCGGGCGGCGTCGTTGCGGACCAGGGCAGACGGCGGCGCACCCCACAGCGGCACCTGCGTGAAGCTCACGTTGCCGGGCATCTGCACCGCCGCCCTGGCAAAGGGAATCCCGGAAATGGCCTGCACCACAAATCGGTGATCGCCCAGACCCCTCACCAGTTGGTCCACCCAGACGCTGACGCCGCCGTGGGCCTGGGGATAGGTGCCCTCGGTGTACAGCGCAATGGTGTGGGTCTGGATCAGCGTGTGGGTGGACATCTGGCAAACTCCGGGCAGGACAGAGGGGGGCAAGCTACCGCGACAAAGTCAGTTTTATGAGGGGCTAGAGAGAATCTGACGGCAGAAGGGAAAGAGAGAAAATATACGAAGGCCACCCTAAAAGATGAAGTATCTCAAATCTCTTTCAGACCTGCCCCTGCTCGGGCACCAACTTGCGAAGACTGCCCTTCCACCCACAAGTTTGACTGACCGCACGTTAAATAATCGCTTCCCTCCGGCTGGGTTTTGAACCGCGTCAGAGGGCTGCTCCGGGCGGCAGGATTTCTGCTCAGATTACTCTCATGGCATGTCTCCCAGCGCGGGCTTTGGGCCTTTTGTCCTTTGGGTGAGGACGGATTGGTCAGACCAGGGTGGTCACTTCGCTGGAGCGCTGCCGACGTGCCTGAGATTCCACTCGAATGGGGCAGGCCGGACGCCGTTGGAGGTGGGCGCAGGGGCTGATGCAGTGGCCGATCCGGCACCGTATGCCCCGTTCAGCTGTACGGCATTCAGCCACGATTCGTTCAACTACCAGTGAGGTGATGGCCTTTTCACCGCTTCTTCACTGCGTCGTCGGTGCGGCCTGCATCCATTTTTGTGGCAACCCAGTGTTGCCCCGCTGCCGTCTATCTGAAGCCTGAGCGCTGGGGCGTGCATTCCTGCTGTGCGGGCAAGTCGGCCAGATCCCCAGGGGAGGATTGTTCTCATATGTGATTCAGATGAGAAGAGGGCGTGGCTTACTGGCCTTTTCATTTACATGACCTGTCCCAAATCTTGTACAGGTTGCTTTTCATCTTGCCGTGGTGAAGATTGAGTGTCGGACGATTAGCAACCTAAATCTGTCAGAGGTGAATTCATGAAGAAGCAGACCAGTCTCATCACGCTCGGCCTTTTGCTGGCCACTCCCGCTCTGGCTGGCGGTGCAGGCGCGCCTGTCGCCAAGCCCGCCCCCACCTGCATGTCCATCGCGCAGATCGTGACCAGCGACTCCAACTTCAGCACGCTGGCCACTGCCGTCGAGGCCGCCGGATTGACCGAGACCTTGCAGGGCGGGACCTACACGGTCTTCGCGCCCACCAATGCCGCCTTCGCCAAGCTGCCCAGTGACACGCTGGCCGCCGTGCTGAACGATCCAGAAGCCCTCAAGAACATCCTGCTGTATCACGTCGTGCCCGGCAAGGTCACGGCCAAGCAGGTCATGGGCATGACCTCCGGCAAGACGGCCCAGGGATCGAACTTCCTGGTCACGATCAGCGACGGCAAGGTCATGATCGACAATGCCACGGTCACCAAGGCCGATGTGGTGGCCTGCAACGGCATCGTCCACGTCATCGATACCGTGCTGATGCCGGCCCCGGTGGCTGCGGCTGAGCCTGCCATGGAAGAGATGGCAGAGCCTGTTGTCGAGGCCCCTGCCGAAGAGACTGCTGCCGAGATGCCCGCTGCCGAGATGCCTGCTCCCGCTGAGGAGCCGATGGCCGAGGCCGCGCCCGCACCCGAAATGCCGATGGCCCAGGCGGCCACCAGCATCGCTGATATTCCCGCCCTGCCCCTGAGCGGCGCGACCATGAGCGCCGATACCGCTGCGGCCACGACGACCACGGACGCCACCACCTCGACAGATACGGCTGCGACTGATATGGCTGCGACGGATACGGCGGCCACCGATACCACCGCCACGGACACCGCAGCGACGGATATGGCGACCACCGACACGGCCACCACGGATACGGCCACGGCTGATGCCAGCGCCGACGCCGACATGGCCGAGATGAATACCAACTCGCTGTACGACGTGATCGTCTCCGACGACCGCTTCAGCACCCTGCGCGATCTGCTCAGCGACGCGGGCATCACCGACATCCTGATGGACAACGAGTACACCATCTTCGCCCCCACCAACGAGGCGTTCGCTGCCGTCGATCCCGAGACGCTGGCCCTGATCGCCAGTGATCCCGACACGCTGCAACAGGTGCTGCTGTACCACATCGCAACGGGCAAGATGACGGCGGATCAGGTTTCGGCGGAGAGCCAGATCAGCAGCCTGGAAGGCAGCAGCCTGAATGTCAAGAAAGACGGCGATACCCAGATGGTGGGCGACGCCAAGGTCACCGGCTCCGTGGATACTGCCGACAACGGCATCATCTACGTGATCGACAAGGTGCTGTTGCCCCCCACCCTGAAGCTGCCTGCCCCACCCACCCCGGCTGAGGCTCCTGTCGCTGCCGCGCCTGCACCCGCTGCCCCGGCACCTGCCGCACCGGCCCCCGCTGCGCCCGCGCCAACGCCTGCGCCCGCACCTGTGGCAACGCCAGCGCCCGCACCAGCCCCAGCACCTGTCGCCACCACGGCCACCGGGGCCGAGACCCTGGTCACGCGCCTGCAAGGTGAAGCCCAGTTCAGCACCCTGCTGAGCCTGATCCAGAAGGCTGGACTGGCCGACGCCCTGATGGCCAGCGACGTGACCATTTTCGCGCCCACCAACGACGCCTTCGCCAAGGTGCCCCAGGCCACCCTGGACGCCCTGATGGCCGATGACGCCAAGCTCAAGCAGGTTCTGACGTTCCATGTGGTGACTGGCCGCGTGACCGACACCGATCTGATGGGCGCACAGCTCCGCAGCCTGGAAGGCAGCAGCCTGGACCTTCAGACGAAGGCTGGCGTGCTGAGCATCGGCGTGCTGACGGGCGACGTGATCACCGGAGCAATGGTGAACGTGACCCCGATCATCGTGGGCAACAGCGCCGTCTATCCCATCGACAGCGTCCTGATTCCCCCGGACCTGACGCTGGGCGCTGCGGCACCTGCTGCGGCTCCTGCGGCGGCGGCACCTGCTGCACCTGCTCCGGTGGCCGTGCCGCCCGCAGCGCCCGTCTCGCCCACCCCGGCAGCCGCCACGGGTGCCATGACCCTGCAACAGCGTCTGGCCTCCGAGCCTCAGTTCAGCACCCTGTTGAGCCTGCTCCAGACCGCCGACCTGACCACGCCCCTGATGGCCACCGACGTGACCCTCTTCGCCCCCACCAACGACGCCTTCGCCAAGCTGCCCAAGGCCACGCTGGACGCCCTGATGGCCGACAAGGCGCTGCTCAAGCAGGCCCTGAGCTTCCACGCGGTCAGTGGACGCGTCATGGAAGCGGATCTCAAGACCACGCAGCTCCGCAGCCTGGAAGGCAGCAGCCTGGATCTCAAGGACACGGCAGGCGTGCTGATGGTCGGCGTGCTGAACAACGGCGACATCACTGGCGCGACCGTGAACGTGACCCCGATCATCGTGGGCAACAGCGCCGTCTATCCCATCGATACGGTGCTGATCGCTCCTGACCTGAATCTGCCTGCGCCTGCCGCCGCCGCACCTGCTGCAACCGCTCCTGCGGCCACTGCGCCCGTGATGACGCCCCCGGCAGCACCTGTCTCGCCCACCCCAGCCGCCGCCACGGGTGCCATGACCCTGCAACAGCGTCTGGCCTCTGAGCCTCAGTTCAGCACCCTGCTGAGCCTGCTTCAGACCGCTGAGCTGACCACGCCCCTGATGGCCAGCGACGTGACCCTCTTCGCCCCCACCAACGACGCCTTCGCCAAGGTGCCCAAGGCCACGCTGGACCGCCTGATGGCCGACAAGGCGCTGCTCAAGCAGGTTCTGAGCTTCCATGTGGTGACTGGCCGCGTGACCGACACTGATCTGATGGGCGCACAGCTCCGCAGCCTGGAAGGCAGCAGCCTGGACCTCCAGACCAAGGCTGGCGTGCTGAGCATCGGTGTGCTGAACAACCAGGACATCGTGGGCGCGACCGTGAACGTGACCCCGATCATCGTGGGTAACAGCGCCGTCTATCCCATCGACAGCGTCCTGATTCCCCCGGACTTCAAGTAAAGCTTTTCTGATTCCCCTGCCCGCCCTTGATTGGGCGGGTTTTTTATGGCCGCCGGGCGGGAAGGCGGCGCAGAAAGGTGTCCCAGGTCCGGGTATTGCGCGGCAGCCCCCCGTCCTCTGTCCAGGACCAGTACGGGGTGTACAGGCTGCGCGAGCTGATGATCTCCTCCCGGAAAATCTGCGCGCTGAGGCCGGTGTCCAGCAGACCGCTGCTGCCAAAGCGTGCCAGCACACCCGCACGGTCATAGGGAATGGCCCGGAACTCGGTGTGCCAGCCGTCCGCCGCCGCCGTCAGGAGCAGGTACTGAGCGCGCGGATCACCGTTGGCGGGTGCGCCCACTGCCCCGGTGTTCAGCACCAGCACGCCGCCCACCCACGCCTGCGCGGGGCGGTGGATGTGCGAGCCGATCAGGACGCCGTGTCCGGCGCTCAGCTCCTGCACGCGTTCGGGTCTGGTCTTCTCGCTGAGGCCCTCGCGGTAATGCTGCGGCGAGCCGTGGGCGATCAATACGCCGGGCAAGCCTGGAATCTGCACGGTCCGGGTCAGCGGCCAGTCGGCGGGAACATGCAGCAATCCGGCGCTGTTCAGTTGTTCGGCGCTCCAGGCGGTGGCCCCCCAGAAGGGATCGCTGAACCACTCGGCAGGCAGGTCCGGGCTGCGGGCGTCCCACAGCCGCAGCAGGTCGTCGTGGTTGCCCAGCGTGAAACTTACGTCCCCCCGTGCCAGCAGCGTTTCTAGCGCCGCCACCGAATCCGGTCCCCGGTTGACCACGTCGCCGTTGACGATGATTCGCTCTGCGCCCTGCGCCTGAGCGTCGGCCAGCACCGCCCGCAGCGCGTCTAGGTTGCCGTGAATGTCCGCGATGATGGCCAGGCGCATGTCGGGCGATTCTAGAGCAGTTCTCCGAACTACGTCACCGGAAAAACAGACTTCCGGCGACTCCATTCTCCGTCCTGCCTGATAAAAGTCACTCGCTCTGCTCGGTCATAAAAATGGTCTTTCTATGACAACTGCTTTAGGGGCTGCTGGTCAGGTGCATTGCAGCCCCGGTCCCACCCGCCATGTTCAGCCAGTGCGGAAAGCTACTCCATGACCGAGAAATGCCACCGCGTGCGCGTGTGGTACGTCTGGCCGGGCTGCACGATGATCGAGCCTGCGCCCAGACGGTCCAATTCCGGCTGATTGAGGGCGTCGGGGGCCTGCTGGGTTTCCAGACACAGGGCCGAGCGCTTTTTATACCGTGCCCCGTTCCAGCCCACGACGCTGCCGCTCAGGAAATTGCCGCTGTAGAGCTGCACGCCGTTCTCGGTGGTCCAGACTTCCATGCGGCGTCCGCTGGTGGGATCACTCAGGATCGCCGCCTGTTTCAGACCGTCATCCCCGTTCAGAAGGACGAAATGATGATCGTAGCCGCCTGCCCCCCGGAGCTGCGCGTCGTCCGCGTCTATATCCTGCCCCAGCGGTTTGCCCGCGCGGAAGTCGAAGGGCGTGCCCTGCACCTCCGTGACTGCGACTGGAATCGCGCTGTCGTCCACGGCCAGAAACTGGGCGGCGGGAAGGAGAAGCGTGTGATCCAGCACGCTGCCCGCGCCGCCGTCCGCCAGATTCCAGTAGGCGTGGTTGGTCAGGTTCAGCGGTGTGGGGGCGTCGGTTTCGGCCCAGCAGTCCATCGTCAGCCAGCCGTCGCCACTGAGGGTGTAGCGGGCCGTCACGTCCACCGCGCCTGGGTAGCCTTCCTCACCGTCCGGGCTGTGATACCGGAAGGTCACGCCGTTCGGGCCCTCGCTGCTGTCCAGCGCCGTGCCTTCCCAGCGCACGGCATGAAAGCCGCCGGGACCGCCGTGCAGGTGGTTGGGTGGGTTGTTGATGGCCAGTTGGTACTGCTGTCCGCCCAGTTCAAAGCGTCCGCGCGCCGTCCGGTTGGCAACCCTGCCCACCGTCGCGCCGAAATACAGAGCGTCCTCCTGCTCCAGGTAAGCCGCCAGCTCGGGGTGGCCCAGCATCACGTCGCCGGGCACGCCATCCCGGTCCGGCATCTGCACCCGCAGCAGCCGCGCGCCGTACTCGCCCAGCGTGACGGTCAGCCCGTTCGGGGCGCGCAGCACGAAAAGCTGCACGTCCTGGCCGTCCGGCAGCGTTCCCCAGCGCCGCGTCTCCACCCCGGCCACAGTGCCTACCCCTACCACAACAGTCACTGCGCGTCCTCTAGCATGGCTTTCCAGCCGTCCAGATCCTCGCCTACGCTCAGCACCTTGCCGCCACGCACCAGGGGCAGCCGCAGCAGTTCGGGCGTCTCGATCACCTTGGCGATCACGCCTTCCTCGGTGGTTCGCAGATACGCCAGATTGCTGCGCTCATACGCCTTGCCCTCCAGATCCAGCAGTTCGTTCAGGCCAAATTTCTGGACGAAGCGGGTCAGCTCACCCTTGGCAATCGGACGCTGCGTTAAATCCACAAAATGGATCTTGACCTGCCGTTCCTTGAAAAACCGCTCGGCGGCGCGGGTTTCCTTGCTCTTTTTCGTGCCGAAGACCTGAACCTGGGGGGCGCTCATGAAGGAAAGTGTAGAGGACGGCGGCAGTAAAGTGCAGAAGCAGCAAAGTGCAGAAATGGTCTGGTTCCACTCTGAGCGCAAGAAACAGAGTGCGCCCCCGTGCGTCCCCCGCTAGGCTGGCCCCGGAGGTGAGGGGATGGACGGTGTATATCCAACCGAGGAAAGCCGCTGGGAAGCTGTCCTGGCACGGGACGCACGGGCGGATGGGGCATTCTGGTACGGCGTGCGCTCCACCGGGATCTACTGCCGCCCGTCCTGCCCCTCCCGGCGGCCCCGGCGCGAAAATGCTTCCTTTCACGACTCGCCACAGGAAGCACGGGCGAGGGGGCTGCGGGCCTGTCTGCGCTGCGAACCGGACGGCGTGAGTGCGGGCACGCGGGCGGTGGTGCGGGTCAGGTTTCTGCTCGAAACCGCCGCAACGCCTCCCCCTCTCTCTGCCCTGGCCGCCGATGTGGGCCTCAGCCCCTTTCATCTTCAACGGCTGTTCAAACGCGCCGTGGGTCTGAGTCCCAAACAGTACGCCGTGGGGCTTCGCCACCTGCGTTTCAAGGAGGGTCTGAAAATGGGCAAACCCGTGACTACAGCCATATATGACGCCGGACACGAGACTTCCAGCACGCTTTACCGCAAAGACGGTCTGGGCATGACGCCGGGCGCTTACCGTGCGGGCGGGGCCGGGCAGACCATTCATTTTACTGTGGTGGAAAGCACGCTGGGGCCGATGCTGGTGGCCGCCACCGCGCGTGGCCTGTGCGCGGTGCGCTTCGGCGAGGCTGAGGCCATGACGGCGGAGCTGCGCGCCGAGTATCCCGCTGCCACGCTGATCGAGGATGCTGCGCCCCTTGAGCCTTACCTTCAGAGCTTGCATGCCTACTTGGACGGTCACAGTCCAGAATTGAAGCTGGACACGGACGCACCCGGCACCGAGTTTCAGCAGCGCGTCTGGGCTGCCCTGCGCCAGATTCCCAGCGGCGAGACGCGCAGCTACGCCGAGTTGGCCGGGATGATCGGTCAGCCCAGAGCGGTGCGTGCGGTGGCGACGGCCTGCGCCAGAAATCCAGTCGCGCTGGTGGTCCCGTGCCACCGGATCGTCCCCAAAGTGGGCGGAAGCGGCGGCTACCGCTGGGGCGTGGAGCGCAAGGCGGCGCTGCTGGAGGCCGAAAGGGGAGAGCGGTTGCTCTGAAACTCCTGACCCACAGCGGCCTCCGTGTTAGAGAGGATCGAAGAAGAAATCCCCTCCATTGGCGGTAGGGCTGAATGAGGGCCTCCTAATTCGTATACAACCCTAAATCCCCGTCCGAGCCGCCCACAGGCAGTCCCAGGTGGTCATAGGCGTGGGCTGTCGCCACCCGTCCACGCGGGGGGCGCTTGATAAAGCCCAGTTGGATCAGATACGGCTCGTACACGTCTTCCAGAGTCAGCGCGTCCTCGGAGATGGCCGTAGCGAGGGTATCCACGCCCACCGGCCCTCCCGCGAAACGGTGAATCAGCGTTTCCAGGTATTTCTTGTCGCGGTCATCCAGCCCCGCCGTGTCCAGCCCCAGCTTGTCCAGGGCGCTGTAGGCCCGTTCCAGCTCGATGGTGCTTTCCCCGGCCACCTCGGCGTAATCGCGCACCCGGCGCAGCAGCCGCTTGGCGATTCGCATGGTCCCGCGCGAGCGCCCCCCGATTTCCAGCGCAGCCTCTTCCACCAGTCCAAACCCCAGCAGTCGGGCGTCGCGCAGCAGGTTGGTGGCGATTTCCTCGGGGGTGTAGTACTCCAGATGCTCGATGATCCCAAACCGCGAACGCATCGGCGCGCTGATCAGGCCGGGCCGCGTCGTCGCGCCCACCAGCGTAAAGCGCGGCAGCGGTAGCTCGATGGTGCGCGCCGCCGGTCCCTGCCCCAGCACGATGTCCAGCTTGAAATCCTCCATCGCCGGATACAGGTGTTCCTCGGCCACGCGCCCCAGACGGTGAATCTCGTCGATAAACAGGACGTCGCCTTCCTCCAGACTGTTGGTCAGGATGGCCGCCAGATCCCCTGGTTTCTCAATCGCCGGGCCGGAGGTGACGCGGATGTTCACGCCCAGCTCGGCGGCGATGATGTGCGCCAGCGTGGTCTTACCCAGCCCCGGTGGCCCGAATAGCAGCGTGTGGTCCAGCGCCTCCTTGCGGTTGCGTGCGGCTTGCAGGTATACGCCCAGTTTGTCCTTCAGCTTTTCCTGGCCCACGTATTCGGTCAGCGACTTGGGACGCAGGGCGGCGTCGAACGGTTCGGTCATAGGGGTAGTTTAGCGCAATTTAGCCCTGAGCGAAATAGGGTGAGGGGTTTAGCGTTTGGCAGAATGGGGGAGAGGTGGGGATAGGGTTTCATGGGCGGCTCAGCGCTACTGGAAAGTCTGATTCCTGGCTGGCTCCCACGTTTAACCCCTCTGTTTCGCAGCTCTGCGAGTCCGCACCTTCGAGCCATCTTCCCTTAGAAGGGAGGCAAGAGGATTGTGTGTGGGACGATCTATCGCCACTCTTGGCTCCCTTTAAGGGGAGCTGGCTGCGAAGCAGACTGAGGGGTTAAACCGCAGATGACACCTCCAGAAAACTGCGTAGCTGATTGCCCTCTCCCACTGCCCCACGCACTATCCTGGCTCCATGAAGCAGAAACTCTCCACATTGGTGGCCCAGGCGCGCGGAGGCCGCGTGGTCCGCACCGGATTCCTGGACGGTGACGAGATCGACCGCCGCCTCCTGAACGACGACGACCTGCGCCACCGCATCGCTGGCGGCTTCCCCGACGCTCGCCGCGTGGTGCTGACGCTGTACCCCGCCCACATTCCAGAGGTGGATGCTGGCGTGACCGTGCTGCGCCTGACTCCTGCCCAGGCCGCCCCCGAGTGGGACGAGCAGGATTTTCTGGTGCAACTGCGCCGCCTCGAACTGAACGAGGACCAACTGGGCGACGTGCGCGAGGAACGCGGCAGCTTCCTGATCGCCGCCACGGGCAAGGCCGCCCAGACCCTGGAATCCCTGACTGCGCTGGGGGGCCGTGACATCGAAGTCGAGGAAATCGGCGAGACGGCGGGCCGGGGCAGCAAGATCCGTGAGGTGGTGGTGCCGTCCATGCGTGTAGACGTGGTGGGTGCGAAGGGCTTTGGCGTCAGCCGCGCCTATTTCCAGCAGGGCATCGACGGCGGCAAGGTGCGCCTCAACGGTGGCCCTGCCCGCGCCAGCAGCGACATCCGCGAGGGAGACAGCCTCAGCGCCGACGGGCTGGGCCGCATCGACTTCAAGCGCGTGGTCAACGAAACCCGGCGCGGCAACTACAAGGTTGAACTTGAAGTCCATAGGTAGGGGTCAAAGGGTCTGTGGGTCTAAGTTTTCTGGCTCCCTCCCTCCTCGTGGGGGATGGTTGGGGAGAGGTGCCACTAGGCAGGCCCCCACCGCAAACAACACCCCTCCTCCTATCAGCCGCGCCTATGATTGACCTCCTGACCCGCAATCCCGCCCCCGATCCGCTGGCGCTCACGGCGGAGCTGTTGCCCAGCGCCCGATTTCAGGAGGTGCGCTTCGGAACGTATCGGCCCAATCCTGAATATCCCAGTCAGGCGGCGGCGCGCGACAGCCTTCAAACGTTTGTAGAGACCGCACAGCAAAAGCCCGGCGGCCTGCGCCTGTTTCGCCGCCGTGCCCCGGAAGGACGCGGCCTGTATCTGGACGGCGGCTTCGGCGTGGGCAAAACGCATCTGCTCGCCAGCGCCTATCACGCGTCCAGCGGAGTGCGCGCCATCATGAGCTTTCAGGACCTGATGTACCTGATCGGCGCGCTGGGGATGACCCGCGCGGTGGACGCCTTCCGGAGCCATGACCTGCTGCTGATCGACGAATTCGAGCTGGATGATCCCGGCAACACCCACATGGCAAATACGTTTCTGGGCCAGTTGATGCCCGGCGGAACCTCCGTGATCGCCACCAGCAACACCGAACCCGGCGCGCTGGGCCAGGGCCGTTTCAACGCGGGCGACTTCCAGCGCCAGATTCAGGGCATTGCCAGCCGCTTCGAGACCCACCGTCTGGACGGCCCCGATTTCCGCCAGCGCGGCACGAAACCTGAAGACGTGTTTTCTGAGTCGGAGTACGCGGTCTGGGGAGCCGTACAGAACCCGGAGACCCTGGCCACGCTGACCCACCGTGATCTGAACCGCCACCTATTGAAGATTCATCCCAGCCGCTTTGCCGGGCTGCTGTCTGGCGTGGGCGCGGTGGGCGTCCTGAATCTGGTGCCGATGGACGATCAGAACGTGGCGCTGCGTTTCGTCCATTTCATCGACAAGCTGTATGACCTCGGTTTGCCTGCCGCCTTCACGGGTACGCCGCTGGGCGCGCTGTTTGACAGTTCTTACCGCCACGGCGCTTACGCCAAGAAGTACAGCCGTTGCCTGTCACGCCTGTCTGAAATGCTGCGCGAGGCACGGGAAACTGGCCGCGTAAATGTCCCATGATACGGACTCCGATTAGAGGATGTTGAAAACACCCGTAATCCGAGCGGAGCGACCAGGAGAAAAACGGGTTCCGGGCGTGGAGTGGAGGGATCGGCGCTGTTCCGATTCCTGCACGAAACAAACGGAATCCGTATGACAGCGTGTTTGGCACCTCGTTTTCCAGCTTCCTGGCCTGTCCTATAAAAATAGTGATCCAGGAGAGGTTGACAGAATGGGCAATGGCCTGTATCTTTTCTGAGCCTCCAACGAGGCGGGGCGCATGACAACACACGTAGTGAGAGAGCAGGACCGCTTCGACAGAGGCGGGTGAGCGGCCCTTCCAAATACGGAAGTGGCTCCAGATTCACGAAAATAGAAGGCATGGGTTTCGGCCTGTGGACTTCAAAGCAGACCCGCTTCTACGGAAGGGGGCAGCCAAGCGAAAGCTTGGGTCAACGAACTAACATCTGCAAACCTTAGGGTTTGCAGTGATAGACCATTTTATGGAGAGTTTGATCCTGGCTCAGGG
>NZ_MSTI01000150.1 GCF_001949125.1 Deinococcus marmoris
CCCGCCGCTCAGACCCTGATTCGTCGGGAGCATCAGGTCACGCACCGAGATGGGCGCGTGACCCATGAGGTGCGGTTTGCCGTGAGCAGCACGCTGCTCACAGCAAGGGAAGCCGAGGACATCTGGCGATAACACTGGAGTATCGAGAATCGGAGCCACCATCGGCGTGACACGATCTTCCATGAAGATCGTCACCGACTGCGCCAAGGCGCACAAGGATTGGCTGTCCTGCACGGCATACTATTGACCCTTTTGCACGCGCGAACACGACACCTCACCGATCTGGTCAGACGCCTACGGCATGATCCTCTGGCCGCGCTGAACGTCTTGGGAATTGGATCTGGTTGAGATAAAAGCCTGATCGTGTGCCGCTGGGCGAGCTGCGGGGCTTCTGATGTGGTAAATTGTTCGTGTTTATCGCATAAGCGCGTGCTGGGGCTCATCCTGAGACTCAAAATCGAGCGGGAAACCGTGGGGGTTCGAGTCCCCCCATCGGCACCATCAGTAAAAAGCCCCGCTTGGCGCGGGGTTTCTTCGTTACAGGGCCAGGCTCTGATCTTGCACTTTTTTCAGTTCCAACAACCTATCCGGCAACTGGCTTTTTATGTGGGACTGGTGAGGGTGTTTTGGCCCTCCCAGTTTCTTGCCCAGACTGGTCAGGTAGGCAGCAGACTCTGCGGCGGCACCTGCCCAGCTTTTGCCAGCTCCTGAAGCCACAGCAGGTCATCGGAGTGCCACAGCACCACCCGGTTGGCCTGCGCCAGCTCCTTGGCGGCCTTTGTAAAGCCTGGCCCGCTGGTGACCACCACGGCGTATGCGCATTTGTAGATCGCCTTCGAAGCCACGATCTCCTGCACGGCCTTGTTGCCCACGTTGCTGTTTGGGTAGTGCTTGACCTGCACGGCCACCTTCCGGCCCTTCGGCCCACTGGCGATCACGTCTGCACCCTGGTGTGACGATCCCCGGTTGGCGCTGGCGGTCCAGCCGGGCAACGCACCAATAACCTGAGCGACGTGCAGTTCCAGGCCCCTGGGATTGAGGGCATGCAGATCGGCTAGGGCCAGGACCTTCTCCCGGCGGTTCCGCTGCTGCTGCACCTTGACCGACATGAAGATCATGCCCACGGCGATCACCGCGATCAGGGGGAGCCAGTACCCATTGGTGGCAGCGGCGATGCTGCCGAAGATAGACACGGCGATGAAAAGGGGAAGTGGACTTTCGGTTTTCTGCTTGCGCTTGCGTCGGGCCATGCCGCGCAGAGTAAAAGGGTAGTGATGACTGCGCTCTGACACGGTATTTTCTCAATCGCATGTAGGCGAAGGGTCAGTCCTGATGCTCTGGGCGAAATTCACATCCGGCCAATCGGCCTCCAATCTGTCCAACCCCTCTACCACCGGCGTAGCGCACCCACACCGGCACCAGCAGTGTGATCACCAACTCGCCCCTGGTGATTGCCACACAATTGATGCAGGGCTGACCCACACCTTGAGCGGTTAGCCATGAACACTGAAGGCAGGCTTGAGCCGGACTTTAGAGAAGGCCGCGTTGGCCGTGTGCTGGTTCACTGTAAGAAGTGAAACTATCAGCATCCGCTGTTGGACACCCGCTGTTTTTGGAGTTTTCCCTTGCCGAATGCACCCACAACCCCGCTGCTGCGCTACCGCCATCTGGTTGAGGTGCTGGCCTCGTTGGCCCGCAGCAGTTACGGAGTGGAAGCGGTGGTGCAGGCCGTCCACGAGCAAACAGGAACGCTGTTCCCCGGCCACGCCACCCTGCTGGCCCTGCGACAACCGGCAGGCGACTGGCTATGGGAACTGTACGAGGGAAATCGGCGCTACACCCAGCGCCTGCCGTTCTACCCGGACGGCGTTATCGAGAGCGTGCTGCACGGTGAGGCGCTGTCTGTTCCCGACATCTACGCCCATCTGGACGCACACCCAGCTCGGATGCGGCGGCTATTGGATGATGATCAGGTCATCCTAGACATCGACGGCAAATACGAGCAACCGGACCAGCCCGCCCTGTCCATGCTGTTCGTGCCGCTGGAGGTTCGGGCGGAACGCATGGGCGTGCTGTCCATCCAGAGTTACGAGGTGGATGCCTTTGACGACACCGATCTGGGGTTCCTGGAATTGCTGGCCCAGCACGTCTCGATTGCGCTGGAAAACGCGGCCCTGCGCGAGGAACTCGAACGCCTCACGCGGACCGACATGCTGACAGGTCTGCCGAACCGCCGGGCCTTCTATCACGACGCGCCCCTGGCGCTGGCAGCAGCCCGCCAGGACGGCAAAGAACTGCGGCTCATCATGCTCGATGTCCATGAATTCAAGCGCATTAACGATGGGTTCGGGCACCAGGTGGGTGACGCGGTCCTCTCCACCCTGGGGAAGGTGCTGCGCCAGACCGTTCTCCTCCCGGAACTGGCCGTTCGCCTGGGGGGAGACGAGTTCGCCCTGCTGATCTGGGGGATGGATGAGCAGCTAGACCAACTGATCGCCCGCCTGAGCCAGAACCTCCGTGCCGCCTCCTGGCCCAGTGGTCTTGGCCCCATCCGGCTCCACGGGGGCGTGGCGCATCCGCCACTGGGAGAAAGCGTTGACGAGTGGCTGTCACTAGCTGATGCCCAGATGTACCGCGCTAAACGGCAGCGCCTAGTGGGCGGCCCGGTCACCTGGGGTCTGGACTTTGGGGATGGCCTGCGTTGAGGGCCGGGGAGCGTGTGGCAGCTCCAGGTCTTTATCCAGTCTGTGCGGCAGCCTCCTGTGATGACTGCCTGTCTATTCTCTGAGGATGGCTCACTTGTTTTCCGGTCTGCGGCGCGGCGCTGCCTCCCTGCTGACCAGAACCAAGTTATATCTGAGCAGGCGGGCCTCGCCCCGCCGGACGAACCACCCATCACCACTCACCGCCCGTGATCTGCCAGTGGACGCGCTGCCCCCGCACCTGGCTGTCGAGATCAGAACCCCCTTCTTCGATCTCAGCGAGGGGGCCTTTTTCCAGACCCTGGAACGGGCGCTGCCCCCCGGCTACCGGGCGTTTCCCAATGTGGGGCTGTTCGATCTGTTCCAGATTGTTGCCGCCTCGCCCGTGCAGCAGGCCGCGTTCGCCCGCCTGCGTGACGAACACATCGACTTCCTGATCGTGGTCCTGGACGGATACCGTCCGGTGGCCGCCATTGAGGTGAGCGGCAGGAATGCCGACCACGCCGAACAGAGTCGGCGTGACGCGGCCAAGGACCTGATTTTCCGCAGTGCTGGGTTGCTGCTGCTGCGCCTGCGGGCTGAGGAAGACCACACGCAGGCCAGCCTGGAAGCGGTGCTGTGGGCGCACCTTCGGCCTGCCGAACGCGAACTGGTGTAGTGCTGTCCATTTATCTGGGTCAAGCTTTTCCCCATTCAGACGGCGGTGAGGTCTGCGCTGTTACGCTGGAGTCATCATGTTGTCCGATGAGCTGCGCCGATTGCGCTTCGCTGATCTAACCGTTGGCGTACATACGAACGGTCAGTTTTCCGCGTTGGTGGAGCGTCTGGCCGCCGATGAGCGGGCCAGCGCGGCGTGCGAGGCCGCCCTCCGGGTGCTGGGGCTGGCCCTGGAAGTGCGCGACGGTGAGACGAAGGGCCACACGGACCGGGTGGCCGCCCTGGCCATGAGGATGGCGGAGGCGTTGTGCTGGTCGCCCTCCCAGACGCGGGCGCTGCGCTGGGGCGCGTACCTGCACGACATTGGCAAGATCGCCATTCCCGACGCGGTGCTGCTCAAACCTGGGGCGCTGGACGCCGAAGAGCGGGCTGTGATGCGCTCACACGTTGGAGAGGGCCTGCATTTCGTCGCTGCACTGGACTTTTTGCCGGCCACCGCGCTGGAGGTGGTGCGTGATCACCACGAGCGCTGGAACGGCCAGGGGTATCCGGCGGGCAAGGTGGGGTGTGAGATTAGTCTGGCAGGCCGGGTGTTTGCGCTGTGTGACGTGTACGACGCGTTGACGAGCAAGCGGCCTTACAAGGCAGCGTGGACATCAGAGACGGCGCTGGACGAGATCGCGGGGCAGGCGGGGCGGCATTTCGATCCAGTGCTGACAGGGATTTTTGTCGAGTTACTGGCATGTGAGGCTGGGCGACTCGATTGATCTTTAGAACTGGCCTGGGCCACGCGTGACTTGACCGTGTTGACGCGGGGCGTCGCTCCAGGCAGGATTCGATATATCTCAGGGGAACCAAGATAGTCCCCACCTGCTCTGGCTTCTGGCCTTGGCGGGTGGGCGAAGCGCTGCGGGCCGAAGATGCAGATGCGCTGGCTTTCGCTGCTAGGCAGCACGTGACTACCAAGTTGCCCGCAAGAACACCCTGAAGGTCCGGTGCTGGGGGCGTGGGGCCATAGCGGCTTAAAGGTCTGAAATCGCTTTAACTAGAGCAATCCATACCACGGTGGGCCGTCCTGGCTGTCTCATCGCTCTCAGCGTTGACATCTCCACCAGCAGCTAATCTTGCGTGGTGAGCGTGAAACATCTTGCACTGCCCTACCGCCCTGACATCGACGGCTTGCGCGCAGTCGCCGTCTGGGCGGTGATCATCTCCCATCTGTTCCCTGGCCGCCTGAGCGGCGGCTACGTCGGCGTCGATATCTTCTTCGTGATCTCTGGTTACCTCATCACCTCAATCATTTCCAGAAAATTGAAGGTCAGTCAATTCTCATTTGCCGACTTTTATTTCCGGCGTGCGAGACGGATTTTCCCGGTTCTCGCTGTGGTGCTGCTGTGTACAACGGGTTTGGGATTCCTCCTGCTCTGGCCAGACGAGTACGCCAATCTGGGCACTCACATTCTGAGCAGCGCGCTCTTCTTCCAGAACTACACGCTCTGGAAGGACGTGGGCTACTTCGATCCGATGGCCCAGACCAAACCACTTCTCCATCTCTGGTCATTGTCTGTTGAAGAACAGTTTTATCTGCTCTGGCCTGCCGTGGCGCTGCTGCTCTACCGGTTTCGAAAGTTGAATCTGGTAACACTCGGGCTTATCTTCGCCGCTTCATTGGTCGCGGCTGCGCTGGTCAGCTCGGTGGACCCGTCGGCCCGCTTCTACCTTGCCCCCTACCGGGCCTGGGAATTCATGGCGGGCGCAGCCGTAGTCTTTTTGATGGACGGGAACGTCGCTGGACGCTTGCGGCGCTGGCAGAATCAGTTTTCGTATATAGGATTTGCTCTGCTCCTCCTGCCCCTCCTGTTCGGTGACCGCCTCCGCTTCAACCTCAACGTTGTTCTCGCTGTCGTGGCCGCGTCTCTCATCATCGCCGGTAACCCCAGAAGTGTGGTCAACGGGTTCCTGCTTTCCAGCAGGCCGATGGTCTGGTTTGGGCGAATTAGCTACAGCCTCTACCTGTGGCATTACGTGCTGTTCTCACTGGCCTTTGTGACGTTCAGTGTCCTGCCTCCAAGGTCAGTCAGGATTGGCATTGTCCTGGTGACTATTGGGCTGTCATATCTTTCGTGGCGCTACGTCGAGACGGTTTTTCGTGCGGGCCACCAGTTCCGGAGCGTAAAGACGTCGGCTAGCATCGGGCTGATGGCCTGCGTTGCGGTGACTGGCTACGGCATCAAGACAGGGTTGCCGCAAAATAATGGGGCTGTGGGCCTCTCAGGGTACAGCCAGTACGCCAACATCACCTGGAAGGACAAGGACTTTTTCGATGCCGCCTGTCAGGCATCTTATCAACTGGGTCCAGAAGACCACTGTCTGGTGGCACGTCCGGGTCAAGTGCCCACCGTTGCCTTGATTGGGGACAGCCACGCAAACCAGTTGTTCATGGGCTTAAGTAACGCTATGCAGGACACCACAGAAAACCTGATCAACCTGGGATCGCCGGGCTGCCTGCCCTTCTATGGTCTGAGCGCCAATCAGTTCAAGGACATCAACCTCGTTTCATGCCCCCACCGTCTGACATATATGCGCCGTCTTCTGGACTCGCCGCAGGTCCGCACCATTATCGTGGCATCAAGAGGTCCGTATTACATCAAAGGTGATGATTACCCCGAAACATCGGATAGCCGAGTCCTCATCTTGAGAAGTAACGATGGTGTGGTGAGGAGCGGCGCGGAGAGTTTTGAACTGTCCCTCTCCCAAACCCTCGATGTCTTCGCAAAAGCCAACAAGAAGGTGATCCTGGTTGTTGATAATGCGGAACTGGACTTTGAACCGCGCGAGTGCGTCAACGTGCGTCCCATTGAATATACCCAGCATTTTAAAACTCCTTGCGGAGTATCGCGTGCCAAATACGAGGCGCGCAACCAGGAATACCTGGCCATTCTGGGACGTCAAGCGGCGCAGCGTCCGAATGTCCGGCTCTTTTCATTGCCGGACGCGCTGTGTGCTTCAGCGATGTGCTGGGCTATTCGAGACAACGCACTGCTGTACCGCGACAATGATCACCTATCACGCGTTGGAAGTGCCTATGTAGGTACACTTCTGGCCCCTTTGCTTCGCTGAGACCAAATTTAGGTAAGCAAGGGAACCTGAATGGGGCGGGGGCCTTCAGAGCTGATGCTCTGAACAAGGCTCGACGAATTCCACGTCCAGCCAGTATTCGGCTCCATCCCAGTCCAGCGGGTTCAGTTCGGCCTGCCACGCAGCCCAGGCGGCGGCCCTGGCCTCCTCGTGACAGCCCAGGTAGTCCGCGAGGGCCGTGCGTTCGGCAAGCTAGGGGATGTCATCGGACTGGCCGTGATCGGCGTCGAACATCCGGGCGAGCTGATCGGCGATCTCTGCGGGGGTCAGGTCGGCGGGGCGCATGAGGGAAGGATAGCCGTCCCGCAGCGATAGGCAACGAAAAATTCCCCACCATCTGCGCAGGAAGCGCAGGAGATGGGGAGGGCAGTGCAGAAGTGAACGAGGGGGCAGCGTCTTCTCACCGACCCAACCCACAGCAGCAAGTGTATACCTGCGGAAAGCAGGTCAGGACTGCTTACAGACCGACAGCCTGAAGGGCCGTCCCGCTGGAATCGGTGATCACTAGGGGGCAGACCCCGCAGGCCTGGACACCCTGTTGTTTGAACCATCGACATTGGGCGCGGATGGCGCAGGTTGGCATCGAAACTGCCGCTTCCTGTATGGGTGCCAGCGCGATGGCCTCGTCGATAACGCCACATCTTGATCCGTTCCACTGTTGACAGCCGTTCCCCAGACAGGGGGAGGCGAAGCGAAAACGCTGTTCCGGTGCGCGCCCTTCACGCGCGATGCGGTTGAACTCGGCGTCTACCTCCAGGGCATCTGGAAGTAGGCTGATCAGACCTGTTCCGGTCACGATGCCAATCAACAGGTTGCCGTCCTCACACCGCGAGCTGGGGCACAGGGTGGGAGCGGCCTTTGCCGTGGTGGTCATGGCGTATCCGCCTTACCCAGGCCTGTTCTGCTCTTGCAATTGCTTCAACGCTGGCTCGTTGAACCGGGCCACAATGCCCTGCCAATCGCGTGGAAATCGGAAGTTGATCTCAGCGTCTCCACGCAGATCGAGGCCAGCGATGCGGTGGATCGCCGCCTGCCGTGTACGAACGGTTGCCCGTCGGTCCCGCAGTGGCGTTGTCGCTGAACCCGAAGTCCAGCCGACGCCCCGGCTGCCCGGCCAGCGGCGCACCCCAGGCCACATCGTTGTCGTCCACGATGTTCGTGGTCTTGTCCATGATGAAGTTGCTGGCGTAATTGCGGGCATAGATGCCCACATCGATGTTCGCGCCGTTCTGGTCCACGCGACTGCCGTCCGGGGCAAAGCCGGTCTGCGCGATCTTGTTGCTGAGGATCTTCCCGTGGTTCATCGAGGACATCGAGATCCCGGTGTTACTCGTCCGCACAGCGGTGTTGAACTGGGCCGTGGTGTACTCGCCGCCCTCGTCGCCCATGACGATGGCCGAACCCGAGAAGATGTTGCTGGGCACCGTGTCATACGCGCCGTCGATGATGTTGCGGTCAATCATCAGCGGGCTGGCCAGCGTGCCGCCGCTCTTGTACGTGTTGATGTTGTCCTCGACGCGGCTCATGCCCGGCTCGTTGGTGATCCAGTTGTCCTTGATGGACATACCCGCCACGCCGCGCACCTTGTCGAGCTGCACCGCCTGAACGCGGTACCATCCCACTCCATCCCCACCCAGTGAGAAACCGTTTGGGCTGGAGCGGTCCCGGAAGCGTCCGTCGATGTTGCGGAAGCGGTTGCGCTCGGCCCGGAAGGTGCCGCCGCCCCAGCAGCACGTCTGGAGGTTGATGCCTGCGCCGTTGAAGTTGCAGTTCTCGATGATGACGTTCTTGGCGTACTCGAACAGGATGCCCCCGGCCTGGTGGCCGTCGGCGAGGTCCAGCCCAGGCGTGATGACGCTGCAATCGCGGATCACCACATCGGCGGCCACGGTGTTGCCCAGCGGCGCACCGTATTTGCCGTTGCCGATGGCCGCCCGGCCTGTACCTGTGCCTGACGGGGCGCTGGCTGTGAAGCGAGTGAGGAGGAGGGGGCGAGTGGTGTTGACCCAAATCGCGCAGTCACCTTTCACCAGGGTGCGGCAGAACCGTCCTGCTGATCCGCCGTCCAGCCAGTAGCGCCCGGCATCCGGCCCGCTGGCGATGGGCACGATGCCCAGGCCATCCAGATAGGCGTCGGTGACCACCAGCGGCAGTTCCCAGGTGATCGTGCTGGGGTCCGGCTCCACGTACAGGGCCGGGTCCGGCGTGGGTGGGGGCGGGCCTCCAGAGATGGACACAGCGACGTTCGTTGTGCCCTGCGCCGTGCGGTTCTGGCTGTCGGTGGCAACAGCGATCACGGTCAGGGTGCCGTTGTCGGCTGCCGTCACGTCGGTGGTGGCCGTGTAGGGCGGGCTGCTGGAACGGCTGATGTAATTGGCCGGGCTGACGCTGCCCCGGTAGAAATCCACCCACTTGATGCTCAGGCCGCTGGGCGGTGTCGCCACTGCGCCCAGGGCGAGTGGCCTCGCGGTGGTCACGCTGCCGGGCGAGGCACTGACGCCCACGGTGGCCCCCGGCAAGGGGATGGCGACGATGACCACCTTGGAAGTGCTGGCCGCGTTCCCTGCCGCGTCGGTGGCGGTCAGCAGGTAGGTGTGCGTGCCGTTGCTGGACCGCGTGATGGTCTCGGTGGCCACGCCCGCCGTGATCAGGATCGACACGCCGTCCCGCGTCAGGACGAGGCTGGCCACGCCAGTGTTGTCCGTGGCCGAGGCGTTCAGGGTCAGCGTGCCGTCTGCCGTGAAATTCAGGGAGCTGGCGGTCAGGGTAGGAACTGGCGCGGTGATGTCGGGTGCGCCAATGTCCACCATCACTTTGAAGCTGACCTCACGCGGCTCTCCCTGCCGGTCCACCACCACCGCGCGGAACTGGACCTCGCCGTTGTCCAGGTAAGTCAGTGTCGCGGGGCAGGTGTAGGGCGCGCTGAGGGCCTGCCCGATCTGGACCGTGCCCTTGAAGAAGTCCACCCGGCCAACGTTGCTGCTGTCGCTCAGTTCAAACTTCGGGTGCTAGGGGTTAGAGGCCACCGAAAAACAGTGCCAAATTATGAGCCGCAATCTTCCGGCAGACGTGGGCGCGGACCGACCTGAACGAATTGAGCTGGGGAGGCATCAGGTGAAAAGATCGGTCTAGCCGAGAAAAAACGGTTTCGACAATCTTTCTGACGCCCACCATCGCACCCCACCAGGGCCGAGGATGTTTCGTATTCGATTTGGGCTGCGCGTACACGCCGCAGCCCTGATACCCACGGTCTCCCAGCACCAAAGCTCCCTCGCCTTCGTCGAGGAGCGCACGGGCGAGTGGGGGATCACTCTCATTGCCTGCGGCAATGCCGAAACGGACGATCATG
>NZ_MSTI01000171.1 GCF_001949125.1 Deinococcus marmoris
GGAGTGGCTCGAGCCGCTTAAACTGGGCTTGGGTCAGGTCCGATGAGTAAGGCTTGCGTTTCACACCTCAAGCTTGCCACCGGATCGGACCCTTTATAAACACGCTCTTACGAGGATGAGCTGGAATATGCCCTGCTACTGGCCCGGCCCGCCATTAAAAGTGAGCTGACTCCGGTGTTGCGCGCCGTGCTGGACAGGTTTCTGAAACTTCCAGACCCACAACTTGCCCAGTACGGGCGCTGGCTGGACCAATTGAACTTGCCCGCCACCCGTCAGGCCATCACTGCCTTTCTTCAGGAGCAACCATGACCCTTCCCAATTCATCCGTTACCCCTGAACGCCTGCGCCGCTGGAGACTCGTGCTGGGCGGTGGCGAGGCCGATGGCGTCAGCGGCGAGGGCGGCCAGGACATCGGCCTGTCCATCGAAGACAAACGCATGGACGACGCCCTGAGCGGCCTCTACGACGCCCCCACGGGTTCCCGGCGCGGCGGCCTGGGCGCAAGTGCGCCGAAGGTGGCCCGCTGGCTGGCCGATCTGCGCGAATTCTTCCCTGCTGACGTGGTGCGCGTGATGCAGGAGGACGCCATCGAACGCCTGAATCTCACGCAACTCCTCTTCGAGCCGGAAATGCTGGAAAACGTCGAGGCCGACGTGAATCTGGTGGGTACGCTGCTCACGCTCAAGGGCGTGATGCCCGCCAAGGCGAAAGACGCCGCCCGCGCCGTGGTCCGCAAAGTGGTGGATGACCTCAAGAAGCGTCTGGAAGAACCCACCCGCGCCGCCGTTTCGGGCAGCCTCAACCGCGCCCAGCGCAACTTCCGCCCGCGTGGCCCCGAGATCGACTGGAACGCCACCATCCGCGCCAACCTCAAATCTTATCTGCCCGAAAAGCGCACCATCATCCCCGAACGGCTGATCGGCTATGGGCGCAAACGCCGCAGCCTGCGCGACATCGTGCTGTGTCTGGATCAGTCGGGCAGCATGGCCAGCAGCGTGGTGTACGCGGGCGTGTTCGGCGCGGTGCTGGCCAGTTTGCCCGCCGTCAGCACCCGCGTGGTGGTCTTCGACACCGAAGTCGCGGACCTCTCCGAGAACCTGAGTGACCCGGTGGACGTGCTGTACGGTATCCAGCTCGGCGGCGGCACCGATATCAACCGCGCTCTGGCTTACTGCCAGGGCGTGATCCAGCGCCCCGAACAGACCATTCTGGTCCTCATCAGCGATCTGTACGAGGGCGGCAACGAGCGCGAGATGCTGGCCCGCGCCCGCACCCTCAAGGATTCGGGTGTGAATATGATCGCCCTGCTAGCCCTGTCGGATGACGGCGCACCCAGCTACGATCACGGCGTCGCGCGGGCCTTCGCGGGCCTGGGCATTCCTTCCTTTGCCTGCACCCCCGATCATTTCCCCGGCCTGATGGCGGCGGCCATGCGCGGCGACGATGTGGCGGCCTGGGCCGGAACGCAGGGCATCGTGACGAGGGGTGGAGTGGCGGGCTGAGAACAAGAGCCTTTCATGTGCCAGGTCTGTGTCCTGAATAGACGAACGCTTAGCCCCACCTTTCCCTTATCCCTGCACGGGATTGTCATCCTGCCTTGTCTGGCTGCCCACACGCGTGATACCTTTACGTTTGGCTTGTATTGGGCCTGGAGGTTGCGTGGCAAGACGAAGAATGCCGGAACAGCGGGAAAAGAAGAAGAAGGAAGAGTCCGATACCGTACGCGCTGAGGGCGTGGTGACAGAGGCATTGCCCAACACCACCTTTCGCGTAAAGCTGGATACGGGACACGATCTCCTGGCTTACATCAGCGGAAAGATGCGGATTCACTACATCCGTATCCTGCCTGGTGACCGTGTGGTTCTGGAAATCAGCCCGTACGACACGTCGCGCGGGCGCATCGTCTACCGCCGCTGACCGTCTCAGGGCTGAGGCACACCACAGATTCCCTCTGACAGAAGGTGAGACGGGGGTCGAGCGCTGCTAATGCACAGCAGGCGGCGCGAGGAGGAAGCATGAAAGTTCGCAGCAGTGTCAAGAAAATGTGCGACGGCTGCAAGGTGATCCGCCGTCACGGACGGGTGCTGATCATTTGCAGCAAGGAAGTCAAGCACAAGCAGAGGCAAGGTTAATGGCCCGCGTTGCAGGCGTCGATCTGCCCCGCGAAAAGCGCATTGAAATCGCGCTGACCTACATCTACGGCATTGGCCTGACCCGCAGCAAGGAAGTCCTGGCGCGTACCGGAATCAACCCCGACACCCGCGTCAAGAACCTCTCGGAAGCGGACCAGTCCACCCTGCGTGAAGCCGTGGAAAAGACCTACAAGGTTGAAGGCGATCTGCGCTCCGAAGTCGGTCAGAACATCAAGCGTCTGATGGACATCGGTGCGTACCGTGGCCTGCGCCACCGCCGTGGGCTGCCCGTGCGCGGCCAGCGCACCAAGACCAACGCCCGCACCCGCAAGGGACCGCGCAAGACTGTGGCTGGTAAGAAAAAGGCCGCGAGGAAGTAAGCCATGGCGAAATCTACCAAGGGCAAGACCCCGCGCCGCGCCCGGCGCAACATCAGCGCTGGCCGCGCCTACGTGCATGCCAGCTACAACAACACGATTGTCACCATCACCGATCTGGACGGCAACTCTGTCGCCTGGAGCAGTGGCGGGACCATCGGCTACAAGGGCAGCAAGAAGGGCACGCCCTACGCGGCCCAGCTCGCCGCCGCCGACGCCGTGAAGAAGGCCCAACAGACCTTCGGCATGAACATCGTCGACGTGGTGGTGCGGGGCAGCGGCTCGGGCCGCGAACAGGCCATCCGCGCCATTCAGGCCAGCGGCATTGAAGTGAAGTCCATCATGGACGACACCCCCGTGCCTCACAACGGCTGCCGCCCCAAGAAAAAGTTCCGCGCCTAGTGTTTTTTAGAAGAGTGCTGAACTAGAGTTTTCGCGCGCGCCCACCTGTCCCGCCGCCGCTGTTTCCTTTTGGGGAAATGAAAGCTGCAACCACCAGCAATGGCGGCGGGTAAGCAGAGGGCCGCAGACCCGGCAGGGCATCGTTCCTGACCGCACCAAGGAGATCAATCAATGGGTCGTTACCGTGGATCAATTACTAAACTGAGTCGCCGTGAGGGCATCAACCTTGCGGAAACAGAGAAAGTCCAGAAATATTTGGACAAGCGCCCCTACCCGCCGGGCCAGCACGGCCAGCGCCGTGGCCGTGGTCGCCCCAGCGATTACAGCGTGCGTCTGCGTGAAAAACAGAAGCTGTCGCGTCTGTACGGCATGGGCGAAAAGCAGTTCCGCAACCTCTTTACCGAAGCCTCCGAAGTTCCCGGCGTCACCGGCACCGTGTTCCTGCAATTGCTGGAACGCCGCCTGGACAACGTCGTGTTCCGCATGGGCTTTGCCAGCACCCGCCGTCAGGCCCGGCAGTTTGTCGGCCACGGTCACATTCTCGTGAACGGCCAGAAGGTCGACGTCCCGAGCTACCGCGTCAAGATCGGCGATGAAATCGTCGTGGCAGAAGGCAGCCGCTCGATGGGCTTTATCCAGGAAAACATGGAAGCGCAGAAGCGCCGCCGCGTGGCTCCCTGGGTCGAACTGAACCCCGAAACCTTCACCGGCACCTTCGCCCGCCTCCCGGCGCGTGAAGATCTGGCGCTGCCGATCAACGAGAACTTCATCATCGAGTACTACTCGCGTTAACGGAGGACCCATGGATCAAAAGCGCCCTCAACTGAAAGCCCGCGTGGACGGCGATTACGGCGAATTCGTCCTGGAACCGCTCACGCGCGGTTACGGCGTCACCATCGGGAACCCCATCCGGCGCATCCTGATGTCCTCGATCCCCGGCACGGCTGTTACCAGCGTGTACATCGAAGACGTGCTGCACGAATTCTCCACCATTCCTGGAGTCAAGGAGGACGTCATTCAGATGATCCTCAACCTCAAGGAACTGGTCGTGAAGTTCCACGCTCCCGGCCCCAAGACCCTGACCCTGCGCGCGCAGGGCGAGGGTGTGGTCAAGGCCAGCGCCTTTGAAGTGCCCAGCGACGCCGAGATCGTCAACCCCGATCTGGTGATCGCCACCCTGGCCGAGGACGGCAAGCTGGTCATGGAAGTGCGCGTGGAAGAAGGCGAGGGCTATGTTCCCGCCGATAAGCACGCCACCAAGGACCGCATCAACTCCATTCCGGTGGACGCGGTGTTTTCCCCGGTGCGCCGGGTGGCTTACCACGTCGAGAACACCCGCGTGGGACAGCAGACCGATCTGGATCGTCTGATCCTGCGCGTCTGGACCGACGGCTCCACCGGCCCGCAGGACACCCTGGACAAGGCGGTGGAGATTCTGCGTGAAGAGCTGAACGTGTTCGGCAACGTGGAAAACCTGCCTGCCCTGACCCCGGAGTTCACCCAGCAGCCGGTTTACACCCCCAGCGCCCCCGTGATGCCGCAGACCGGCGTGTACGATCTGCCCCCCACCAGCCCCACGACGTTGAATCTGAACCCCGGCGATTACCCCGCCGAGATGGATTCGCCGCGTGTAACGCTGGAAGGGCTGGGTCTGACCACCCGCGTGCTGCATTCCCTCAAGGAAGAAGGCATCGACAGCGTGGACGCGTTGTGCGCGCTGAGCGACCGTGATCTGAAGAAGGTTCCCGGTATTGGCGAGCGCAGCCTGGATGAGATCAAGCAGCAGTTGGCCCAGTTCGGGCTTGCCCTGCGCGACTAAACCATTTTCCGGCCCCTGTCCTCTAGGGGCCGCGTTTTGAAGGAGAACACCCATGCGCCACGGTAAAGCCGGACGCAAGCTCAACCGCAACAGCAGCGCCCGCACCGCCCTGGCCCGTGCCCAGGCGACGGCGCTGCTGCGCGAGGGCCGCATCCAGACGACCCTCACGAAGGCCAAAGAGCTGCGCCCCTACGTTGAGAAACTGATCACCACCGCCAAGGGTGGCGACCTGCATGCCCGCCGTCTGGTGGCCCGCGACATCCATGACAACGACGTTGTCCGCAAGATGATGGATGAAGTGGCCCCCAAGTACGCCGAGCGTCCCGGCGGCTACACCCGCATTCTGCGCATCGGCACCCGCCGGGGCGACGGCGTGACGATGGCCCTGATCGAACTGGTCTGAGCTAGACCTGTTTTGAATGCCCCCGCGTAGTGCGGGGGTTTTTCATTTCCTGGCGCGTGCGATCACAATGAACTCGCCGTCGCCCCGGCCCACGTCTTCACGTCCCCAGCCCCCGTAGATTGCCTCAATCTCGAAACCGGCGGCTTCCAGGCTGGAGCGCAACTTGCATTCTGGGCGGAAGTGGAGGGTCAGACGGGAGAGCAGCTCACGTTCAGCCCTTGTAACAGTTGCCGCGAAAACGTAATGCTGAACGAAGGTCACCAGTTCGCCCGCAACCTCTGTCACTTCCGTCCATGCCACCAGACCGCGCCCATCGGGCAATCGTGTCTGCTCGCGTGAGTCGGACGGATTCCAATCTTCCCAGCCCCGCGCCGCTGGATCGCGGGAGTCGAAAACCAGTCGGCCTCCCAGAACCAGGGCACGGTGAAGGTCTGCCAGCAGCGCTGCCCATTCCGCGTCGTTCGTGATGAACTGGGCGACATGGTTGGTCATCAGGGCCAGATTGAAGGTTTTCGCGGGCGCGTGAGCTGAGGTTCCTTCAATCCAGGTTATCTGCTCGGCTCTGGGTTTGGCCCTCGCCACGTTAAGAGAGGCGGTGGCGGGGTCGATGCCCGTCACGCTATGGCCCGCTTCAGCCAGCGCTAACGTGATCTGGCCTGTGCCGCAGCCGAGATCGAGAATGCGCGAATGCGGAGACTCGTTCGCCAGGTCCAGAAAGAACTGATCTGATGGTCCCCAGGGACCGAGCATGTCGTACAACTGCGCCAGGCGCGGGTCATTGAATTCGGCGTTCTGCATTTCAGCCAATCTACGGGTTCAGAGACGGCCTTTTCATCCGCACGATGACGCACTTCCAGCCTGCCCCGCCTGCTACGCTTTGCCCCATGACCCCCACCCTGATCATCGTGCCTGGACTGGGCGACAGCGGGCCGCAGCACTGGCAGACGCTGTGGCAGCACAAATTCGGTGCCGAGCGTGTGCGCCAGGACGACCCGGAAAATCCCCTGCCGGAAGTCTGGGCCGCCCGGCTGCATGAGGTGATCGAGGCCACACCGGGGCAACTGGTGCTGGTGGCCCATTCGGCAGGGGTGGCGACGGTGGCCCACTGGGCGCAGCTTTCTGGCGGCGAGGATATGGCGAGGGTGCGCGGCGCGTTGCTGGTGGCTCCCGCCGATCCAGAGCAGCCGGGCATGGCTGAGTTGCACCCCCAGCTTCTCGCGCTGGCC
This sequence comes from Deinococcus marmoris, assembly GCF_001949125.1. Lineage (GTDB taxonomy): Bacteria > Deinococcota > Deinococci > Deinococcales > Deinococcaceae > Deinococcus > Deinococcus marmoris_A. The sequence goes on from NZ_MSTI01000171.1 coordinate 6,360, forward strand.
CCGTTGCCCCTGGATGAGTTGCCCTTTCCCGCGCTGCTGGTCTACAGCGAGAACGATCCGTACTGCACACCAGAACGCGCCGAGGCGATGGCTGAAGCCTGGGGCGCGGCTGCGGTTTCGGCGGGCGAGGCAGGGCATATCAATGCCGAGAGCGGGCATGGTGAGTGGCTGGACGGCGAAATCCTCCTCAGTGAGGTGCTGCATGCCTGGACGCCGCCGGATGTGGTGCGGTTCTGAAGTAGTTTGTAGAACAGTAAAAAAGCCACCCCATCGTGCGGGTGGCCTTTTTCTGAATGCGGAGTTTAGTTGGCGCTGACGGTGCTGCTGTCGTTGCTGGCAGCCGCCGTGCCGATGTGCTTGTCCAGCAGGGTTTCAAAAGCCCGCTTGGGCTGCGCGCCCACCACGCCTTCTACTGGCTCGCCATCCTTGAACAGGATCAGTGTGGGGATGCTCATCACGCGGAACTTGCCCTGGGTCACGGGATTTTCGTCCACGTTGACCTTGCCGATCTTGACGCGGCCCTCGTACTGTCCGGCCAGTTCCTCGATCACGGGGGCGATGATGCGGCAGGGGCCACACCAAGGTGCCCAGAAGTCCACCAGGGTCAATCCGCTGGCAATTTCGTCGCTAAAGTTGGTATCTGTGAGTTCCAAAGGCTTCATGGAAACAACTATACGCCCCGTGCCCCGCGCATGGATTGGGCGGGCATGGGGGGTCGCTTAGGCGTCATTCATGCGTGGTGGGGGCGGTTGCAATGTGGGCGGGTTAGGCTGGGGCCATGTTTAGCGCTGCCGATCAGCAGACCTTCGGGAAAGGGGTGGCCCTGTTCGGTTCCGGCCAGTGGTGGGAGGCGCACGAAGCCTGGGAAGAACTGTGGCTGGAGGCTGGCGGGCAGGAACGCGCCTTTCTGCAAGCATTGATCCTGCTGGCGGCGGCCCTGCACAAGCGCTGGCACCACGGCAGCCTGACCGGGCGCAATTTTCACAAGGCCGTCAAATATCTGGATACCCTGCCGGACGAATACGGCGGCGTGGATCTGGTCCGGCTGCGCGCGGAGGTCTGGGAAGCGCTGCACACGCCGGGTGTGTTTCCCCAGGTGCCCCCCAGCGGGTGAAGGCTCTGTCTGCCTCGCGTCCGCTATCCTGCCGGGATGCCCCTGCACTACGCCGGGGCAGAGAATTTGAGGGATCGGGAGATGGATTTTATGGATATGAACGCACCACGGATTGCACTTTTTATTGACGGGGCCAATGTCTACTCGGCGGCCAAGCGGCTGGGCTGGAACTTCGATCACCGCAAGATACTGGACCACTTTGCCGCGCAGGGCACCCTCTACAACGCCTTTTACTACACGGCGGTGCCCCTGCCCATTGACGACAAGCAGCGCCGTTTCACCGATGCGCTGACCTACATGGGCTACACCGTCCGTACCCGCCCCCTGCGCGAGAGTACCGACGAGAACGGCGACACCTCCCGCCGCGCCAGCCTGGACATCGAGATCGTCACGGACCTGCTGACCACCACCAATCTGTACGACACCGCCGTGCTGCTGACCGGAGACGGTGATTTCGAGCGCCCGGTGGAGGTGCTGCGGGCGCGGGGCAAACGCGTGATCGTCGCCAGCATCCCCGAGATGACCAGCTACGAGCTGCGCAACGCCGCCGACCTGTACGTGGACCTGGGCGACCTGCGTGCCCAGATCGAGCGCCCCGGCTACCGCCTGCCCAGCGAGGGGCGGGGGGAACAGCGCAGCCCGGACACGAAGGCGGCGGAAGGACGTCCCTTCTACATGACCGCCGCGCTGGCCGAAAACGATGAGCGCTGAAGCCGGGGCAGCGGCGGGCAGCCTGCCCATCGCGCTGGACGCGGCAGGCGGGGACCACGGCGCGGTGCCCAATGTGGAGGGCGCAGTTCTGGCGGCGCGGGCGGGGGTGAGTGTGCTGCTGGTGGGTGAGCGGGTGGCCCTGCACGCCGAACTGGGCAAGTTTCCGGGCAGCGCGGCCCTGCCGCTGGAAATCGTGGACGCCAGCGACGTGATCGGCATGGACGAACACGCCAGCGATGTCCGCAGCCGCACCGGGGCCAGCATCAACGTCTGCACCCGGCTGGTCAAGGAGGGCCGGGCCGCCGCCGCCGTCAGCATGGGGCACAGCGGCGCGACGATGGCCTCGGCGCTGCTGACCTTCGGGCGTATCAGGGGGGTGGAGCGCCCGGCCATCCTGACCCACCTGCCCGCGCGCGGCGGCATGACCACGCTGCTGGACGCGGGGGCCAACGCCGACGTAAAGGCCAGCTACTACGCGCAGTGGGCACGGCTGGCCACGGTGTACCTGAAGGTACTGGAGGATCAGGATAGCCCCACCGTGGGTCTGCTCTCGATTGGCGAGGAGGACCACAAGGGCAGCGCGCTGGTCATCGAGGCCCACGCCCTGTTGCGCGGGCTGCACGGTCAGGGCATCAACTTCCACGGCAACGTGGAGGGCCGCGACATCTTCCTGGGGACCACCGATATCGTCGTGACCGACGGCTTTACCGGTAACGTGGTCCTCAAGCTGGCCGAGGGCGAGGCCAGGGTGATGTTCGGCTGGATACGGGACGCCCTGAACAGTGGCCTGAAGAGCAAGCTGGGCGGCCTGCTGGTGCGCGGATCGCTGCGCGGGCTGGCCGAGCGCATGGACCCCAGCACCTACGGGGCCAGCATCCTGATCGGGGTAAAGGGCCTGGCCTTCATCGGGCATGGGGGGGCCAATGCCACTGCCGTCAAGAACGCCCTGCTGCGCGCCTCCCGCGCCCACGAGGGCAGGCTGCTGCCCCGCCTGGAAGTGGCCTTCGGGGAGGGGGCTGCGCCGCTGGCCGGGACCGAGGGTTAGGGGAGAGGCATAGCTTCGGAAAAACGCGCCCTGGCCCTGCTCAGCGCGCGTTTTTCCTTTCCTACTTCGCCCGCGCCGCGCCGGACCATAAGGAGTTCGCCTAGCCACACTGCCTCCCCGGTCCCGCCGAGCCGCTATCCTGCGGGCATTCACCAGCACGACACAAGGGGGACAGGCGCATGAAATATGAGCCAGGCGAGAGCTTTTTTGACGAGATGTTTGCGGCGGACGGGCAGGTGCGTCCGCACTATCAGGGATTGCAGGAATACATCGATTCTCTGGGCGTTCCCGAGTTTCAGCGGCGGCACGGCATGCTGGATCTGGCCTTCCGTAACCAGGGCATCACGTTTACCGTTTACGGCGACTCCAAGGGCACCGAGCGGACGTTCCCCTTCGATCCGGTCCCGCGCGTCATCCCGGCTTCCGAGTGGGCGCATCTGGAGGCAGGGCTGACCCAGCGCGTCAAGGCGCTCAACCTCTTCCTGAACGACATTTACGGTGACGCGCAGATTCTCAACGACAACGTCGTCCCTGGCGAACTGGTCTACACCTCGGCCCATTTCCGGCGCGAGGTCCACGGCGTCACGCCGCCCGGCGGCATCTATACCCACATCGTCGGCAGCGACCTGATCCGCGACGAGAAGGGCGAGTATCTGGTGCTGGAGGACAACCTGCGCTCGCCCAGCGGCGTGTCGTACCTGCTGTCCAACCGGGACGCCATGCGCCGCATCTATCCCAAGATGTTCGAGGGCCAGGGCGTGCGCTCGGTGCAGCATTACGCCACCTCGCTGCTCTCGCTGCTGCAATCGGTCAGCCCGCGCGACAACGGCACGGTCGTGGTTTTAACCCCCGGCATGTACAACAGCGCGTACTTTGAACACGCTTATCTGGCGCAGCAGATGGGCGTGGAACTCGTCGAGGGCCGGGACCTGTTCGTGGACGCGGGCCGGGTCTGGATGCGGACCACCGGGGGGCGGCAGCAGGTGGACGTGATCTACCGCCGCATCGACGACGATTTCATCGACCCGCTGGCCTTCCGCCGCGACAGTGCGCTGGGCGTGGCCGGGCTGATCGAGGTCTACCGCCAGGGCCGCGTGGCCATCGCCAACGCCGTGGGAACCGGGGTGGCCGACGATAAAGCCGTTTACGCCTACGTGCCCGACATGATCAAGTATTACCTGAACGAGGAACCGCTGCTGAACAACGTCCCCACCTTCCTGGGCAGCGACCCGGACCACCTGGAACATATCCTGGCCAACGCCGCCAACATGGTCATCAAGGCCGTGGGCGAGGCGGGCGGCTACGGCATGCTGATCGGCCCCGCGTCCACCGAGGAAGAGGTGGCGGAATTTCTGGTCAAGGTCAGGGACAATCCGCGCGACTTCATTGGGCAGCCGGTGGTGGGTCTGTCGCGCCACCCGACGTTCTACCCCGACAGCGCCGAATTTGAAGGCGCGCACATCGACCTGCGCCCCTACATTCTGTGCGGCAAGGACGAGGTGACCATCGTGCCGGGCGGCCTGACCCGCGTGGCGCTGCGGCGCGGCAGTCTGGTGGTCAATTCCTCGCAGGGCGGCGGCAGCAAAGACACCTGGGTGCTGGACCACGACGGCCCGGTGACGCCACAGGGCCAGAGCCAGATGATGCACGGCGACGGCCAGAGCCAGTCCCAGAGTCAATCTCAGTCCCAGTCCGGTGGCGCTTCGCAGTCGCAGACCCAATCCCAGCCCGAGAGTTCGCCGGGGGGGCATTCGTATCAGCAGGAACTGGAGAAGGACGTTCTTGAGGACGCCACTCTGGAAGGCTCTGTGCTGGAAGACACCGCGCCGGAAAACTCAGCCGGGGAGGACAAATAATGCTGCTGTTATCCCGACTGGCCGAGAACCTGTTCTGGATCGGGCGTTACGTGGAGCGCGCCGAGAACACCGCCCGCCTGCTGAACGTCAACTATTACGCTGGCCTGGAAATCTCGGGCCGCGCCCGCGAGTACTGGACGCCGCTGCTGGAACTGACGGGCGGCGAGGCGCAACTGCGCGCCAAGTATGGACGCCTGGATGCTCGCAGCGTCAGCTCGTGGATGGCTTTTGACCGTGACAATCCCTCCAGCATCGCCAGCAGTCTGGCCCACGCCCGCGAGAACGCCCGTGGCCTGCGGGACCGCCTGCCCAGCGAGATGTGGGAATCACTGAACCGCAGTTACCTGACGCTGTGCTTCGAGAATGTGGACGTGCTGGACCGCGACGGCCTGTTCGAATACTGCACCGCCGCGCGTGACGCCTCGCAGTTCTTTTTCGGGATCGCGTTTGCCACCCTGCCGCGCGACGAGGGCTGGTCCTTCATGCGCGCCGGGCAGATGCTGGAACGCGGCGACAACACCCTGCGCGTGCTGCAAAGCCGCTTCAAGGACGCCGACGCGCTGGCCGCACGCGGCGATCCGGCGGGCCGCGCCTTGCAGGACCAGCGCTGGGTCAGCACCCTCAAGGGGGCCAGCGCCAACGAGGCGTACCGCAAGAGTGTCCATACCGGGATCACGCCCATGCGCGTGACGGATTTCCTGCTGCTGGACGAGTATTTTCCGCGCAGCGCGCGTTACAGCGCCATGAATCTCAGCGAGGCGCTGGAGCAGATCGACCGGCATCACCCCGGCGCACACCCGGAGATTCTGCGGCTGTCGCGCTGGCTGGTGGCCCGGCTGCAATACGCCCGCGTCCACGACATTATCGAGAAGGAAGATCCGGGCCTCGAGACCCTGGTGCAGGACTTCAACCGGGTCGGCGCGGCCATCACTGCGGCCTATTTCGAGGAGGAATGATACGGGTTCCGTCTGTTTCATGCAGAAATCGGGACAGCGCCGATTCCTGCACTCCACGCCCGGAACCCGTTTTTCTCCTTCTCACTGTCTTGTCCAGAGCAGCGCCCATGAGGACGCTTGGACGCCCGTTCGGATTTCCAGGTGTTTCCAACACCTTTCAATCGGAGTTTGTATGAGGCGGCCTCTGCGGCTCCTCGTCCCCGATTCGTCTGCCCTGCGCCACATTCGCCTTCCCGTGGCATGTCAGACTGCCCGGCAGAACCGCTAGAGGGTTCCCCCACTTATGCGTTGCGAAATCCGGCACACCACCGAGTACCACTACCCCAAGCCCGCCTGGAACTCGTTTAACCAGGTCAGGCTGCATCCTTCCAACGAGACGCGCCAGAGCGTGCGGCTGTTTCACCTGAACGTGACCCCCGACGCCGAGATCACCTCGCACAAGGACTACTTCGGGGCCATCGTCCACCACGTCCACGTCCACGAACACCACCGCCATCTGCTGATCGAGGCGCAGGCGATTGTGGATACGCACGCCGTCACGCTGCCCATTTCCACACCGTTCAGCGAACTGCGGCCCGAGCGTGGGCGCAACTCCGAATTTCTGGTCCCCAGCCCGCGCGTTCCCAGTGGCAGATGGCCCGAGTTGTTCGGCGTGGCCCGCCCTGGCCCTGGCGACGATCTGCCCGAATTTCTGCTGGAACTGACCAGTCACCTGCGCCGCCGTTTCACCTACGATCCCAGCGCCACCGACGTGCGGACCCCGCTGGCCGAGTTCGCGCAGACCGGGCATGGCGTGTGCCAGGACTTCACGCACGCCATGCTGGGCATCACCCGGCAATTGGGGATTCCGGCCCGCTACGTCAGCGGCTACCTGTACAGCGGCGGCGAGATGCGCGGCGCAGAGGCCACCCACGCCTGGGTGGAGTGCCTGATTCCCGGTTACGGCTGGCTGGGCTATGACCCCACCAACGACTGTCTGGCGCTGGAAAAACACATCAAGATCGGCCACGGGCGCGAATACAGCGACGTTTCCCCGGTGCGCGGCACCTATTTCGGCGGTGGCCAGGGCACGTTGGAAGTAGCGGTGCATGTCTACGCCGATCAGTAAAGCGGCTCAGTCAATCGGGAGAGGGACGGCAAAAGAAGGGCAGGCGAGGCTGGTATGGCCTCGCCCGCTCCTTTGTGGTGCCTGGCAGATTTAGCCGCCCGACGCGATCCGGCCCACCACGAACAGCCCGCCAAGCACGGCCCCGACGGCGAAATTGGCAATCCCGGCCAGGACCAGCGTGGCAATCGCGGGCACCTGTTCGCGCAGGTTCATGCTGCTCTGCACGGCCAGATAGCCGAAGTAGATCATCACCAGACCGATCACGAAGGACACCAGCCAGCCCAGGATGGGAATGATCCCGATAATGGTGCTGATGATGGTCAGGGGCACGAAGAACAGCGCGAAGGTGTAGGCCACCTCCGGGTAGGTGCCGGTGCCCTTGAACAGGCTGCCGCCGATCAGGTAGACGGCCCCGGTGAAGATCAGGAACTGAATGGGAATGGTGATCAGCCGAGAGAAGAACTGCCCGAAAAAGGTCACATCTGCGTGGAAGAACGAGAATAGGGCGGCGATGACTGCCGATACGGCTGCCGCCACCAGCACGTAGATAAAGGCACTCTGAAGGCCGCCGCGCTTCTCGTAGCGCTCGAAGGTCGCCACGCTGGGCTGGGTGATCACGGCAGTACTCTGCGCGAACATGTCCTGAAGGCTGACTTCAGGGCCGGAGGTGACAGGGCTTCTCATGCCCTACAGTACGCGTCCCGTGTCATGCGCGTTGCCTTTATCAAATCTTTATTTTCTGCCGTTTCAGCGTCCGTGCGGCACGAGAGAGTTCTCTGAGACGCGGCGTCTCACGGTCCTGCCCCTTACCTTGGAGGCATGACCATCCCAACGTCCACCGCTCTGATCACCGGGGCCAGCAGCGGCATCGGCAAAGCGATTGCCCGGCAATTGGCCGCCCACGGGGCCAACCTGATTCTTGTGGCCCGCAATGAGCGCAAACTGCAAGCGCTGGCTGAAGATCTGACGCGCCAGTACGGAATTCGCGCCCAGGTGATCGCCACTGATCTCTCTCATCCTGACGCTGGGAAACTGCTCCAGGACGAGCTGGCGGTGCGTGGCCTGCACGTCGATCTGCTGGTCAACAACGCCGGATTCGGCGGCTTCAGCGAGTTTGCCCGCCAGGATCAGGCTGAAATTGGCGAGATGATCGCGGTGAACGTGACGGCGCTGACCGATCTGACCCGCCGCTTTCTGCCCACCATGCTGGAGCGGGGGCGGGGCCGGGTGCTGAATGTCGCCAGCACGGCGGGCTTCATTCCCGGTCCCCTGATGGCGGTGTATTACGCCACCAAAGCCTATGTCCTGTCCTTCAGCGAGGCCGTGAACGAGGAGTTGCGTGGCAGCGGTCTGAGCGTCACGGCGCTGTGCCCCGGCCCTGTGGATACCGGGTTTCAGGACGCGGCCACGCTGAACGAGAGCAAGTTGATGACTGGCGTGACCCGGCTTGCGATGCTGGACGTGGAGACGGTGGCCCGCATCGGGGTAGAGGCCATGCTGCGCGGTCAGGGGGTGGCGGTGGCCGGACTCGCCAACAAGGTTCAGGTCTCGGCCTTCCGGCTGTTGCCGCGCGCCGCCGCCGCCCGGATCATCGCGGGAGTGCAGGCGCGTCGGGAGGAATAGGCCCGCTCCATTCGGCTGAGGCTCCTGTTCTGGCTCCGACTTCCTTTTGCCCGCGCTTCGGCGTGAGACAATGCAGCCGATGACTGATTCTTTCTTTCCACCCGATCCAGTCGAGGACGGCCCGAACGCTGCCTCGCACGATGCCACCTCCCCCAGCTTTGCCGGAACCAGCCCCGAGGGTGAACAGACCCACTCCGGGTTCGTGGCGATTGTCGGCAAGCCCAACGTGGGCAAAAGCACGCTGCTCAACTCGTTCCTGAACACCAAAGTCGCGCCCACCAGCCCGCGCCCGCAGACCACCCGGCGCGGCGTGCGCGGCATCTTCACCACCGACACGCAGCAGATCGTTTTCGTGGATACCCCCGGCCTGCATAAAGCCAAAGACGCGCTGGGCAAGTACATGAACCACGAGGTCCACAGCGCCCTGAGCGACGTGGACGCCATTCTGTGGGTGGTGGACCTGCGCCACCCGCCCGGCGACGAGGACCGACTGGTGGCCCGCCAGATTCGTGACCTGCCCAAGCCGCTGTTCATGGTGGGCAACAAATTGGACGTGTCCAAATACCCGGACGAGGCCATGAAGCTCTACCGTGCCCTGCTGGAAGGCCGCACCGCCCAGACTGGCGAGATTGCCCTGAGCGCTCAGAACCAGCCGGAAGCGGTGGCCATCCTGCGCGAGCAGATTCTGGAAGTGCTGCCCGAAAACCCCTTCTTTTATCCACGCGGCGCGGCCAGTGACCAGACCCGCGAGATGTGGGCCTCCGAGATCATCCGCGAGGAAGCCATGAAGAAGCTGCGCGACGAGCTGCCCTACGCGGTGGCCACCCGCGTCAACCGCTGGACCGAGCGCGAGGATGGTCTGCAACGTATTGAGGGTGAGATCATCGTGGAGAAGAACGCCCACAAAGGGATGGTCATCGGTGCGGGCGGCAAGCAACTGCGTGAGATCGGTCAGGCGGCCCGCAAGCAACTGGAAATCTTCCTCAACCGCAAGGTCTTTCTGGGTCTGGAAGTCATCGTAATCAACGGCTGGCGCGAGGACCCCGAGGCTCTGCGGGAGCTTGGGTACGAGTAACCGCCGCCCGAACTCCTGCCCAGTGTGGGAGTGGGATCACGGCGCAAGCCCAAAACCCGGCACCTGACAAGCTCTGCCCACCAGCACAAAAGACGCCCCGGCCTTAAATTTGGCCGGGGCGTCTTTGTCTTTCCCTCTTATTCCGCCAGAGCGGTAATTTTCTGCTCGACGGGTGGCGCAGGTTTCTCAGATGCGCCGCCGCTCTTGATGCTCGCCATCACGCGGTCACGGATCTGCTGCTCCATCTCGGGGCGCTCGGCGATATAGGCAATCGCTTTTTCCTTGCCCTGGCCGATGCGCTCGTCGCCGTAGCTGTAGAAGCTGCCTGCCTTCTTGACGATGTCCATGTCGGCGGCCAGCCCCACCAGATCAGAGAGCTGGTCAAAGCCCTTGCCGAAAACCAGCGCCAGTTCCACTTCCTTGAACGGCGCGGCCACCTTGTTCTTGACGGTCTTGATCTTGACCGTGTTCGCCACGGCGTCGTTGCCCACCTTGATGGGCTGGCCGATCTTGCGGACGTCCAGACGCACGGTGGAATAGAACTTCAGCGCGCGTCCCCCGGTGGTGGTCTCGGGGTTGCCGTACATCACGCCGATCTTCTCGCGCACCTGATTGATGAAGATGGCGGCGGTGCCGGTCTTGGACAGGATCGCGGTCAGCTTGCGTAGCGCCTGACTCATCAGACGGGCCTGGAGGCCGGGCAGGCTGTCGCCCATCTCACCCTCAATTTCGGCGCGGGGGGTCAGGGCGGCCACGCTGTCCACCACCACGACGTCGATTGCGCCGGAACGCACCAGCAATTCCATGATTTCCAGCGCCTGCTCGCCGTTGTCGGGCTGCGAGACCAGCAGTTCGTCGGTGTTGCAGCCCAGTGCGCGGGCATACACCGGGTCAAGCGCGTGTTCGGCGTCAATGAACGCGCACGTTCCGCCGGCCTTCTGCGCCTGTGCCACGATGCTCAGGGCCAGGGTGGTCTTGCCCCCGGCTTCCGGGCCGTAGATCTCGGTGACGCGCCCGCGCGGAATGCCGCCCACGCCCAGCGCGAGGTCCAGCGACAGGCTGCCGGTGGAGATCACCTGAATGTCCAGCTTGCTCTCTGCCCCAAGCTTCATGATGCTGCCCTTGCCGAACGCCTTTTCAATCTGGCTCATGGCCGTTTCAATGGCCTTCTGGCGTTCCTTGCTGTCATTGGGGGCGGCGCTGATTTCTTTCGGGTTCTCTTTGCTCATGATGGCTCCTGTGCCTGTACCTGCCGTGTGGGAGAGGGTGAATTGTCGGGTTCAGTTGGAGGTGAGGCCATTTCGCTCGGCGCTGCTACGGGCTGACTCTCGGCCTGAAATCTGAAGGTGCTGACCTGTTCGTAGATCGGCCCCGTCTTCTGGAGGTGGGACCGCTGCAAGGTTGCCCCGCCCGCCTTCCAGCCCAGTTCAAAATTCATGGGCGGCACGCGCGGCGCGGGTCCCTTACGGCGGGCCAGGGTGATGTGGGCCTTAAAGCCCATGTCCTCGGTTTCTATGCCCAGTTCCTGCACCCCGGCGCGCAGGGCGGCGGCCAGTTCGTCCAGTCCCTCGGCCTCCACCTTGACAAACCACACGCGCGGGCTGCCCTCGTTGGGAAAGTAGCCGGTGCCGCGCAATTTGACGTCCATCGGTCCCAGGTTCTCCGTCAGGCGTGTGCCCAGCGCCTTGAGTTCGGCCAGTCTGTCCAGCGGTGCAGACGGCAGATAACACAGCGTGACGTGCATCTGCTCGCGCCCGGTGGTGCGCCAGTTGCCTTTCAGCTTGCGCTGCGCTTCGGAAAGTGGGCCAGTGATGCTGGCGGGAACCTTCAGGGCGTAGAAGAAACGTCCGGTGGTGGGCGTGTGTTCCTCTGGAGCCTGCCTGCCCCGCGTGGCCTGCGCGGTTTGACGCTCGCTGCGCTGCCTGAACTCTGCCGACGCTGTCTGCTCCTGGGCCTTGCGGGGTGCGCTGGCTTCGGCCTCGTCCTTGCGGCGTGGCTGGGTCACGCGCCGGACAGCCTGAACCGGGGCGGCGGGCAGATCGGCCTCTGCCCGGATTTTCAGAGCGGCGTTCAGATCGGATTCACGCGGCTTCTCTGATTTCTGCTCTACTTTCTGTTTGTTCTGTAATTTGGTCTGCGATTTTCTGATCTTCATGCCAGCTCCCCGCCTGCTCTGAGTGCCCGGTAAGCCAGCGCCAGCGCGGTCACGGCGGCGCGCTCCCGCATCTGCGCGGCGTCGCCGGGCCAGTTGACGCTGGCAGCCTTGTGGCCCTTCGCGCTGCTGATGGCGGCGTGAACCTGCCCGGCGTTCTCGCCCGTCACGCTGACCACCACGGCCAGTCCTATGTCTGCTCCCAGGTGTTCACGCGCCCCGGCGGCCAGCTCCAGCGCGGCCCCCTCGCTGACCAGTCCGGCGTCGCGCAGGGTCACGGGGGTCAGGCCCAGCGTGATCAGGCGGGCATGGTCCCCAGTCACGGCGGCGTCCAGAAAGCCCGCCGTATCGGCCAGCAGGCCACACAATGCGCCCGCACTGCCCGCCTCAATGACGCCCAGACTGCGGCCTGCCAGTCCGTCGCCTAGCGCCCCGGCCAGCGTCTGCCCGTCCTCGCCCCAGGTCCAGCGCGACAGGTGGGCGCGCACCGTTTCCAGCAGCGGGGCCATCAGCTCGTGGGCCTGTGCCTCGGTCCCGGCACTGGCCGCCACGCGCACGTCCACGCCAGTCTTGCGGGCGTAGGTGGCGACGCTGGGATTGGCGTTCTGGGTCAGCCCGGCCAGCAGCTCGGCCACGTTGCTCTCGCCGATGCCCTGGGTGTGGATGGTGGTGGCAACCAGCGCGTGATCCGGCAGCGGGAGACGCGGCAGCACCTGCTCCCGCCACATCCGGTGCATCTCGCGGGGCGGGCCGGGCAGGGCCACGACGTATTTACCCCCGGTTCGCACGAACCAGCCGGGCGCGGTCCCCACCGGATTAGGCAGCGCCTCGGCACTGGGGATCAGCCACGTCTGCTTGCGGTTGACCTGCGGCATCTCGCGCCCACGGGCGGCATACAGCCCTTCCAGCCACGCCAGCAGTTCAGGGTCTTCACCCGGCGTTTCTCCCAGCGCGTCGGCAATGGATTCGCGGGTCAGGTCATCGTCGGTGGGTCCCAGGCCGCCGCCCAGAATCACCAGATCGGCGCGCGACAGGGCCAGCGTAATGGCCGCACTGACGCGTCCCAGGTTGTCGCCCAGCACCGTTTTGCGGTGCAGGATGACGCCCCGTTCGCCCAGTTCGCGTGCCAGAAAGGCCGCGTTGGTGTCCACGATCTCACCGAACAGCAGCTCTGTTCCCACGCTGATAATTTCTGCTAGCAACATAACAACACCGCCGGAGTATAGGCGAAAGCGAAACGAACGTCTAGTCCTGAAGGGGCAGGTAAGGGCATCTCCAGAGTGTATGTCGGGGGTGGGCGTGCCGCAGGGTGCATCTGTATAACAAAAAGGTGGAGCGGCCCGCCGGGGCATGTCACACTGCCGACCATGCCTTCCCCCGTATCTCCCGTCCAGACTGCCGCCCGCGTGTTGCTGGGCGCGGCCCTCGCCTTCGCAGGAACCGGCCACCTGACCTTCTTACGCCAGGATTTTCAGGCGCAGGTGCCCGAAAGCCTGCCGCTGAATCAGGATTTTGTGGTGCTGGCTTCCGGTGTGGTGGAGATCGGTATGGGCGTGGCCCTGATGGCCCTGCCGAAACAGCGCGTGACGGTGGGCTGGATCATGGCCGCCTTCTTCGTGGCGGTGTTTCCCGGCAGCATCTCGCAGTACCTGACCCACAGCGACGCCTTCGGGCTGGACACGGACCGCAAACGTCTGATCCGCCTGTTGTTCCAGCCGGTGCTGATCGCATGGGCGCTGTGGTCTACCGGGGCATGGGCGGCGCGGAAGAAGGGCTAAAACCCGCACGATCACACCCCAAAAGAACGGCGGACCTCTGTTGATCAGGTCCGCCGCTGAACTGTCTCGTGCCTCAAAGCAGGGAAAGGGGCTGTTTTAACGGGTTCAGGAAACTGGAGGCGTGAGCTTCGGCGTTCCTGCATTGCCCGGACGTGAAGCCGTTTGCCCCTCGCCTCCCAGCGGCGGCTTGAAGCCCCGCAGCCGCAACGCGTTGCTCAGCACGAACACGCTGCTCAGGCCCATCGCCGCCGCCGCCAGCACGGGGGAGAGGGTGATGTTCCCCCCCGCCAGCACGCCCGCCGCCACCGGAATCAGCAGGATGTTATAGGCAAAGGCCCAGAAGAGGTTGACCCGGATATTCCGCAGCGTGGCCCGCGAGAGGGCGATGGCGTTCGGCACGCCGCGCAGGTCACCGGACATCAGGATCACATCTGCCGTTTCCACGGCCACGTCCGTTCCGGTGCCAATCGCCACGCCCACGTCCGCGCGGGCCAGCGCAGGGGCGTCGTTGATGCCGTCTCCGACGAAAGCCACCTTGCGGCCCCCGGCCTGGAGTTCCTGAACTGCGTCCGACTTGCCTTCGGGCAGCACTTCGGCCAGCACGCGGGACACGCCGACTTCGGCGGCCACAGCTTCGGCAGTGGCGCGGGTGTCGCCCGTGATCATGGCGACTTCAGTTCCCTGTTCCTGCAAGGTGCGGATGGCGTCCACGCTGCCCACACGCACCGGATCGGCCACGCCCAGCAGCCCGGCAAGCTGGCCGTCCACGGCGATAAAAACGGGGGTGCGTCCGCGTTTTGCCAGGGCGTCGGCCTGCGCTTCCAACTCGCCTAAATTCAGGCCCAGTTTGTGCATGTAGCGGGCCGCACCCACCTCCACGCGCTTACCCTCCACGTTGGCCTGGACGCCATAGCCGGGGATGGCCTGAAAGTCGGCGGCTCGCAGGTTGATGGTTGATGGTTGACGGTTGATAGAGGAGGGCAAGGATTGGGCGTTGTCGGTTTTCTCCTCGCCCAGCGCCGCCCGCTCAATGGCCCGCGCCAGTGGGTGTTCGGAGGACGCCTCGGCGGCGGCGGTCAGCCGGAGCAGTTCTCCATCACCCTTCAACCATCCACCATCAACTATCACTTCCGTGACTTCGGGCCGTCCCTGCGTGACCGTGCCGGTCTTGTCCACGGCCACCACCTGCGCGGCTCCCAGACCTTCCAGCGCGGCCCCGCTGCGGAACAGCACGCCCATCTGCGCGGCGCGTCCGCTGCCCACCATGATGCTGACGGGAGTGGCAAGGCCCATCGCGCACGGGCAGGCGATGATCAGCACGGCGACGGTATGCACCAGGGCGTTGGCTAACGCGCCCTCGCCACCAATCAGCATCCACACTGCGAAGGTCACGGCGGCGATCACCAGCACCACCGGCACAAAGATGGCCACCACGCGGTCTGCCAGACCCTGAATCGGCGGGCGGCTGGCCTGCGCGTCCTCCACCATGCGGATAATCCGGGACAACGCGGTGTCGGCCCCCACGCCCGTGGCCCGGAAGGTCAGTGCGCCCGTGCCGTTGACCGTGCCGCCCGTGACCTTCGCCCCCGCCGTCTTCTGCACGGGCACGCTCTCGCCGGTCAGCATGGACTCGTCCACGTAGCTGCTGCCGTCCACCACTTCACCGTCCACCGGCAGGCGTTCGCCGGAGCGCACCAGCACATGATCCCCCAGGCGCACGTCGTCGGCGGGGACTTCCACCACGCCGCCCTCACGCTGCACGCGGGCTACGTTGGGTTGCAGGGCCAGCAGGGTTCGCATGGCCTCGCTGCTGCGGCCCTTTGCTAGCGCCTCAAACAGTTTGCCCAGCAGGATCAGCGTGATGACCACGCCGGACGCCTCGTAGTACACATGGGCGCTGCCCACCGGAAACAGGCCGGGGGCCAGCGTCACAAGCAGCGAATACCCGAAGGCGGCGGAGGTGCCCAGCATCACCAGCGTGTTCATGTCTGGGCTGCGGTGCTTGAGGGCCGCCCAGCCGCTGCGGTAAAAGCGCAGGCCGGGGCCGAACTGAACCGGGGCGGCCAGCGCCAGCATCACCCAGTTCAGCGTCTGGGAGCCGAAGCGGTCTATCAGCCACATATCCAGTGGCATCCACACCATCGGCAGCATCGCCAGAATGAACAGCGGAATGCTGAAGGCGGCGGCGAGGATCACCGAACGCCGCAGCGCCGCGATTTCCTCCGCTTTACGGGCGCGGTCTGCGTCCAGCCGGGATTGAGACTGCGTGGCCTCATCCGGTACGTCGTAGCCAGCCTCGCGCACGGCTTCTTTCAGCGCGGCGGGCGAGGTGGAGGCGGGCAGATACGTCACGTTGGCCCGCTCGGTGGCGAGGTTGACGCTGGCGCTCAATACGCCCTCGGCCTTCTGTAAACCGCGTTCCACCCGGCCCACGCACGCGGCACAGGTCATGCCCTCCACGGGAAAGGAGAGTTCCGCCGTGCGCGTCTCGTAGCCGGTGTCTTTAACAGTTTCCACAAGCTGAGCGGCGTTCGTCAGTGCCGGATCGTAGGTCACGCTGGCTCGCTCCGTCGCCAGGTTCACGGCGACGTCCTGCACACCGTTCACCTTCTTGAGGCCGCGTTCTACCCGGCCCACGCAGGCGGCGCAGGTCATCCCGCCCACGTCCAGAGTAAGAGTCTTCATCGTCATAGGAACAGTCTATCCCCCTGGGGAGGGTAAGGCAAGGTGGGGATGGGTGATGGTGAATGGTTGATGGAGTGAGAGCGTACGTATTTTACACATTGAGCTGACTGGACACGAAACCTTCACCTCTTAGACCTTTAGACCCTTCGACCCTTAGACCTTCCTGCTCTTGACCTCCCTCCCCCCCAGGGTCTAAAATCTATCCATGACAAACACCTTGACCACTGAACTGAAAGTTGACGGCATGACCTGCGGCCACTGCGTGAAAGCGGTGGAAAAGGCGCTGAAAGGCGTGACGGGCGTGCATGACGTGCAGGTTGATCTGGAGGGCGGCAAGGCCACCGTTCACGGCGACGCCGACACCGGGGCCATGATCAGCGCTGTAGCGGAAGAAGGTTACGCCGCGCAGGTTTCGGCTTGACCGATGCCCCCGCGTTTGCGGACGCCCCCCACTGCACGGCGGAGGGCAAACTCTGCATGCCGGAGGACGCCCGCAAACGCGCTCGCCGCCGCCTGAGCATCGCCCGTGGTCATCTGGACAGCATCGTGCGCATGCTGGATGACCCGGAGGTCTACTGCGTGGACGTGCTGCGGCAGATCAAGGCCGTGCAGGGCGCGCTGAGCGGCGCGGGCGACGTGGTGCTGCGCGGCCATCTGGAAGCGCATGTCGCCACCTCTGCCGGGCGCGGCGACAGCGTGGAACTGGTGGAAGAAGTGATGGAAGCTTTGCGCTACCGGTAATACGGATTCCGTTTGTTTCGTGCAGGAATCGGAACAGCGCCGATCCCTCCACTCCACGCCCGGAACCCGTTTTTCTCCTGCTCGCTCCACTCGGATTACGGGTGTTTTCAACACCCTCTAATCGGAGTCCGTATAAGAACGCCAGAAACATCAGTTGAGAAATGGGTCAGTTGAGCCTCGCGCTTTAACTGACCCATTATTTTTAATGAGAGCTATGGCGTCGGCTTAGCTTTCAGGCGTTCCTGAAATGTTCCTGTAAGGATCTGCCGTCTATTGTTCTGGCGTTGGAGAAGCAGATCACCTGCAAAGAAAACGCCGTTTACTTTCTCTGAGCCGCATCCATTCAAGGGGAAGGCATGCCTTATTCCAAACAGAAGCCTTCCCCTTCCCTGCTGATCGTCGGTGATCTGGAAGGGAAGATTGAGCGGCAATTGCAGGTAGACGCTCCAATAGACCGGCGCTGGACCACCCGCACCTGCCCCACCCCTGCCGAGGCGGCGGACATCGCCCCGCAGGAGGCCCCGGACCTAGTGGTGATCGTCTGCAAGCAGATCGGTGACGAACTGTGCGCCGATCTGATCCGCTTGCTGGAACACGCCAAGCTGCACTGGCCCTTCACCTTCTTTATTCTGGCCAGCGAACGCCCGATTCAGCGTGTGGACGTCTTGCTGGAACGCTTCGGCGAGATGCCGGTGGTGGACCTCGGGGACGTCGCTTCGGTCAGCCGCACCATCGAGCGCGAGATGCTCTCCAGCATCTTTGGCGTCGTGCGGGGCGTGTCGCTCTCGGGCTTTCTCCAGATGATGGAATGGGAGGAAAAGAGCCTGTGTATCCGGGCGGAATCTGGCCGCACCTGGGGCCGCCTGCACCTGCTTCAGGGGCGGCTGGTCCAGGCTTACTCGCATGCCACTGGTCAGACCGGCGAGGACGCTGCGCTGGACATCCTGTCATGGGACAGCGTGTCTCTGCGGATCGAACGCTCGTACCACAACCGCAGCGGCGGGGGCACGGCGCGGCCCCTGACCTCCCTGCTCATGGAGGCCATGCAGCGCAAGGACGAGGACGCCCGGCAGCCCGACGCTGCGGTTTCCGCTGTTTCCGAGGAGGACCCCTTGTTCAGGAGACCCAAGAACTCTACCGCCGGTCTCAAGAAACCCCAGCCTGAAACCGCGCCGCCCCCCACCGCCGCTCTCCCAGCCACCACAGCCGCCCCCACCAGTTTCGTGGAATCCGATTTCATCTTTCCCGAGCCGGGGGCTGCCGGACAGGCCGCCGCGCCCCTTCCTCTCCCTCTTCCCAGCCTGACCCAGGAACAAAGGACACACATCATGGCAAACGTCAAGGACACACTGAACAGCGCCACCAACGATATCGACGGCGCAATGGCCGCCGCGCTGGTGGACTACGAGAGCGGGATGGCCCTGGGCACGATGGGCAGCGGCGTCAATCTGGACGTGGCGGCGGCGGGCAACACCGAAGTGGTGCGCGCCAAGCTGCGAACCATGAAAAGCCTGGGCATCGACGGCGAGATCGAGGACATCCTGATCACCCTGCAAAACCAGTACCACATTATTTACATGGTGCCCGGCCAGACGCTGTTCCTGTATCTGGTGCTGGCCAAGGACAAGGCCAACCTGGCGATGGCCCGCTACAAGCTCAAGGCGCTGGGCAAGGACATCACCATCGCCTGAGCGCCGGAAGAAGGCGAAGGCCAACACGGGAGGGCAGCCGATGTGAGCTGCCCTCCCGTATTGCTGGAACGTTTTTACGTGAAGCTGATGTGCGGCAGCATCTTCTTGATGTTCTTCGCGCCGATCCCGCTGACCTTTTTCTCCAGGTCCATGCTGTTCTTGAAGGGCCGGTCCTTGATGATCTCGGCAGCCAGTTTGACGCTGACGCCGGGCAGCGTTTCGAGCTGGCTGGCGGTGGCGCGGTTGATGTGAACCAGCGCCATATTCCCGCTGCCGGACATGCTGGACCTGCCCATCTTCATGGTGGAGGCCGCGCCCGACATCCCGGTCCTGACCGTGTTCATGGCCGATCTGACGGTGGGTGTGGCCGCAGGCGTGTTGGTCCTGGGCGTGGCGGTCTGGGCAAAAGCGAGGGCGGGCAGCAGGGCGGCGGTGGCAAGCGTGGTGGTCAGGACAGTCAGCGTTCTGTGCATGGTGGGCCTCCGAAAAGCACAGTAGGAGGGCCAGTTAAAGGGCGAATGAAGGCAATGCGCCGCCGCTTTCTACCCGCCGGGAAAGCTGACCTCCACCCGCGCGCCGCCCTCCGGCGGGTTGTCCAGCGTCAGGGTGCCGCCGTGGATCTCGACGACCTGCCGCACCACGGCCAGCCCCAGGCCAAAGCCCTCTACCGCCGCCCCCGCCGCCTCGCCGCGCACAAAAGCCTCGGTGAGTGCGCCGCCAGGAAAGCCGGGGCCGCTGTCCTGAACAGTCAACTGTGCGCCGCCGTCCTGGGGCACCACCCTGACCTGCACCTCGCCGCCGCGTGGGGTGAACTTCAGGGCATTGCCGATCAGGTTTTCCAGCACGCTGCCCAGCAGGGCGCTGTCGCCGCGCAGCGGGGTGGCCTGACCGTCCAGCCACAGGTCCAGACCCTGGCGCAGGGCCAGCGGTTGCAGCAGGTCCACCGCCTCGCCTGCCAGCGCCAGCAGGTCCACGGGGGGCCAGGAGGAGCGGGCGGGTTCCAGATGCTGTGTTCCTGAACGCTGTGTTTCCAGGCGCTGTGTTCCTAAACGCTGGGCGCGGGTCAGGGTCATCAGGTTGCCGGTCAGCAGGCGCAGGCGCGACGCCGTGCGCTGGGTCCGTTCCAGGACGGCGTGCATCTCCTGCGGCGAACGTGGGCGGGCCAGGGTGTGTTCCAGGTCTGCCAGCAGCGCCGTGACCGGGGTCCGCAATTCGTGCGAGGCGCTGGCCAGAAACAGCGTCTCGCGCTCGCGTTCGGCCCGCAGGGCACCCAGGCTGGCGTCCAGCGCGCGGGCCAGTGCGCCGACCTCGCCGCCCAGGGTCAGGGCGGGCAGCGGGCCGGGGGCGTCCAGGGTCTGGACCCGCGCCGCCAGCGCTTCCAGGGGCCGCAGCGTGCGCCGGACCTCGCGGGCCACCAGCGCGCCGCCCAGGGCGCTGAGCAGCAGCAGGGTCAGGGCCGTGACCAGGGCATACAGCCGCATCGAGCGTTCCAGGGGCAGCAGGTTGCGGCCCACCTGCACGGCGCTGTTGTCTGCCCGCGTGGACGACACCAGATAGCCGTCCACGCGGCTGATCCCCTGCCCGGCAGTTCCGGTCAGCCAGCCAGGGTCCAGGATGTCCGGCCCGGCAGCCCCGCCCGCCCAGCGCAGCCGCCCGCCGCCGTACACCCGCGCCACCGCTGTGATGCCGTCGACTTCCAGCAGGTCCTCGGCCCTGTCGGGCAGCGTCCCTGGCGTGGCCCGCGCGACGGCCAGAAGCGCGTCGGCCTGGGCCTCGATCTGCCGGGTAATGCTGCTCAGTTCCAGCCGCCACAGCGCCGTTCCTGCCACCCCCGCAGAGGCCAGCAGGCTCAGCAACAGAATGCTGAAGGTCAGCAGGGTCAGGCGGGCACGCAGGGTCATCTGAGAGCAAGTATGCGGCGGAGTGGCAGGAGCATTCAGGAGATCGTTGTTTATCTGGGTCAGACTTCCGGCCCAGCGTCCGGGAAGCGGTAGCCCAGGCCGCGCACCGTCTGCACCACCGGGTCGCCCAGCTTGCGCCGCAGGTTGCGGACATAGGTGTCCACCACGTTGGATTCGGCATCGAAACGCCCGTCCCAGACCCGGTCGATCAGTTCGTCGCGGGTGTAGATCCTGCCCGGATGCGAGGCCAGCACTTCCAGCAGCGAGAACTCCTTGGCAGTCAGGGCCACCCGCGCGCCATCCCGGAACACCGCGCGGGCATTCCAGTCCAGCCGCAGATCCTGCCACACCTGTGTGCTTTGCGGTTCCGAGCGGCCCCGGCGCACCAGCGCCCGCAGCCGGGCCTGCACCTCGCCCAGGTGAAAGGGCTTGACCAGATAGTCGTCGCCGCCCGCGTCCAGCCCCGCGATCCGGTCCTCCACCGCGTCGCGCGCGGTCAGGAACAGCACCGGGCAGCTTGAGCCAGCCTCCCTCAGCTCCCGCACCAGCTCGAAGCCGGCCAGCGGTCCCTCGGGCAGGCCCACGTCCACCATTAGGGCGTCGAAAGGGATGGTCAGGGCCAGCTCACGCGCCTCGCGGGCACAGGCCGCCTCGTCCACCGCGTAGCCCGCCTCGCGCAGGCTGGCGACCAGCGGGCGGCGAATGGTGGGTTCATCCTCGACAACCAGAAAGCGCATGGGCGCAGGCTAGCGCGGGCAGGTCACGCCCAGATGGAAGCGGGTCCGTGCCTCCTGGCCGCCTCTATCGGGCCGCCTCAGCCTGCCAGTGGCACGGCCAGCCAGTCGTCTTCCTGGCTCTCATCGGTGACGTGCCGCCCGGTGGTGCCGACGGTGCGGCAGGTAAAGCTCATCAGCGGCAGGCTCCTGCTGCCCGCCACCAGGGTGTAGGTGCCGTGTTCCTCGGCATTCTGGCTGCGGGCATTGCTGTGGCCGAAGGTGATCCGCGCCCGCGTCCCCCTGCGAACCCCGGCGTATTCAGAGTCGATGATGGTTCCCTCGAAATGCCGTTCGGGATCATTGGTCTGTCCATGCCACGCGCCGCGCACGGTGATGGCCTGAGCGTCTTTTTGCGTCATGCCCTACCCAATCAGTCTGGCGCGTTAAAGACAAGAGGGGGCAGTTCTCATGGGGCCTGGAGAATACGTCCGGGTCCACATCTGTGTTCACAGGCCCGGAATGGGCGCGGTGGTGTCTTTGACCGGGTGCCCGACTGCCGCTGTCGCCGTTCCTGGCGAGTCGGTAGCGCCCTTGAGCGTGTCGATATCCGCCGCGTTCAACTTGCCGTCCTGCAAGCGGATGCTTACCTTCGGAACGAGGTCTGGAGGGTCATGCGGCAAGGCTGCGGTGGGCAGATCAGGGGCAGATGAAGCCGGAGCTTTCTGGACCTCGCAACCCTGCTGAACCTCAGAGCGCGTTTATAAAGGTTCGACAGAAGGATCAAGACGACGGAGCATCAAGCGAATGTTGGCGAGATAGCACCAGGAAGCGGAGGTGTGGCAGCGGCCTTCATAGTCCCGGCTCAGCCGACGTGAGCGCGTCAACCACGCCAATGAGCGTTCCACCACCCAGCGGCGAGGCAGCACCTGAAACCCTTTGGCCCTGTCACTACGCTTGATGATTTCCAGTGTCCA
>NZ_MSTI01000075.1 GCF_001949125.1 Deinococcus marmoris
CCTGCATCACGCAGCCGTAGACCCAGCCCTTTTCGAACAGACAGCGCTTCTTTCCGATTTGGACGTCCCCGAACCACTGATCGACGCGCAATTCGTCCACCACGCTGTCAGCCCGGATGCGAATCACGCGGCGGATCTTCCGTTTCCGCAGAAAGGTGAACCACTGCTTTCCCACGAACTCCCGGTCGGCCACCAGTGCCTTCCAGCGCTGTGCTGGAAGGCTCTCAAGCAACCTCGCCACCAGTCGCTCACGGGTGGCCGAGTCACTGCATCCACCGTGATCCAGCGCCACCCAGACGAGGGGGAGCGTGAATCCCACCAACACGACGCCCAGAACGAGGAGGTTGAGCGGAGTGTCACCATGCTCCCAATTTGTGCGGTCCAGGCTGAGGACCAGCTTCCCAGCAGGGAGAAGCGAGATCAGAAAGGACAGGAAGAAATTTCTGTCCAGTTGCGGATCCTGTATACACCGTCCCAGACGTTTTTTCTTGGCTTCTGGGGAGCCAGTCCCAGGCATGGCCTGGGACCACTGCTGCTGATTGGTGGTGCGCTGCTCAATCAGCGCACAGAACGCATCCTGGACGCGTTGCAAGGTGTCGCGCCGCAAAAAGGGGAAGCGCTCTTTCAGAAGATCGGCGAAATTGATAGCGTCGAGGAAGGCGGCTTCTTCTTGTCTCATAACTCCAAGAAGCCGCCTTTTGCCGTCCCAGACTGCAACCAGATACTCAAACGGCAAAAACGCTGTTCAGGACGCCGCCAACATCAAGTTGTCCGGTACTGAAAGGCGTCTGACTAGGTCAGTGAGCTGTCGTGTCTGCGCTTGTAAAAGGGTCAACAAGATACCGTGCAGCACAGCTAATCCTTGCGCTCCTTGCCGAAGTCGGCAGCGATCCTCATAGAAAATCGTATCGCGCCGATGATGGCTCCGATTTTCAATGCTCCAGTGTTGCCGCCAGACGTCCTCGGCTTCCCTGGCCGTGAGCAGCACGCTGCTCACGGCAAACCGCACCTCGTGGGTCACGTGGCCATCTCGGTGCGTGACGTGGTGTTCCCGGCGAATTAAGGTTTGGGCAGCGGGCAAGGTGAGCAAGATGTCCTCTGGAATCTCGGTCTGCGTGCTGGTGGTACGAATCCAGGTCTCGCCACTGCATCGCTCCTCATCCTGGTAGGTCATGACCGAGGGGTATTGAAACGCGAGTTCAGCCCATTCCTTGAGGATTCTGGTGTTGTTCTTCAGCGGCACGAAGTAGGCTCCGCCTGCTTCAATGATTCGCCCTGTCAGCCCCGACTCGGTATAGGCCGCGTCCAACGTGATCATCCATTTGTTGCCGAATACACGCTGGATTGTGTCCAGCATGTCGTCCAGCACACGCGCCTCGTGCCGCCCATTCTGAGGGATCTGCGCCACGGTCAATGACAGTTCGTGCAAGAAGACGGAGAGAAAAGACAGGGCGGCCTCGCCCTCTCTGGCACTGCCTTTCAACACTTTGCCATCGCCAGCCAGCAAAATCGGTAAGTCCACCCTGGCATTTAATCTGGCGGGCGCACTGGCCGAGCGCGGCCCCGTTGCCCTGGTGGACGAGGACAGCCGCGTGCGTTCCTGTCTCCAGTGTGCTGAGCTGGCCCCCCTGCCCTTCGAGGTGCTGTCACCGGAGGCCGCCGCCCAGGGCCTGAAGCCGCTGGCCTTCCTGATCGTGAACAGCGAGGGGCGGCCCTCGGTGGACGATCTGAGGAAGCTGGTTCGCACCTTCGAAACGGTGCTGATGCCCTGTGGTGCGTCCCGGCTGGAGATCCAGTCCACCCTGAACCTGTGGCGACAATTGCGGACAGGCGACGAGCTGGAAGCATGGAAGCAGTGCGCGTAGTGATCACCAAGGCCCCGCCTGTGGGCCAGGAGGCCCGTGACGCGCTGAGAGAAGCAGGCGTGACCCGTCTGGCAACGGTGGTGCGCCGTTATACCGCCCACGAGCGGGCCGCTGAGGCGGATGGGCTGGTGCGCGACGTGCGGGACCCGCGTGCCGGGGAAGCCTGGGCCGACATTCAGGGCGTGGCCCGCGAGGTGGCGTTGTGACTCCTTCCAAACCTTCTAAAGGCCGATTCAGTTACGCCACTTCAGACGAGCCGCAGAGGCCGGAAGAGTTGGCAAAGACGGAAGTGCTAGCAAAACAGCAAGACGCACCGAAACAAACGGAAACAACGTTCCAGCGCCTCAATCCACCAGAGATCAACTCCCGGCAGACCCTCAAGAATCCAGCCGCCTACGCGCTGCCCCCCCAGCGCAAGGGCCGACGTGGAGACGAGGGCGGCCCCAAACGCACCGACGTTCCGCGCGAGCAATTGAACGTGCGGATCAGGCCGGAGCTGAAGCGGGCGGCGGGGCTGGCCGGTCTTCAGGGCATGACGTTGGGTGATGTCGTCGAGGCGGCGCTGATCGAGTACCTCAAGGCCGCGCAGCAGGAAGAGCGCTCTGGTTATGAAGGTCCACTTGCTGACTAAAAGGGTGGTGGGAGACGTTCAAAAGGCTGACCTGATCCAAAACGACCTGAAGAGGTTTTTGGCTAAACTCCGATCATGACTTTTCAGGCCGTTCGAGTTGATCCCGGCGAAATCTCACCTGTTCTGGCGAAGTTGTATCAGGCCAGTGAGCAGGATCTGGCAGGGACGCTCTCTCAGTTGACGGCAGCTTGGCTTGTTCAGGATGTGGATGGGGAAATCGCCGGGGCCATTGGTTTGCGGCCCTCACCTGCACACGGAGCAGAAGTCATGGGCGGCACTTTTCCTGGGATTGGGCAACAAGAAGCAACGCTGGTCCTGCTTGAAGCGGCCCAGACCAGCCAGTCTCACCTTTACGCTTATGCCGAGCCTGGCCTGTTCCCTAGAGCGGCGCTAGAGGCTGCTGGCTTGCGCCATGTGAGCGCGTACACCCGAATGACTGGCCCCCTCCCCACCCAGTTGCCTGATGTGCCAGAAGGTCTCAGTCTGGTTCCACTTTCCGAGGCGCGCAGTTCGCAAGACCGACTGGCTGCCCAGCGCCTGTACTCGGACCGCATCGGCCACTCCCATGTTCCCGACGAGGCCGCGCAACCTGACTTTCTCGGCTCAGACGACACACTGGGACGACTGGCCTATGACGCTTTCGGCGATCCGGCGGGCCTGTGCCGGGCCTGGCTGGAAGGCGACAAACTTGCTCTGGGAACGCCCAGTGTTCGGCCTGATCTGCGGGGAACAGGTCTGAGACAAGCCTTATTTCTGGCGGTCTGTCAGGCGGTGCAGGGATTGGGCATCACACAAGTTGAGGTAGACGCCTGGGGCGACACAGAGGCGGAGCGAGCCGAAGATGCAAGATTGGGATTGATCGTCGAGTTGGAAACGCCAATCCTGATGGCTTAGCAGCCTCTGTATGCCGCAGTCCGTCGGCGCGGCGGGAAGGCCAGTTCTACCGCTTGCAATGGGCCGCTTCCCGCCCAGAATGGCGCTGGGCAATGCTCAGCAGGGCCGTTGAAGGCGGGTTCCATCTCCCAGATGCTTACTTAAACAGCGCGGGCGCGGGCGGGGGCCTCGTGGTGTGGGGCGGTCAGTTCCAGAGCTTGCCGTGGTTCTTCCTCATTCTGAAGTCCCTAGAATTTCGCTTGTGATCCTGATTCGAGCAGTCCTTGGGGAGGTGATGCGTTGGTATCTAACGGGTGTCGTCCTGTTCATGTCCCTGCTGATGACCAACGCGCTCAGTACCACGGTGGACAAGCTCCTGACATATCACCCACCATTTGGCAAGGCGTTGACCGCTTTCCTGTTGATCCTCCCAGACAGCCTGAACAAGACCCTGGTCATGGCAGTGCCGTTCGCCATCCTGCTGACTTTTTCGCGCATGCAGAGCGACAACGAACTGAAGGCCATCTTTGCCAGCGGCGTTCGTCCGCTGAGTCTGGTGTGGCCGCTCACGCTTCCTTTCGCGCTGGTGGGCGTACTGGCGTATTTCAATGCGGGAACGTTTGTCCCGGCGGGTCTGGCGAACTGGGACCGCGCGTGGTTCAACATTTACGATCAGGCCCCTCCTCCGCCCAGGCAAGAGAAATATACGTATGCGCCGCCCGGCGCGCTGTACTACGCGGGCCGCGTGGTGAATAACGAGGGCAGTCAGGTGGCCCAGCTCAAAGGCGTGATGGTGCAGCGCGGTGACGAAACCATCACGGCGTCGTTCGGGACCTGGGATTCACAGCAAAAAACCTGGACGCTCATGGACGCCTGGATCATCCAGCCTGGCAAAAACCCTTTCCAGCAACTGGGAAAGCTGGTGGTGCCGCAAAACGATACCCTGCGCTCGCCGCCGCTGGAGGCCAAGCAGGTCAGCAATGCGGCGCTGCGTGCTGCCCTGGATAACAACACGCTGGGGCGCAAACTCCGGCGTGACTACACCTTCCAGTTGGCCGCCCGCGTTGCCGATCCGGTGACCCCTGTGATCTTCGCTCTGGCTGCTGGATTACTCGGTTTGCTCATCCGTAACCGTGCTGCCGCATTTGCTGCTGTGCTGGTCTTCATCGTGTGCTTCTACGTGTTGTGGAGCACCATGCCGGGCTTGGCGGGCGCGGGCGCAATTGATCCTGTCCTGGCCGCCTGGGTGCCGAATCTGGCTTTTTTGCTTCTGACGGGTGTCCTGGCCTGGAGACTACGGTGATGCAGGACGCACGATCTGTCTTCCCTGATCCGCAAGTTTCCAAGGCCGAGAGCTGGAGTAACGGCGCGGGTGAGCCTGTGGCCTGTCGCATGACGTTCCGAATCTTTTAAGGAGGGAAGTCTCCCACTGAGCCGGAGCTAAGGGCGCTCTGGCCCCGGCAGAAGCAAGGGGAGGAGGCCAGGGGCGATGAGTGCCAGGCCCGGCCAGTGGTCAGCACAGGGGGTGTGAAGGGGAGGCGAAAACCACCCCGCGACGTACTTTAATCACAAAGCGAAAAGCCCACGCTAGGCAGGCTTAAACGCTTAACGCAGTGTATAGATTTTACTACACTATGTCTTGTAAGGGGAACTTAACAGGAGACTCCTTACACGACCTCAGGAGGTCAAGATTACCATAGCAAAGTTTGGAGTGAGCAAAGAGTTTCACGCCCTGGAGCTGCGGGGTGCCGCCACCAATTACCGCACGCTGCTGGGCGTCACCAAGACCCGTCCAGAGGGGAGCCTGCTCCACCCCAATTTGCCGAAAGGCGGACTCAGACGCTGGGAGAGCGCCGCCGAAGGGCTGGGCCTGTATCTGGACTATGTGATGTTTGACGCGATCCTCAACGACGGGTGTTATGACCCGCAGCGATTGGCGCAGACCGTGACAGACCATCTGGCCCTGATTATTCAGACCGCGAACGAGCCAAAGCCCCAGCGGGTCAAGTAACGCCCGCCCAGCGGATCAGCACCTCACCCAGCAAAGTGGCCCCGCCAATCAAAGGGGGGCCACCTCAGCAGAGCGGAAACGAAAGGCCCAGACGGCGACAGGGCCGGGGCGTCAAGACACCAGCAGGCTCAGGCCCTACCGCCCTCAGCTCCCGCCCACGCCCGCGCTTCAGCCCCACCCAGCTTCGGCACCGAGGTCTCCCCATGAAACGATTACCCGTAAGCCTGCACAGTTCTAGCGCCTCCGAGAAGTTGGTCTGGCTGCACATCTACAGCAACCCTGGCGAGCATTCCGCCCGCAGTCTGGCGGCGGACCTGGGCGGCAGCTTCAGCACCTGGGCGAATGCACTCTCTGGACTGGCCAGAGCGGGATTCATCATCATCGAGAAGGCCCCAGTGGGCATACATGGTGGCCAGTACCGGGTCCAGCCTCAAGCCGGAAGGCCCACCCCTGAAACTCACCTATCCATCTGATCGTCTGGGGTTCGAGTGTCCTCCCAGCGGTCCCGCTGCTCACCCAGGTCAATGCCGCCCTAGCCGCCCCATAGCCAGGCGCACGCTGAGCCGTTCAGAACCGTGGCTGGGTCCGGCAGGTGTCGCCCTCCACTGCGGAGTGGGGAAGGGCTGAGGCGTGAGTCAGGGGTTACGGCGCACTGAGCCGTTCACGCAGATCAGGTGGCAACGTGCCATTGCGCCGAAGAGCATCAATGACTTCGGTGTTCGGATCTTCCAACAGCCTCCAGTACACCTGTGGGTGCAGATGGGGGGTAGCGGCTACCGCAAGACGGAACTCTTTTCTGAACGTGGCGGGAACGATCAGCTTTTCGATAATGTCCGGCGTCACGACGGGCGAGGCCAGAATAGGCTGCACCACGTCCAGATCCACCGACCGGTGAAACCGCGCCGCGATCCGCCGGTCTACCAGTTCCGACAGCCCCTGTGCCGTCATGGCCGGGTGACGGATCAACTCAAGGTCATGCTCAGACGCCGTCAGCCGGCGCAGCAGTTCGGGCGGCGTCGCAAGATCGGCGATCAAAAAGGTTAACGGATCATGGCCCTCGCCCAGCAGCCGACGGAACAGGGCAATGATGGGAGACTGCGGGGTGGCTGGGTTGTGCGCCAGCGCCAGCAGATCACTGCCACTGGCGTACTCGCTGAACAGGGCCAGAAGTTCAGGGCGGGCATGTTCTGTGGGAAGAAGGCTGTATTTGCCATCCAGCCGCTCCAGCACCTGCCGGGCCACGGAAACCGGCACCTGTGGGTTTTGCAGCAGCCATTCAGACATGCTGGGATCAGCCGCCAGCCGTTCCCAGGTAGAAGGCAAGAGTTGTGCCGCCCTGGTGAGCTTGAGGCGAACCCACCACGACTCATCCTGGGCCAGCACCTGCTGAAGGGCCTCGGGTAAGCGGGGCCGCCCGGCCACGGCCACCCTGACCCATTCATCCGGGTCACGGGCCAACTGCTGGGCGGTCTCTGCCGGAAGGAAGGGATTTCCAGCCAGCTTGCGGCGCGTTTCGGTGGTCCCGGAATCCGCCAGCGTCTGCATCTGCTCCGGCGTCAGATCACTTCTGTGGGCGACAATCTGGGCCTTGCGCGGGTGGCCCAGGTAGTACGTCAACACGTCCGGGAACAACCCAGGCATCCGCCCCAGCGAGAAGGCCAGGTCTTCATTCCTCGCCGCTTCCCACTGCTCAGCCAGACTGAGTTGACCCCCCGACACCTCGCCTTCACTGAGATCCGTGGGGGATGAAAGCTCTGCTGCCCGGTCTTCCAGAGCGCTTTGCACGGCTTCGGCAGGGTCATATTCAAGAGCCTTCAGGGCGGCCAGCGGGGTATGCGGGTGCTTGCCCACCCGGTAACGCAGGTATGGGTCAGGGTCATGCTGCCAGCGTTCCAGCAAGGCCCAGGGCGTCCGAGGATCTTCGGCCACGGCGTACCGAATATCGCTGTTCGGTTCATTCGCCAGGCGGTCCAGCAGTACGGCGTGCAGGGCAGGCGGGCAAACGGGATTGCACAGCACGGCCAGCCCAAACGGCCACTCGGCAGCCAACTCGCTCAGTACCCGCCCAGGCGTATTGGGATTGTTCGCCACCGCCAGCCGGACGCGGTCAAACTCACTGTGGGACAGCGCTTTCAGGCTCATGGGCAGGGCGTGCGGGTCTCCGGCGCGGATCAGGGTCTGGGTGTATTCACCCTGCATGGGGTGCGGGGCAAACAACTGCATGGTGCGCTGCACGTCGCCAGACAGATCACCCAGCAACGCGCGGATCAGCGCCCTGGGAATCTGTTCGTTTTCTGCCAGGGCCAGCCGCACATTCGGGTCAGGGTCCGTCAGCCAGGTGCCGATCCGTTCTTCAGGTTGCCCCGGCGTCCATTGCCGCACCTGCAAAATGCGCTCCTCGTTGCCTTCAAAGCGGATCACGTAGGTTCCATGTTCCGGGCTGCCCTCCAGATACAGCAGTTGCCCGAAGGGCGCGACAATGCCCGAGTCCAGGTCCCAGAGATAAACGCCGTAAAGATCGACATCGCTGGCATACATCGCCTGCTCAATCTCATTTCGCAGGTCTGGACTCAGGGCGACGGGTCCGCCGTGGTGATCAAAAGCCTCGGCCTCGGAGAGCGAGATGTCCTCGTGCCAGTGGTAGGCGAAATGCACCCGCGCCACGCCCAGAGCCTGAAGTTTTTCAGTAAAGCCGCGCGGAATCATGGCCCATCCCCTTCGCTCAGGTCGCGCGCGCCGCGCACCATCCAGGGCCGCAGGGGCAGCTCGCCCAGCCAGTCCTGAACGGTGGGAATCACGCCGCCCATGTCCTCCATGACGTGCTGCTCGCCGATCAGCCGCACCGGAATGCGCTTGCCTGTGGACAGTTCCAGCGTCGGCCCGAAGACCTGCTCACACAGAAAAATGCCCAGGCTGGAATGGAGAACGGCGCGGTGGCGCACGTCGGGCAAGTGCGCCTTGGTCTGGTCAAACCAGGCGTGAATGGGAAGGAACTCCTCGGGCTGCCCGCCGAATTTCTTGCTGGAACTGACCGCGTGATGGTAGGGGTGTGCCACCGCCGCAGTATCGCGCAGCCCGGACACGGCGCTCTTTCAGGTGGCCCAGCCGCTACAGCACATCTCTTGAAATCAGGAACTGCATTGCCGGAATGGCCAGCAAAAACCCGCCCCAGACCGCCGCGTGCGCGAAGACCACACGGGCCAGGAGCGGCAGCCGGTCACCCAGTCCATACGCCAGAATCAGAAGTACCGTGGTCACCCCCGCGAAGACGGCCACGAACTCCGTGTTGTCCACCGAGTACAGCGAGGTGGAGAGCAAGTAAAGCACCAGCCAGGGAGTCCAGCAGGCGGCCAGGATGAACCAGCCGCCCGCCTTGGAGAGGAAGTCACGGCGCAGGCTGCTGGGTTTGGGGAGCAGCCAGAACAGCAGCGCGCCAAGGATGACCCCCAGAAACAACAGGTCATACAGTCTCGCGTAGGCCTGCCCCTCACCCACGCTGCTCTCCACCGCATTCAGGGGCAGTCATCTCCGCTTCAAGTCCGCTTCAAACTCTTCGGGGAGCTGCGGCATCTCGTAATAGGCGCTGTCCAACAGGTAGGGGTGAAAGCTTCGCATCCGCCCGTAAGGCATCGGCAAGGCGTGCCAGCGCGTGAGCTTTCGGTGGGTTCCAGGCTCGAAGAGTGCAGCGTAAGAAGTCATGCCCTGGTCCCGCTTATCCGGCAGGACAACGAGCAATACGGGATCACTGGCCCGGAAGCCCAGGGGTCTGGGGCGGCCTGCTCGGTCTACCGAACAGCGGGCCAGGCCGACAAAGGCCATCTCAGGTTCAAAACCAGGCGGGATCTCTTGGTTGTCCGGCACAGTGTTGAGTTGCCTGGTCCAACTGTCGTGACGGCGGATTTCTCCCTCTGGTGCGAGAAAGGAATCCTGCTGGATCGTCCGGCAATCCAGTGGAAGGGGTGGCCAGTACGCGAGCGCCGCGACGCCTGCCAGAAACAACCACGGGGCGAGTGGCGTCTGAAAATACCAGTGCCGGGTCCGCATGAGACCCACCAGGACGGCGAACAAAATCAGCGAGATGCTCAGGGTTCCGTAGACGTAAAGGCCAGTGATGCTGTACGTATCGGAGCCAGGATTTGGGCCGATGTAGGCGTCAAAGTTCAGGGCGATCCCGAGACTCAGCACGAGCGGGATCAGGATCAGGGTGAGTAGGAAGGTCAGGACAAAACCGCCGACGCCAGCCAGACCCTGCCTGTGGAAAGCAGAAAAGCACGCTCCAGCGAGCAGGAGCGGCACCAGCACCAGGGCCGGGAGGCCGAAGAAGAACCAGGCCAGCAGGGAGCCGCCGACAAGGGCGGCGACTGGCAAGATGATGGACACTCAGCGAAGTGTAGACCAGGCAGGATTTCCTTGTCCTGGAAGGGTTGCTTCCCTGGTCAAGTCAGGGCCACCATCACGCCAGCCAACGAAATTGCCGTCAATTTCACTGGTAGAATTGCCCACTCTTTCTCAGGACGCTTTTTTCCTCGGTTTGCCTGTGCCTTTGCGCTTTTTGCTCTGGCCCGATGGCGCAGCCCCGCGTGAGGCTCGTGGCCTGACCGTTTCCCCTGCCATGATCCGCTCCACCCCTTCAGGCGTGAGCGTGTCCGGCACCAGATCCAGTGCCAGTGGCACCGCCTTCCCATCCCTGACCATGACGATCTGCTCCTGGCGAGCTGTCACCACCACCCCCGCAAACTTGTTCAGGGCCAGCGCCGGAGGCCCATGCCGCGCGGCCCGAATGGTCTGCGCCAACCCGTTCGTCCAGAACTCCGTCAGGTACGCCTCCCGCTGCAACTCCCCCGCCGCAATCCGGTCCAGATCACGCTCCATCTTCACCGTGAACGCCAGGTCCACCAGCGCCGGAAACTGGTCTTGCAGGTACGCGGCCACCACCAGCCCCAGCCACGTCACATACAACTGATCCTTGACCAAAGCCGTGTACTGGCGGTTCTTCAGCACCTCGATGATGTTGGCGTAGGTGGAAGGCCGCCCCACCCCCGCATTCTCCAGCGCCTTGATCAGCGACGCCTCCGTGAAGCGCCCCGGTGCCGGCGTCTTCTTCACTTCCGCCCTGGCATCCTGGACGGGAAGGGCCTGCCCCTCGGCGACATTGGGAAGCTGCTGCTCGTCTTTTTTGTCGGTGTCGTCGTTGTAGAGCCGGGTAAAGCCAGGGTCCAGCACCACCCGCCCCGACGATTGCAGGCCCACCCCACCGCTTTTCAGGTGCAGCGTGGTCTTGCTGCCTTGAAGGTCCGTCATCTGACTGGCGACGGTGCGGGTGAAGATCAGGCGGTAGAGAGACAGTTCTTCCCCCGCAAGGCCCGTCTGATCTGGAGCTTTGAAGTCCTTGCCCGCAGGCCGGATGGCTTCATGCGCTTCCTGTGCATTCCCCTTGGCCGCGAACGTTCGGGGTGCAGCCGGGATGCTTCCCGCACCGAACAACCCCACCGCCACCGCACGGGCGGCTTCTGTCGCTTCCTCAGAGAGCGCTGGGGAGTCGGTCCGCATGTACGTGATGCGCCCCCCCTCGTAGAGCCGCTGGGCGACTTCCATCGTCCGTTTCGGCCCCATCTTCAGCGCCCGGCTCGCCGCCTGTTGCAGCGTCGAGGTGGTAAACGGTGCAGGCGGCTTGGTGGAGTAGGCCGAAGTCTCTACCTTTGCCACCTTCACGCCCTTTGCTTTGAGGAAGGCCACGGTCCGTGCGGCCTGCTCTCCCGTGATCGCCAGCGCCGGGGAATCCGATTTCAACTGCCCGTCCGCACCGAAGTCTTTGGGGCCAGCCAGACCCTGCCCCTTGATGCTGACCACCACCGCCGTAAACGGTTCAGCGCCCTCTCCCTCGGGCATGACCTGTGCCAGGACACGCCAGTAGTCTGCCGGGACATGGTCCATGCGCGCCCGCTCCCGGCGGGCCAGGGCCGCCAGCGCCGCCGACTGCACCCGCCCTGCACTCAGCCCAGAACCAATGCTCTGCCACAGGGCGGGGGAGACCCCGTACCCGCACAGGCGGTCCAGGATGCGCCGGGATTCCTGCGCGCCCACCAGGGCGTAATCCAGGGGCCGGGTGTTCTGGACGGCCTTCCGAATGGCGTCCTCGGTGATCTCGTGGAAGACCATGCGCTTGAAGTTCCCCTTGAGGCCCAAGGCGCGGACCAAGTGCCAGGCGATCCCCTCCCCTTCTCTATCCCCATCGGTGGCCAGCAGCACCTCATCGGCTTCCCCGGCCAGCTTCTTCAGCTCGGCGATCACGGCTTTCTTGTCTGCGGGGATGATGTAAAGGGGTTGAAAGCCCCCTTGCACGTCGATGCCCAGACGCGCCCAGGCTTCCCCCTGATATTTCTTGGGGATGTCCTCTTTTTTGGCGGGAAGATCCCGGATATGACCGAAACTCGCCTTGACCTTGTACGCACTGCCCAGATAGCCCTGGATCTTTTTCCCTTTGGCCGGGGACTCAACAATGACGAGTGTTTTCATCTTTCCCCCAGAGAATACAATCATACTTGTTTGAGTTATAAAAACTGTGCCATGCTCAGGTATGGCTTACCGTAAATTGAGTGATCTCGTCAATGAGTTAGAAAACCCGCAGCAGTCTGATACGTTTGTCAAGCTCTTTAAAGCAGCGGTCAGGGATGGCCGGGTTGTCGCCACGGATTTGCCCGAACGGTGCACGCTGCCCAAGGAATACACCCGCAGAGGCGCTGAAGGCACCTACCAGCGGAATACGCGCGAGATGGTGTACGAGGTCACGCCCAGGGCGGAGAAGTGGGCTG
This sequence comes from Deinococcus marmoris, assembly GCF_001949125.1. Taxonomy (GTDB): domain Bacteria; phylum Deinococcota; class Deinococci; order Deinococcales; family Deinococcaceae; genus Deinococcus; species Deinococcus marmoris_A. The sequence continues at coordinate 12,193 of NZ_MSTI01000075.1, forward strand.
AGGAGACCCGAGCGGCGCTCGCACAGGCCCGGACGAGAACGGCGAAGGTCCAGCTCACATCAGAAGCCGCCGAGTCAGGCGCGGTGGATTTCAAGGCGCTGGCCGCCGAGACGCGGCGCAAGATGCAGGCCAAGCACGAGAAAGGCCAGCAGCTCGGCCTGGGCAACACCCGCAAGAAGAAGTAGGGGAGAGCGTAGGGCGGCGGGGTCAGCATCCAGGGTGGTGAGGCGTCGCCCGTTCGTCTCCGCATTGAGCCAGCCGTCAAGCCGGGAGCTACGCTTATTTGGGGTCTGACTAGACTCGAAACAGTAATCCGCCCCTGGAATCTAAATTACAATTCGCCCTGTCCAAAATAGGTTGCAAGAAGGCGTTGCCAGCGTCAAATATTACGCAATACAGTTTCGCAAGGCCAGAAGCTGCCTTCCCTTAGTCCGCTCAGATCGTTGCGCTATCAAGCGTTCTCGCAAGCATCAGAGAGACCACGAAATCGCATGAGGTTCACTCTGCCCCTCCCCAACGGTCATTGTCTCCTCTGACTGCCGTACGACAGCAAACGGGCGGCGAGATTACGAACCATCAGGCCAGGAGACGAACGCGGAACCATCAGCGACGCCACTGGGCCAAAATGACGCAGCTTCGGGGCCACCTGCGCGCGGTGTATGGCCTCGAATCGCCTGAACGCCAGGGCGTGATCGTGCGGGCAGGCGCTGAGCGCCTGCGCCAGCGTGTACGCTCCAGCCATCGCCAGGCTTGACCCCTCTCCAAACAACGACAGACACGACGCGGCGTCCCCCAGCAGTGCCACGCGCCCCTGGGACCACCGGGGCGTCTGAACCACGCTGACCGCGTCGAAGTACACGTCTGGTGCAGCGTGCAACTGCTCCAGGAGTTCCGGCACGCGCCAGCCCACGCCCACATATGCTGCCGCCACGAATCGCTTGACCGCCGCCAGATCCCGGTGATTCACATCAGCGGCAGCCTGCCGGAAAAAGAAGCCGACCATCGCGTGGTCTCGCCCCGGATGAACGGCCACCAGCCGTCCAGGGGTATTGTGGAGCAACACGTCCTGCGGCAACTCAACCGAACCCTGAAGGGCCGTGGTGGCGACGTACATGCCCATATGCCGCACGAATTGCCCGTCTGGCCCGAACACCAGACGGCGCACGGTGGAGTGCAGGCCGTCCGCGCCGATCACCAGGTCGAAGCGCCGGGCGGCGTGACGCTCAAAGGTGACCTCCACGCCGTCCGCATCCTGCTGCAAGGCGGTGATGGTGTCGCCAAAGAGGACCTCCGTGTCGTCATGGGCCGCCTGAAACAGGACGTGGGCCAGGTCACTGCGGGGAAGCTCAAGTTCAGGGGTGCCCGCATCGCTGCGGCCCGCTGGGGTGGGCAGACGGGCGAAGCGGTGCCCCACTCGGTCATACAAGCTCATGGCCCGCACGGGCGTCGCGGCGGCCTGAAGGGCCGCGACGATGCCCATGCGTTCGGCGACGCTCAATGCCAGGCCGCGCACATCCACAGGATTGCCGCTGGAGCGCAGGCCGTCTGAGCGCTCGATGACGGTGGGCTGCCAGCCGCTGCGCGCCAGCCAGTACGCGAGGGTGGGGCCAGCGATACCAGCGCCGGAAATCAGGACGCGCGGAAGGGTCATAGGTAGTTATATTTCACTGGACGCAATTTTGCAACGAGTGAATGTTTGCATCCGGTGACTACAATGGTCTTTATGACTTTGCGCGAACGCAAGCGCCTGCGTACCCGACAGGCCATCCTCACTGCGGCAACGGACCTTTTCGAGCGGCACGGTTACACCGAAACCACCCTGGACGACATTGCCGCCGCCGCCGAGATCAGCAAGCGGGCCATCTTCAGCTACTTTGCCAGCAAGGAAGACCTGCTGTTCCCGGAGAGCGACGCGCGCATCGGCGCAGCCATTGGCGCCATCGCGGCCCGGCAGCCTGGCGACGGCCCAGTCCAGGTGTTGCTGCGCGCCATGACCACCTCCGCCCAGGAGTCTGATGACCTGACGGGCCGCCGGGCGGCGTTGCGATTGCGGTTGATGCGAACGGTTCCCGCTGTCCGTGGCCGGGCACTCCAACATCAATTCGACGCGCAGCGCGAAATTGCCCGCCATCTGGCCGCTGTCTTCCCAGCAGACCTCAGTCCGATCTCGGCTGCTGCACTGACTGGAGCCTTCATCGGGGCAGTGACAGGAGTGCTGGATCTCTTTTTTGAAGAGCAGGAGCCTCCACAGGATCCAGTAGAGCTGCGCGCCACCCTCCTGCGGGTCACCCAGATGGCCCTTACCCCGTGGTTGGACACGTCTTCAGGAGAACGCGACCTGTCGTCAGACATCTGAGAAAGGTTCAGCCACGCTGCACATGCCAGCGCTGACCTTGACCACCGCAGCTTTCCC
>NZ_MSTI01000076.1:0-20000 GCF_001949125.1 Deinococcus marmoris
CCACCCCCACGCCGCCGCCCGCCAACAAGACCCCCACTGGCCCAGCGGGCTACGATCTGTGCGCGCTGGAAGGCCAGAAGTGCAACTTCAGCGGGCAGCGCGCCGCCGCCTTCGGCACCGAGGGCCAGTACGCGACGGGCACCGGGACGGACGGTTTCAACTGCACGGTGGCCGAATGGGGCCGCGATCCTGCCCCCGGCAAGCTCAAGGGCTGCTTTATCAAGCCGGTGCCGGGCGCTTCGGTGCCTGCGCCCAAGCCGACGCCCGCACCTACGCCAGCTCCAGCCCCCAAACCCACCCCGGCCCCCACTGCGGGCAAGCCCCGCGTGCTGCTCGTCGATGACGACATGGGCGTGGGCGCAGACGTGACCGGTGCGCTGCGCGAGGCGCTGAAGTCCAACGCGGCCAGCGGCGGTGCGTTCGTGTGGAACGTGCAGTCTCAGGGCGCGCCTCCCCTGAGCGAGATGCAGAAGGCCGACATCGTGATCTGGGCCAGCGGTGAGCAGTACCAGAACACCATCACCTCCGGCGATCAGAACACCCTGCGCCAGTACCTCTCGGGCGGCGGACGGCTGCTGGTGACTGGCCAGGACATCGGCTACGACATCGGTGAGAGCGACTTTTACCGCAGTGTCCTGAAGACCCGTCTGGTGGCCGACAGCAGCGGCACGCCCAAGTTCGTGACCAGCGGGGCCTTCGGCAATACCGCCTTCACCCTGAACGCGGCGGGCAGCGCCCAGAATCAGGTCTACCCCGATGTGATCGCCGATCTGGGCGGCAGCGCCACCGTCGCCTCCTGGGGCAGCGCCAATGCCAACGCCGGAACCATCAGCGCCCAGAGCATTAAAGTCGATCCCAACCGGAGCCGCGCCGCCCAGAAGCAGCAGGACCCTCGCGGTCTGGTCGAGCAGATCGCGGGCAGGATCATCGGCACCGCGCTGGGCCAGATCTTCGGCAACAGCGGCCAGCAGGCCAGCCAGCCCGCGCGTGGTGGACGGGTCAGCGCCCAGAGCGCCGGAGAGAACGCCGGGGCCATCGTCGCCAACGACGCGGGCCGCTACCGCACCGTCAACATGGGCTTCGGCCTGGAAGGGTTGACCCCCGGCAGCCGCAACATCCTGGTCAAGACCTCCTTCGACTGGCTGATGCGCTGAGCGGAACAGATTAAGGAATGGGGGAGAGGCCAGCCGCGCCTCTCCCTTTCCCATTTCTTTAGCGCCTCCCCACGGCCCCCCAACGCGGGCGGGCTAGGGTGACCCTATGACCACTTTGAAAGACATCATGACCCCGGACCTGACCACCGTGGACACCCGCGCCACCCTTAAAGAAGTCGCCACCCACATGAAGGAACAGGGCATCGGCAACGTGCTGATCATGGACGGCGACATGCTGACCGGAATCATCACGGACCGCGACATCGTGGTGCGCGCCGTCGCCTACGGCCACGATTTCGGCACCCCGGCCAGCGATTACGCCACGGGGGACGTGTTCACCATGACGGGCGATACCACGGTGGAGGAAGCTGCCCGCGAGATGTCTCACCGTCAGCTCCGCCGCCTGCCCGTCACCGAGGGCAGCAAGGTGGTGGGCATCGTCAGCCTGGGCGATCTGGCCGTGCGGGCGCAGACGGGTGTGGATGAAACGGCTCTGAAGGGAATCAGCCAGCCGACGAGCTGATTTCTTCGCTTCAGGCAGCGGCCACCTTCTGCACTGGAGGGTCGGCCGCTTGCCGTTGTCCACATCCCGGAGGCGTAAGCTCGGATCCATGACCACCATTGCCAGTCCACTCGCGCCGCGTGCCACCGCCCTCGAAGTCGTTCAGGGGATCAACCTGACCGGGAAGACCGCCGTGATTACTGGCGCATCTTCCGGCATCGGCGTCGAGACGGCCCGCGCACTGCTGTCGGCGGGGGCGTCGGTGATCCTGGCTGTTCGGGACACGGAGAAGGGCGAGAAGATCGCTGCCGAACTCCGTGAATCGACAGGGAATCAGAATGCCCAGGTCATCGAGCTGGACCTCGCCTCGCTGGCCCAGGTGCGCGAGGGGGCGGCGCGGATTCTGGCGGCGGCCCCCGCAATCCATATGCTGATCAACAACGCGGGCATCATGGCGACGCCGCAGGGCCAGACCCCGGACGGCTTCGAGACGCAGTTCGGCACCAACCACCTGGGCCACTTCCTGCTAACCGGGTTGCTGATGCCCGCCCTGCTGGCCGCCGCGCCGTCCCGCGTGGTGGCCCTGAGCAGCAGTGGCCACCGCCGCAGCGATATCGTCTGGGACGACATCAACTTTGAAAGCCGCCCCTATGACCGCTGGGACGCCTACGGCCAGAGCAAGACCGCCAATGCCCTGTTCGCCGTGGGCCTGACGCAGAAGTACGGCGCGCAGGGCGTGACCGCCAACGCCGTCCACCCCGGCGGCATCATGACCGGATTGCAGAAGTTTGTCCCGGTGGAGGAACAGCGTGCGATGGGCTGGCAGGACGAGTCGGGCAAGCTGAATGCCGTGTTCAAAACCACGGAAGAAGGCGCGTCCACCACTGTCTGGGCCGCCACCTCGCCGCAACTGGAAGGCGTGGGTGGGCTGTTCCTCGAAGACCTTCAGGAAAGCACGCCGCTGGACCCGCAGAACCCGGACCCGATGTTCGGCCACAAGCCCTATGCCCGCGATTCAGAGAGTGCGGCGCGGCTGTGGACGCTGAGCGAGGGACTGGTGGGTCTGCAATAGAGCTGCGCTACAGGTAGGCCAGCGCCCATTCCTTCTGCCCATGCCTCAGCCCCGCTTCCAGCAATGCTAAACCATCGGGCGCGAGGTCCTGCTGGTGGGGCAGCGGGCCGATCAGCGCCTGAAAGTCCTCCAGACTGAATTTCTGCGGGGCGTGGCGAACACTTTCCACCGCCCCGTTCCTGACCTCATAGACCGCGCCGTAGACGTTGCCCTTGCGGGCGTCCAGCGAGACGGCCTGAGCGTTTTCACCTCTGACCAGACCTTCCAGGGTGGGGACTCCGCGCACCGCCGCGCCCCAGACGCGTCCCAGCCCCAGCGCGTAACTGGCCCCCACCCGCACGCCGGTATAGGAGCCGGGGCCAGTGCCGATGACGATCAGATCGGCGCGAAAGGGCAGGCCCGCCTCCGCAAACAACTGGCGCGTGGCGGCGGGCAATTCCTCGGCGTGCGCCCGGCCCACTTCTCTGGAGGACGCCACTTCTCCTCCCTCCCAGCGCAGGGCCAGGGTTAGGTAGGGGGTGGCGGTGTCCAGGGTCAGAACGACTTGAGCGGGGGCGGTCATCGCCGGGCATTGTAGGGCCGACGCAGCGCCCGACATGAAGGTTGTTACCCCGGCGGGAACGTGACGCATATCTGACCGCTTGAGGCGGCGGTGCTATCCTCGGCTATCATGACTGAAATCGCCAAGGGCCTGGCAGGCGTTAAATTCACCGAGAGCAAGCTGACGTTCATCAACGGCGAGGAAGGCATTTTGCTGCACCTGGGCATTCCGATTCAGGAATGGGCCGAGAACAGCACCTTCGAGGAACTGTCGCTGGCACTGCTGGAAGGCAAGCTGCCCACCGCCACGGAACTGGCGCAGTTCGACGCCCACCTCAAGGAAAACCGCGCCATTCCGCAGCAGCTTCAGCAGGTCATCCAGGACATGCCGCGCGGCATCAACCCCATGCAGGCCCTGCGGACCGCCGTGTCCTACCTGGGCCTGCTGGACCCGCAGTCCGAGGACATCACCCCCGAAGCCCAGCGGGCCATCACCATCCGCATGATCGCTCAGTTCAGCACGATCATCGCCGCCATCAGCCGCACGCAGGAGGGCCACGACGCCGTCGCGCCGCGCATGGACCTGACGCACGCGGGCAACTTCCTGTACATGCTGACCGGCACCGAACCCACCTCCGAGCAGTCGCGCCTGTTCGACATAGCCCTGGTGCTGCACGTCGATCACGGCATGAACGCCAGCACCTTCACGGCGATTGCCACCTCCAGCACCCTCAGCGACATGTACTCGTGCATCACCTCGGCCATCGGCGCGCTCAAGGGACCGCTGCACGGCGGCGCGAACGAGGCCGTGATGGACATGCTGGACGAGGTCGGCACGCCTGATAAGGCCGAGGCGTACATCAGCAAGAAGCTGGACAACAAGGAAAAGATCATGGGCGTGGGCCACCGCGTCTACAAGAACTTCGATCCCCGCAGCCGCGTGCTGCGCGACTACGCCGAGCATGTGGCGAGCAAGGAAGGCAAGAGCAACTACTACCAGGTTCTCGAAACCATCGAAAAGACCGTGGTGGACCGTCTGGGCGACAAGGGCATCTACCCCAACGTCGATTTCTACAGCGGCACGGTGTACAGCGACCTGGGCATCAAGAAGGAGTTCTTCACCCCGATCTTTGCCCTTGCCCGCATCAGCGGCTGGTGCGCCAGCGTGATCGAGTACAGCAAAGAAAATAGCCTGCTGCGCCCCAGCAGCGTGTATACCGGCGAGAAGGACGCGCATTACGTGAAGTTGCAGGACCGCAAGTAAGCGAAGCGCCAGAAAAATTTATCCCCCTCTCGGATCTGGGAGGGGGATTTTCTGATCTCTGGGAGAGAATTGGAGCGATAGGGCCGTCCGCCTGTGTCTTGCTTGAGGACCGAAGAGAATTACTTTTCGTGACCGCTCAGCGGTTGGTCCTCTGCTCTACGCGATGCCCCGCCGTCCCCGGTTCTCGGCTTCCACGGCGCGCTGGAGTTCCCCGATCTGCTTGAGCATGTCCAGTTGCTCAGCAGGGGCGGCCCCGCCCACCTGCTTTTTCAGCAGGCCGATCTCGGCGCGCATGGCGTCGATGCTCAGGGTCACCTGAATGTCGTCCACGGCGGCGGCGGCGTAGGCGTTGACCTTCTGATCGTACTGCTCGCTGCCGTGCCGGGAGATGCTGCCGGAATCGCGGCCCTCGAACAGCAGGCGGATCAGCAGTTGTTCCTCGGGCTGGCCCCGGAACACGTCCAGAATGGCGTCGGAACTGGCTGCGCCCTGCACCGCCAGCATCACCTTGCGCACCGATTCGTTACGCCACGGCACGCTGCCGTCCAGTTTTGCCAGCAGGCTGGGATCGATCAGCAGTTGCCGCAGCAGCTTCATCTCGTTCTCTTCCTCGCCGCGCCCGGCGCTCATGCCCGCCAGATGGGTGTCGGTCAGGGTGCGCCGCTTGGCCTTGCTGCCGATCCACTCCATCAATGCCTCGGGCTTGATGCCCAGCGTCTCGCAGGCGGCGGTGCGCACGCCCTCGGCGATCTCGTCCAGCGGATCGAGGTTCTGCATGCGGGGCAGCAACTCCATCAGAATCTTGCGTTTGCCCTCGGCGGTGGCGGTGCCGTGGGTCTCGATGGCGGCCTGCACGCGGTACTGCACCTCGTCCACGCCGTCGGCCAGCGCTTTGCGGATGCCCGCGTCGTCCCCGGCCAGCAGCGCGTCGGCGGGGTCCTTGCCACTGGGAACAGAGGTGGCCCGCACCCGAAACTTCGCGCCCAGCACCTGATCCAGCCCCTTGAGCATGGCCTTGAGACCCGCCTCGTCGTGATCGAACATCAGCGAGATGCTGCGTGCGCCCAGCCGTTCCAGCAACGTGGCGTGTTCGGCGGTCAGGGCGGTCCCCAGGCTGGCGACTGCGCCCGTGAAGCCGTGCTGCTGCATGGTGATCACGTCCATGTAGCCTTCCACCACGATCAGCTCAGAGTCGCCGTTCTCGGACTTCCCCAGCCCCGTGCGCGCCTTGTCCAGCCCGTACAGCACCTCGCCCTTGCGGAAGGCGTCGGTCTCGGGCGTGTTCAGATATTTGGGCTTGCTGTCGTCCAGCACGCGCCCGCCGAAGCCCACCAGACGGCCCAGATGGTCACGGATAGGGAACATCACGCGGCCCCGGAAGCGGTCATAGACGCGCCCGTTCTCGGCGTTCTCGGTCAGCAGGCCCGCTTCCAGCAACTGGCGCTCGTTTAAGCCCTTGACGCGGGCGTGCTTCAGCAGGCCGTCCCAGCCGTCGGGGGCATACCCCAGCTCGAAGGCGGAAATCGTCTCGTCGGTCAGGCCGCGCCGCCGGAAGTAGTCCAGCGCAGGCCCCGGCAGGTGTTCGCGGAAGTAGGCCAGGGCGAAGGCGTTCACGTCGTACAGGTCGCGGCTGCTGCGCTCGCCGTACTTGGCCTCCACCTGAATGCCCACGCGCTCGGCCAGCTTGCGTAACGCATCCCCAAAGCTCAGGCTCTCGCTGCGCTGCACGAAGCTGAACACGTCGCCGCCCGCCTTGCAGCCGAAGCAGTAGAAATAGCCCTGATCGGTGTCCACCTGAAAGCTGGGGCTTTTCTCGTTGTGGAATGGACACAGCCCCTTCATGCGGCCTTTCCCGGCGGGGGTCAGGCGCACATATTCACCGACGACTTCCGCGATGTTCAGCCGCGAACGAACGTCCTCCTTGGTTCCCATGTGTCCTCACCTCCCCGTCAGGCCGCGAAGGCCACCCGCCCAGAGAGGGGGGCAGCCGTTCAGGCATGATCTCGTAGTGTACGCCTCCGGGGTATGCCACTGCTAGAGGGCAAAAAGGCCGTGCTGCACGCGGTAAATCATGAGAGTCTGGTCCAATGTCGGCTAGGAGGGGGTTGCGCCACGTATAACGTTTTTCCCCGCCCCGCGCTCATCCCCCGCATGGGCGCAGGCGGCAAGCTGGGGACCGCGTTATGCCTGCCCTTGGCGATCCTCCCAACTACAGCACCCCCCGGACGCTGGGGCTGGCGCTGGTCAGCGTGCTGGGTTCGCTGGCCCATTTCACGCTGGGCGCGCTGGATTACGAGCATGTCAGCCGCTACCTGGGGCTGGCGGTGATGCTGCTGGCCGGGCTGCTGCTGGTCTTCGGCATCCTGACCCTGATCCGTTACGCCGAGGCGATCACGTCCATGCACGATCCGCACGCCCGCACCCCGATGTACGACACCCCGCACGAGGGCCTGACCTATCGCGTGGGCGTGGGCCTGAACGCCCTGGCTGCCGCGTCGGCGCTGGCCTGGGCAGTGGGCGGCGAGCTGCCGTTGTGGCATCTGGCCGCCGCGCTGGTCAACGTCTACGCGGCGTATCTGGCGTGGCAGACCCGTCCGGTCCGGGAGGCAGAGGCACCGTAACTGGGGGTTTTTCTATGCGCTGGTACGGCGAATCTGGCAGGTCATCCGCCCCGCGCCTCTTCATGCCGCAAGGCTGTCACGTTCCAGTGCGGCGGCGTCCTCTAGACTGAGAACATTATGAACCACACCACCCTGACCGCTCCTGTGCCCGGTGGGCTGGGACCGCGTTCGTCTTCTCATGAGTGAAACAGGCGGCCAGGACGTGTGGTCTGGTTTGCCGCCCGCCGTGACGCAGGGCGGGGACGATCTGACCGGATTGCCGACGCGTCTGGCCTTTATGGGCCACCTTCAGGAGCTGTGCGCGGCAGGCCGGGGCAGTCTGCTGCTGTGCGATCTGGACTATCTCAAGCTGATCAACGACACCCTGGGCCACCCGGCGGGCGACGCGGCGATCCGGGCGGTGGCCGACATCCTGCGGGACCGCCTGCATCCCGGCTGGCAGGCGTACCGGCTGGGCGGAGACGAGTTCGCGGTGCTGGCCCCGGTGGACGCCGCTGAACTGGCGGGCTGGGCCAGTGCGTCAATGACAGCGCTGGCGGCGCGGCCCGGAGAGCCGTTGCAGCCCACTTTGCGGCCCCCATTGCGACTCAGCGCCGGGGTGATCGGCATTCCGCCCCGGAGTACGCCCCAGCGTGTGCTGGCCGGGGTGGACCGGCGGCTGTACGCGGCCAAGCGGCGGGGCCGGGGCCGTCTGGTGGGTGATGACGATGCCCCCGGTCAGGGCGACCACCACCAGCGTCTGCTGGAGCGCGACGAGGCGCTGGGACGCCTGACCACCCGTTTGCAGGCGGCGCTGACCAGCGCGCACGAGGGACCGGTGGCGCAGACCGTGGTGGAGGTCCGCGCTGGCCCTGGCGGCGGCCTGAGCGCCTTTCTGCGGGTGGCGGAGCGGGCGGCGCGGCTGCTGGGCTACCAAACGCTGCGAATTCAGGGGGACCGGGGGCGGCGGCTCAGGCAGTACGGGGCGTGGGCGACGGCCACCCTGGACGGCGATCCCGTCAACGGTCCTGCGGGCAGCGCCCTGGACCATGAGCTGAGCGGCGCAGACTTGAACGGTGCAGCGCTGGATGCGGAAAGGCCGTGGCGGCTGCCGGACATGCTGCCCCCCCTGGACCGGCCACTGGCGCTGCTGCTGGACTGCCCCGAGGACTTCGATCCGCATACCCTGGAAGCCATCGGCCCATTGCGGGCCGCCGCCCGCGTGTGTGTGCTGGGCAGTGCCGTCCCGTCTCCAGAACCTCCTTCCACGGTTCTGGCAGATGGGGCGGACCGGCGGGTTATCCGGCTGCCGCCCCTGTCGGAAGGCGCGGTGGGCGTGATGGGCGGCCTGCTGTGCGGCGCGCCGCTGGCCGGTCCGGTCCAGACCTGGCTGGCCCGCCGCTCCGGGGGCGCTCCAGCCGAAGTCGGGCGCTGGCTGGGGGCGCTGCTGCTGGAAGCCCGGCTGCGCCATGAGGACCCTGTGCGGCTGGTAGACCCCGTGCGGCTGGTGGACCCGGCGCGACTGGCGGCCCCGGAGGCAGGGGGCGACTGGCAGTGGAGTGCGGCGCGGCACCTGAACCGGCCCACGCACCATGACCGCTCGTATCTGTGGGGCCACCCCGCGCTGTTCCAGACGGCGGTGAATGCCCTGCGGCGCGGCCCGTTCGTCGTGTTGACGGGACCGGCGGGGCGGGGCCGCACCCGGCTGGCCGAACAACTGCTGATGGAATGCGCCTCGCAGGCTTCCGGGGGGGCGTGGGCGGTTTCATTGGCCGGCATAGGCTGCACGGAGGAACTGCTGAGTCGGCTGGCCCAGACCCTGCTGGGACAGCCGGCGGACCTGGGCGGGCTGCAAAGCGTGGGCCGTCTGCTGGCCCGGCGGCCCACGCTGCTGCTGCTGGACGATCTGCCGCCGGGCGTGGGCAGCGCCGCCCTGGAGCAGCTCCTCAGTTTTGCGCCGGACACCCGCATGATCATCACCGCGCCCCACGCGCTGGGTCTGCGCGGTGAGCAGGTGATGGCATTGCCTCCGCTGGAGCCGGAAGTGGTCCGCAAGGCGCTGCGCTCACGCGCCCCCGATCTGGCGGCGGCGCTGGCTGACCGCGCTGTCGATTGGGTCAGGGGCGATCCGGCGCGGTTTCAGGACGTGCTGCGGGTGCTGAGCATCGATCTGTCCGGGGGCCTGCTGGAAGGGCTGCTTGACCGATCACCTGCTCACGCCGGGTCAACGGGTGGCCTGCCGCTGGGCGTAGCAGAACGCTGTGCGCTGGCCACGCTGGGGCTGTTCAGCGACGTGTTCAGCCTGCCGTGGGCGCAGGCGGTCAGCGGGGCCTCGCCGCTGATGCTCGCGGGGCTGTCTCAGCACGGCTATCTGGTGCCCGTCGGGCAGGGCCTCTACCGCCTGTCGGGGGGGCTGGAGCTGGAGGGAATGGGAGAAGTCGGACCGGCTTCAGGTGGGCAGGGTCCAAGTGGGCAGGGTACAGAGCAACCCGCGCCCTCTGCCTTTCTGCGGCTGGGCCGTCGCCGCGCCCTGGCCGAGCTGGGCCGCGTTCTCACCCCGCCTGCCCCGGCCCAGTACCGTGAGTGGCTGGCCCGGCTGGACACCGCTTATATCTCGCTGCGCTCCTTGCTGACCGGTCTGCTGCGGCGCGGGCTGCCGCGCTCTGGCCTGGAGGCCGCGCTGGTGAACGCCGTGGTGGCCCTGAATCCCTACCGCATCTCCCGCACCTATTTTCTGGACGCCCGCGCCGATCTGGAGCAGGTGCTGCGGTCCAGTGGCCCTGCCGACCAGACTTCCGAACGGCCTCCTGTGCTGGACAGTTCCGCCCTGTCTGCTGCCCAGCTTGCCGGGGTGCGGCTGGCGCTGGCCCGGGTGCTTCAGCATCTGGGCGAGTACGGGTCGGCCAGCGCCCTGACCGCCGCCGTGCAGGCCGATTCGCGCCTCGCGGCCCGGCAGCAGGCCAGTGCCCTGCTGGTGCAGGGCCGTGTGCTGCACCGCCGCAGCGAGTACGTGGCGGCCCAAGAAACTTTTCGGCAGGCCCAGACCCTGCTGACCCGCAGCCGCGCGTCCCGCCGCGCTCCCGAACTGCTGGCCCTGGCGCTGGGCGGACAGGCCCGCAGCCTGATCTATCTGGACCAGTTGCCACAGGCCCGCTGCCTGAACACCCGCGCGCTGGAGGTTCTGGGACCGGACCGCGAACCCCTGATCCGCGCCTTGCTGCTGAACACTGCCGCCCTGATCGACACCGAGGACCGCAGGCTGGAAGCCGCCGACGTCTGCCTGCGCGAGGCCCTGCGGCTGCACGGGGACCACGGTGATCGCGAGGGCCAGATCCTGAACCGCATGGGTCTGGCCTGGGTGTGGCTGCTGCGCGGCGAGGGCGAGAACAGCGTCCGGCTGGGCCGGGAACTGCTGCGGGAAGCGCAGGACGCCGCCCAGGTCTGGGAAATTGCCAATATTCTGCTGAATCTGGGCCACGCCGAGCGCCTGTGCGGGCGCGTGGAGACGGCGCGTGCCCACTATCTGGAAGCCGGGAAACTGGTTCAGGAGCAGGACGCGCCCTCGCTGCATGCCGAACTGCTGGGCGGCCTGGCAGCCTGCGCCCACCAGCAGGACCAACCCGCCGAGGCCCGCCGTCTGCTGGCCCTCGTGCTGGACCATCCGGGCGCCAATGCCGAGGTGCGACGCTTCTTCGCCCCGTTGCAGGAAACGCTCGCCCAGGCCAGACCAGACGCAGACGAACCGCATTCTGCCGGATCAACGCCAGCCTCCAGATAAAGGCCCTCCGAAGTCCCGGTGAAGGCCCACTTAACCCCCCATCACGCCGCGCGCCGGGGCAGGGGCGACAGTGAGACCATGACCCAGAACAGCGACAGCCAGCAGTACAAAGTCAGCCGTGACGGAACAAAGCACGGCCAGGACGGCCAGCACCATCTGGTGGCCGGACAGCAGGGCAGCATGCGCCTGTGGCACAACGAAGCCCCCAGCGACACCGAGGGCAAGCAGCCCCACGCCAATGATTACGAGACCCTGGGCTACGTCATCAGCGGCAAGGTGGAATTGAAACTGGACGGGCAGACCATCTCGCTGTCCGAGGGCGACAGCTACTGCGTCCCGAAAGGCGTGCAGCATACCTACCGCGTCACGGAAACCCTGACAGCCGTGGAAGTCACGACGCCGGGACAGGCAGGCTGAGCATTTCAGACCCGGCCTGAAGGACACGGAAAGCCCCGACTCGCAGCAACGCGGGTGGGGCTTTTTAGGTCCTTCCATACAGTCCGGGGCGTTTCCCGCTCCCTTACGGATTCAGGGCGTCACGCAGCCAGCTCTGAAATTCGGGCAGGGCACGGTCATATTGCAGGGCGATGATCTCGGGCACCTCGTAGGGGTGCAGGGACTTGATCCGGGCCTCCAGTTCGGGGTATTTCTCGCCGCTGGTCTTGATGAGCAGCATGCTCTCGGGGTCCTCGGCCACGTCGCCCTGCCAGCGGTACACGCTCTGGATGCCGGGCAGAATATTGACGCAGCCGGCCAGATGCTCGGCGACCAGCGTGCGGGCCATGTCGTGCGCCCGTTCGGGGGGAAGGGTAACCAACACGACAAGGGACATAGGCCCACAGGATACCCCGGAGTCCAGGGTGAGAACCGTGACATTTGCCGGGGCTGGAACGGAGGACCGGCTCGACCTGAGACCAGACAGCCCTGAGATCAGAGAGAAGTGTAAAAGTCTTGCAAAGCCCCCCACCCCGCGCGGCCCGGACCGGGTGTTAAGCTTCCCTCTATGCGGACAATTGTCCTGATCGCCGGTCTCGTCCTCCTGCTCATCTTTGCGGTGCTGAATTTCGGCTCGCTGATGGCCTTGCAGCCCATGAATCTGGGCTTCATCCAGTACGTCACCGCGCCTATCGGCCTGATCATGCTGCTCACGGCCATCTTTGCCGCGCTGCTGTTCTACTTCTGGGCGGGCATCAGCAATCTGCGTGCCCAGGCCGACACGGCCAAGCTGCTGCGCGATATGGAAACGTTGCGGGTTAGCCTGGACAGCCAGGAAGGCAGCCGCTTTGCCGAACTGCGGAGCCACCTCGATACCCGGATGAATGCGCTGGGCACAGGTGAAACCAGTAGCGAGCTGCGGGCCGTGAACGCGCGGATCGACGGCTTGCAGCAGGACATGAACCTGCAACTGGCGCAACTGGACGATTACCTCAAAACTAAACTGGGCGACGCTCCGGCTACACAGGCCCGACTGGGCGAGGTCAGGCTGGACAAGAAGCTTTGAGCATCGTTGTTTCAGGCTCCCTCTCCACAGACCCGGTTTGGCCCCTCCGGCATTTGCTGAACCCGGTGCATTTGTTCGGCGGCCACGCCGCTAGAATGCGTCCAGAGATGGATTCCCGGAGGACTGAACCGCATGGCGCTTGACCGATTTTTTCGCCGCCGCCGCCCGCAGCAACAGACGGGCGCGGACGTGCCAGAGTTATGGACTCAATGCCCTCAGTGCAAGGAGAGCATTTACAACCGAGATTTACTTCTGAACGCCTATGTCTGCCCCAAGTGCGGCCACCACCTGCGTCTGGGCGCGGCCCAGCGGGTGGATGTGCTGCTGGACGAGGGCAGTTTCACGCCTTTGTCTGGCAAGGTGCATCCCGTGGACGCGCTGAACTTTCACGATACCGAGGCGTACACGGACCGCCTGAAACGCGCCCAGGCCAAGACGGGCCGCCCCGACGCGATCCTGACGGGCAGTGGCACCATCTTGAACCTGCCCGTAACACTGGCAGTCATGGACTTCGCCTTCAGTGGCGGCAGCATGGGCAGCGTGGTGGGCGAGGAAATTTCCCGCGCCGCCGAATACGCAGCCAGTCACGGCACGCCGCTGATCATCGTGACCGCCAGCGGCGGGGCCAGGATGCAGGAAAGCGCCCTGTCCCTGATGCAGATGGCGAAAACCACCGTGGCCCTGGAAACCCTGGCCGAGGCGGGCCTGCCCTATGTCAGCATCCTGTCGGACCCCACCACTGGGGGCGTGACCGCCAGTTTCGCCACCATCGCCGACGTGATCGTGGCCGAGCCGGGGGCACTGATCGGCTTCGCCGGGCCGCGCGTGATCCAGCAGACCATCCGCCAGAGCCTGCCCGAGGGCTTTCAGCGGGCCGAATTCCTGCTGGACCACGGCATGGTGGACGCTGTGGTGGACCGCCGCGAACAGCGCCCGTATCTGGCGAATCTGCTGGGACTGCTGACCCGCCACGAGGCCAGCGCATGACCGGCAGCCCCGAGGCCCTGCGTGAGCTGGAAGCCCGCGTGCGCGATCTGGAGGCCACCGCCCAGCGCACCGGGCAGAACCTGGATTCCTCCATCTCGCCGCTGAAGCTGGAAGTGCAGCGGCTGCGCGAGGCCAGTGGACCGCCCAGCCGCTGGGAGCGGGTGCAACTGGCCCGCGCCCCCGGCAGGCCCACCGCGCTGGATTACGTGGATCGCCTGTGTACCGGCTTCACCGAGTTGCACGGGGACCGCCGTTTTGGCGATGATCCAGCCTTAATCGGTGGCCCCGCCCACTGGATGGGTGTGCCCGTGATGCTGCTGCTTCAGCAAAAGGGCCGCGATACCAAGACCAAGATCAAGCGCCGTTTCGGCAGCGCCAACCCGGAAGGCTACCGCAAGGCCGTGCGCCTGATGGATCTGGCCGAGAAATTTGGCCTGCCGGTGGTGGCGCTGGTGGACACCCAGGGCGCGTATCCGGGCCTGGAAGCCGAGGAACGCGGCCAGGGCTGGGCGATTGCCGAGAGCATCCGCCGGATGCTGAACCTGCGTGTGCCGGTGGTCTGCGCCGTGATCGGCGAGGGCGGCAGCGGCGGCGCGCTGGCCGTGGCGGTGGGCAACCGCGTGCTGATCCAGGAAAACGCATGGTACAGCGTGATCTCCCCGGAAGGCGCGGCCAGCATCATCTGGAAGGACGCCAGCAAGGCCCCGCTGGCCGCCGAGGCCCTCAAGCTCACGGCCCCCGATCTGCTGGAGCTGGGCATCGTGGAAGAGGTGATCCCTGAACCTACAGGCGGCGCGCACCTGAACGTGGACGAGGCCGCCGCCGCCGTGGGTGAGGCGGTGGGACGCCATCTGGCCGAGTTGATGGCGCAGTCGCCGCAACAGTTGAAGAAGGGCCGGGCGGCGCGCTTCCGGGCTTTGGGGGCGTTCACGGAGAGCTGAAGCCAGACAATTGGTACAGACATAGACAGGGCGGTGGAGAGGAAACGTTTTCAGTCCTCTCCACCGTCTTTTCAACCTCAACGGCCTCAGCTCAAGTGGTCTTAAACTGCCCCCCCGTACTCCCCACGCGCCGGGTAATTCTTGTCCAGCGCGAAGCCCACTGCGCCCAGCAGATCGTCGAAGGGGGGGCGGGCAAAGGGCATGGTCTGCACCGAGCCGTAGAACAGCGTACCGTCCGGGCGCACCAGAAACACGCCGGGTTCGCTGAACAGCGCCGGTTCCTCGAGGCCAATCGAGGTGGTGCCGCGCGAGGCACTGATGAACAGGCCCCACTGCCGCGCGGTGTCCAGGCCCAGGCCGTAGCCGAACTCGATTCCCTTGCCTCCCACCTTCTCGGCCATCTTGCGGGCGCGGTCCTCGGTATCGCTGCTGATGGCGACGATTCGCACGCCGCGCTCCGCATACCTGTCGGCCAGCCGCTCCAGCTCCAGCAGATACTTGGCGCAGATCGGGCAGTGCAGGCCACGGTAGAACACGATCAGATCGAAGTTCTCGCCGGGGTTCTGGCCCAGCGTGTAGCGTCCACCCGACACCAGCGGCACGTCCAGCGCCGGAACGTGCTGGCGGGGCATCAGGACGGCGGGGGTGATCGTATCTGGATTGGAGGTCATATACGGATTAAAGCACTTTTTTTAGTAAAGCGGAAGCTCGCCGCACCATAATCAGCCCGGTATCAAATTGAACACCGCTATCTCCGGCTCGCACAGGTTCCGCAGGGGTACGCCGCTGAGGCCCAGGCCCCGGCTGACATAACCGGGCGTGTCGTGCGCCCCAGTGACCCAGCCCATCGCGTACCGCTGCCCGTATTTGCTGGGCACCACCGGAGCGCCGATCAGTGGCAACCGAATCTGACCGCCGTGGGTGTGACCGCTCAGGACCAGTCCCAGGCCAGGGGGCAGGTCCGGCAGCAGATCGGGGTTGTGGCTGATCAGCAGAGTTCCCCCCGCCGGAGGCTTTCCAGCCAGGGCCACGCCCAGGTCCACCTCTCCCTCCCACAGGTCGTCCACCCCGGCCAGATACAGGTCATCCCGCACGGCGCGGCCCTCGTTTCTCAGAATGGTCACGCCCACCTCGGCGTAGGCGGCGCGCAGGGCCTCGCGGCGCTCGGGCCAGTCGGGGCGACGCGGGCCGTAGTGCGGGCTGTAATACTTGCCGAAGCTGCCGTAATCGTGGTTGCCCCACACGCCGTACACGCCCAGCGTGGCCCTCAGGCGCTTTAATTCGCTCAGCAGGGCGGCAGGGGCCTCGTCGGCGCGGTAGTCCATCTGATCGCCGCCCAGCACGATCAGGTCCGGGCGCGCGGCGTTGGTGGCGTCCACCCAGGCGCGCACGCTGCCGCCGTAGATGAACAGCCCGAAATGCAGATCGGTCAGAAAGGCCACCCGCAGGGGCCGCGTCAGGCCCGGCAGCGCGCAGGTGTGCTGCGTCACGCCGAACTGGTACGCCTGCGCCGCGCCCATGCCGCCCAGCGCCGCCACGCCCAGGCCAGTGCCCGCCAGCCCGCGCAGCACACGGCGGCGGGTCAGATGGGGGCCACGGGGGCGGGAGGCAGACATGCCGCGTAGCCTACCCCCCCTGCTGGGGGCAGGGCGTCCCCCGAAGGATGCAGGTCAGCGAACTGTAGGAATACGGGCGCTAGACTGCCCCAGATGAGCGTGAACGCCGAACAACTGCTGGTAATCGATGTGCTGGACGAGGACGCGGGTCTGGCCGATGTGGAAGACACGCGGGGCCGCACCTTCCAACTGCCCGCCGAGTGGCTGCCCGCTGCTGCGGACGGCGCGGCGTACCGGGTGGGCGTGCAAATGGGCGGGGCGGGCAGCACCGTGACCTTCACGCCGGACCCGGATGGCGCGCGGCTTCTGCGCGAACGCAGCAAGCAGACGCTGCTGGACTTCACGGACGAAAACAGCTCTGGTGAAGAGGAGGGAGAACCGTTATGACCCGTCAGGTGGTGGTGATCCCGGATCTGCACGGCAGACCGGACCTGCTGGACGCCGCCCTGGCCCAGTACCCGGAGGCGTATTTCGTGAGTCTGGGCGACGCGATTGACCGGGGACCGCGCAGCATGAAGGTGGTGGAAAAACTGCTGGCCCTGAAAAAGGAGGGCCGCGCCACCCTGCTGATGGGCAACCACGAGTTGATGGCGGCCTCGGGCCTGCGCTGGTACCGGCAGTATCTGGGCACCCACGACATGGGCGATTACCGCCGCGCCATCGAGGGCTTCCGCTCGTGGATGCGGGCGGGGGGCGAGACGGTCCGCAGCGAACTGGGTGGCCTGACACTGGAGCAGTTCCCGCCTCTGCTTGAGGAGTACTTGCAGGACCTGGGCCGGGTGGTCTATGTCACCGAGGACGGCGCGGTTCATGACCAGCCCCCCGCCACGCCCAGCGTGCTGATCGCCCATGCCTCGCCCCCGGTGCGCCACCAGCAGTACCCGGATGCCATGACGGCGGCGCTGTGGCTGCGTCCCTTTGAGGGACCGTTTCCCATGCCCGACGGCGTGGTGTACAGCGTTCACGGCCATACCCCGGTCCCGGTGCCCGCCCGGCTGGGCCGTCACCTGTACATCGACATGGGGGCCTACGAGACGGGCCGACTGGCGCTGGCCGAGATCAGGGGGGGCGGCCAGCCGAAAATCACGGTGCTGTGCGGGCGCGGCAAACCCAGCCTGGGCAGCAAGTACCCCCGTTTTGGGGAACCGGTATCCGTGCAGGCCGTCGATCTGCCGGGTGCGCCGCCGCGCTGAGGCTGGGGCAGGAGGACCGCGAAGAAGTGCCTTCGCAACCAGGGTTTTCAATGAACGCCCTGAACCATTGCTCAGGAATAAAAAAATGCGCCTCCCCGGATGACCTCGGGAGGCGCACGTCAGTTTGCAGATTCTTATACGGATTCCGTTTGTAACGCGGCAGGAATCGGCGCTGTTCCGATTCCTGCACTCCACGTCCGACATCCGTTTTTCTCCTTCTCGCTCTGCTCCGCAGCTTTGCAAGTCCGCTCGGATTACGTGTTTTCAACACCCTCTAATCGGAGTCCGTATTATTCGTTGTGCGTGTGCTTGACGGCCAGTTCGCCCGCGCCGTGGTCCTGGTCCGCGTGATCGTGATCGGCAGTCTGGGCCTGAGCGGCGTGATCGTGATCCGCGTCCGCACCGTCATGTTCATGGGGGATGCTGGCCTCGTCGCTCTGGAGTTTCTCCCGGATACTCCGGGCGGTCCAGGATGCCTGACCGACTTTGATCATCCGGGCCACGCTGGGCACACCCTTATCGTTGACCGCGATCAGCATGTAGTAGCCGGGCGGGGTGATGTTGGCGTTCAGGGTGTTGCCGGACTGGTTAAAACGCAGGGGCGTCAGGCGCTGTTCCATGTTGACGCCGTGGGTCACGCTGCCCAGGCGGATCAGGTGCAGCTTGCTGATCTGGGCGCTGTCACCCAGACTGCCCAGGGCCACGTTAAAGCCCTGGTTGTAGCTGATCTGCTCTGGGGCCGAGTTGATGGCCGGACGGCGGGCGGGATTGCCCTGGGCGTCGAACAGGTACGGTGGGCTGAAGAATTCCACGTTGGGTTTGTTGATGGGATTGTTGGCCCTGAGCGGCGCAGCCTTGCTATCACAGCAGTAGCCACCGCCGCCTGAGGCCACGCGGCCATCGGGGAGCAGCAGCGCGAAGCTGTGGTACTGGCGGGTGACCTTTTGTGAAGCCAGGGTAGACCACTTCTGACTGCCCGGGTTCCACAGTTCGGCAGCGTACACGCCCGCATTGGCATCGTAGGCTGCGGTGCTGGTGGTGCCCCCGGTGGCCAGAACCTGACCGTCCGACAGAATGGTCAGGGTATGGTAGGTCCGTTTATTCTTCATGCTCTCCGTGGAGCTGACCTGCGGGACTGGGCCGTTCAGGTTGATGACGCTGGCGGTAGTGCTGGCGTTCTGATTGCTTCCGGGCACCAGGTTGCTGCCCCCTGCTGTCAGGATCTTGCCCGTATCGTAGGTGGCGTAGCTGCCGTAATAGCGGTCGATCCCGTCGCGTTGTCCGGTGACGGTAATGTTGCCCGCCCCAGCGGTGTCCAGGTAGCTGAGTTGAGAGTTGGGTCCGGCGTAGAAGACCTTGCCGTTGGGTGCAGACTGGGTCCAGGGAAAAAAAGTGTTGTAGTTGCCGTTCCGGGCATTGGTCAGTTGCCGCCAGCCCGTGCCGTTGAACACCTCGGGCAAGTCGCTGAAGGTGCCGAGTGCCAGCACCTCGCCGCTGGCCAGTGCGGTGGCGCTGGAGTACCAGCGTTTCTGGGTCAGGTTCGCCAGTTTTTTCCAGGCGCTGGTTACGAAGTTGTATGCGAAGCTGGCCTGGATGCCCTCGCCTTCGCGGATGCTTCCGCCCACGACGATCAGGCTGCCGTCGGCGGCGTGGGTAAAGCCCGAGCAGAAGATGTCGTTGCCCAGTTTCTCGTCGATCCAGCGGTGCAGGTTGCTGGCCGGATTCCACAGGTCTACCCGCGTCTGAATCTGCTTGCTCACGTCGGCATACCACGCCTCGGCGCGGTCGTCGGTCACGCTGCTCCAGGTCATGAGTTGCCCGTCGGGGTTCAGGGCGGCCTGAATGGGAATCAGCGGCCACGGCACCACCGCGCTCCATTCGCCCTGATTCGCGCGGTTGGCGCTCCCCGAACCCGAGGCGTAGGTCGTGATCTGCACGCTGCTGAATTTGTCATTGGCTGCGTCGCCTCCCCAGCCGTAATCGCCCGGAATGTAGGTCACGCAGTTGCCGCCCAGATTCAGGTTCTCGCAGGCTTTGATCTGGTAGCCAGCGGCCACTTGCAGGCTGCTGATGGTGTCGTTGTCCACGCCCCCACGCCGAATGCCTGTGCGCTGCCGCCAAACTGCCAGGCTTCATAGACCACAGCGGCGGGGGGGGCGGGCGTGATCTCGACGCTGTTAAACTTGTCGTTTCTCGCGTCCCCGACCCAGTCGTAGTCGCCGGGACCATAGGTGTAGCAATTCCCCTCAAGGTAACTTCCCTCGCAGAATCTGGCCTGGAAGCCCGCAACGACTTTCAGACTGCTGATGCTGTTGCCTCCCACACCCTCGAAGGGGAAATTGTAGGTTCCAGGCACCAGAGACCTCGAATTTCCACCGTACTTCCAGGCTTCAAATACGGTCACGGCCTGGGGCTTGTTGTTGCGGTCCACCAGCACCTCAACGCTCATGAATTTATCGTTGAGGTTGGCGGGCAGCGCGGCGGCATCGCCTGGATTATACGTGTAGCAGGCACCCGAGAGATTCAGACCCGTGCAGAACCTGACGTAATAACCCATCCCCACCTTGAAGCTGCTGATCGTTCCGGCAAGAGCGCCGCCAAAGTTGTAGATGCCTGGAATTGCCCCAAAGCTCTGTCCCTGAAAATTATTGTCAGTAGAAATCAGGACACCGAAAGACCTGGGCGGAAGCGCCTGAGCTTTGAGTGTGGTGGACTGCTTGCCAAGTTCCAGAGGCGTGATGGTGCCGTCTGAGGAAGCTGCGCCTGGAGGAGCGGACGGCGTAGCGCTCTGCTGGCAGGCGGTGATGCTTAGCCCAAGGGTTAAGACGACGAAAGCGCCAACTGATCTGACT
>NZ_MSTI01000145.1 GCF_001949125.1 Deinococcus marmoris
GGCCGGAAGAACCGTGATTTCATTGGCCTTGACGGGAACAGTGACCGTTTCAAGGACCAGTTGGAACTGCACACTGTAGACGCTGACCGTATGCAGTGCAGCGAAAGCGTCAGACGCTGTGCCACGCGAAGTTTTCCCGTCAATTGCGAAGACTTCCCGCTCCCCTTCAGGGAGCGTTTGACTGGGAATCTGCTGTATCCATCCACAAAAAACGGCTCGGAACGTGTCAGGAGCAACGATCCCAAAAATACGCTCAAACGTATCCTGGCTGGGAATACCGCCTTGCAGCCTCAGAAAACGGCGCAACCACACTTGTCGGTGAACGGCAAAGGTGTGAATCAAGGCGTAGTTCGTTGCCCCACAAATCACTGCCAGAATGCTGATCACCAGAATGTCGCACAGCAAATGGCGAATCCCCCGTGCCTGACGGGGATCATCAAGGGTGGCAAAGGTGGCGGTCAGCGTGATCAGGTCTGCTTGACGAATAATTTTGGATGACACCCACCACCCTACCCTGACTTTGCGGTAGCCCTGCACTCCAGGCCCGGAACCCGTCCTTCTCCTTCTCGCATCCGCTCAGATTTCATCGTTTTTGCAAACGGTTCAATCGGAGTCCGTATGAACAGAGCAAAAAAAGCCCGCCGAAGCGGGAACAGATGTCTGTGGAGCGGCCTCCCGATGGGCAAAAGACACGGGCCGCGATCTGCACGGCCCGTGTCTTTTGCCCTCAAGAGGTCAGGCTCAGCGCGCCGTGGCCCACTTGATCAGTCCGGCTTCCAGCTCGTTGCTCAGGCCGTCGATCTCGGGAATCATCCGCACGCCCACCGAGTACAGCCCGCTTTCTGCCAGCGGCACGTCGGCGCTGAAGGTGCCGTCGCCCCGGTTTTCCAGCTCGAAGCGCGTCAGGTGTCCGGCGCGGCTCAACACCGCTTCCACGCGCAGTTCGTCCAGCGAGATGCCTGCCGGGTTGACGCTGGCGCTGATTGGCGCGGTCTGGCCGGGGTGACAGGTGGCGGGCAACTCGGCGTGGGCGGACAGACTGGTGTACGGCCATTGCTGGCGCACCCAGGTTTTCCACCCGGCAATTGCGTGGGCCTGCGCGCTGCCGTTGGCCGCCACTTCCTGTCCACGCGTGCCCAGCGGCAGGTAGAACTTCTGCACGTAATCAATGACCTGCCGCTGCATAGAAAAGCGCGGGCTGACCGTTTCAATGGAGCGGCGCACCGAGTAGGCCCACGAGTCCTCACCCGTGGCCCCCCCGTAATAGCGCGGCACGATGTTGTCTTCCAGCGTCTGATACAGGCTGTAGGCGTCGGCGTCGTCCTGCACGTTCAGGTCCGCGTATTCGCGTTCCTCGCCAATCGGCCAGCCGTTGGTGCCGTCGTAGCCCTCGCGCCACCAGCCGTCCAGCACGCTGAAATTGGGGCTGCCGTTGAAGCTGGCCTTCATGCCGCTGGTCCCCGAAGCCTCCAGTGGGCGGCGCGGGTTGTTCAGCCAGATGTCCACGCCCTGCACCAGATGGCGGGCCACGTTCATGTCGTAGTTTTCCAGAATGACGATCTTGCCCCGGAACTCTGGCTCCTGCGACATCCTGTAGATTTCCTGGATGAACGCCTTGCCAGGGTTGTCGGCGGGGTGCGCCTTGCCCGCGAAGACGAACTGCACCGGGCGCTGGGGGTCATTGACAATTCTGCTCAGGCGTTCGCGGTCCCGGAACAGCAGTGTGGCGCGCTTGTAGGTGGCAAAACGCCGCGCGAAGCCGATGGTCAGGGCCTGGGCGTCCATCAGCGTGTCGGTGGCGGCGACATCGGCGGCCCCCGCCCCGTTGCGGAGCATCTGCTCGCGCATACGGACGCGGATAAAGGCGATCATCTCGCGCTTGGTCTCCAGTTGCACGTTGCTCAGTTGCGCGTCGCTGAGCTGATCCACCGCCTTCCACATCTCCTCGTCTTCCAGCCGCTCGGTCCAGTCGGCGGGCAGCACCGTGGACAGCAGATCGCGCATGGCCTGAGAGGTAAAGGTCAGGTTGTGCGCGCCGTTGGTGACGTGTCCAATCGGGACTTCCTCCGCCTCCGCACCGGGGTACAGGAACTTCCACATGTCGCGGCTGACCTCGCCGTGCAACTCCGAGACGCCGTTGGCCGCGCGGCTCATCCGCAGCGCAAACACGGTCATGGAGAAGGCCGGGACCGTCTGGCCGTCCCAGTTCTGATCGTGGCGGGCCAGCTCGTACAGCTCCTCGCGCGTGGTGGACAGCAGCGCGGGCCAGTCGGCCAGATAGCGGTCCATCAGGTCATAGGCGAAGGCGTCGTTCCCGGCAGCCACCGGGGTATGCGTGGTGAAGAGGGTGGAGCTGGCGACGGTTTCCAGCGCGGTGCGGAAGTCCAGCCCGCCCTCCACGCATTCGCGGATGCGTTCCAGGCCCAGCAGGGCGGCGTGGCCCTCGTTCATGTGGTAGACGGCGGCGGGAACATCCAATGCGCGCAATGCCCGGATGCCCGCCACGCCCAGCAGCACGTACTGCTGCACGCGCAGTTCCTGATTGCCGCCGTACAGGCGGGCCGTCAGCTTGCGGTCTTCCTCGTTGTTCTCCGGCACGTTGGTGTCCAGCAGCAGCACCCGGATGCGCCCGATGATCAGGTTCCAGATGCGCACCTGAATCTCGCGGTTTCCGATACGCACCGACACCCGCGCCTCCTGACCGTCCGGCGTGCGGGCCGGGGTAATGGGCAGGGTGGTCAGGTCCATCTCGTCGTAGGCCTCGTTCTGCCAGCCGTCCTTGTCGAACAGTTGCCGGAAGTAGCCCTGGTGGAACAGCATGCCCACGGCGGTAAACGGCAGCCCCAGATCGGAAGCACTCTTGCAGTGGTCCCCCGCCAGCACGCCCAGGCCGCCGCTGTAGATGGGCAGCGACTCGTGAAAGCCGTACTCCATGCTGAAATAGGCCACCGGCTGCATATTCGGGGCGTTCTTGCTGGCCCAGGTCTTTTTCAGGTTCATGTAGGCGTCGAAATCGGCCATGACCGCCTTGTAACGGGCCTGGTAGCCCTTGTCGGCGGCCATCTCGTCCAGCCGGGCCTGCGGCACTTCCAGCAGCGTCCGCACCGGGTTCTGTCCGAAGTTTTCCCAGACCTGCGGATCGAGTTCGCTGTACAACGCCTGCGCGTGCGGGGTCCAGGACCAGTACAGGTTGTAGGCCAGCTCCGAGAGCCGCGCGATGGAAGGCGGCAACTGGGGCAGCACCGTGACTTTGCCAATGACGTTCATATGGGCTAGAGCTTATCCCACAGACCCATCTGGAGACCGCGCTGTGGACGCTGAAAATAGGGGTTGTCCAGACAGATGCCGGGAGGCTGTCGGTGGTGTTCCCATCTCATTTTTTCCAGATACGGACGCCCACAGTGAAGCGGGCAAACATCACTCTGGAGGTGGTCGATCTCACGGGGCCGGGCAGCGCAGCCCCCAGTTCTGACGCTCTGCCCCGACGCTGTACGTCCTGTGGCGCTAACCTCTGGCCGTGACTGGACCGAACGCGGAGCTGGACCCCGAGACCCAGGCCCTGATGGACGAGGGTGACCGTCTGGCCCGCCATCTGGCGCAGACACTGGACGCCACGCTGCACGATCAGCCGCGTCTGGTGTTCCTGGGCCGTAGCCTCGCGCTGAATCTGGTGCGCGCCTTTCTGCCCACCGTGGAACACGTCACCGTGCGGGCTGGAACGCCGCTGCATGCGGTCCTCGATCTGGATGAACGTGGGCGGGCGGTGGTCCAGACGGTCACAGCGGATGGAGAGTTGAACGCCGTTCTCCCCGTGGACGACTTGCTGCGCGATCTGCTGTTCGTGCGTGGGGTGCTGAATCCAGTGGTGCGCGGCCACCTGCAAGACGGCGTGATCGGAGACGAACACCACGCCACGCGCGCCCTGGTGGCCTGCCTGAAAAGCCGCCCGGTGCTGGACGCGATGGGCCGGCAGATTCAGGTCTGGATGGGCAAGAAATCACTGCGCCGCTGACCCACCCATTACGCCCAGAGTAGAATTGCCCGTATGACCTCTCCCGCCACCGACAAACCGGCTCCAGACACCCTGGTGTTGATCGACGGCCACGCGCTGGCGTTCCGCTCGTATTTTGCGCTGCCGCCGCTGAGCAATGCCCAGGGCGAGGCCACCAACGCCATCGTCGGTTTTCTGCGCCTGACCCTGCGCCTCGCCCGGCAGCGCTCGAATCAGATCATCGTGCTGTTCGATCCGCCCGTGAAGACCTTCCGGCACGAGCAGTTCGACGGCTACAAGTCGGGCCGTGCCGAGATGCCTGCCGACCTGCCCGGTCAGATCAACCGCATCCGTGAAATCGTCGATGCCATCGGCTTTCCGCGTCTGGAGGAACCCGGCTACGAGGCCGACGACGTGATCGCCTCCCTGACCCGCAAGGCCGAGGGCAACGGGATGCAGGTCCGCATCGTGACCAGTGACCGCGACGCCTATCAACTGCTGGATGACCATGTGCGCGTCATCACCAACGATTTCCGTCTGATCGGCCCCGCTGAGGTGCTGGAAAAATACGGCGTGACCGTGCGCCAGTGGGTGGATTACCGTGCCATGACCGGCGACGCCAGCGACAACATCCCCGGCGCGAAGGGCATTGGCCCCAAGACCGCGTCCAAGCTGCTTCAGGATTACGGCACGCTGGAGAAGATTTTCGAGGCGGCCCACGCCGGAACGCTGGAGCCGAAGGGAACGCGCGAGAAGCTGCTGGCCTCCGAGGAAAACGTGCAATTCAGCCACCAGATGTCGTGCATGGTCACCGATCTGCCGCTGGACGTGGAGTTTGGCACGGGCCGCCTGCCGGGCAACCCCGCACGCATTGCGGAATTGATCGAGGAACTGGGCCTGCATGCCATCGGGCGCGATATCGCCGGGCTGGACGGTGCGGAGGAAGTGGTTCCCGACGTGGACGAGGCAGCCGAACCCATTGCCGACTTCGAGCCGCCCAGAGTCGAAGCGTGGCGCACCCCGAAGGAAGGCGCAATCTGGGGCTATGTCCTGTCGCGCGAGGACGACCTGACAGCGGCGCTCACCGGGGCCGCCACCTTCGAGCCGACAAAAGATGGAGCTGGCATTACCCGTGAAGCTCCGGTCAACGAGCCGGAAGAGTGGAAGAAGGCCGAGGCTGGGACGCCCGCGCCGAGGCTCTTTGATTCCGATGAGCCGCTGACCAAGAAAGAGCAGAAGGCGGCTGAGAAGGCGGTCAAGGACGCCGAGAAGGCTGCCGCCAAGTTGCACGCCCAGTTTCCTGCCACCGTGGACGATGCCGAATTCTTGGGCCAGCGGCAGGTGAATGCGGCGGGAGCCAAGGCCCTGGCCGCCCACCTGAGCGTGCGCGGAACGACGGTGGAGCCGGGAGACGATCCGCTCCTGATGGCCTACCTGCTGGACCCCGCCAACATGAACATGGCGCTGGTGGCCAAGCGCTACCTGAACATGGCCTGGCCGGACGACGCTGCCGGACGCGCGGCCATTTCCGCCCGCCTGCTGACCGACCTGCGCCCCCAACTGGACGAGGCCCGCATCAAGCTGTACGAGAACATGGAAAAGCCCCTCGCCGCTGTCCTGACCCGCATGGAAGTGCGCGGCGTGCGCCTGGATTCCGACTATCTGCGCGGGCTGGCCGCCTCCACCGCCGCCCGGTTGGGGACGCTGGAGGCCGAGATTTTTACGCATGCTGGCCGCGAGTTCTCCATCCGCAGTCCGCAGCAGCTTGAAACCGTGCTGTACGACGAGTTGGGCCTCGCCAGCGGCAAGAAGACCAAACTGACGGGCAAGCGCAGCACGGCGATCAGCGCCCTAGAACCCCTGCGCGACGAGCATCCGGTCATCCCCCTGCTGCTGGAATACCGCGAGCTGGACAAGTTGCGCGGCACGTATCTGGAACCGCTGCCCAACCTTGTCAACCCGCTCACCAACCGCCTGCACACCACCTTCGCGCAGACGGCAGTGGCAACCGGACGGCTGAGCAGTCTGAATCCCAACCTCCAGAACATCCCGATTCGCTCGGAAGTGGGCCGCGAGATTCGCAAGGGCTTCATTGCCGACAGGGGCTTTTGCCTGATTGCCGCCGATTACTCGCAGATCGAGTTGCGGCTGCTGGCGCATATCTCCGGCGATCCCTTGATGCAGCAGGCGTTTCAGGAAGGGGCGGACATCCACCGCCGCACCGCCGCGCAGGTGCTGGGGCTGGAGGAGGGCGGCATTACCCCCGATCAGCGCCGCGCCGCCAAGACCGTCAACTTCGGCGTGCTGTACGGCATGAGCGCCCACCGCCTGTCGGGCGATCTGCACATTCCCTACGCGGAGGCGGCCTCGTTTATCGAGATCTACTTCAGCACCTATCCCGGTATCCGCAAATACATCGACGAGACGCTGGAATTTGGCCGCACGCATGGTTACGTGGAAACCATGTATGGCCGCCGCCGCTACGTGCCCGAACTGACCGCCACCAACCGCAACGTGCGCGAGGCCGGGGAGCGGCTGGCCTACAACATGCCCATTCAGGGCACGGCGTCGGACATCATCAAGCTGGCGATGGTCAAGCTGGATAAAGAACTGGACGCTCTGGGCGCAAGATTGCTCCTTCAAGTTCACGATGAACTGCTGATCGAGGCCCCCGAAGACCGCTCTGATGAGGTGGCAGCCATTACCCGCCAGATCATGGAGGGCGCGGCCAGTCTGAGCGTGCCGCTGGCGGTGGAGGCCGGGGTGGGGCCAAACTGGTACGACGCGAAGTGAGGGGGCTGAAGGTCTGAAGGCCAGGGGGAAGCTGTGAACGTCGTCCTGGCGCGGTCTGAACAGCCGTAGTTGCACCGTTGCGAGGGGACAGACCTTAAGTGGTTCTGGTTCTCCTCCCATGCTGGGCTTACTGGCGGGTCCTAGGGTGGGCAGGTTGTCTATTTTCGTTCCCCCAAGGAGACCACCATGTTGAAACTTGCAGATGCCCGCCAGCTCATTGCCGCCGCCGAAGCCAAAGCCGCCGAGATCGGCCAGCCCATGAACATCGCCGTCGTGGACGCGGGCGGCAACCTGATCGCCCACGTTCGGATGGACGGCGCGTGGATCGGCAGCATTGACATCTCCATCAACAAGGCGTTCACGTCCCGCGCCTTTGACATCACCACCAGGGACCTGGGTAGCAACAGCCAGCCAGGGCAGCAGTTTTTTGGCATCCACGCATCCAACGGGGGCCGCATCATGGTCTTCGCGGGCGGTATTCCCCTGCGCCAGAATGGTGAAGTGGTGGGGGCCATCGGCGTCAGCGGCGGCTCCGGCGAACAGGATCACGCGGTGGCCGAGGCGGGCGCAGCCGCGCTGTAAGCCTCTCCGCACAACCCAGACTGAACCTCGCCCGCCTCTTCTCCGTACTCCAGAGAAGAGGCGGGCGACATGTTGCAAACCATTCTGGACTGGATTTCGATGACCACTGTGACCCTCAGCGAGCAGTACGGCGTCAATCCGGTCATCTTCGGGGCGCTGTACTTCGGCACCATGCCGCTGTTTGCGCTGTCGGTGGCATGGTGGATTCGCAGTTTCCGGCGCGGTGAGTCCACCCTTCTCCCGGCTGCCATGACGGGCGTGCTGTTCATCGCCGCTTACCTGTACGTACTGGTGGCCGGGCGCAATCTGCCTGCGTGGGTCTACCTTTTCATGGCCGCCATGCTTATCCTTGGCGGGATTTCCACCTGGATGCAACTGAAGAAGGGCCGGGCGTCAGCACAAACCTGACTCCGGCCCTTCCTTTTGCGGTTCTACCCTCCGAAGAAAGTCTGGATCAGGAGGAAGGCGTTCAGGCCGATGATCAGCGCGGTGATGCCCCAGCCCAGCCACTTCCAGAAGGGCGTGATGACAAACTCGCCCATCTTGGTCTTGTCGCCACTGAACATCATCAGCGGCACCACGGCGAAGGACAGTTGCAGCGACAGCACCACCTGCGACAGAATCAGCAGTTGCCCGGTGCCCTTTTCGCCGTAAATCAGCACGACGATCACGGTGGGAATGATGGCGATCAGGCGCGTAAGCAGCCGCCGCTTCCAGGGCTTGAGCTTGATATTGACGAAGCCTTCCATCACGATCTGCCCGGTCAGCGTGCCAGTCAGGGTGCTGTTCTGCCCGGAGGCCAGCAGCGCCACGGCAAACAGGACGCTGGCGGCGGTGGCTCCCAGCAGCGGCGAGAGCAGTTTGTAGGCGTCCTGAATCTCGGCGATGTCGGTGCGCCCGGCCACGTTGAAGGCGGCGGCGGCCAGGATCAGGATCGAGGCGTTGATGAAAAAGGCGAAGGTCAGCGCCAGCGTGGAATCAATGGTGGCGAACTTGATGGCCTCGCGCTTGCCTTCCTGGGTGCGGGCGTAACCGCGCGTATTCACGATGGCCGAGTGCAGGTACAGGTTGTGCGGCATGACGGTTGCGCCCAGGATGCCGATCCCGATGTACAGCACGGCGGGGTCCAAGAGCTTTTTACTGGGCACCAGACCGCCCAGCATCGGGGCCAGTTCCGGCCTGGAGAAGATCATCTCGAACAGGAAGGCCACGGCGATGGTGGCGATCAGGGTGATCACCAGCGCCTCCACGTACCGGAAGCCCTTGTTTTGCAGCAGCAGAATCAGCAGCACGTCCACCACCGTCAGGCACACGCCGATAATCAGCGGCAACCCGAACAGCAGATTCAGCGCGATGGCGGTCCCGATGACTTCCGCCAGATCGGTGGCGATGATGGCGATTTCGGCAGAGATCCACAGGGCAATGGCGGCGGGTTTGCTGAAGTGATCGCGGCACGCCTGCGCCAGATCGCGCCCGGTGGCGATGCCCAGCCGGGCAGACAGGGCTTGCAGGTAAATGGCCATCAGGCTGGAGATCAGGACCATGCTCAGCAGCGTGTAGCCGTAGGCGCTTCCCCCCGCGATGGACGTGGCCCAGTTGCCGGGGTCCATGTAGCCCACGGCGACCAGCGCTCCCGGTCCCAGAAAGGACAGAAAGCGCTTCCACGGGGGCTTGGTGTAATCCACCTGAATGCGTGTGACGTCGCTCAGCGACTCGCCCAGGCTTTCCTTGCGCCAGCCGTCTTTTGCCGTCATGGACGCAAGCCGAGGAAGAGCATCACCACGGATGCGCAGGAGGTGGAGGCGGTGTTGCGGCAAGCGGGCGGCGATGTGGCGGCGTTAAAAAGCATGGCGTACTTTAGGCTTACCTAAAGAAAATTGCAAGCGCTTCCGATCCCTGATTTTGTTGTGTCTGGATTGATACTGCTCTATCAAGTCCGAGGTTGAGAAGCGGGCGTTATTTCGCTCAGCAGTATTGACATCGTCCTGACCATTTCCGTCTGAAAAGCGGACGTCGGACGGGCAGTCATTGTCCCAGCACTCAGGGCATTTGTGACTGGCACGGCTCCGAGCGAGAATGGAAATACCAAGAAGCCGTTTTTCCTGATACTGCCATTCGGACAAATGCTCTAGGCTGAAGTCCATGACCATCAAAGCAGTGTTCTGGGATATCGGCGGCGTTCTCCTGACCAACGGCTGGGACCGTGAGCAGCGGGCAGATGTGCTGGGGCGCTTTGGTCTGGACCCTGCGGAGTTCACCGAGCGCCACAAACTGGCCGCGCCAGAGCTGGAGCTGGGCCGCATGACGCTGGCCGAGTACCTGGAGCAGACCCTCTTTTACACCCCGCGCGACTTTTCCCCCGAAGAATTCCGCGCCGCGATGGAGGCCGAGAGCCAGCCACATGCCGACGCCCTGGCTGTGGCTGGAGACCTGTCCGGGCGCTGGCGCATGTACTCGCTGAACAACGAGGGCCATGACCTGAACGATCACCGCATCCAGACCTTTGGCCTGCACGAGTTTCTGCTGGGCTTTTTTACCTCGTGTTATCTGGGCGTCATGAAGCCCAATCCCAGGATTTACCGTCTGGCCCTTCAACTCGCCAACGTGCGCCCGGAGGAAGCTGTCATGATCGATGACCGCTCCCAGAACGCCGAGGCTGCCCGCTCGGTGGGCATGAGCGCCGTGCATTACAAAGGCGCCGCGCAGCTCCGGGAGGAACTGGCGGCGCTGGGGGTGAAGTGATCGGGGTGTGGGTTGTGGGCTGTAGGAACATTGCGGGGAGGCTCAATCTCAAATCTTCTCCCACAACCCACAGCCTGTAGCCCACAACCGGCGAAGCCTACACCTTCACGAACTCCTGCACGCCCATCACGAACATCACGGCCCCGCCCACCGGCACTTCCACCGGATCGCTGACCAGACCCTCGTTCTGCTCGCCCATCGGGACGCTGGGGGCCACCAACCGGCTGCGGGTGCGGCAGGTCTGGCGCACGAAGCGCTTCAAGTCGTCCATGCGCGCGTCGTCCACGCCGATCATCAGGGTGGTATTGCCCTCGCGCAGAAAGCCGCCGGTGCTGGCGAGTTTGGTGACCTCGAAGGCATTTTCCGAGAGGATGCGCACCAGCGCCGTGGCGTCTGCATCCTGAATGACCGCGAGAACGAGTTTCATAACGGTCAGGATAGCAAATGAGCTGTGAGCGGGCGGTCAGGGCCAGCTCTCGGCATTTTGCGGGGGAGACGCAGCTTCACAGCGCGCTGAGGTTGGCGAACTTCACCAGCAGCTTCTTGGTTCCCACCGTGGGGAAATGCACCGTCACTTCCTGCTTGTCGCCCATTCCGGCCACGGCCAGCACCTGCCCCTCACCGAACTTGGGATGCCTGACCTTCTCGCCGCCCCGGTACGCCATGCCTGCCGTCATCGGGCTGGTGTTCTTGACTGAGCTGGGGGTGACAGGCACGGTGGGGCGGTACTGTTTCCACGTCTTGGCACGGTATTCCACCACCTGGCCGTAGGGGTCCACGGTATCGAAGCCCCCCTCGATTTCCTCCAGAAAGCGGCTGTCCTCGGCGGCGTTGGTCTTGCCGTACTGCATGCGGTTCTGCGCGGCGGTCAGGAACAGCCGTTCCATCGCGCGGGTGATGCCCACGTAGAACAGCCGCCGTTCCTCCTCGATGCCACCAGCCTCGGTCAGCGCCCCCTTGCTGGGCAGCAGCCCTTCCTCGGTGCCGACGATGAACACCACCGGAAATTCCAGGCCCTTTGCATTGTGCAGGGTCATCAGCGTCACGGCGTCCTCCGGCACGTCCTTGTTCTCGGTCTTGGAGCGCATGTCGTCTACGCTGGAGAGCAGGGCGGCCTCGTCCAGAAAGTCGCCGATGGTGCCGTCATTGTCGCCGGACCATTCCTCGGCGGCATTGATCAGCTCGTCCAGGTTCTCCATGCGGACCTGCCCCTCTTGACCTTCCTGGCGCAGCAGATCCAGATACCCACTGGTCTCGATCACGAAGCGCAGGAAGGCGGCGGGTTCGTAGTTCTCGGCGGCGTCGCTCATGGCGGCCATCAATTTGGCGAACTCCACGGGTTTCTGCGCGCCACGGTCTAGAATCTGGTCTGCCTCGGCCCGCGCGCAGGCCGTCAGGAGAGAGGTGTTGTTGATGCGTGCCCAGTCCATCAACCGTGCCAGCGCCGTGTCCCCGATGCCGCGCCGGGGCCGCCCGATGATGCGGCGCAGGGCCACGTCGTCCGATGGATTCAGTGACAGGCGCGCATAGGCCAGGATGTCGCGGATCTCGCGGCGGTCATAGAAACCCACGCCCCCTACGATCTTCGCCGGAATCTGCACGCGCCGCAGCGACTCTTCCATCACGCGGGACTGGGCGTTGGTGCGGTACAGAATGGCCATGTCGGCGAACTTGCGGCCCTCGGTGTTGTGCAGGCGGGTCAGCCACTCGGCCACGAAATCGCCCTCGGCCCGGTGATCGGTGGCGCGGTGGAACATGACCGCGTGGCCGTTTTCCTTGACCGCCCGCAACGTTTTGTCCATGCGTTCGGTGTTGTTCTCGATCAGTTTGTTGGCCAGATTCAGCACGCTGGCGCTGGAGCGGTAGTTGTGTTCCAGAACATAAACTTTTGCATCCGAATAGTCTTTCTGGAAATCGAGGATGTTTTGAATGTCCGCGCCTCTGAATTTATAGATCGACTGGTCTGGATCGCCCACGACAAGTAAGTTTTTATCTCTGCTTGCCAGTAACCGTGTCAACTCATACTGCGATTTGTTCGTATCCTGATACTCGTCCACATGGATAAACTTGGCGCGGCTCTGAACGGCATTCAATACGCCCGGCACTTCATGAAACAGCCTCACGGTTTCGGTAATCAGGTCTCCGAAATCGATGGCGTTCTGGCCCTTCTTGCGGCTTTCATATATTCGGTACGCTTCGGCGGCGGCTTCGCGTGGCAGACCGCTGATGTATGGATCGCCGCTTCTCGCCAGGTCTGCGGGCGTCAGGAGGTTGCTCTTGGCCCGGTCCACGATGCCGCGCAGCACGCGGGGGCTGGTGTCCGGGCCGATGCCGGGAATGCTGCCCATCACTTCCTTGAAGATGTCCAGTTGATCGTCGTCGTCGTAGATCACGAAGCCGCGCCGGAGTCCGATATGTTCGCCGTACTGGCGCAGAATCCGCACGCCTGCGCTGTGAAAGGTGCTCATCCACAGTTTATTTGCCCCTGGCATCAGGTGGGCTGCCCGCTCGCGCATCTCGGCGGCGGCCTTGTTGGTAAAGGTCACGGCCAGAATCTCGCCGGGGTCCACGCCGTAATGGGTGATCAGGCGGGCAATGCGGTAGATCAGCGTGCGCGTCTTGCCGCTGCCTGCCCCGGCAATGACCAGGGCCGGACCCTCAAAATGGTCGGCGGCCTGCGCCTGGGTCTCGTTGAGCTGGCTGAGTAAATCGTTCTGGTCCGGCGCGGAAGTCACCGCAGGAGTCTATCAGGGTTGATTCTGCTGGGGGCGTAATGGCGCGGGACTGGTCTTGTTCGAGTTGCTCGACACGGCTTCCGGCGGGCCACCGAAAACTTTTGCTGTGGTGAAAACGTGGTGGCCAGGACCCAGTCAGCCTAGGCGAACGGCAGAGACAAATGGAAAATTCCCCGCACTAAGCGAGGAACATGGTGGTGGATCGCCTCGGACTTGAACCGAGAACCCGCTGATTAAAAGTCAGTGTATAAAACAAACTGATTTGAAAAGCACTCTATGAATACTATCCAGCACAACACCGTTCCACACGAGGTAAATCTAACCATCCGGTGAAGCTCACCCGCCGTCACTGGGTTACACATCGGGTTCACCATCTGGGCCAATGCCTCCAATAGTGGCCTGGACATAATCAGCGAATCATCTGCGTTCTGGTCTACGGGGTTGCGGCAACATCTTCAGCTTACGTTCAGCCAATTTTTCACGTCGAGCATGGGATTTTTCTGGCTTGAGAACGCAAAGAACGCAAACTTTTTAGCAACCTCGGCAATCGCCTTCAGATTTTCAGCAGCAAAAATTTCGTCGTGCTGGGCAGCATTTTTCGGTATTTTGAGCGCGAATTTTCAAAGTCGAGTTAGGATGAGGTCATCCAGTGCATCCAGGGGCAACCCACGGCACTCAGGAAGAGGAGACAGGTATGTTCGGCAGCAGAGAATTCAACATCATTCTGGAGGTACGCGGCGACGAGTTGGTCGCTGTCGAAACCCTCCTGGATGTTGAAGTGAATGTCTGCGCCAGTGCTGCCGTCTGCTTCCAGCACGCTAGTACCCGCAAAAACCTGCGCCACTTGCGCCGGGCTGTCCGTGCCTTCCGACAACGGGTCAAGGCTCCACAGGTTGCGGCTGTCCTGCTCGAACTAGAGACGCAGCTTGAAGAAAAGCTGAGTGCCTTTGTCCCCCAATGGCTGGCCGCTCAAAAAGTCTTGCCAAAAATCAGACCCCTGGACTGCCGCCCGCAGATCCTCCTGAACGCTCCTAACGCTTGAAGTGACAGCCTAGCGCCCTAAAACGGCGCTGTGACTTTCCCTTCCAGTTAAGATTAAGGAGCGTATCAACGTGTCTACGCCTAGTTTCTACAGCATCAACAGCGCCGCCCAATACATCGGCGTCCACCCCAACACCATTCGGAAGCTCATTCGCAACGGCGAACTGAAAGCGATTCAGCCGATGGGAACCATTTACCGCGTGCCGCGTTGGGAACTTGAACGCTGGGTGAACGAGCAGCTTGGGCAGGTGAAGAAATGAGTTCCGCTGACCTGACCGCCAGCGGAACCCCACCCACCACCACTGTACCCAGCGAGTCGAACGGTGTACACAGCAACAAAATTGACTTCCTCAACAACGTTCCATCACCCCTCCAAGATCGCTCTCAGTGGGTGGGTGTCAGACTCTGGCAGGAAGACGGCAAGCCAAAAGCCACCAAGGTTCCCAAGTGCCTCAAGGACGGTCAAATTCAGAACGCCAAGGTGACGGACCCCTCCACCTGGATGCCCTTTCAAGCGGCGCAGCAGTTGGTGTCCACAGGTCAACTGGACGGCGCAGGATTTGTCATGCAGCAGGACGACGGCCTCGTCATCATCGACTTAGACAAGTGCCTAGACCCGGCGACAGAAGAATTGGAGGACTGGGCCAAGACCTTGATCGCCAAATTCCCCACCTACACGGAGATCAGTCAGAGCGGGACAGGTTTGCACCTCGTGATGTGGGGCAAGAAGCCTGCCAAGGGCGTTAAGACTGCCGAAGTTGAAATTTACAGCGACAAGCGATTTATCTGGATGACCGGGAACGTCTTCCCAGGAACCACCACCAAAGTCGCGGACTGTCAAGCGGCGCTGGATGAATTGCTGGCCTCCCTCCAGCCAGCAGACACCGCCGCTGATCCTGCCGACTTGACGACTTGCCGCCCCACCCAATTCAGCGACGAGCAAGTGCTGGCACGGATGAAAAAAGCTCGAAACGGCAAGAAGCTGCTTAACCTGTATGAAACAGGACACTGGGAGGCGGCGGGCTACAAAAGTCAGAGTGAGGCTGATCTAGCACTCTGCGGCGGCTTGTATTTCTGGGCTGAGGGAGACATCAACGCGGTTGACCACATCTTCCGCCAGAGCAAACTCATGCGTTCAAAGTGGGATGAGCAGCACGGCGCGGACACCTACGGCGTGATGAATCTCAAGAAATGCGTAGGCGGCCAGGTTCATGCGCCCAGCGTCAAGGAAAAAAGTGCCATCGGCATCATGCTCGACTTGATCAACGACTCCGAGTGCGAAGTCTTCAAAGGGGCCAACGGCGAGGGGTATCTCAGCGCAGAGGTGGATGGGCGTCAAGTGACCTATGCGCTTGAGCAAGGCGGCGCGAAGAAACTTCTACAACGCCTCTTTTTTGAAAGTGAAGGTAAGCCCATCAAGGGCAAGGACTTGCAGGAAGTGCTGCACCTGCTCGCAGCCAAAGCGGAGTTCGGCACGGCCCACTACCCCGTTGGTCTGCGCGTGATGCGGCATGAAGGCAAGATTTTCATCGCTCTGGGCAACGAACAATGGCAGGTCATCGAAGTGAATCAGGAGGGGTGGCAAGTTAAAGAGGCGGCAGATGTTCCTGTTCGCTTTTACCGCTCTCCAGCCATGCTGCCACTTCCCCTGCCCGCGCCTACCGACGAAGGTGACATCGGGCAGTTGGCTGCCTTCATTCACGTCGATGAACAGGAGTTACGCAACGTCACGGCGTTCTGCCTGTCTGTCCTGAGCGGCATCCACCCCTACCCCATTCTGGTCATCAAGGGCGAACACGGCACAGCCAAGAGCACCACCACACGGATGATCCGGGCCATCACTGACCCTGCCAAAGCTGGACTCCGCACCCTGTTCCGGCAGGAAGAAGACCTTTACATTTATGGTCAGAATGCCCACCTGCTGGCCTTCGACAACATCTCTTTTTTGACGGCAGATCAGTCGGACGCCTTCTGCCGCATGTCCACCGGCTCAGGATTCGGACGGCGCAAGCTGTACACCAACAGCGACGAGCAGCACTTCGAGATGGCCCGTCCCATTATCCTTAACGGCATTCCAGAAGTAACCGACCGGGCGGACCTGGCAGACCGGGTGCTGCGGGTAGAACTCAAGCCTTTCCAAGAGAGTGACCGGATTGACGAACACACCCTCTGGGAAGGGTTCAATGCTGCCTCTGGGGTCATCCTGTCCGGCCTGCTCAACGCCCTGAGTGCCGCCCTGAAGAACTGGGACACCACCACGCTTGAGCGTAAGCCGCGCCTTCTGGACTTCGCACGGCTGGTCACGGCAGCAGAAGCGGCGCTGCCCTGGGAGCAGGGAGAATTCCTAGCCTCCTACATGAACCAGCGCCACGATCTGATTCTGTCCACGCTGGATGATGATGTCTTCGCGCAGGAACTCATTCGGATGGTCAAGCACTGCCAGGGGCGCGAGGTCAGCCACACCGCCACCGATTTCCGCAACCTGATCATCCACCAGTTGCAGTTTATTCCCTACAAATGCCCCATGAACGGGCGGGGGTTCAGCCAGTACCTCAACCGCCACAAGCCAGCCTTCCGCGCCGCCGGAGTTGAAATCATCAGTCGGCTTGTTGGGAGCGGGAGTGACCGCCGGAAAATTGTCGCCACATGGATTGGCCCCATCGAGAAGAAGGAATCTTCTCTCACTCGACTCGCTATCTAGGAAATTTGCGTTCTTTGCGTTATGGACAGCTTCTTCTGATTGGAGAGCTGT
This sequence comes from Deinococcus marmoris, assembly GCF_001949125.1. Classification (GTDB taxonomy): domain Bacteria; phylum Deinococcota; class Deinococci; order Deinococcales; family Deinococcaceae; genus Deinococcus; species Deinococcus marmoris_A. Next base: position 16,637 of record NZ_MSTI01000145.1, read on the forward strand.
TCATTCGCATGGGAAACGGACTTGCGTTATTCAAATCGCAAATCAAAATGTATGAACACAAATAGGGAAACTTGGTAGGGCTAACGAAGACAGAACGCAAGCGGGGGAACTTCAGATTTAGAGGCTGTTCAATCTTTATTGATGTTTTGAACGAAAGAACGCAAATTCAAAGGAGAAACTGATGAACATGAACGCCACGACGAAGCAGAAAAGCGCCGGGACGCTCAGGACGCGGCTCAACGGTCTCAAGCACGGCGTTAGCGCCCGCTTTCTCACCGAGAACGAGCAGGAAGCCTACCAAGAGCATCTGGCACAGCTTCAGGCCGATTTACAGCCCGTCGGCTATCTGGAAGGCAAGCTCGTGGAGGGCATCGCCTACACGCTCTGGCGGCGCGAGAAGCTGTACCACTGGCAAGAAGTCACCACCCAGAGTCAGGCGCGTCAAGCGCTTGAGGCGGCGGCTTACCCGGACTCCGCCGAGATCATGATGACCGAGCTGTTGATGGCGCAAGGACAGGCGGCGCTCAGTCTCCCTGCGGCCCTGCTCCGTCTGGCCGCCGCCGCCGAAGACGCAGGCTTGTTCAAACCTGCTCCGGCAGGGGTGGCCGATCATCTGGACACGCTGAGAGGCGCGGCGGAACACTTGCACTGCTTGACGCCACCTGCCGACAAGACTGCCGCAAACCTTCGAGGGGCGCGAGCTGATCTCGTGCGCTGGCTTGACCGGGTAGATGGACTGCTCGCAGAACAACAGGCCGTGAAGTCCATTCCCAACGAACACACGCTGGGGCTGGTCATGCGTTACGAGGGCAGCCTGGACCGAGCCTTAATGCGAAACCTGGCTCAACTTCGAGCGTTACAGGCTCAGCAGTTGGGCAAGAAGATCGCCGATATGGACGAGGAGGAAGACGACCACGAACCAGCCTGAACCCTCACCATCGCCGCCAGAACGCGCGGGAGAACCCACCGAAGGCAGAACTCTGGCCTAGGTGGGTTCCGTCTTACAGGGCGACAGGTTGGGGAGGATTGACGTGTGGTGAAGGTACGTCGCGGCAGAAGACACCGAGCGGTTCGATGATCAGGCCGACGATGTTCAAGTCTTCGTATTGACGGGCTATCTGTTCGAGGTCATGGGTGAGACGCTCCCCACCTTCAGTAGGAGTGAATGTGCCGAGCCAAGGAGTCCAGAGACAGGTGTAGGGCCAGCCGCTTTTCTTCAAGCTGACATGCTGCCGAGCGAAAGCGTCATTGTCCCCTTGAGTACGAACCACGGCGTGCCACATGTACTTTCTGTCTGGCTGCAACTCCTGAACGGAGTTAAAGGCATAGCCCATATCGGCCATGAGGTCCAGAATCTCTCCGCCGTCTTGATGAGCTTCTGAATCTATCCAGGGAATCGTATCGGTCATAAGTCAGTTTAGCTCAAAACATATTCTCTTTCACTATTTGGCTTCCGGCATCAATCTGATGGGGCATTGTCGAAGGTCAGCAGCTCTCCTACAGTCATGCCGAAGACGTGGGCGATGCGGACGAGCGTGGTGTACCGCACGTCAATTTTAGCCTTCTCAATTTTGTTGGGATAGGCGCGGTTCATCCCAGCGAGATGGGCGAACGTGTCTTGGCTCCACCTCCGCTCCTCGCGCAATTGCTTGATGCGCTGGCCTAACTTTTCGAGCCGCTCTTGGCGTTGTGAGTCATCGAGCGGGCCAGAAGCGGTCATCCCTTGAGCGTGTGCTTTTCGCGCTCGGTGGTGTCGTCTGATAGGGCGTCGTCATATATGGCGATATACAGTGCCTCAGCAGCGTGCTGCACGGAGGTTCTTTATGTTTGGAAGCATTGTCATCATCGCTGGTCTTGTGCTCGGAATTCTGGCACTCATCGGGTTAGTCCGGGGCGTCACGCCTCTCCTCAAGCTCAGGGGACGCCCTCTTGCTGGCGGTCTCTTGCTGGGTAGCATTGTGGTTATGGGGTTGGGAGGCCAACTCCTGCCCAACAGCGATGTGACACTGACATTCACGCCCGCAGCCGCACAGGTGGAACTGAACGGAGAGGTTTACACGCAGTCGCCTGTGAAGGTCAAGCTCACCGACTCCAGCTACACCGTGAAGGCCAGTGCAGACGGCTACCATGCTCAGTCGGTAGATTGGGATACTGGCAAGCAGAAGGCTTTGCGTGTTGACTTGAAGAAATTTACGGCGGCTGAACTTGCCGCCCAGCGAGCAGTAGAGGCACGCAAGGCGAAAGAAGCAGCAGCGGCACAAGCACGGAGAGATGAAGAGGCCGCAGCCAGACGAGCGACAGCACAAGCGGCAGCCGAGGCCAGAGCCGCTCAAGCCGCCCGCGCAGACAAAGAGCTGGACGTGGGGACGTTCGTGGTCATGTGCCAGGATGCTGTCAAGGACAAACTCAAAGCACCGTCAACGGCTCAATTCGCCAGTTCAGCGACAAAAATCGGCAGTGTCCAGTCCAACGAAAACGGGAACAAGTCCTGGGCAGGCTGGGTGGATAGCCAGAACAGCTTCGGAGCGATGCTCAGGACAAACTTTGTCTGCTCCTACAAGCTAGAAAGCCAGAGGCTTGAGGCCATTCTTTTGGAATGACATCCACAGTGAGGCAGACAACCTCGGCGGCTCTCAGGGCCGCTTTTTTATCGGCTGGACCTGTACGCCGTTCATCCACCCGCTATACAGTGCGGTAATGGCTGACAGCACCCAACAAACTTTATTTGCCGTCCCTGACAGTATTGAGCCGCAGAAGCGGAAACGAGGCAGACCGCGCAAGGATTCAGTTATCCCTCAACCGCCCGAAGTGCCAGAGCCGATTGAGACTGCTCCAGTTGTCAAGCGCACACAGGGAGGCGGGGCAACGAGCGACGTTGTTGTCTCAGCCAGCGTCGGGCTGAATTCAGAACTGTTCAAAGACATACTTGATTTGCATGTGCCTAGAGGATCGCTTGTCGCTGACGTGACTTACGGCAAAGGCGTTTTCTGGAAGCTGATTGAGAAGGACTCGTACCAGCTTCGCTTTTCTGACCTCGACGCTAAGACTGACCACGATATAAATCATGATGTGCCAGTAAATACAGGTGTGGATGCGAGAAACTTGCCATTTGAAGCTGCCAGCCTCGACTGTCTAGTGTTTGACCCGCCTTATCAAGAAGGTTTACTGCGAAAGAATACGGATCATCTAGGTAGCTCTGGCACGCACCTTGCATTCCGCCATCATTACTCAAATGGCAAAGCACAGCCGCTTATAGGGGCTTCTATAGCAACTTGGCAGTTAAGAGCTAATTTAGAACGACATCCAGTTATTCTGAGTGACGATTCAAAATGGCATGACACGGTTCTAGCTCTATATGTGAAGGGTGGTCTAGAAGGTTGGCGCGTATTGCGCCAAGATGGATTATTTATCGTTAAATGCCAAGACGAGGTGAGCGCAAATAAGCAAAGACTCACACATGTTGAAATTATTACAGCTTACGAGTCTATGGGATTCTATTGCAAAGATTTATTCATATTAGTGCGCAATAACAAGCCGGGCGTCTCCAGTCTAAAAGATCAAAGACACGCTCGCAAGAATCATTCATATTTTTTAGTGTTCAAAAAAGTTCGCAAACAGCAAGTCGCTAATGGAGTTATTCTTCAACCGCAGTAATAACATCGCCGCCTGCTTCTATAATCATCGACTCTTGAGGAATTTCGCCTTTAGCCCGGCGAGATTTTCTTTCGTTAACTAGCTCATCTAAAAGTTCGAAAAGATCTTCCGTAAAATTACTATCCGCTTCAAGTGGATATTGAACAGATACAGTAGAAGAGATTAGGTGTTCGTTATATTCCGTCTTGTAAGAAGAACTGCGAGGCAGATCGGCATTTCTGCTGTATAAAAATCTCCATTTTTTCTCAAATGCGAAGCAGTTAACTGAGAGTATGTCGAACTCACCCACGCGTAGCAAAGTCGTTTCCAACATCTCTCCATCGGGCATCTCTATTTTTCGTCTGTCACTAGCATCAACCTGAGCCTTACCTGTATGACTTATAACTTCCCCGTCGCTATTTTTAATCAATTTTACAGTTTTTGTTTGAAGTGACTTGCTTTCAATTGTGAACTCTTCATCTTTATAAATAAATCTTCTATCGCCTTTCTTCTTTCTGTCATGATCATCATCTTTTTGTGACGCTGTAATTAAAGAATTGCCCTCAATAACGTGACGCAGCTTGATCTCCGCGACGTATCCGAAAACCATTCCGCGCAAACTAGGATTCTCTTCTAAGGCTTCACCGAGTTCTTCATAAGTGACGCCCCAATCTTCGAGCATATTCGCTTTCTTCGGTGTGCTGGACATTGTTTGCAAGGATAGCATGTTCAATTTGGTTGATCCAATAGATGGGTGCTGTGTACTTGAGTCAGTGGGCTTGATACTGTTGCCCCTATGGGAACAACAGGAGTCTACAAGAACAACATAGGGTTCCGCTGGCATTTGACCTACGAGGGATGCCGATACAACGGCACCGCTCCCACAGCGAAAGAGGCCGAACTGGCCCGCGCTCAGAAGTTGGCCGAACTCAGTCGCGGGTTGGTTGCTCAGCCCACGCAGATCACCTTTGGCGAGCAACTGGAGACGTGGCTGCAAGACAAGGACCGATCAAGGGCCAAGCGCACCAGCCTCGGCTACCGCTACAGTGCCACCAAGTACATCAGCGACAGATTCAAGGCCCTCAAGCTCAAGGACCTCCGCCCCAGCCATGTCCGACAGCTCTACGTCGATTTGCAAGATCGAGGCGTGACCGAAGCCCATACCCTCCGCCTCACCCACGCGGTAGTGCATGGCGTACTGGAAATGGCGTTCAAAGACGAGTTGATGGTCCGTAACCCAGCGCGGGGTCAGAAACCACAGGTGACGAGCAAGGACACCGAGAACGATGACCTTCACGTCTTCAGCCCCTCTGAAGCAGCCCGCTTCGCCGCCGCTTGTGATGTCCACAGTTGGGGCATGGTTTTCAAGTTCATGTTGCTGACGGGTGTACGCCGAGGCGAAGCATGTGGCTTGGCATGGACCAACGTATTTCTAGATGCCAAATTGCCCTATGTCCGTATTGAGCAAGCACTGCACTGCGCGGGCAAGGAAAAGCTGCTGACGCGCCCCAAGACGAAGACCAGCCGCCGTACCCTCTATCTCTCGCCCGACGCTGTGGAGGTGCTTCTGGAAGCCAAGCGCAGGCAGTCCGAGATTCGTCAGCGGCTCGGTGATAAGTCCTTCCAGAATGACTTCGTTTTTACCAGCTCCAAGAATGCCGACTCGCTCGGGCCGGACAATCTGAAGAACCACATGAACTCGATCTGCAAGGCGGCGGACGTGCCTCGCATCCGAATCCATGATCTTCGGCACACGTTCGCCTCGCTGTCGCTCAGAGTGGGTGTCCGGGTTGAAGTGCTGTCGCGCCAGTTGGGTCACGCCTCACCGATGATGACGCTGAACGTGTACCGCCACATCTACCACGAGGAGATGCAGCAGAACGCCATTCCAGCGTCGGTGCTGTTCGGACAAGTTGAGTAAGCTTTGGAAACATTCGCTGATTCACATGCAAGCTAATTGCAGAGCACTTCCGAAAGACGTTAGATTAGCAATGCCTGGCTGATAATGAGCGGGAATGCTTTTGCCTTGAGCATCATAGTCTGCCGAAATGCGCGAGGGATTATATCGAGCGTCTGTAATTTCAGCATTAGCAGTTTGAATTAAGGTTACTATCGGTAAGTAGTCGTCGTCTTTAGCCATCCATTTATCATACGTGACTTTTATCAAACCTAATCTCATAAGATTTTCGATTGATATTTCAACTTCTTTGACACTACCTTCTACATTCATCAAGTCTGTGATGTGCAATTGGCTATCGAACTCTGTATTATCAATCCTATAGAGGAGCTTTACCAAAGGAATAAAATTACGAGTTTTAGAAGTAAAGCTGTGCATTACTCGAGCATCTAATGGAGACATTTGCTTCACTATCTCAACAAATGACAAATGAACCGAACTAACTTTATCGATATTAGCAGCAGATGCCAATAAATTAGCATACATTTCTCGAATGTCTACGTGCTGAGCTGTGTATGTTGAAGCTTCCAGAGCTGGTACTAATATGGCAGGGTCAACTGGAATGCGTTTTTCTTCTGGAATTGCTTCAAGCTTCGGCTCTAAAGTTTCTTGCAAGAGATTTAAGTTTGCTCTGGCAATGACTCCCTGTGCTTGCCAACCATGCATGTAATAGCTAGCCAGACCGCCCACGCCCTTGCCAACTTCTTGGATCGTAGGTTTGAGCAAGTCATCGTAAACTGGCCCGACGAGCTTATCGATCAAGGCTGACACCGGATTGTTAGGCGTGCTGTTGTCTTCAGGCATAACTCAGAATAGCGGGAATTTCAGGCAGATCGGTACTGCTACGACGCTACTTGTGACAGTCCGAGACGCACCCCTCACTCTGCCCATTACACTCGGATTACACATTTTGATCAGAAATTCGCTCGTTTCACCGCGAGACAGAAAGAAAGAAACGCAGTGCTGGACTGCGTTTCCGTGTGGTGGATCGCCTCGGACTTGAACCGAGAACCCGCTGATTAAAAGTCAGCTGCTCTACCGATTGAGCTAACGATCCAAATGCTGCGCCCACGCATGGCGTTTTTGCAGCGGGGATGAGTATACGGAGGGCGGCCCTGGGTGTCAATGTCAAGCCGCCCTTCCACTGAGCCTAACGCCGCGCGCTCGGCGGCAGGTTGGGCATTTTGGGCATCTTGCCCCCTGGTCCCTTGCCGCTCATGCCCCCCAGCATCTTCATCATGCCCTTCATCTGCTCGTGCATCTTGAGCAGCTTGTTGATGTCCTGCACGCTGTGGCCGCTGCCTGCCGCGATGCGCTTGCGCCGCCGTCCGTCGATCACCTTGGGGTTGCGCCGTTCCTTGAGGGTCATGCTGGAAATCATGGCGTCGATGCGCTGAATCTGCTTCTCGTCCACGTTGAAGCCCTCGGGTAGCGCGCGGCTCATGCCGGGAATCAGCTTCAGGAGGTCTCCCAGCGGCCCCATCTTGCGAATCTGGCGAAGCTGCGTGAGCAGGTCTTCGAGGTCAAAGTCGCCGGGCTTCTTGACCTCCATCGCCTTGATGTCGGCCATCTCGGCGCGTTCGATCAGCCCCAGCACGTCGCCCATGCCCAGGATGCGCCCGGCCACGCGGTCCGGGTGAAAGGCGTCCAGGCCAGAAATCTTCTCGCTGGTTCCGGCGAAATAGATCGGTTTGCCCGTCACGCTGCGCGCCGAGAGGGCCGCCCCACCGCGCGCGTCGCCGTCCATCTTGGTGATGATCAGGCCCGAGACCTGCACCCGCTCGTCAAAGGTCTGCGCCACGTTCAGCGCCTCCTGCCCGGTCATGGCGTCCACCACCAGCAGGGTTTCGCTGGGCTGCATGGCGGTTTGCAGGTCCGCCAGTTGGTCCATCAGCGTCTCGTCGATCTGCAATCGTCCCGCCGTGTCCACGATGACCAGATCGCGAAAATCGGTTTTGAGGTGTTCGTCCACGCGGCGGCGGGTCTCGGCGGGGGTTTCGCCGTCGGCCACCTTCAACACGGGCACGCCCACCTGATTGGCCAGCACTTCCAACTGGTCACGCGCGGCGGGGCGCTGGGTGTCGGCGGCCACCAGCAGCACGCGGCGGCCCTTGTTCTTGTAGTGCAGGGCCAGTTTGCCGGTGCTGGTGGTCTTGCCCGCCCCCTGGAGACCCACCATGAACCACACGTTGCCCTCGGTCTTCAGCTCCGGCTGAATGGATTTGCCGCCCAGCGTTTCGATCAATTCGTCGTGGACCAGCTTCACCACGGTCTGCCCGGAGTTGAGGCTGCCCGAGACCTCCTGGCCCACCGCCTTCTCGGAGACTTTGGCCACGAATTCCTTGGCGACGCCAAAATTCACGTCGGCTTCCAGCAGCGCCATCCGAATCTCGCGCATGGCGGCTTTGACCTGCGACTCGGTGAGCTGGCGCTCCTTGCCCACGCGGTCCAGGATGTCCTGCAACTTGTTGCCCAGCGACTCAAACATAGGGGCAAATTACCACGCCGGGGCGGGCGGTTTCAGTGAGGGCAAAGGGAGATCTTGTTGCGCTGCTTTGTGGGGTGGCTGCCACGGTTGACCCCTCTGCTTCGCAGTTCTGCGAGTCCGCCCCTTGGGAGCACGTTCCCTCAGAAGGGAGGCAAGGAGATGGCGTGTGGCATGGGTCTTTTGCGCTTTTCGCCTGCCATCTTCATTTTCGGAAACGCTGCAAAACGTATCCTTACCAGATGGGCAAACTCGTGCGCGACCGCATTCCAGAGTTGTTCGGCGGCCAATCCCACTCCCTGGACCCGACTGACTTTCGCTCCGCCCTCCGCAACAAACTGGGGGAGGAGGTGGCCGAGTATCTGGAATCCGGCGAGGTGCTGGAACTTGCAGACGTGCTGGAAGTCGTGTACGCGCTGGCGGAGTTGGACGGCGTGGGCAGGGCTGAGCTGGAGGACTTGCGGGCGCGGAAGGCTGAGGAGCGTGGTGGCTTCGTGGCCCGACCGTGGTGGGAACCGTCCTCTACTTGAGGCCCACCAGCACGGTACTCAGGATCGCCAGCCCCACCCCTGCCCACTGCACGCCGCCCAGGCGTTCGCGGTTCAGAAACAGCGCCAGCAGCGTGGTCAACACGATGGACATGCTGCCCAGCACAGTCACGATGCTGTCTTCGCCGCGTCCCAGGCCCAGCGCAGTGACGAGGATGGCCCCGGTGGACAGCAGGCCGGACCACCCGGCGTATTTCAGCGCCCCTGGCCCGTCGGTGGGGCGGGGGCCTGTGCGCCGCCTCTGCCACACTTTCAAGGTGGCGAAGGTCAGGACCAGCGTGCAGAGGCGCAAAATCCACGTCGCCTGCACACCGCCCACGCGGGGGGTCAGGCCGTAGCCGATGACGAAGAAGCCCGCGCCCAGGGCCACGGCAGCGAAGATGGCCCACCACGCGCCCTGAATCTGCGCTGGGGTGGACTGAAAGCCCTCCGTTTTCTGCGGTAGAGACACCAGCACCACCGCCGCCAGCACGCCCAGCAGGCCCAGGCCGGTCATCAGGCTCAACCTCTCGCCGCTGAGCCACGCCAGCGCGGTGGTCACGGCCCCGTAGCTGCCCATGATCGGGGCCACCACCGCCAGTTGCCCCAGTCCCAGCGACTGGTAAAAGGCCAGGCCGCCCGCCGTCATCAGGGTGGACGCCCCCAGCGCCCAGGCCCACGCCACCGCGTCTGTGGGAAACAGGCCCGTTCCGGTCAGCAGCAAAAAGAGCAGCAGCGCTGCTGCGCCAAAGCCCTGCGCTGCGAAAGACGCCCGCATGGCCCCCATCCGACGCGAGGCCGGTTGCGCCAGATAGTCCGCGAAACCCCACGCCAGCGCTGCCAGCAGGCCCAGGGTCACGCCGCTCATGAATTGCTCCAGTCCAGACTCACGGGCAGAGGATAGCTGTCCCGCCCTACCTAACGCCCGTTAGGCTGGCCGCGCTATCCTGCCTGTCATGAACAAAGCAGTGATCGTGGCGGCGTCTCGCACGCCGACGGGCAAGTTTTTAGGGGCGCTGGCAGACGTGAGCGCCGTGGAACTGGGCAGCATCACCCTGGCCGAAACCCTGCGCCGTGCGGGCCTCCCGGCGGATGTGATTGAGGAAGTCATCATGGGTCAGGTGGTCCAGGCTGGAAGCGGACAGAACCCGGCCCGGCACGCGGCCCTGAAAGCGGGCCTGAGCAACGAGGTCGGCGCACTGACGATCAACAAGGTCTGCGGCAGCGGCCTGAAAGCCGTGATCCTGGCCGCCCAGAGCATCCGCGCGGGCGATCAGAGCGCCGTTCTTGCGGGCGGCATGGAGAGCATGAGCAACGCGCCTTATCTGCTGCCGGGGGCCAGAAAGGGCTACCGCCTGGGCCACGCGCAGGTGCTGGACGCCAACATGCAGGACGGCCTGTGGTGCAGCATCAACGACGAGGGCATGGGAATGACGGGCGAGCGCGTGGCAGACAAGTACGGCATTGGCCGCGAGGAACAGGACGCCTTTGCCACCCGCAGCCACCAGCGGGCGATTGCCGCGCAGCAGGCCGGACGCTTTGCGGATGAGATCGTCCCCGTGACCGTCAAGGGCCGCAAGGGCGATACCGTGGTGGACACCGACGAGGGACCGCGCAGCGACACCAGTCCCGAGACGCTGGCCCGTCTGAAACCCGCCTTCAAGACAGATGGCTCCGTGACGGCGGGCAACGCGCCGGGGCTGAACGACGCCGCCGCCAGCCTGCTGATCATGTCTGAGGAAGCCGCCGCCGCCCACGGTCTGACCCCCCTGGCCGAGATCGTGGACTACGCGACGGGCGGTCTGGCCCCCGAGTGGGTCATGATGACCCCCGTTCCCGCCACCAACAAGCTGCTGCAAAAGCTGGGCTGGACTGCTGCCGACGTGGACCTGTGGGAACTCAACGAGGCATTCAGCGTCCAGAGCATCGCCGTGATGAACGAGCTGGGCCTGGACCCGGAAAAAGTCAATGTCAACGGCGGCGCGGTGGCGCTGGGCCACCCGATTGGTGCATCGGGGGCGCGGATTCTGGTTACGTTGTTGCACGCCATGAAGCAGCAGGACAAGGAAACGGGTATCGCCACCCTGTGCATGGGCGGGGGCAATGGGCTGGCGCTGGCCGTCAAGCGGTTAGGCTAGGGCATGTCGCAACCCACCCTCTGGATCATTGAAAGCCGCTACACCAAGTCTGGCGACGAGCTGGCCGCCGTCACGCCCCGCCACCGCGAATGGCTGGATCAGCATTACCGCTCCGGCGTGTTCCTGACCTCCGGGCGCAAGCTGGACAATACCGGCGGTGTGCTGATGGCGCAGGCCGAGAGCGAGGAACAACTCCGCGACATTTTCAAGGACGATCCCTTCGTACTGGAAGGCTGCTCGGAGTACGCCTTCACGCCGTTCACGCCCGTCAAGCGCGGGCGGGCGCTGGAGCTTGAAGGCGTGGCGTTGGTGGAGTGAGAGAAGTCTAAGTATCAAGGGTCTGAGGGTCTAAGCAGAGACTGTTTACTGACCCTCTGCCGGGCAATTACGCCATTTAGTGCGTCAAATGCCCCATCTCTGGCCCTTAGACATTCAGACCCTTAGACCTCTAGACAGGCGACGCAGGAGCCATTATGAAATTCGGAGTCATCGGAGCAGGGCAGATGGGCGGCGGCATCGCGCAGGTGGCCGCGCAGAGTGGATTTGACGTGATCGTTCAGGACGTTGAGCAGGAATATCTGGACCGGGGCCGGGGCGTCATCGAAAAGAGCCTCACCAAGTTGCAAGAGAAGGGCAAGCTCAGCGACGCGCCCGCCGAAGTCCTGGCCCGCATCAAATTCACCACGCATATGCAGGACTTTGCCGACTGCGATCTGGTGGTGGAAGCCATCGTGGAGAATCAGGCGGTCAAGAACGCCCTGTTTGAGCAACTGGGGCAGATCGTCAAGCCGTCGGGCATCCTCGCCAGCAACACCAGTTCCATTCCCATCACGGCGCTGGCCTCGGCGTCGGGCCGCCCGGACCGTTTTATCGGCATGCACTTCATGAATCCGGTGCCGTTGATGGCGCTGGTAGAAGTGATTCGCGGCTACGCCACCAGCGACGAGACCGCGCAGTTCGTCACCCAGACCGCCGAGCAGATGGGCAAGACGCCCCTGACCTGCAACGACTTCCCCGGCTTCGTGTCCAACCGCATCCTGATGCCCATGCTCAACGAGGCCATCCAGTGCGTCATGGAAGGCGTGGCCGAACCGGAAGCCATCGACGGCATCATGAAACTGGGCATGAATCACCCGATGGGACCGCTGACGCTGGCGGATTTCATCGGCCTGGACACCTGCCTGAGCATCATGGAAGTGCTTCATACGGGCCTGGGAGACGACAAGTACCGCCCCTCGCCGCTGCTGCGAAAGATGGTGCAGGCGGGGCTGCTGGGCCGCAAGAGCGGGGAAGGTTTCTATAAGTATTGAGACAAAGTGCGGTGGGTGGTTCTGCCCTGTCCGTATCTAAAGGTCTCATCATTTCAGGTGATGAAACGGTCAGGCCGCCCGGAATATGCTGTGTTATGAACGTTACCCGCCACTTCAGCGACACGCGGACAGACCAGGGCCGCGTGCGGTTTCTCCTGGCTTCTGGCCGCGTCTGCCTGATGGCGGAGGGACCCGGCTGGACACACCGCAGCGCCCACGCCACGCTCCCGGAGGCCGCGACTTTTCTGGCCGTGTTGCCGGAACTCTGCGGCGAGTTGTACCGCCAGTCGCTGGATGATCTGGAACATCAACTGGAGTTCGAGCGCGGGTATCCCGGCGCGGCATAGAGCCACGACAATTATCTTCTGCCCCTTCATCCGTCATCCATGCGACGGATGTTTTTCGCTGTGCCTCGTATGATCGGTCCATGACAGGAATCGCGCGGCAAGTGACGCTGGTGCTGGCAACAGTGCTGACTCTGGTGATGAATTACCTCAGCAACGCGCTGCCGCTGTTTGGCAACACCAATGGCGGCATCAGCGATTCGTTGCCCAACGCGTTTACACCCGCCGGGCTGACCTTCGCGGTGTGGGGGCCGATTTTTCTGGGGCTGGCCGTGTTCGCGGTGTATCAGGCTTTGCCCGCCCAGCGAGGTCCCCGTTATGACCGCCTGTTCTGGCCATATCTGCTGGGCAACCTGCTGAACGTGGCGTGGCTGTTCGCCTTCCAGAGCCTCAACTTCGGCATCAGCGTGGTGATCATGTTGCTGCTGCTGGGCAGCCTGATCTCGCTGTACCTGACGGTGCGCGGTCTGCAACCCCTGAGCGGCGAATTCTGGGCGCTGCAAGTTCCGGCCAGCCTGTATCTGGCCTGGATCAGCGTGGCGACGATGGCGAACATCACCGCCTTCCTGGTCAGTGCGGGCGTTACCAGCGGCGTACTGGGTATCGGCGCGCAACTGTGGTCCGCGCTGCTGGTGGTGATCGCGGGGCTGGTGGGCACCTTCTTCCTGCTGCGCTACCGCGATTATGCGTTTGCCGCCGTGCTGCTGTGGGCTTTCCTGGGTGTGTATCTGGCCCGCCCGGACACGCTGCTGGTGGCGGTGGGCGTGATCGCCGGGGCCGTGCTGGTGGTTCTGGCTGGCCTGCGCGCCCTGCGTCAGGGAAGAATGGCGCTGTAGTCCATGCCTGGGCGTCCATCCCCAAGCGTCTGACGTCCGCGCATTGCTACACTGACCACAATGCAAGCGTCTGACACGCCCCTGGCCCTGATCGGCTACCCAGCCCCCGCCGCCCGCGCCCTGCGGGAGCTGGGGCTGGTGGCACTTTCTACCCCCACGGATCATCTGAAAGAGGTCATGGACGCCTGCATGACACTGGGCTTCAGCGGCGCGCTGATCCACCGCAGTCAGGAGGCCCGCGCCCTGGACGCCACCCAGGCAGACGCTACTGCCCGCCGCGTGGGCCGGGTGGACGCGGTGGCTTTCACGGCAGGCGCACACGGAACTTTTGCCCTGGCCGACGCCCTGGGAGACACGCTGGAAGCCAGCGGTTACGCCTCGCGCGGGGCCAGCGCATTGCTGCTGGGAACCGATGTGCATGATCTGGCGCTGGCCCTGCCGCTGACCCGCATGGGCTTCTCGGCGGTGGGTGTGGCGGCAGCCAGTACCCCGGACGCCGAACGGGCGGCGCGTGACCTCCCGGCAGGTGTGCGCGCCTTTCCCATCAGCCGTCAGGACTCTGCGCTGGAGGGCCTGGCCGAACGGGCGGACCTGCTGGTGCTGACCGGCGGCCACCTTCCGGCGGGTCTGGCCCAGCCGTACCACACGATTATCGATCTGACCGGCCAGCTTCGCATCGCTCCCGGCGGGGCGACGCTGCTGGACATGACCGAGCTGTATGCCCGCCGTCTGGCCCGCCAACTGGCCCACGCCACCGGTCAGCGCTTCCATGCCGAGGAACTGACCGGAGCCGTTGCGGCACTGGCATAAGCGCTGGCATAACTGAAAAACCCCTCTCCGTAAAGAAGAGGGGAAGAACGGAGGAACGCCTTTTACTGCGTGCTGCGCGGGTCCAGCACGTCCCGCAGGCCGTCGCCCAGCAAGTTGAAGCCCAGCACGGTTAGGAAGATGGCGAGGCCGGGGAAGATCATGGTCCACGGGTAATCCACGTAGTACGAGCGCGAATCGCTGATCATGGTGCCCCATTCCGGCAGGGGGGGCTGCGCGCCGATGCCCAGGAAGCCCAGCGCGGCCACCTCGATGGTGGCGGTGGCGATGCTCAGCGCGCCCTGCACGATCAGCGGCGACAGGCTGTTGGGCAGCACATGTCGGAAAATCATGCGCCACTGCGACGCGCCCAGTGCGCCTGCGGCCTGCACGAACTCGCGCTCGCGCACACTGAGGACCACGCTGCGGGCCAGACGCAGATAAACGGGCACCTGCACCAGCGACACCGCCAGCATGGCCGTGACCAGTTGTGGGCTGCTCAGCGCGAAGAGTCGGTCCATCGCCGCGATCAGAAACGGCGGATTGTCCACGCTGAAGATGCTGGCAAACCCGATGGCCAGCAGAATACTGGGGAAGGCCAGCATCACGTCGCTCAGGTAGCCCAGCACGTTGTCCAGCCAGCCGCCGAAATATCCGGCCAGCACGCCCAGCAGGGAGCCGATGACCAGCGCCAGGATCGTCGCCACCACGCCCACCTTCAGCGAGATGCGGGTGCCGTGCAGCACGCGCGTGAACACGTCGCGGCCCAGATTGTCGGTGCCGAACGGCGCGGCCCACAGATTTGTCTTGCCCGTTACTGCGTCGGTGTAGATCTCCTTGGCGTCCGGGTTCCACAGCGCCGTGATGCTGGGCGGCTTGAGATTCAGGCGGTAATTGCGGTCCGTCGTGGGGTCATAGGGCCGCAGAACCTGCGCGAAGACCGCCAGCAGTACGAACAGAATGACGATAATGCCGCCGACTTTGCCGGGGGTACTCTTGCGGAAGCGCCGCCAGAAGATGCTCTCCTGCTTTTTGGCGGGCGCGGTGGCAGAGGGTGTGGTGGTGGTCATAGAATTTCCCTCCTCATCCCGAATGGCTTCGACTCCAAGCTCTGCGAACAACCCATCGCAGAGCTTTCCGTCTGCGCCATCCAGTTACTGTTGCTTCTCGCTCCGCTCGGATTCGTCTTCGACTCATCGCAATTCGCCATCATCCGTATTGAATCCTGGGATCAAGGGCCGCGTAGCTCAAATCGACGAGTAAATTGACCACACTGACCACCAGTGCCGCGAAGATCACGCCGCCCTGGATGATCGGGTAATCGCGCTGCGCGATGGCCTCATAGACCCACGAGCCGATGCCCGGCCACGAGAAGATGGTCTCGGTGAGGACCGCGCCGCCCAGCAGTGCGCCCGCTTGCAGGCCGATTACGGTCACCACCGGCAGCAGCGCGTTTCTCAGCGCGTGCTTGATGGTCACCGAGTTGGGGGCCAGTCCCTTGGCGCGGGCAGTACGCACGTAATCCTGCCCCAGCACGTCCAGCAGGCTACTGCGCGTGATGCGCGAGATGATCGCCAGTGGAATGCTGCCCAGTGCGATGGCGGGCAGGATCAGGTGCTTCAGCGCGTCCCAGAACGCCCCGGCATTGCCCCGCAGCACCGAGTCGATCAGGTAAAAGCCGGTGATCGGCTGGATGGTGAACTCGTAGCCCAGGCGGGCGCTGGGGGGTAGCCAGCCCAGCTTGACGGCAAAGAAGTACGACAGCAGCAGCCCCAGCCAGAACACCGGCATGCTCACGCCCACCAGACTGATGCCGGTGGCCAGATTGTCCCAGGCGCTGTTGCGGCGCAGGGCCGCCAGAATCCCGGCGGGCATGCCCACCACCAGCGCGAACAGCAGCGCGGCAATGCTCAGCTCGGCGGTGGCCGGAAAGCGCGTCTTGAGTTCGTTGATCACCGGGATGTTGCTTTTCAGCCCCGATCCCAGATCCCCCTGAAGCAGCGCGCCGATGTACTTGGGATACTGCGCGTCCATCGGATTGGCCGGATTGAAGAACCACGGTTTGTTCAGGCCCAGTTGTTCGCGCAGGGCTGCCGCCGCCGCCGGGGTGGCCCGCTCGCCCAGCATGGCGACGGCGGGATCGCCTGGGATCGAACGCACAAAGACAAAAACCACCAGACTGATGCCCAGCATGACCAGCACGGTCCGCAGAATGCGGCGGATCAGGTAACTGCCCAAAGCAGACCTCCTTGGCCTCGCGCCTGTGGGCGAAACCGGAACAAAGACGGGTAGGGTTGGAAAACGGGATCAGGCCGAAGTGTATGGCGTGCGGGCAGTCTACGGCGTCCTGTAGCTTTTAGACCCTTGGACCTTTAGACGCCTGGGGACAGGAGAGGGGCAGACCTCCCAGACGGAAATCTGCCCCCCACTCCGGTGCGGCTCAGGTTTTACTTCTTGCCCGAGATGTCGATGGTGTTGAAGGCTTCGCTGCCCAGCGGGCTGGGAACCCATCCCTTGACGTAGCTGCGGGCGGCGGCCAGCGGCTGGCTGTGGACAATCGGCACGCGGTACGCGGCGTCATAGGTCATTTCCTGAATCTGGGCGTACACCTTGGCCTTGGCGGCCTGGGTGGCGGCGGCGCGGCCCTGCTCCAGCAGCTTCTGGAGTTCGGGTGGGTTCCAGCTTATGTCGCTGCTGCCGTTCTCGCCGTAGTACGCGCCGTAGAAGTTGTCGGGATCGCCGTAATCGCCGGTCCAGCCGATCATGTACATGTCGAAGCCGGGGGTGGCGTTGCGGTCTTGCAGGTACTTGGCCCAGTCCTCGGTCTTGAGGTTGACCTTGATCCCGATGGCGCTCAGATCGGCGGCCATCGCCTCGGCAATCGGCTTGGGGTTGGGGAAGTAGGGGCGGCTGACGGGCATGTACCACAGGTCGATGGCAAAGCCGTTGGGGTAGCCCGCGTCGGCCAGCATCTTCTTGGCGGCGGCTGGGTCAAACTTGTAGTCGGCGGGCACCTTGCTGCTGTTGGCCCAGGCCAGCACGGGCGGCACGAAGCTGGCGTTGCTGACGGCCAGACCGTTCCAGAACGCTTCCACGATGGCCTTCTTGTTAATCGCCATGCTGATGGCCTGACGGACCTTCTGGTTTTTCAGGTACTGGTTGTTGTTGTTCATGCTGACGAAGCCCACGTTGAAGCTGGGGCGCTTGACGGCCACCAGATTCTTGTCGGCCTGCACGCTCTTGAGGCTGTCGGGCGTCAGGTCGTTGGCGAAGTCGATGGTGCCGGCCTTCATCTCGTTCAGGCGCTGGCTGGCGTCCTTGATGCTGCGGATCACCAGTTCGTCCACCTTGGGCTTGACGCCCCAGTACGACTTGTTGGGCGTCAGGATCACGCGGTCGCCGGTGCGCCAGCTCTGGAAGATGAAGGGGCCAGTGCCCACTGCCTTGCTGGCCGGGGTGCCGTACTTCGCGCCGTCCTTCTTGATCGCCGTGGGGCTGGCGATGCCGAAGTAGCCGGCGGCCAGCACGTTGGGCAGCACGGTGCTGGACTTGGTCAGGTCCACGCGCACGGTCATGTTGTCCACCTTGACGATGTCCTTGATGACGGCGGTGGGATCGCCCTTGAAGCCGCCCAGCAGGTCGCCCACGATCTCGAAGGTGCGGCCCTGGTCCCGGAAGCCGTAGGCGTCCGCTTTGTCCCACCAGCGGCGCAGGTTGAAGACGATGGCGTCGGCGTTCATGGCCGTGCCGTCATGGAACTTCACGTTCGGGCGCAGTTTGAAGGTCCAGGCGGTGGAGTTGGCGTTGGGCGTCCAGGAGGTGGCCAGGCCGGGCACCAGGTCGGTGGTGCCGTCCTTGAAGTCGATCAGGGTGTCGTAGATCTGGCGCTGAACCAGAATGCTGATGCCGTCGGTGATGTTGCCCGATTCCAGGCTGACGGGTTCGCCGTTGTTGCCGAACACCAGGGTGGCCGCAAAAGCGGGGGTGGCGGTGGCGCAGGCCGTGAGCAGGGCGGTCAGGATCAATTTCTTCATGAAACCTCCGGGGCCAGACATCTGTGGTGGCGCTGTGACGCGCCGCTGTGGGATGAGGGCCGTGAGAAAAAGTGAACGTGCGCACAGGTTAGGGGCGGGAGCAGGGGGTGTCAAGCTGTCTAGTCACTGAAAAACTCTAAACAGGTGTGCAGTGGCTCATTGGCCGCCGATCAGTGTCAGACCGAGCAGCGTCGGATTGGCGTTCCTGCCCTCGCTGACCAGCGTAATGGACCTGATGACCACGCTCGGTTTTGGATTTTTCCACTCCAGCACGGGAATATTCACTTCCAGTCCGTCTGCCGTCTGTCCGGCCCAGCCCGGAGCCGGGATCATGGACGTGGGCAGCAGGTCCGTCCAGGCGCGGATGTGCCGCCCGTATTCCAGCGGCTGCACCAGCTTTGTGCCGTCGGCGTACTCGATCTCGTACTGCCCGATGTTCTCGCGCGCGACGGCAGACGGCCAGCCAGTGGTGTGCAAGAAAGCGACAGCGTCGGCCCTGCGCCCGATCTCGATCCTGACTTTCGTGGGCAGATCGCTGACCGCTCCGCGCGCGCCCTTGAGCATTACCGCGCCCGAGATGTCGAACCTGTACGCGCCGATCTGCTGAACACCCGGTTTCAGGTTTCGCAAGTCAATGTCTGGCCCTTTGCCGATCCAGCCCTTCTCGTCGTCGTCGGTCAGGCTGCGTGTGGCCAGCGGCTTCAGGCTGACGGTTGCGCCCGCTGTGGCTTTGTACGCCACGGGCGCGTACAGGTCACGGTAAAGCGCCTCCGCATTGGTCACGGGTTTGGCGTCCGGGTTCCAGAACGCGCCTGCCGCCCGCACGTAGGCCACGCCCTGCTGTGCCTGTCCGTCCCAGATGCTCGGGTTGCCGAAATACCCGGTCCAGCGCGTCTGGATCATGCCCAGCGCACCCGCTTTCTGCACGGCCTTTGCCACCCCCTCGGCATTGCCCGCCTCATCCCAGGACGCGCCCAGCACCGGGAATCCCAATTTGGCGATCTGCCCGACGATGGGGTAATCGTTGCCCGGCGCGTAGTTCCAGTACGCCACCTGAATGTCTTTGGGCAATCTGGCGGGCAGGCTGGCAATCACCGAATCCGAGAAGGCCGAGTCGTGCCAGATCATGGTGTTTACGCCCAAAGTTTTCAGGTAATCGTGAATCTTGACCGTGTCGTCCACAAACAGCTTCTCGAAGCCTGCCGCCTTGCCGTTGGGACGCGCGGGAAAGCGGTCCCGGTTGCGGACCTCGTCGTGACCGATATGGATGGTCCTGGCCCCAAAGACCTCCGTCGCCTCCTTGAAAATGGGGAAGAGGACGCGGCTGTAGGTGGCGGGATTGAGGGTGTCGTAGGCGTAGGGATTCTGGCTGTCGGGGTCCTGATACAGATCCTTGTTCGCGCCGCCGTAGTACATCCACTGCACATGCCCCAGCGTCTCGATGAGGGGAATGACCTCCAGGCCGTGTTCGCGGGCCAGCGCCGCTACGCGCCTCGCCTCGGCCTTGCTCGCGCCGCCGGGATTGGCGTAACCGCCCGCCTTTGCCGTGTCCCACTGCACGTAATTGCTCATGACCAGCACGGCGTTGTATTTCAGCGCCGACAGCATCGGAATCAGCGCGTCATTCACGCCCTTGCTGTACTGATCGAGGTAGATCATCGCCACCCGCTCCTTCAGCGCGGGTGAATCGCTGATCCTGGCAAAGCGCAGGCCCGCAGGCGTCAGCAGTTGCCGCAGCGTCTGCGCGCCCTCGTAAGCGCCTTTCGCGTTTGCGCCGACGATGTAAGCGCCGCTCGCATCTACCCACAGCGCGTACCCCTCGGTGGCGGTGGTGGTCAGGCCCGCTGCCTTTGCTTTTGCAGCCAGATCAGCGTCGGCCAGTGTGCCGATCACGATGGCAGGCTTGCCCACTGAGGCATCCGGTAACGTCGCTCCCAGCCGCGCTTTCCACTCGGCGCGCAGGTCACGGGCGGCCCAGCCCAGCTCGGGGGCCTTGCCCACCGTGCGGATGCCCAGACCCGTCAGCGCCAGCGTTCCGGCGGGGAACTCCGTCCGCTTCGGCTGCGGCACGAGTTGGGTAGACGGAATCTGAGCGCGGGCGTCGGGGATGGGGGTGATCTGGGCTTGGGCAGCTTGGGCAGTGGCAATGAGTAGGGCGGCGCTGAGGGTAATCAAGGTTCTGGGCATGGCTGTGTCCTTTGAGGAGTTGGGAGACGGTGGCGCTGGGGAGGCGTTTGCGGTTCCCCCCTCCCGGCCTCCCCCGCAGGTGGGGAGGAGCTTTTGTGAGCTTGACTTTGATGACGTTTGTATTGGAGGAGGCTTGCTCACAACTAGGGCTTTTGACTCCCTCCCTCCTTGCGGGGGAGGGCTGGGGAGGGGGGTGGCGGGCAAAGCTCGCCTTGCACTTGTCTCACTCCCCCAAATAAAAGCCGGGAGCATCCGGGCCACCCCGAACACCCCCGATTGCTGTCCAGATTCTCAGAGGCTGGCGTTCCAGGCTTTCACGATGTCGTCCAGCGCGGCCTTGACCGTCTTCTGCCCGGCCATCGCGCCCTCGATGTTGTCCTTGAAGACCTTGTTCAACTTGCTGGCGTCCGGGTAATTCAGGGTCAGGTCCTTGGCCTTCTTCAGCTCGGTGCTGGCCACCAGTTTGCCCTGATCGATGGCCGAGTCGCCGCCCTGCTTGAAAAACTTGTCGGTGCTGGACTTGACCGTGCTGGGAAAGGTGGTCTTGGTGACCTTGCTGAACTGGAGCTGGTTGGCGTCGTTGGTCAGGAACAGCGCCAGCTTCTGCGCCAGCGCCTTGTCCTTGGTTCCCTTGGGCACGGTAAAGCCCATCAGCGGCGTGTGGATCACGTTTCCGGCGAGATTGATCGGGTACGGCGCAACCTTGGTCAGGTTGTAGATGGCCTTGTTGTCGTTTTCCACGCGGATGATGAACTGCGGCCCGGTGATCAGCATGCCCAGCTTGCCGGATGAATACAGCTCGGTGGCGGCGGTGTAGCCCCGGCGCATGGTGTCTTCTGGGATGTAGCCCGCCTTGAACAGATCGACGTACTGCTGCACCAGTTTGATGTGTTCGGGGCTGTTGAACACCGCCTTGTTGCCACTCTTGTCCAGAATGGGCAGGCCCGCTTCCTGAAACAGATACAGCATGTTGATGCCGCCGATGTTGGGCATGAAACCGTACATCCCGGTCTTGTCCTTGATCTGTTTGGCGGCGGCAATGATGGTCTGGATGGTGCGCGGCGGGTTGTTGGGGTCCAGCCCGGCCTTCTTGAAGATGTCGGTGTTGTACGCCACCACCTTGGGTGCCCAGTACCACGGCACGCCCATGATCTTGCCGTCGAAGGTGAAGGTGGACAGCGGCGACTCAAAGTACAGCTTCCTGGCGGCAGCGTCCAGCGTCAGCGGTTCCAGCGCGCCCTGCTGCACCAGCTTCACGGCCATATCCGAGGACAGGTTCACGGCGGCAGGCGGGCGGCCCGAGGCGACGGCGGCCAGCAGCTTTTGCTCCATCGCGTTGCTGGGCACGTCCACCCACTTCAGCGACACGGTGGGGTTCTCTTTCTCGAACTGCGTCACCAGCCGGTTCATCTCGTCGTTGAACAGCGGCGCGAGGCTGATGGTCCAGAATTCCAACTGGGTCTTCTGTGCGCTTGCCACGCCAGCAGAGGCGGCGGCGAGCAGGGCGGTGGTCAGCAGGGCGGAACGGGCGGGCAGTTTTTTCATGGGTTGACTCCTGGGCAAACGAAGAGGATGGATTGGGGTTTGATGCGGTGAATCTAGCGCCCCGTCAAGCCACTTGCCTGAGAAGTTGTCTGGCTTCCTCATCTGCGCCCCGTCTGCGTTCCGGGACGTTACCCTGCGGTCCATGACTGCCCAACCCTTACCCGGCGCGTTTGCGATGGTGGATATTCCCGGCCCCGTGCTGGACGCCGACACTGCCGCACACCTCAGAAAGTACGGCGTCCGCAGCGTGTGCCTGTTCGGCAAGAACATCGAGTCGGCGGGGCAGTTGCGCCAGTTGTGCGCCGACTTGCGTGAAGTGCTGGGCGAGGACGCCCTCATCGCCCTGGACCACGAGGGCGGCGCGATCCTTCGCCCCGAGTTCTGGCCCTTCGCCCCGTCTGCCATGGGCCTGGGTGCGGCGAACGACACGGCACTGACACAGGACGTTTCAGCGGCTCTGGCCCGTCAGCTCCGCAGTGTGGGCATCAACTGGAACTTTGCGCCCGTGCTGGACGTGAATGTCAGCCCGGCCAATCCGGTCATTGGTGAGCGGGCGTATGGCGCGGACCCGGCCCTGGTCACGCGGCACGGGCGGGCGGCGCTGGCTGGTTACGCGGCGGCGGGGGTGGCCGCCTGTGTCAAGCACTTTCCGGGCCACGGCGACACGCGTGTGGACAGCCATCTGGCCCTGCCGCGCGTGGACAGGACCCGCGCGGAACTGGACGCCACCGAACTGGCCCCCTTCCGTGACCTGCTGCCCCAGACCCCCGCCGTCATGACCGCCCACATCATTTATCCCGCACTGGATGAGCAGTACCCGGCCACCCTTTCCCGCCAGATTCTGACTGGAGTGCTGCGGCAGGAATGGGGATTTGAGGGCGTGACCGTCACCGACAGCATGGGCATGAAGGCCATCGACGACAACTACGGGCGCGGCGAGGCCGGGGTGCTGGCGCTGGAGGCTGGCGCTGATCTGGTGATGGCCCTGGGCCGCCGTGAAGCGCAGGTGGCGACGCTGGAGGCCATTGGCGCGGCGCTGGAGGGCCGCCTGAACCGCCCGCAAATGGAGGCCAGTCTGGAGCGGTTGCACAGGCTGGCCCAGCAGTATCCAGCGGGGGCAGACAACTCGCTGAATCCACAGGATGACGCCGAGCTGTTTCGCCGGGCCTGGGCGCGGGGGTTAACGGCCTATCGCAAACCCGTCGCCCCACAGCCCGGCTCCCGCATCACCCTGATCGCCCACCGCCAGCCCGTGCGCGAAACCGTCAGCGAGGCCGGAGCGGACGCCGAAACGCTGGCCCACGAACTGGGGAAGGTCTATGAGGTCACCCTCATGCCCTTCGAGACGCCGGATGGGATCGACTGGAATGCTGCCCGCGCCGCAGGAAATCCGGTCATCCTGACCACCATCGCCCGCCATCTTCACCCGGCCCTGATCGGTGCCCAGCCGGACCTCCACATCTCGCTGTACAACCCCTACGCCGTGCTGGACGTGGATTCGCCCGCTCTGCTGGCCTACGGCTTTCGCCCCGAGGCCCGCGCCGCCGTGCTGGGCTGGCTGAAAGGGGAGAGCGCCGCAGATGGGATTCTTCCGTTTGCTCAGTCCTGAACCCAGCCAGTTATTGGTTTTCCCGCTCCCACGGCCACTCGCCCGGCGCTGCCGCCACACCCAGCGCACGCGGCCCGGTGTGGACATTCAACACCGGATTGATGCCCACTGCGCCGGACCACACGATGGGATGCCGCCCCTTGAGTTGTTCCAGCAGCATGTCGGTGTCCTCGCGCACCGTGCCGTACAGCAGGCCCACGCGCAGGGGCGTGCCCTCGCCGTAAGTTCGGGTGACCTGCTGGCCCACCGCCTCGATGCCGCCCTTGTAGCTGCGGGCGCGGCTCACGTTGGTGTACGCGCCCGTCGCCTTGTCCACCGTGATGACGGGCTTGAGGTTCAGCAGCCCGCCCAGCGTGGCCTGCACCCGCCCGATGCGCCCGCCCCGGCGCAGGTATTCCAGCGTCTCGATGGTAAAATACAGTTCAGTTTCCTGTTGCACGGCACGGACCCATTCCAGCGCCGTCTCCAGCGACTCGCCCCGTAGTGCGGCAGTCTGCGCGGCATGCACCTGAAACGCCTGCGCCGCGCTGAGGGTGCCGGAATCGTGCAGGCGAACATCAATGCCTTCCAGGACGCTCCTGGCCTGATCGGCGGCGTTGCGGCTGCCGCTGAGGCCCGCGCTGATGGTCACGGCCAGCACCTGCGGCACAGCCGTTGTCGCGGTGGCCTCGCGGATAGCGTCGGCCCATTCCTGCGGCGTCGGCTGGCTGCTGGTGGGGTGCTGTGGGTTGGTTTCCAGTTCCCTGAACAGATCGGCGCGTGAAATCTCGTCGGTGCGGAAGCTCTTGTCGCCGAAGTTGACGGAGAAGGGGGCGACGGGCACGGCGTTGTTCAGGCCCTCGAAGGCGTCCAGCCCTCCATCGGTGGCGACGGCGAAGTGTTGTTTCTGGGGTGGCTTTCCGGTTTCCTGTGTCATCTGATCTCCTGTGCGTTCATCTGTTCCACCAATTTCAGCATGGCGGTGTGGTCCTCATCCGGGCCGATCAACTGCGCGGCGGCGCGGGTCAGGGCGTCCACCTGCGCCAGTACGGGGGCGCTGCCCTTGACCGCGTGTACCACGTCCAGCGCAATGCCCGTATCTTTCGCCAGCAGCCCCAGCCCGAAGGTGGGCGGAAACTCGCGGGTCAGCACGCGGGCGGGGATCAGGTTCTCGGTGGCATTGCTGCGCCCGCTGCTGGCGTTGATGACCTCCAGCGCCGCGCCCAGATCCACCCCCCCCTTGCCGAGAACGGCCAGTCCCTCGCCCGCCGCCCACAGATTGACGGCCAGCAGCGCGTTGTTGACCGCCTTGACCGCGAAACCCGCCCCGGTATCGCCCACATGCACGATCTTGCCTGCGAAGGCCAGTTCACCGCGCACCGCCTCCACCTCATCCGCCGGGCCGCCGAGCATCACGGTCAGGTTGGCTGCCACTGCGCCGTTCACCCCACCGCTGACCGGGGCGTCCAGAAACCGCACGCCGCGTTCCAGCAGGCGCGCGCGCTGTGAATGTGCCGCGTCCGGGTGGCCGCTGGTGCAGTCCACCCAGACCGTGCCGGGTTTGAGGTGCGTCTCCAGTTGCCCGATCACCTCGTCCACGTCCGCGCTGGTGGGCAGGCAGGTGAAGATCAGCCCGGCCTGCCCGAGTTCTTCCAGGGTGGCGGCCTGCGTGCCGTACTCGGCGGCGTGGGCCTGGGCCTTTTCAGCATGGCGGTTCCAGACCAGGACGCGCCCGCCCGTTTCGGCGGCGTGGCGGGCCAGCGCGGCGGCCATCGGCACACCCATCGCGCCCAGGCCCAGAAATGCGGTTGTCTTCATTCTGGACAGGCTAGACGCAATGGCCGGGTCAATGGCTGAAATTGAACGCGGTGCAATCTTTAGAGGCGGGTTTCTCTCACCTCACTTTCCATCTCCCAAGCGGCGCTCCCATTTCTTACGCGGCGCTGAGGGGTAGGCTGGGGCATGTTCGTTGCAGGACAATCGACGTGTTAGAGGCCATGGCCTGGATCGTCCACCCGGCGGCGGGAATGGCGCTGGCCCTGTTCGCCTCGGTCCTGTTTTCGGGGCGCGGGCGGCAGTGGGAAGCGGTGGCCTTCGCTTCATCCCTGTTGCTGCTGCTGGCGGTGCTGGGTGCTAGCTGGGACGTACATCCGGCGGCGGGGATGCTGCTGGGCTATTTCGGGGCCACCGCGTTCGGCCACTGGCAGAAGCGCTGGCCTGCGCTGCTGGCGGCGCTGGTGGCATCAGGATTCTTCATGCTGGGCGGGGCGAGCTGGATGATTTACCCGCTGGCGATCATGTTCATGATCTGGCTGTTCACCGCCGCTTTCTCGTTCATGGGTAGGGCCAGCAAACCCGCCGAAGAGGGCAAGTCACCTGCCGAACTGCCCGAACATGCCGGGGGCTTTTCCTTCACCCGTCATTGGCCGAATCAGAAGGAGAAAGTGCCCGCCTCCGTTCCCCAGGGCAAAGTCCACCCCTCCAAAACTGCCACGCCTGCTCCCGAACCCTATACGGATTGGATGCGTGACAGCCGTCTGCCCGGCGAGGCCCGCGCGCAACTGATCGCTTTGAACCTGCGGACAAAGGAAGCGCTGACGCACCTGCACGGGCTGGGGCAGCAGGGCAGCGAAGCCGAGTATCTAGCACGCGCCATCCGCGAGGAGTACGTGCCCACCGCCGTCAACGCCTACCTGAAGCTGCCGCGCACCCGTGCCGACACGGCCATCATCGAGGACGGCAAGACGGGCCGCGATCTGCTGCGCGAACAGCTCGACCTGCTGCTGGATGCGGTGCAGGGCATCATCGACACCACGTTGATGGCGGGCGGACGCGAGATGCTGACCCACAAGCGCTTTCTGGAAGACCGCTTTGGCAAATCGGCGGACGCCCGCAGCGCGGACGATCTCAAGGTCTGATGTCGCCCGTCGTTCGCCCCGCCACCCGCGCCGACGTTCCCGCCACGCTGGAGATTTACAACCATGCCGTGCTGCACACCACCGCCTCGTATGACCTCGAACCCGTTTCACTGGACACCCGGCTGGCGTGGTTTGACCATAAGCGGGCGGCGGGCTGGCCGATTCTCGTTTTAGAGGAAGCAGACAAGGTCATCGGCTGGGCCACCTACGGCCCCTTCCGCGAGAAGCCCGGTTACGCGGGCACGGTAGAACACAGCGTTTATATCCGCGACGGCCTGCGCGGCGCGGGCCTGGGAACGCTCCTGATGACCTCACTGATCGAAGATGCCAGCGCCAGGGGCTTTCACGTCATGGTGGGCGGCGTGGCCGCCGATAATGCGGGCGGTCTGGCCTTTCATGCGCGGCTGGGCTTCGTGCAGGTGGCGCATTTCCGGCAGGTGGGGTACAAGTTCGGGCGCTGGCTGGACTTGGCATTCATGGAACTGCTGCTGAACGGTGAAACGGATCAGATCAGCGGATAAACCAGATGATCAGGCGACTGGCCTGCCCGGCGTTTTCCAGCGCCCCCGCGAAGGCGTCCCAGGCGTCGATCCGTCCTTGCAATTCCGGCAAGGCGTGGGGCCGCATCCGGGTCAGATCAGGGCGCATCAGCCAGGTTTCCCCGGTGATGTCGCCGTCCTCGAACAGCAGATCGGCGCTGACCAGCGTACTCAGTTGCGGGGGGTGTGGGCGGCCCGACACGCCCGAGGTTTCCAGCAGTTCCAGCAGTTCGTCGGCGTTGGTGACCATGAAGCGGGCCTCGGCCTGCCAGGGGCTGGGGTCTTCGGGCACCAGCAGTTCCCCGGCCTCCGCCTCGGCTGAAACCCGCGTGGACGGGAGCGAATGCTCCTGCGTTTCGGTTGGACCGCTCTCACAGATAACGACGGCCAGCGCCAGCACTCTTTAACCAGCCGCCCCGACCGCGCGGGCTTCTTCGGGGTTGGACTCGTGTCGGCCCAGTGCGGCCTGCACGTCGGGCCATTCGATGATCTCGAAGCGGCTGTTGCGGATGGCCGGGGTGAATCCGGCGTCCACCGCGATCCGCACCAGCTCGCGCACGGTGGCCTTGTGTCGTCCGCCGCCCCCCGCCGCCGAGACCACGTTTTCCTCCAGCATGGTGGACCCCAGATCGTTGGCACCGTAATACAGCGCGGCCTGCGCCACCTTGAAGCCCTGCGCGGGCCACGACGCCTGAATGTTGGCGAAGTTGTCCAGCGCGATGCGGGCCACGGCCAGTTGTTGCAGGTACTCGTGCGCCGTTGCGCCGGGAGCCTTGCCGTGCAGGCGGGTGTGTTCGGTTTGTAGCGTCCACATGGCAAAACCCGAGAAGCCGTTCCCGTCGTAATCGTGGTTGGCCTTGTCCTGCTGCTCGCGGAGCTTGAGCAGGTGGCTGGTGCGCTGGGCGAAAGTCTCGCCGAAGCCGATCACCATCGTGGCAATCGTATACAGCCCCTTGCTCTGCGCCGCGTCGATAATGCGGAACCAGTCCTCGCTGCGAATCCGGGCGGGGGCGGCGCGGGCACGCACATCGTCTTCCAGAATCTCGCCGCCTGCGCCGGGCAACCCGTCCAGCCCGGCCTCGATCAGCGTGTCCAGCAGCGCGTCCAGACTCAGGCCGAAGTTCTTTTCCATGAACAGCACTTCTTCGGGCGAGAAGGCGTCGATGCGGATCGTGGGGTGGTTGGCCTTGATGTGGCGCAATAGCCCGGTGTAATAGTCCAGCCCCAGCTCCGGGTTCACGCCGCCTTGCATCAGAATGCGGGTGCCGCCCACCTCTTCCAGCTCCACGATCTTGGCGCTGATCTCCTGGTAATCCAGCGTGTAGCTGTCCTTCTGGCGCTTGGTGCGGTAAAAGGCACAGAAGTTACAGCCGACGTTGCAGACGTTGGTGTAATTGATGTTGCGGTCGATCAGAAAGGTCACGGTGTCCGGGTCACGGCGGTCCAGGCGCAGGGCGTTGGCGACTCCGGCGACTTCTGGAAGCGGCAGTCCATACAGCGCCTCGATCTCGGCGGCATTCAGGCGTTCGCCGCGCGCGGCCTTGTCCAACATCTGTGTTTCCAATGCCCGGGCAGGTGAGGTAGGGGAAAGGGCGGTCATGCGGTCAAGTTATCACCCCCAGCGGTGGGCTATTGCCCCCTGAAACACGCTCAGCGCCGTGAAACAGGCCAGGCACAGCGCAATGAAGATCATCCCAAGTTTCTCCCAAGAAAGGGCGCGCGTATCATGCTTTCTGAAAAGTGAGAGCAACGTTGGGAACCGCTGGAGAGGATTTTTGGAAGCGGTTCCTGTACCCGGAGGTAAACGCTATGAAAATGGGAATGATCGGCCTGGGCAAGATGGGCGGCAACATGGTTCTGCGCCTGACGCGCGGCGGCCAGGAAGTGGTGGGCTATGACCGCAGCGAGGACAGCGTCGCCCTGATCGAGAAGCAGGGCGCGAAGGGCGCACGCACGGTGGACGAATTGATCGCGGCGCTGGGCGAACCCGGCAGCCGCGCCGTGTGGGTGATGGTGCCGTCCGGCAAGATCACGCAGTCGGTGATCGACGATCTGGCGGGCCGTCTGGCCCCCGGCGACATCGTGGTGGACGGCGGCAACTCCAACTTCAAGGACACCATGCGCCGCGCCGAGGAACTGGGCGCAAAGGGCATTCATATGGTGGACGTAGGCACCTCCGGCGGTGTCTGGGGCCTCTCCGAGGGCTACGCCATGATGGTGGGCGGCCACGAGGAAGCGGTGGAGCGCATGCGCCCGGTGCTGGAAGTGCTGGCCCCCACGCCCACCCAGGGCTGGGGCCGCATGGGGCCGTCGGGGTCCGGGCACTACGTCAAGATGGTCCACAACGGCATCGAGTACGGCATGATGCAGTCCTACGCCGAGGGCTTCGAGCTGATGCGCCACAAGGAAGAATTCGGGCTGGACATGGCCCAGATCGCCGAACTGTGGCGCTACGGCTCGGTCATCCGCTCGTGGCTGCTGGACCTGACCGCCGAGGCCCTCAAGAACTCGGCGGATTTCGATCAGCTCTCGGATTACGTGGCCGACAGCGGCGAGGGACGCTGGACCATCATCGACAGCATCGAGCAGGGCGTGCCCACCCCGGTGATGACCCTGGCCACGCAGATGCGCTTCCGCAGCCAGCAGGAAACCAGTTACGCCGGGCAGATGCTCTCGGCCATGCGCCGGGCCTTCGGCGGTCACGCGGTCAAGACCCTGGAAACCCCCAAGAAGGAAGGCTTCGTGCCGGAAGTTCAGCCAGGGGATCACCCCAGCGTGGCCGCGCCGGAAAACATCCCGTCCTCCAGGGGAAAAAACCAGGGCGACGGTTCCATGCAAGAACAACTGGGTGAAACGGGCCACGAACGCGTTAAGGGCGACAAATGACCGCGAAACGCGGCAAGAAGGCGGCGGAGCCGGAGAAGCCGTCCAAGCCAGCCCCCAAAGGGGCCACGCCAAAGAAACCTGTCACCAAAAAAGTCTCTGCCGCCGCCACAAAGGGGGCCGTGAAGGAAAAGGCCGCCTCGCAGAAAGTGGGCGTGGCACAGGCCGCACCGAAAGCAAAAACGCCCTCCAAAGCTGCCGCCAGGCCGCGCAAATCCACGGGCAAACCGGGAGCAGACGGTCAGAACCCCTTCCGCACCACCATGCGCCGCAGCCGCGCGCCCGAACCGGCCACGATGGTCATTTTCGGCGTGACTGGCGATCTGTCGCGCCGCAAGCTGCTGCCTGCCATCTTCGGGCTGTGGCAGGACGGCCTGCTCGGGAGTGCTTTCAACATCGTGGGCGTGGGCCGTCAGGAGATGACCGACGA
Source organism: Deinococcus marmoris (assembly GCF_001949125.1). Taxonomy (GTDB): domain Bacteria; phylum Deinococcota; class Deinococci; order Deinococcales; family Deinococcaceae; genus Deinococcus; species Deinococcus marmoris_A. Next base: position 46,798 of record NZ_MSTI01000145.1, read on the forward strand.
GCAGTTCAAGGACTACGCGATCAAGGCCCTTCAGGAGAGCAAGGAAACGGACGCCATTCAGCCCGGCAGCCTGGAAAAATTCCGCGAACTGCTGTACTACGAATTCGGCGAATTTGGCGGCGACGAGGTCTACGAGCTGGTGGGCAAGGAGCTGGACCGCGCCGAGGAAGCGCACGGCGGGCGCAAGAACGCGCTGTTCTACCTGTCCACGCCGCCCAGCCTGTTCGAGCCGATCAGCAATGGCCTGGGCCGCCTGGGACTGTCCGATCAGTCGGAGGGCTGGCGCAGACTGGTGATCGAGAAGCCCTTCGGACGCGATCTGGAGAGTGCCCGCGAGCTGAACGCGGCCATCCACGATACCTGGGACGAGTCGCAGGTTTACCGGATTGACCATTACCTGGGCAAGGAAACAGTGCAGAATCTGATGGCGATCCGCTTCGGCAACGCCATCTTCGAGCCGCTGTGGAACCGGGGCTACGTGGACCATGTGCAGATCACGGCCTCCGAGGACCTGGGGCTGGAGGGCCGCGCCGGGTACTACGAGGAAGCCGGGATCGTGCGCGACATGCTCCAGAACCACCTGATGCAGTTGTTCGCGCTGACCGCGATGGAAGCCCCTGCCGCCTTCGACGCGGACGCTATCCGCGACGAGAAGACCAAGGTGTTGCGGGCCGTCAAGCCCATTCCACTGGGCCGGGTCAAGGAGGTGGCGGTGCGCGGTCAGTACGGTGCGGGCAGCATGGACGGCGTGAAGGTGCCCGGCTACCGCGAGGAACCCGATGTCAAGCCCGACAGCCGCACCGCCACCTACGTGGCTGTCAAGCTGGAGATCGACAACTGGCGCTGGCAGGGCGTGCCGTTCTTCCTGCGGACCGGTAAGCGGCTGCCCAAGAAGGTCACCGAGATCGCCGTGGTCTTCAAGCGCGCCCCGCTGGGCATCTTCCCTGGCGGCCTGGAACGCAACGTGCTGGCCTTCCGCATCCAGCCCGACGAGGGCGTGAGCCTCAAATTCAGCTCCAAGTCCCCCGGACAGGAAATGGTGCTGCGCGAGGTGGTCATGGACTTCCGCTATGACGCTTTCGGCGCGCAACTGGAAAGCCCGTATTCCCGTCTGCTGCTGGACGCCCTGATCGGCGACGCCACGCTGTTCCCGCGCGAGGACGAGGTGGACCACGCCTGGCAGATCGTCAGCGGCATTCTGGAAGCCTGGGACGTGCGCCCCAGCAAGGGCCAGACCCCCGATTTCCCCAACTACGCCGCCGGAACCTGGGGACCCGAGGAAGCCGAGACGCTGATCGGCGAGGGCCGCCGCTGGAGGCGCTTGTGACGGCTGCCCCCACCGCCCCCACCCTCGGCCCCGTCGAGACCAGCGTCCGCAAGGCGCAGATCACACTGGACGAACTGTGGTCCCAGACCAATGTGGAAACGCGGGCCTACACCGGCAATATCATCGCGCTGACCGTCCGCAAGCATCTGGAGCGCGTGCAGGAGGCGCTGGCGGGCCTGGAAGGCCGGTATGCCGGGCGGCAGATCATCGGCGTGATGGACGGCACGGACGATCTGATGGTCCACGCCAGTCTGGTGTCTCAGCGCCGGGGGGCGTTCGTGGAGCGGCTGACCATCGACGCCAGCACCGAGCAGCTCCAGGGCGCGATTCTTCCGCTGCTGCGCCCCGCCACCGTCAACCACGTCTGGTGGGGTTCGGACACCAAGCCCGAGGGTCTGCTGATGCGGGAGCTGACCGACATTGCCGATCAGGTGATCGCGGACAGCCTGACGCTGGACATTCCCCCGGCCCGGCACTACGCCCTGGCCGATCTGGGCTGGAGCCGCTCTGCGAGCTGGCGTGAGGCGCTGGCCCAGGTCTTCGACAGTCCCGACGCTGCCCGGCAACTGCCCAACGTAGACCACCTGACCGTGCGTTACGCCGGGGGCAAGGACCTGCCTGCCCGCCTGTATGCCGGATTCGTAGCCGACACGCTGGGCTGGAAAAATCTGGAGAATGTCGAGTTCAAGGCGGCCCGCTGTGGCCGTGAGAACGGCGATCTGTGCGGCGTGGAACTTTCCGGCGACGGCGTGCGCTTCACGCTGGCGGCGGGTGAGGCCGAGACTGTTCGCGTGGAATCTGTCTGGGACGACAAGAAGCATGTGACGGAGGTCAACGTGCCCACCATGTCGCTGGCCGAGGGCCTGGGCCGCGTGATGGCCCGCCCGGAACGCGGCGAGATGTTTGAACGCGCCTGGAAACTGGCCAAGGCGACGTTGTGAGGGGGGCGACGCTGTGAAGGGGGCAGCCATGAATCTGCGCGTCTTTCCCACAGCCCAGGCGGCGGCGGACGCGGCTGCCGAGGCATTCGCCCGCGCGGCGCGGGAAGCGGTGACGGCGCGCGGAGCCTTTCATGTGGCCCTCTCCGGGGGCAGCACACCCAGGCTGATGTACGCCACCCTGCGTGATCTGCCGGACATTCCCTGGAAAGCCGTCCACATCTACTTCGGGGATGAACGCAGCGTCGGCCCTGAGAGCCAGGACAGCAATTACGGCACGGCGCAGCGCGAGTTGCTGTCGTATGTGCCGGTGCCCGCCTCCCAGATTCACCGGATGGAAGGCGAACGCCGCCCACTGGAAGAGGCCGCCGCCGCTTACGCTGCCCTGTTGCCCGAACGCCTGGACGTGAACCTGCTGGGCATGGGCGATGACGGCCACACTGCCAGTCTGTTCCCCGGCACGGCGGCGCTGGATGCGGGCGAGCGTGTGGTGGCCAATTGGGTGCCGCAGCAGGACACGGGGCGACTCACCATGACCTTTCCCGAGATCAACGCGGCCCGTCAGCGCTGGCTGCTGGTGGCTGGCGGCAAGAAAGCCGAAGCGCTGGCCGACGTGCAGGCGGGGCGCGGGGACCATCCTGTAGCACGTCTCCATGACCCGGTCTGGTTCGTGGACACGGCAGCTACCGGCAAGCTGGAAAGTTGAGGGCGAACCACCAAAACAATGCTCACCCGAGGAGAACGGGAGTCTGCGATGTCGTGCAGACTCCTGTTCTCCTCTGATGGAAGGTATCGGCAACACCTGGAAATCCGAACGGGCGTCCAGGTGTCTTCACGGAGAGGAGTTGCCCTGCACGAAACAGAGCGAATCTTTACGGGAAAGGCCAGCCCGTTATCTGCCCTGGGTGATGCAGAGATCTCTCACAAAAGCGATGATACCGATAAAAACGGCGTTTTCGGCTCCTCCCTCCTTGCGGGGGACTGGTACAGCTCGCACCGCGAGAGGCTGGGAGGGGGGCACCGCAAACGCCGTCCCAGCGCGGTCAGAGAAAAATAACATCTTGCGAAAATCAGCGCAAAGCCAAACATGAGAGACTTGTCTGAATCACTCAGCGTTATCCGTCACCCCTGATCTATCTGTCCACTGCCGCGCCAGGTCAGCCCTTGAGAATGGCCTCCACTTCAGAGGTGTCAAGTGCCCAGCTTGCCGCCTTTACGTTCTGGGCGATCTGCTCCGCTCTGGTGGCCCCGGCGATCACGCTGCTGACCGTGGGCTGGGCGGCCAGCCAACTGAAGGCCAGCTCCAGCAGGGTGTGGCCGTGCGCCTGGGCGTACTTCTCCAGCGCCTGCACCTTGCGCCAGTTGTCCGGCGTCATGTATTTGTCCTGCGCGCCCTGCGAGGAGGCGAAGCGCGTGCCCTCGGGAATGTTGTCCGGGCCGTATTTGCCGCTCAGCAGACCACTCGCCAGCGGGAAGTATGGCAGCAGGCCCATCTCCAACTCTTCCAGGGTGGGCAGCAATTCGGCCTCCACGTCCCGCACCAGCAGGCTGTATTCGTCCTGGGCGCAGATGAATGGAGTCAGATGCTGGTCCTTTGCGATCTGTGCCGCTTCCCGCACCCCCGCCGCGTCCAGATTGGAGCAGCCGATGGCCCGCACCTGCCCGGCCTGCACCAGTTCGTGCAGCGTGCCCAGCGTGTCGGCCAGCGGTGTCTGGGGGTCCGGCTTATGAAGCTGATACAGATCCAGATAGTCGGTGCCCAGGCGCTTCAGACTGGCGGCCAGCGCCTTACGGATGTACTCGGGTCTGGCCCCCTGGCCCGCCTCGCCCATGTCCATCCCGAACTTACTGGCCAGAATGATGTTGCTGCGCTCTGATCCCAGCGCTTTGCCCAGCATGGTTTCCGAGCCACCCTGATTGCCGTAGATGTCGGCGGTGTCGAACAGCGTGATGCCGTGATCCAGCGCGGCCCTGACCACCGCGTTGGTGGCGGCCTGATCCAGTCGGCCCCCGAAGTTGTTGCACCCCAGACCCACCAGAGAGACGTCGGGACCATTCTTGCCGAGTTTGCGTTGCTGCATGGCCCCCATTGTGTGCCGGGGAGCGGAGATCCCATGAGGCGCTGGCCACAATCCCTTGGTGGAGGGCATCTTTTCCGGGCACGACACTCGCGCAGACAACGGGGTCCCGCGCCATCTCAGCCGCGTTCCAGTCTGAAGCTGATCCCTTCACGGCGCGCTTATACTTCGCGCAATGACCTCCGAAACTGCCCATCCGCCCCAGCCGTGGGTGCTGTCCGCCTTCTGGTTCGGCACGGCCTTCCACTGGCTGGTGCTGCTGCTGATCCTGATGCCTGCCAACGTGGAAATGTTCGTGGGCGAGGCGCGCAAGGGTACCTATCTGGGCGCACTAGTGGCGATTGGCGCGGTGATGGCGCTGATCCTGCCGCCGCTGGTGGGCGCGCACAGTGACCGCACCGGGCGGCGGCTGCCGTACATGCGGCTGGGCGTGGCCGTCAATCTGGTGGGCTTGGCGGTGATGGGTTTCGCCGCCATGACCCTGACGGGCATGAACGGTTTCTGGGTCTACGTGCTGGGCTTCCTGCTGGTCCAGTTCGGCAACAATTACGCGACTGCGCCGTATTCGGCCCTGATCCCGCAACTGGTGCCGCCCAAAGAGCGTGGGCGTTACAGCGGTGTGATGGCGCTGCTTCAGGCGGCGGGGCAACTGCTGGGCGCGGTGGCGGCCTTCGCGGTGGGGATTCTCAAGCTGCCTGTGATCGTGTCGTTCGTGCTGATCGCCGTGGTGCTGCTCATTCCCGCCCTGGTCACCATGCGCGGTATTCCTGAAGCCAAAAACCCCAAACCGCTGGCAACTGCCGGGGGCAAAACGCTGAGCATCCGGGAACTGTTCGCGTATCAGGCGTTCCTGTGGGTCTTTCTGACACGGGTGCTGTTCTCGCTGGGACAGTACAGCGTGCAGCCGTTCCTCCAGTATTACAACCGCGACGTGCTGCGCCAGGCCGACGCCCCCACCAGCACCAGCATCATGCTGGCCTGCATTATCGTGGGCAGCATCGTCTCGGCGCTGATTGGCGGGCGCATCAGTGACCGGGTGGGCCGCAAGCCGGTGATCTACGTGGCGGGCGGGGCGATGGCCGCCGCCGCACTGTTGCTGCTCGTCGCGCCCAATTACCCGGTGGCACTGGCCCTGGCGCTGTTCTTCGGGCTGGGTTTCGGGGCCTTTACCAGCGTGGACTGGGCGCTGGGCAGCGACGCCATGCCCAGCGCCAGCAGCTACGCCCGCGACATGGGCATCTGGCATGTGGCCTTCGTCGCGCCGCAGATGAGCAGTGCGCCGCAGGGAGCGCTGCTGGACTGGGGCAACGCGCGGGGCGGCAACTTCGGCTACACGCTGGTCTTCGGCATCGCGGCGCTGTTCTTTATCGCGGGCGTGCTGCTGGTCCGCAAGGTGCCGGACAATGCGCATCAGGGGCAGCAGGCGGCGGCGTAGCCTGACTGGCCAGGGCGGCGGTGCTTAAGCTCTCTGCTAGGTTCCTTGATCTCTCATTTAGACGGTGCGGAGCGTTTCACAGCCCCCGTCCCGAGCGTGGCACTGTGACCCCTATGAGCGACGATCTGACCCGCGAACAATCCATCAAGCATATTGCCAGCATCATCAAGGACGTCAAGTTCGCCATGCTGACCACCGTGACCGATAGCGGTCATATGCACGCCCGGCCCATGACCACCCAGCAGACCGAGTATGACGGTGATCTGTGGTTTATTGGCGGCAAGGACACCGAGGGCGTTCACGACATGGGCCAGCGCCCGCAGGTGAATGTCAGCTACTCCAACCCCGACGACAGCAACTATGTCAGCCTGACCGGCACCGCCGAACTGGTCGAGGACCGCGCCAAGCTGGACGAGCTGTGGAGCGACTTCTACAAGACCTACTTCGAGGGCGGCAAGGAAGATCCCAACGTCCAACTGATCAAGATCAGCACCCACGGCGCGGAGCTGTGGGAAGGTCCCGGCAAGGTCAAGGCGCTGTACGAGCTGGCCAAAGGCGCAGTGACGGGCAAGCGCGGCGACATGGGCAACAACGAAACCGTCAATCTGTAATCCTGTCTCCGACTTTATCTGTTCCCCGTCATCTGAACTTCTGGATGGTGGGGATTTTTCATGTCTGGTGTCCCTGACCACGCCTGCCAGATGGCCTGTCCAATCCGCCTCCATGCCTAGTAAACTGCACTCCAGATGCGTAAGTTCATGGCCTTTGGCGACGTACACGCCGATTTTGAAACCCTGTGGTCCGCCCTGCGCGCCGCGAGTTGCGTGGACGGCGCGTTCCTGCCGACGCCCCCGGTGCAGGCTGGACTGTTTCAGGTGGTGATCATCGGCGATCTGGTCCATCCCAAGAACGAGCGCGAGTACGCCCGGCTGACTGGTCTGCCGCGTTTCGATATGTATGACCCGGAACATCTGCTGCTGGCCGCACGCAATCAGGCGGCGCAACTGGACCTTCTGCGGGCCTATCAGGCTGCCGCGCCGCACGCGGTTCACATCCTGCTGGGCAACCACGACGACGCCGTGCTGAACGGCAGCTACACCCTGGGGACCAGCGGCGGTCTGGTGCATCTGGAATTCGATCCCGAGCGCGGCGGCGTCCTGCTGCCAGAGCATCTGCGGAACTGGATCGCTGGGTTTCCCCGCGAACTGCGGGTGGGGGCGGTCCAGTTCTCTCACGTCTCGCCCCTGCCCGCCCATACGCATTACGACGATCTGTTCTACGCGGACCGCAGCACCAAGCACTGGTTCCGTGACACGCCGGAATATGTGGAGATGGCGGGTCTGGACTTCGGGGTCTACGGCCACACCCAGATCGATGACGGCATCCTGCTGGACCAGGACCACCGCTTCGCCATGATCGATGCCCTGCACGCCCGCGAGTACCTGGAACTGATGCTTGGCGACTCCGGCGACGGAACGCTTCAGGCGGTGCGGGCCGTTCCCTTCTGACCTGGCCCCGGCTGAAATCTGCCCGCAGGGCTGCTGTGCTTGTTGACAAGTTCCCAGAGCGCGGCTATCCTTAACCCCGCTGCTTTTCGTGGGCAGCACAATGACAATCAAGCACCAGAAAAAGTATTGGTCCGGTAGTGTAGCGGTTAGCATATCTGCCTGTCACGCAGAAGGTCGCGGGTTCAAATCCCGTCCGGACCGCCACTGTTTTCTCCCCCGTGGGGAAAGCAAGGCTGGATAGCTCAGCTGGTAGAGCAAACGATTGAAAATCGTTGGGTCGCCGGTTCAAGTCCGGCTCTGGCCACCAAGTTTAAACCCCGTCCTAGACGGGGTTTTTTCCTTTGGTGCTGACGGCCTAAGCCGTGCCCAACTGCCCTACATGCCCAACGCGTGCCCAACGGGTTTTTCATAGCGTCCTTTCTGAGTCTGGAATGAGTGCGGGAAAGTCCAGCGTCAGGGCCTCACGTTCCTTCTCGAAGACCGTCCTGTATCTGTCCTGAGTGAATGACGCGCGGGCATGGCCCACATGGGCAGAGATGACCTCGACAGGCCGCCCATGCTGCCCCTGGATTGAAATAAAGCTGTGCCGGAGAACGTGCGTCCCTTTGTAGGGCACGTCTGCCGCCTCACACAGCCGCCGCATGAAGCTATACACCGTGTCCGGCAGAATCGCCCCGCCCTTCGAGTTCGTGAATACGGCGTCACTGGGCGTATAGCGCGCGGCCTGGGCCTCCATATCCAGGGCCACCTTCTGCGGCTGTTCCTTGAGGATCGCCAGGGCGTCCCCAGCCACGCGCACCGTCCGGCGTGACCGTGCTGTTTTGGGCGTGGTCCGGTGGGCGTGCCCATTGACGCTGACCAGACTTTCCCTGATATGGACCAGGGCGGATTCCTCGCCCAGCTCCACATTCTCCCAGCGCAGGCCCAGCGCCTCCCCGATCCGCAGGCCGGTCGCCAGCATGAAACAGAAGGGTGCGCCGCGTGGGTCACGCCGGGCCACCGCGTAGAACCGCCCCGCCTCCTCTTCTGTCCACGCCTTCACTGTCACTTCGCGCGCCGCTTCCCGCGTGTATTTGGGCCGGGCCACGTCTGCCGGATTCCTGGGCAGGTCGCCATGCCGCACCGCTTCCGAGAACATTTGATAGAGCATGTTGTGAATCAGGCGCTTCATGGAATCGCCCAGCGGCTTGACGCCCTTCAATCCTTCGCCGCGCCGCTCATCCTGATAGGTGAGGCCCGCATAGAAGGCTTCAAGATCGCGCGGCGTGATCGTCGATAGGCGGCGTCTGCCCAGGCTGGGCAGGATGTGGACATTCATCATGCTTTCGTGACTGCGGGCGTAGGTGGCCGCCTGACTCTGTTTCTTGACCGCGTGCCACGCTTCCAGATAGTCGCCCAGCGTGGTCTTCTCCGTCACGGAGAACTGACCGCGCGCCGCGTCCGTCCTGGCCCGGCTCAGCGCCTCTTCTGCCTCCGTTTTGGTGTCCATCGTCCCAGCCGCCCGCATGAGTTCCCCGTTGGACAGCTCGACACTGGCCCGCCACTGCCAGCGCCCAGACGGCAAGCGCCGGACACTGCCGCGCCCATTGCCCCGCTTCACTGTGGGCTGCTCTGCTTTCTTCGCCATGTGGTCAACCTTCCCTGAATTGGTGCAAAACTCGATTTGGTGCAAACTGTCCTGCCCCTAATTTCACGCTGTCCAGCACGTTAAAAACGATTTGGTGCAATGGTGCAGCTACATACCAGAGTGGGCGGTTAGCTGCTGGATTTGGGTTGAATCACGATCTCCAGGCCCAGGGTGTCAATGATGGCGGGCCAATGACTGCGCTCATTCAGGACTGAGGCTTGCAGAGTGCGGCTAATCACCGGCTGAGTAGTGTCTAGCTGCTGGGCGAGCTGCGCTTGAGTAATGCCCTGATCCTTCAAAGCTTGCCGGAGTTGGGCGGCTAGGTCTTCCATGACATGACATTAGCACACATATGCTAGCTGTTGACATATATGTTAGTGAGTGTCATACTTAGGTCAGCAGAGAAGGGACGCCACTCCGACTAAGAAAAAGCGTCCCCATCTGACTCCCCCGCTTCACAGGAGAATCAAGATGCAAGATACCGCCCAGCCCACCACAACCCCCGCACTTTCCCGCACCTGGGCAGCCCACACCACCTACCGCGAGTGCAGCGTGGTCACGTCCACCGCCGTCTACACCGTCACCATCAGCCGCACCGGCCAGGGCTTCAGCGCCGAAGTGAATGGGCAGCCGGTGGACGTGCTGGCCGCAGATCGGCTGCTGAGGAATGCGGATCGCCTGGAGCTGCTGGCCGAAGTCCTGCCCACCCTCGGCAAGCCCGCCGCCTGCAACCTTCACCGCGAATTGAGCCGCCTCGGATTCAAGGACCACTACCAGACCGCCGCCGATGCCCTGGGCCGCCCCGTTCCCTCACTGGCCGCCCTCAGCCCCCAGGACGCTTACACGGTGCGGGATTACGCGCGCGGTCAGTGGGGCATGACGGCCTAAGTTCAACTTAGGGTGTGATTTCAAATCACACCCTCTGGAGGTTGTTCACCTGTTGAGCAACTTCCCGCCCACTCTCCCGAATAAGTGTCGCCAGCTCCACCTATTCCCTCACCCTCTGAAGGTTGTAGCGCCCGGTTACAACCTCCCCACACGCCCAGCCCTTCGCCCTCTCTGCCCTCTGGAGGTTCCACCATGACCACATTCACCCCCACCGCCCGCAGCACCCAGCCCCGCGCCGATAGATGCGAGTCCTGTGCCGCACCGGTTCCCCATCTGCCCCAGCCGTATGGCCTGGGCCGTCCTGCCATTCTCTGCCCCACTTGCGCCGCCCGCGTGTCCCTCGAAAACGCCGCCGCAGACCACCTTCACGCGCTGATCTATCCCACCGTTCTGGCCTGGGCGCGACACTGGAAGGGGGCCGGTGTTGGAGCTGGGGCGCTCGGCTCGCTGCTGGCGCTAGAGGGTCACTTCTGGAACCCGGACGGCGCGCTCTACCGTGACTGTGATGAGGCTGAGGCCGCCGCCGCCGCTGTGATCGACGAGGCCATAGCGGGCCGATAGCAGCCACCGCCCCAGCACCGGGGGTGCAGACGAAACGCACCCCCATCACTCCCCCGAAAGGAAGGCCACACCATGACCGTAGACGAGAACAGCCCGATTCATTTCCTGAACGGCCTCACGCCAGATCAGGCCGCCGTCACTGACGCCCGCGCCTATGCCCGCATGCTGCCCACGGCTGGGCGGGTGGCTGGGCGGATCGAGGATCTGTGCCACTGCTTTTCATCCTTTGCCGCAGATGTTGCCGGGCCGCGCCTGCCCAGCGCCCACGCCACGGCGCTCAACGTCCTAGCGTATGCCGCCTCTGGCCTCTATGCGCTGCTCGAAGACGCCCAGCGCCCCGGCATGGGAGACGGCTGGGCCACCCTCACCCGCGCCCGGTTGTGGGCCGTGGATAAGTGCCAGGCGGCCACCGCGCCCCTTCCCCCAAAGGCCGTCGAAGGCTTGCATCTGGCCTTTTCAAATCGCCACATGCTGCCCACCTGGGCCGGTGAACAGGGGCGCACCCTGGAAGCTGGAGAACTGGCCGCATGGTGGACGGTGGCGCACCTTCTGGAGGCCGCGCCCCATCTGGAAGACGGTGAAGCGGAAGACCTCACCACCGCCGTGCTGGAGGCCCTGACGCCCGGCCCGTACCCCTACGCCCGCGCGGCCCACCTGACAACGCAGCTTTTCGCTGTTCAACACGAGGCGCTGCCTGTCAATACGGCCCAGTACGTGGAACAGATGCCCGGCCACATGGTGCGCGTGGGCATGGGCGGGGGAGAGTTCTACGAAGTCAGCCGCGCACAGGTGAGCTTTACCCCGCTGCCTGACGGCTCGGCCTTCCTGGGCTTGCTCGTAGGGACGCCTGACGCGCACACCGTCCGGCTTGAACCGGAAGACGCCCGGACGGTGTGCGCAGTCCTGGGCTTCGACTATCCCAGCCCCGATGGGCGCGGCCCGGTGTCTCACCTGAACTGAACCATGCCAGAGGTGCGAGGGTTGTGCGGTTTGTCGCGTCCACTGCTACCACCGCGCACCTTCACCGGCCAGCCGTTCACCCGCGCCCAGCGCCACAGCAGGCGCACCGGCAAGCCCAGCGAAGTACACCAAACATCAACCGGATTTTGTCGCGTTTTTTCAGAAGACCTCTTGCGAAAGTCGTGCGCTAAGGTAGGGGATGGTTGGCACGCTAAAATATCATCAGGCCCTGAAGCTGAATCGCACGAGTTTTCGCCGTCGCACTGGTGTGTACCCTGAAACATTTCTAGAGATGGAGACCGTGTTGCAAGAACGCCATGCCAACAAAGTCAAATCTGGACGGCCACCTGCACTCTCTTTGGGAGCGCAACTCCTGATGACGCTGGAGTTCTGGCGCGAGTACCGCACGTTGTTTCACATCGGCCAGGACTGGGGTGTCCATGAGGCCACGGTTCAGCGAACCGTGGTGCGTGTTGAAGATGCCCTGATACAAAGCGGGAAATT
>NZ_MSTI01000090.1 GCF_001949125.1 Deinococcus marmoris
GGGCGCGTGACCCATGAGGTGCGGTTTGCCGTGAGCAGCACGCTGCTCACAGCAAGGGAAGCCGAGGACATCTGGCGACAACACTGGAGTATCGAGAATCGGAGCCACCATCGGCGTGACACGATCTTCCATGAAGATCGTCACCGACTGCGCCAAGGAGCGCAAGGATTGGCTGTCCTGCACGGCATACTGTTGACCCTTTTGCACGCGCGAACACGACACCTCACCGATCTGGTCAGACGCCTACGGCATGATCCTCTGGCCGCGCTGAACGTCTTGGGAATTGGATCTGGTTGAGATAAAAGCCTGCCCTCATTCCCCCCTCTAGCGCTCCCCCCCGCCCTCTGATAATGTGGTGAGTTGCGCTGTGCGGCGAGGCCAGACCTTGCCCGGATTCGGCGTGAAGAGAGGTGAAACATGAACCAGTACGACCTGAACCTGATCCTGAACCCCAACCTCAGCGCCGAGCAGGTGCAAATCGAGAAGGAGTACATCGAAACCACGTTGAAGAACAGCGGGGCCGAGATGAGCAACCTCGACGACGTGGGCAACCGCCGTCTGGCCTACGCCATCGAGAAGGACCGCGAGGGCTATTACCTGATGTACACCATCAAGGCCGGTGGCAACCCCGAGAAGGACATCGCCAGCACCCTGCGTCTGCGCGACCACGTGCGCCGCGTCCTGGTGGTCAAGGACCGCCCGGAATGGAAGACCAAGAAGGCTTAAGCCACCCTTTGACCACGCCAATGCCAATATGCTATTGACGTAATCATATAGTTCGGTTATTCTTGAGTTGACCCGCACAGGGCCACACCCGCCAGCAACGTTAAAGCCCCCAGTACGGACGCCACTGCGCGTCCAGCCAGCCACCAAGGAGAACACTGTTATGGCCCGAGGCATGAACCATGTGTATTTAGTGGGCGCGCTCGCCCGCGACCCCGAACTGCGTTACACCCCCAACGGAACTGCCGTTTTCGAGGCCACTGTGGCCGGAGAAGACCGGATTGTCGGCAACGACGGACGTGAGCGGAACCTGCCGTGGTACCACCGCGTGTCTATTCTGGGCAAGCCCGCCGAATGGCAGGCCGAGCGCAACCTGAAGGGCGGCGACGCCGTGATGGTGGAAGGCACCCTGGACTACAGCTCCTGGGACGCCCCGGAAGGCGGCAAGCGCAGCGCAGTGAAAGTCAAGGCCCTCCGCATGGAAGGTCTGGACGCCCAACCCGAACTGATCCAGGACGCCGGAGGCGGCGTTCGCATGGGCAACGGGATGAACGAAGTGGCACTGATCGGTAATGTCGTCCGCGACCCCGAACTGCGCTACACCCCCGCCGGAGACGCCGTGCTTGGGATCGGCCTGGCCGTGAACGAGACGTGGAATGACCGCGCTGGGAACAAGCAGGAAAAGACCCACTGGATCGACGTAACCCTGTGGCGCGAAATGGCCGAGGCCATGAAAGAGCTGCGTAAGGGTGACCCCGTGATGGTCAAGGGCCGTCTGGTCAACGAAAGTTGGACCGACAAGGACGGCAACAAACGCAACTCCACCAAAGTAGAGGCGACGCGAGTCGAAGCTCTGTCCCGAGGCGCAGGAGCCGGTGCTTCTGCTGCCACCCCCGCCGGACCTCGCACGCAGACCGCGAGCAGTGCGGCGCGCCCCCAGGGCAACGGCTACGGCCAGAGCCAGAATCAGGCGGCGAACACGGGGAACCGTTCGGGCGGCTTAGATATAGACCAAGGTCTCGACGATTTCCCACCGGAAGAAGAAGACCTGCCGTTCTGAACTATTTGTAGGAACCGTGCAGGCACAAGGAACCCATGACGCAATCCAGCGACCGCAAACCACGTGGCAAGGGGCCGAAACGTCCCCGCAAGCCCAAGGTTGACCCCTTCTCCATCGGGGAACTTGAAATTACCGATTACAAAGACGTGAAGATGCTGCGCCGTTTTGTCTCCGACACCGGCAAGATCTTGCCCCGCCGCCGCACCGGCCTCTCGGCCAAGCACCAGCGCCGCATTTCGCAGACCATCAAGGTCGCGCGTCAGCTTGCCCTGCTGCCCTACACCGAGAAACTGGTTCGGAAGTAAGGAGGGCTGCCAATATGCAAGTCATTCTGATGGAACCCGGCAAGCTGGGCAAAACGGGCGATATTGTGGAAGTCAGAAGCGGGTACGCCCGCAACTGGCTGATTCCGCAGGGCATCGCCACCAGCGCCACCGCCGCCAACATGAAGAGCCTGGAAGCCCGCATTCGCGCGCGCCAGAAGATTCAGGCCCAGGAAAAAGCCACCGCCGAGGACCTCGCCAGCCGCCTGAACGGAGTCGCTATCGAAATGAGCGTCCGTGCGGGTGAAGGCAAGATCTACGGCGCAGTGACCCACGCCGACGTGGCGGGCGCGCTGGACCAGCTCGGCTTCGACATCGACAAGCGCAAGCTGGAGATGCCCAAGACCGTCAAGGAAATCGGCGAGTACGACATCGCCTACCGCGCCCACCCCGAAGTGACCATCCCCATGAAACTGGTGGTCCACGCGCAGAAGGAAAGCTGAGTTCAAGCCCCGGTTTGAATTGAGTTTGGACAAGCCCCCGCCCGTTGTGGTGGGGGTTTTTTCGTCTCCTGGCACACGGGGATTGCCCTAACATTGGCGTCATGCGAAAACTGGCAATTCTGGCATCGGTCACCCTGGCATTGACGGCATGTGGCGGTAGTCCCAGCCCACAGGCCGACAGCAACCCCGTGCTGAATGTTTCGGTCAATCCAGCCACACCCCAGGCGGGGCAGAACATCACCTTCACGGTCAGCTTGACGGGCGGCTCAGGAACGTGGAATGTGGCGCTGTTCAACCAGAACCCGGATGGCAGCGTCGATCAGGTTTACCCCAATCGGCTGCCAGAGGGTCAGCCCACGCTGACGCCCGGCGCAACGCTGAACTTTCCACCGCCGGAAGCCAAGTATGTTTTTGTCGCTGCTGGACCAATGGGAACCAACACGCTCCTGGCTTACGCCACGCAGAAACCTCTGGATCTGGAAGGCGAAGGTCTCAGTCGATACGACAATTCACAGGCCCAATTTGCCAGCGTAGTGGGCCAGGGGTTCGACACACTCAGTTCACTGCGGGCAAAACTGAAACTGGTTTTCTCAGGGATCTCAAAGGTCATCCAGTACGAGGTCATCAGCCCAGCGTCCACTCCCTGAAGATTCCTTCATCTGACAATCCTTCCACCCGATACCTCCCCTGTCCCATTAAAGTGGACATTGGAGGTTCTACCCATGTTGACCAGAATGCTGACCCTTTCGGCCCTTGCCCTCTCCTCTCTTGCGCTGGGACAGGCGGTGAAAGGCGCTGATCTGGACGTGACCAGTGGCGGCAAGGCGTACAAGAGCTATCTGGCTGCCCCCGCCAGCGCCGCACCCAAAGCCGCCGTGATCCTGCTGCACTCCTTCAACGGGCTGGAACAGGGCTACAAGGATCTGGTGGACGAGATGGCCGGGGCCGGGTACGTGACGCTGGCACTGGGCTGGCAGACCTTCGAGAAGCAGCCGAGTGACGATGTGGTGAGGGCACTGGTGGAGGACGGCCTGAAGACGCTGGCGGCCCGCAAGGACGTGAACATGAACGCCGTGGGCCTGACGGGCTTCTGCGCGGGCGGGCGCTACACCATGCTGCTGCTGCCGCAGATGAAACAGTTCAAGTCGGGCGTGGCGTGGTACGGCTTCCCCGATTCGGGCGGCACGGCCACGCAGCCCAAGGCTCCCGCCGACTTTATCGGAGAGCTGACCGCGCCCCTGCTGATCCTGCACGGCACGAAGGACCAGCCCAGCCCGGTTGCCAGTATTTACAGCTACGCGCAGAAACTGGACGCGGCGGGCAAGAATTTCAAGCTGACGGTCTATCAGGGTGCGCCGCACGGCTTCCTGCTCGCAGACAGCAAGATCACCGACACCTATGCCAGCCGCGACGGCAGGCGAGAAATGCTGAACTACTTTGGCGACACGCTGAAATAACGCCCCGTCAGCAACCCCGCCGCGCCCTCCCAGCGCACACCCACCACACAGAGAAATTCCAGAGGAACCACCCCTGTGGCAACGGCAGCGCTTTCAGACTTCGGGTTTGGGGCTAAACTGCGAGACGAACGTCCGAATTCAAACGGCGTTCGTCTTTTCTCACTTTTTTGCAGGGCGGGGGCGGACCTTTTCGTGGTCCCAGCCGCCCTGAAACAGAACCAAAAGGAGCAGTATGCCAACGATTGTCTGGTTGATCGTGGCGCTCCTGATCGGATTGGTCGGAGGGTTTCTCGGGGGGCAGTCGCGGGGCTTGCGGGAGCGGGCCGCAGTCGATGACCGCCTGCAACGGGAGGCCCGCGCAGAGGCAGAGCGCATTCGCGCGGCGGCGGAAGCCGAGGCACGCTTAACGCGGGAGCAGGCCGACCAGGCCAGACAGGACGCCACAAGAAGGATTCAGGAAGCTGGAGAGCGCGAAGCCCAGGTCACGGCGCTGGGCGCACAGTTCGGCGCAGAGCGCGAGGCCATCGCCAAGTTACGCACGCAGGCAGAGGCCGAACGCACGGCGGCCAAGGCAGACGTCACGCGTGACCGCGAGGCCCTGAGCGCAGACCGCAAGGAAACGCGGGCCGAGCGCGAGGAGCTGAAACGCGAGATCGAACGCCTCAACCGCCGGGCCGAACAGCTCGACGCGCGCGGCGACAAGCTCGATTCGCTGGAAGAACGGGTGGAGGAACGCTCGCGCATCCTGGCCGAACACGAGGCCGATCTGAGCGAGCGGGGCCGGGCGGTGGACCTCAAGCTGTATGAGGTGGCCAACCTCTCGCCGCAGGCCGCGCGCGACGAGATCATGGGACGGCTGGACAACGAGCTGGAGGAGGAGAAATCCATCCGGGTCAAGGCCATGCAGGAGCGCACCACGGCGGAGGCCAAGCGGCACGCCCGCCATGTGATCGCCCAGGCCATCCAGCGCAGCGCATCGGAAACAAGCGCTGCGCTGAGCGTGTCGGTGGTGCCTATTCCCAACGACGCCATGAAGGGCCGCCTGATCGGGCGCGAGGGCCGCAACATCCGGGCTTTCGAGGCGCTGACGGGCGTGGACCTGATCATCGACGACACCCCTGAAGCGGTGATCCTCTCCAGCTTCAACCCGGTGCGGCGCGAGGTGGCCAAGCATGTGCTGGACGCACTGGTGGCCGACGGGCGCATTCACCCCACCCGCATCGAGGAGATGGTGCATAAGGCGCAGGACGAGATGAAGACCTTTATTCACGCGCAGGGGGAGGAAGCGGCCATCGAGGCAGGGGTGATGGGCATCAAGCCGGGGCTGACGCAACTGCTGGGGCGCATGTACTTCCGCACCAGCTATGGCCAGAACGTCCTGAAGCACAGCATTCAGGTGGCGCACCTGACCGGCATCATGGCCGACGAACTGGGGCTGGACGCGGGGCTGGCCCGCCGCGCCGGTCTGATGCACGACGTGGGCAAGAGCATCGACCGCGAGATCGACGGCACACACGTCGAGATCGGGATCAACCTTGCCAGGCGCTTTGGCGAGGTCCAGGAGGTCATCGACGCGATTGCCCACCACCATGACCCGGAAAACGGCGAGACGCTGTACAGCGTGCTGGTAGCCGCCGCCGACGCCATCAGTGCGGCCCGGCCCGGCGCGCGGCGTGAGGAGCTGGAATCCTACGTGCGCCGTCTGGAGCAACTGGAGCAGATCGCCGTGTCGTTCCCCGGCGTGCAGCAGGCCTACGCCATCCAGGCCGGGCGCGAGGTCCGCGTGATCGTGCAGCCCGAGAAGGTCACGGACGCCCAGGCCATTCTGCTGGCCCGCGAGATCGCCGGGCGCGTGGAGCAGGACATGGAATATCCGGGGCAGGTGCAGGTCACGGTGGTCCGGGAAAGCCGCGCGGTGGAAGTGGCGCACTAACGCAGCGCGGGAAAAATGGGGGCGGTCAGGCGAAAGCGGGCCGCCCTTGCTTTATGCAATTTCGGGTTGGATACGGGGCGAGAAAGCACGCCCCAGTGCGGGAATTTCAGACCCGGCGCATAAAGTTGACAGCGGCTGGATTCCACGCTATATTTGTCTTATCACCGTCCGAGAGGGCGGGTTTTTTATTGGTTCTGGATATGGGCTGTGGAATTGCCATGCCCGCTTAACCACTCGGCTTCGCGGTTTTCTGGGGTGGCTCCCACGGTTGACCCCTCTGCTCCGCAGCTCTGCGAGTCCGCCCCTTCGGGGCACCTCCCCTTAGAAGGGAGGCAAGAGGTGTGGAATTGCCCGGCCAGCAGCGCACTCCTGGCTCCCTTTGAGGGGAGCTGGCTGGGAAGCAGACTGAGGGGTTCGCCTTCCAACGCAATACATCTTTCCCCCTTTTCGCGCGCGCAAGCATGACTGGGCCGACGCTATGCACTAGCATTATTTTAACGATGCTAAGAACACCGTCCCAGCGCAGGAATTTTAACCCGCTGCATAAAATTGACAATCCGCGCATTCTGCGCTATATTTTTCTTATCACCGTCCGCGAAGGGCGGATTTTTTATTGTCTGCCTCTTTGAGCCGTCAGCATCGGCAGATTTAGCGTTTGGCCGTCTGGTTTTCGCCTTCCGCATTCTGCATGGCTTTCCAGTCCTCGTAGGCCAGGGCGGGGAGCAGGGAGAAACTGCCCACCGCCAGCGAGGCCAGCGCCGCCGGGATACGCACGCGCGATTTGCCGTTCAGGGCCAGATACAACGCTCCCAGGGTACTCAGCGCGCCGATGTCCATGAACATGATGCGCGCAAAGGAGCTGCGTTTGAGGGTTTCCACCGTGCCCAGATCGCCGTCGCGTTTCTTGCCGAGGATGGCGGTCAGCACCAGCATCAGCAGCAACGAGAGGTACAGGCGCAGGCGGGTGGGCGAGGGGCGGCGGTAATCATCCAGGTTCATGGCTCAGGGTAGCGGAGAATCACCATTTACAGAGCGCCTTACCTCTACACTTGGCTGTGTAAGGAGGCGCAGCCCATGACTCCCACATCCAGCAAAACAACAGTTCACGGCACCGTGACCAGCAAGGGACAGATCACCCTGCCCAAAACGGTCAGAGACTATCTGGGCATCAAGCCGGGAAGCCGACTGGAATTTGTGCTGGAGGACGGCAGCGTGAGCGTTCGCAACAGCGCCCCCGCCGCAGACCCGCTTCAGGCGTGGTTTGGCACCATGACGCTTCCCGAAGGGCAAACTGCCACCGGGTGGGTTCGGGACCTGCGCGATCAGAATGATGGTCTGAGTGAGGGTCAGCCGCTCAGCCCACCGGAACCCGGCCAGCGCATCACCTACCTGAACCCGGACGGCACGCGCCAGCCGTGAAGATCAGTGTGGACACGAACATCATCGTGGGGTTCTGGCTGGGGACGCCCGAAGGCCAGCGGGACCTACAGAGCATTCGGCAGATGCAGGGGCGGGGCGATACATTCGTGGTCTGCGGCGTGGTGTACACCGAACTGTGCGCTGCACCGGGACACAGCCGCGCCAGCGTTGAAGCCTTTTTGAAGGTGGCGAATGTGGGGCTGGATTACGGCATGCCCGCCCCGGTCTGGGAAGCTGCTGCCGATGCCAATGCCGTTTATCAGGGGCAGCGGCGGCCCAAGCGGCAAAACACCCCCAAACAGGTGGTGGCCGACTTTCTGGTGGGAGCGCACGCCCTGAACCACGCCGACGCCCTGATGACGCGCAATCCGGGGGATTTTGGAGCCTTCCCCGCACTGCATCTGCTGGTGCCGATGTAAACAGCCGAAAACGCCCCCACCCTTCGGCTTTGGGAACACCGTGGGCAGGGGCGGGGGCTGGAGCGTGGGTTTGAGATGCCGCGAATGTAGTGAGAGGTGGACAGAGTTCGCACTTTATCGAAGCATTCGCGCTATTTTTTCAAAATGGCAAGGCGTGTAGGCCCATATATCCCACAGACGTCATTCACTAAGAAGCGCAGAGAAGATCGCGAAACGGTGTTCTCTCCTGCCAATCTCAACTGACATCTTGCAGTTTTGCAAAAGGATGTCTGGAACGCACTTTCGGCCCCATAGTGAGGTGTGTACCCAAAAGAATCGCGCTCCAGACGGCTTTATTCTGACATTCTGCCTTGCTTTTCTCGCAAGCAACACCGGGAATCCTTCGAGGTCTTCCTTGACCTGTTGCTTGATGGTTCCGGTAGACCTCTGCCGGAACGGGCCACCGTCAAATCCCCCTCGGCGCTCAGCCGCTTTTTCAATCACGCCACCTGGAGTACCCGTCGGCTCTGCCGGGTAATGCGCCAGCACGCTTTCCAGACGTTGCAGGACCGATGGCGACAGCAGCCCCATCAGCGCCC
>NZ_MSTI01000040.1 GCF_001949125.1 Deinococcus marmoris
CCATTCAGACAGGGGGAGCCAATACACGAGTGAGGTCTACAAGCAGGCGCTAGACAGACTGCACGCAGTTCAGAGCATGAGCGAGAAAGGAGAATGCTGGGATAACGCCGTTCAGGAGAGCTTTTTCGCGACGTTGAAGACGGAACTGGAGCTTGGAAAGGCGCAGTGGGGTCGTGTCCAGACACGAACAGAAGTTTTTGAGTGGATTGAGGTGTTCTATAACCGCCAGCGTCGTCACTCCGCGTTGGGCTACCGGTCCCCGGCGGCCTTTGAGGAGCAAGCCCCATCCCGAACTGAGCCTCCACCAAACCCTTGACAGATCAAAATGTAACTCATGAGTAATACGGACTCCGATTAGAGACTGTTGAAAATACCCGGAATCCGAGCGGAGCGAGAAGGAGAAAAACGGGTGCCGGACGTGGAGTGTAGAAATCGGAACAGCGCCGATTTCTACACGAAACAAACGGAATCCGTATAAAAGTGTATTGCCGATTCCGGTCATTCCAGGGCCGAACTCAAGTCAGCAGGTGGCCCAGGGCCAGTGGAATGGCGGCGTCCCAGCCTTGCGGGTGGCAGGCGGCGGGATACGGGACCGGGGGCGTGCCGTCCTGGCGCACGAATCCGGCGAACAGCTCGCTCAATCGGGCGTCAGGGGCCGCGCGAGCAGCATCAAACAGAGCGCGGGCCACCTGCGTCGCTTCGGCGTTCAGACCATAACGGTGCATCCCCAGCGCGGCGGCGGCGGTGTCGTGCGGCCAGACACTCCCATTGTGGTAGCTGACCGGGTTATACCGGATTTCCCCCGTGCCCAGCGTGCGAATGCCCCAGCCACTCCACAGTTCCTCACTCAGCGCCGTCTTTGCCACCTGCGCCGCAAATTCCGACGGAATGATCCCCGTCCACAGCGTATGCGCCGGGTTGCTAACCAGCACGCGCAGCGGCTGCTTGTCACCATTCAGGCCGTGAACGTAATAGCCACGTTCGGGCCACCAGAAGGCGGCCTGGAAGCGCTCGCGCAGATTCAAAGCGCGTGCCTCCCATTCGGAGCCCAGGGCATCTTCCCCCAGCAGGCGGTACATCCGCGCCGCCGCCAGATAAGCCGCGTAGGCGTAGCCCTGAACTTCCACCACGGCCACATGCCCACTGACATCCACATCACCCCCGGTAAACGTACTGTCGCCGCTGTCCTTCCACACGGCGTTGGTAATACCGCCGGGTTCGGAATCGGGGGTGTACTCAATGAAGCCGTCCTGATCGGGATCGCCGTCGGTCAGACACCACTTCAGGGCCGCTTCCCAGTTCGGGCGCAGTTCGCGGGCCAGATCGGGGTGCGCGGCACTCAGCTCGCCCACCAGCCACACGAACAGCGGCGTGGCGTCGGCGGTGGCGTAATACGGGCGGTGCGGCGTGCGGCCCGTACGGGTCAGCTCGCCCACACGCAATTCGTGGAGAATCTTACCAGGCTGCTCCAGCGTCACCGTGTTGTCGTTGACGCCCTGATGCGCGGCCAGATACCGCGCCACCGTCAGCGCCAGTTCGGGCAGATGATCCTTGACCATCAGCGCAATGATCATGCTGTCGCGGCCAAAGGGAGCCACGAACCATGGCAGGCCCGCCGCTGGAAACGCGCCCTGCTCAGTCTGGAAGCTCAGGCTGCGGAGGTCTTTGGCGCTCTGGGCCAGCACGCGGGCGTCCCGTGGATCCGCCAGTTGCAAATCGTGCCCGATTCCGGCCTGGACCGCGCCGTACTCGGCGGCCAGCCCATCCGGTTTGCCAGGCGTCGGCTGTTCATCGGCCAGCAGCGGGAAGACGCTGACCACGATCTCGGTTTCCTCCCCGTCCATTGTCCAGCTCAGGCGCTGACCGTCCCACGAAGCGGCGGGCGAGACCTGCACCACAGCGCGGTGTTCCAGCCCGTCCTGCGCAGTGTAGGCGAAGGTTACGCCGTTCCCGGTGACCTCCGTACGAATCTCCCGCCCAGCGGAGGGGTACGGCCAGCCGCGCACCTCGAACATATCGGCGAAGTCGGCGGCCAGTTCCAGCGTCAGCGTGTGCGGTTCGGTTCCGGCATAACGCGTGACCGTCAGGGTGTCGCGCATCTCCGTGGCCGTGACCAGCAGATCGCGGCCCAGCCCCACGCGCATGGTGTAACCCACGTTGGCGTTGGCGCTCTGCGTGTGCAACCAGAAGGGAAAACGCTCGTGCTGCATCAGCGTCTGCGGGGTCTGGCCGTCCAGTTGCCACTGGTAACGCGACAGGAAACGCGTGTCGCGGCGGTACAGTCCGCTCTCGCCCTCGGCCACGGCGTAGTGCGCGTCTCCAACGAGATACAGGTCATTTTCTTTGAGGACGGTGCGGGTGGGCAGCATGGCAGCTCCTTGCGGGTGGGGGAGAAGGTCAAGCAGTCACACCGAGTCAAGGTCTAACCGCAGAAGATAAAGAGTTGGTATGGAAAGTTAGGCATTTTGATGGTTGGGCGCTGATGCTGGCTCGGAAAGAATCGGTGCCGGCCTGCTCGGTGCCCCCTCACCCGTCCGTCGCTGCGCTCCTCTCTCCCCCACATGAGGAAAAGGGCGCAGACCTTGGTGGGGTGCAAGGGAGGTTGTAGCGTTCAGTCCTTTAGACGGGGCCATGCAGTTCATCCCTTGACTGCGCTACCCCTTGACTGCGCTGTCCGCTCCAGTGTCCACAAAATAGCGCTGGAAGATCACGAAGATGACAATCACGGGGATAGCGCTCAGCACCGCTCCGGCCAAGATCAGGCCGTAATCGCCCTGTCCTCCGTAGAGCTGACGGAAGTTGACCAGGCCCACGGTCAGCAGGTAGTCGGTGTTCTGACGCAGGATCACCAGCGGCCAGAAAAAGTCATTCCACGCGCCCTGAAACTGCGTGATGGCGAGGGCGATCAGCGCTGGCCCGGCCTGCGGCAGCATCACGCGGAAGAAGGTGGTCAGCGGCCCCGCGCCGTCGATGGCCGCCGATTCTTCCAGCTCCTTGGGCATGCCCTCGAAGAACTGCTTCATCAAAAAGACGCCGCCTGCCGCCACCAGGCCGTTAAACCACAGGCCCCAGATGTTCAGCAGGCCCAGGTCTTGCAGCAGCACATAATTGCTGACCAGGTTGACCTGATCGGGCACCATCTGCACGAACAGCACGCCGACGATGAAGATGAGGTTCTTGCCCGGAAAATCCATGCGGGCCAGGGCGTACCCGGCCAGCGAGCAGAAGACGATGGCGGCGCTGACCCGCAGGAAGGCGTACAGGAAAGTGTTCAGCACCCAGCTAAAGAACAGGCTGCGCCCAGTCTGCGGGCTGGTGGTCTCGGTAAAGGCGCGGCGGTAGTTGTTGAAGGTGTAGCCCAGCACGCCGGGCGTGATGTTGCGGTAGGCAAACGAGCGCCCGAAGTTCTGCCTGTCGCTGGGCGGCAGCGTGCTGGCGGTGATGGTCTGACCGCGCTGCACGTCGATTTGCAGCGGCGTGCGCTCGAAGACCGGGCCGCGCAGGTAATACTTGTCCCCGGCCTTGACCAGCTCGACCGCCTGCGTGGCGTTCAACGAATACTGCTTGTCCTGCGCGGCGGGCGTGTCCAGCGTGACGGGTACGGTCTGGCCACCTGGCAGCTTGGCGTTCAGGTTGGCGTCGGGCGTCGCCAGCTTGGCCTGAAGCACCTCGCCCTGCTGCGCCGTCAACGCGGGGTAATCCACGGTGATGCGGTAGCTGCGAACCTCGCCCACCTGGCCGGTTTCCACGGTCTTGACGGTGGCGTACTCGGTGGCCTGCGCCTGCCGCGCAATCGCTACCAGGCTGGTGGGTTGATACGGAAAGAGCGCGGTGGTGGGCGGGGCCTGCGGCGCGTCTGCCGGGGAGCGCACGCTGACATCGAAAGTGACGGTGCGGCCCGGCTCCAGACCGCCGTTCCAGCCACTGCCCGCGCCCTGCACGCCCAGGGTGTACGCGCGCCCGATGTACTGCGCCGTCAGTTGCGGGATGACCAGGCGGGGCGGGTACTCGTTGGGGTTGTCCTTCATGCTGCTCAGCAGGCCCATGAGAAACGGCCCCAGAAAGAAGATGCTCATGACCAGCATGAAGGCGTACAGCCACCCCGCGCGCGCCCAGCGGCGGCGGGCCAGCCAGCGGTCCAGATCGGCAGCGTTCTTGCGGACTTCAGAGAGGGTCACGGTCATGTCAACTCACCCCCGATTGAATCGTTTGGCAATGGAACAGACGCGGGCCGTCTCATACCGCATCCGAGCTGATGAAGCGGCGTTGCAGGAACACCATCACCAGAATGATGGCGGCCAGCACGATGGCGGCGGCGGCGGCCATGTTGACTGGCGCGGCCCCGGCCTTGAAGGTGTTGGTGTACACGTAATACGCCAGCGTGATCAGGGTACTTTGCGGCGCGGCGCTGCCGATCACGGCCACCTGATCGAACATCTTCATGGTGCCGATGAGTCCCACCGTGATCACGTAAAAGGTTACGGGGCGCAGCATCGGCACCGTCACGTTCATCAACTTCTGCGCGGGCGTCGCGCCGTCGATGTCGGCGGCCTCGTACAGCGTGCCGGGAATGTTCTGCAACCCTGCCAGAAAGAACAGCATCAGGGTGGGGATGGTGGTGAAGGTGTTCTGGATAATGATCACCAGCATGGGAATGCTCAGAATCTGCACCCCACCGAGGCTGATCCAGCGGTCCGAGAAATACTGGAAATCGTAGGGGGCCACGTCCCGCACCGACAGCACGCCCGTCCAGCTCAGAATGGCCGTGACCGCCAGCGCGATCAGCAGGCTGATGACCGCCAGCGCCGGATCGAACCACCCGGCGGGCAGCCCGCGCGAGCGTTCCCACAGCACCTGCACCACCTGCGCGGCGATCAGCACGCCGATCAAGGTCAGGGTGTAGGGCAGATACGCCTGCCACTGGGTAATCGCGTAGTTGGCGACGCCCCGGCGCTGGAACAGCCACAGGAAAATCAGGGTGATGACCACGCTGGACGTGATGCTGGGCATGTACCACGCCGAGCGGAAGAAGGCCATCCCGCGAATCTTGTTGTTCAGCGCCACCGCCATCAGCAGCGCGCCGACGGTTTGGAGGGTGGTGGTGATGACCGCGAAGACCAGGCTGTTGGCAAGTGCACGCTGAAACAGGGGATCGGCCAGCACGTCGGTGTACGGCTTGATGCCGATCAGTTTGGGCGTGTTGAACAGGTTGAAATCGGTCAGCGAGTAGTAGATGGCCCGCGCGAAGGCGTAGAAGAAGAAAATCCCGATGGTGATCAGAAACGGCGCGAGAAACAGGTAGGCGGCTGAGGTCTGTCCCTTCTTGAGCATGGCGGCCCTCCGGCGGGAAAACGATGGGGGCCGTGGGCGGCCAAATGACAGCGCCGCCCACTTCCGAAACCCCCAAATCAACTTCTGCTCAGCTCAACTGCTCAGCTCAGCGGTTTTGCAATGTATTCATGTCCTGCTGCGCCTGCTTCAGGGCGTCCGCACTGGACTTCTGACCGCTCAGCACGGCAGCCAGCGCAGTGTTGATCGGCTTGATCCAGTCCGGCCCCTGGGTCCCGAAGTAGTAGGGCCGCACGGTGCCCGACGACGCGCCCTGAAAGACGGCCTTGCTGTTCTCCGCGCCAGGGGTGGCCTTTTTAAAGAAGGCATTGCTTTGCAACGACGTGCGGCTGGGAATCGCCAAGCCCTGCTCCAGCACGTACTGCTGCACGTTCGGACTGGTCAGGATGTTCAGCACCTTGGCCGCCGCCGCCTTGTTCTTGGTGCCCGAGTTGATGGCCCAGCCCACGGTGAACACGAAGTTGCCGCGCTTGCCAGTCTTGTCGTTCTTGGGGATCAGTGCCGAGCCGTATTTCAAATTGGGCGCGTTGTCCTTCAAGAAACCCACGATCCAGTTGCCCTCGATGGCCACGGCCACCTTGCCCGACGCCAGGCATCCGCCGGACCAGTCTTGCGACAGCTCCGAGGGCTGCACGCCCACCTTGTTCTTGCCCAGCCCAGTGAAGTAATTGAAGGCGGACACGAAGGCCGGATCCAGCAGGTTGGTCTTGCCCTTGGCGTCAAACGGCTGCCAGCCTGCCGCGAAGGCATACTGCCCCATGCGGGCGTAATCAGGGGCCAGGCATGCACCGTAGTAGTCGTTGCCCAGCGCTTTTTTCACCGCTGTCAGTTTGTTCTGAAAGCTCGTCCAGGTTTCGTTGTCGTTGGGGTAGGGCACCTTGGCCTCGTCGAAGATGTCTTTGTTGTACACCAGGGTCAGGGTATTGAAATCTTTGGCGACGGCGTAGGTCTTGCCGCCCCGCGTAAAGGCGTCATTCAGACTCTTGATAAACGGCGTGGTGTTGACGACGCCGTTCAGCGGCAGCAGCTTGCCAGTGGCGACGTAACCGTCCAGCGTCTCACCCGGCACATAGAACACGTCGCCCGCGTTGTTCGCCGCCAGCAGCGTGGTCAGTTGCTGGTTGTAGTCGCCCTGAAGCGGCTGGTAGACCACCGTGATCTTGTCCTTGGCGAGCGCGGGCTTCACGAAGCGGTTGATCAGATCACCCACGATGGCCGGGTCCTGCCCGCCGTAGCCGTTGATCTTGATGGTGGTCTGCGCCGAGGCCGCACCGGCGGCGGCAGCGAGGACGGCGAGGCTGACAAACAGTGTTTTTTTCATGGCTTCCCTCCAGGGAAAGGCGCAACGGTTGCGCCGCGAATCAGTTCGACTTCAATAAATTCGCCGCGCGGGGGCAGGCCCGAGATGGCCTCCTGCACCAGCGTCAGCGCGGTGGACGCGATCTTGGGAATGTTCTGCGCCACGGTGGTCAGGCGAATGGGGAGCGGCAGTTCGGGTAGGCCGTCAAAGCCCACCACGCTGACCTGCCCCGGCACGTCCACGCCCAGATCTTCCAACGCAGCCACGGCGGCGGCGGCGCTCTCGTCGCTCTGGGCGAACAGGCCGGTGAACCGCACGCCGCCCTCCCAGGCCCGGCGCATGGCGCGGTAGCCGCCCAACACCGTGAAATCACTGGGCAGGCTGACGGTCTGTGCGCCCACCGCCGCCGCCGCCCGCAGAAAGCCGCGCTCGCGGTCCTGGGCCACCTGGCTTGCCCCCTGGCCCAAAAAAGCCAACTGGCGGTGTCCGGCCCCAGTCAGTTGCCGGGTGGCCAACTCTGCGCCGCCCACATCATCTGGGGCCACCCAGAAAGACCCAGGCTGGTGGCCGATCAGCACGGCGGGCACTCCCGCATCCCGCAGAAAGCCCAGACGTGGATCGCCGTCAATGGCATGCATGACCAGTACGGCGCTGGGCAGCCGCGCCAACCGGGTCAGGTCTGCGCGCAGATCGAGAAGCTGCACGCCCTGATAGGCCGTCAGGCTTTCCAGCGCGCGGCGAAACAGCACGCTGTAGGGATGCAGCACCGGGTCATCGTGATCAAAGGAGATGCCCAGCGTCTGCCCAGTGCGCCAGCTCAGATGACGGGCGGCGGGATCGGGGGTGTAGCCGAGGCGGGCAATCACCTCCTGTACGCGCTCACGGGTGCGGCTGGCAACCGTGGCATGCCCGTTTAGCACCCGGCTGACCGTTCCGGTGCTGACACCAGATTCACGGGCGATATCGTCGATGGTGGGCCGGGAAGGGGGCATACCGTCAGCTTGGCTCCTTTGCGCAGTGGAAGCGAGGAATGGGCGATGGGGGAAGAATCGACATACACTGTAACCGGTTACAAAGTGGCCAATGAAAGGGATTCGTGTCTCGCAACCAGCAGCAGAGAGGGAGCAGCCTGAAGTCATTCTGGTTTTGTAAGCGGTTACATTTTCTATTGTGCGCTTTACGGTGGGAATGTCAAGTGGTCAGCCGAACTGGCAGCCACGCTTGCCATCCCGGCGCTGCTGCCGTGCCCGCCGAGTTACGCCCAGTCAGTCGCAGATTGAAATTGTGCTTATGCCTCGACACTTTACTTCAGAGACGTACGCAAACGAAGGGGATTCTGCCGGCAAATTCCCAGTGGAGAACCCGCAATGAGAAATGCTGCCTTACCGCTTTCCCTGGTGCTGGGCAACGACGGCTCCGGCGTGGCCACGGAGATGGGTCAGGCCGTCCAGTGGTTTGCGCCAGGCGACGCGGTGTACATGCGGGTTCGGGATGCCTGTCTGGTTTCCGTGACAACTGGACCTGATCACCGTCTATCAATTCCTGGAAGAACTCAGCGACCGAGGTGATGCGGATGCTGTTGGAGACAGGATGGACTGGAAAGCTGCTCTGAATCTGGAACTGGACCGTTCCAGCTTTGACCATACGGTGGTGAGTGAATTCCAAACTCGTCTGGCGAATGGCAATGCGGAGCTGGGGCTGCTGGAGAATGGCAGAGTGTCCGCCCAACTTGCCTGCTGCCTCCCACGTTTCCAGGACCTCCTGTGCCTGCGAATACTGTGATTTGGATTACGTTAAATTTCAGAACATACAGAAAAGCGCCGTATATTCTTCCAGACCGCGCAACCCGTAATTTCTTCTTCTCCTCCCAGTCGGGTTGAAGTTGGGACTTCAACCGCAACCGATATGAGTTGACATTGACGGAGAAAGGCCGCCCGGTGAAGTGCCCCTTCGCTTGTCTCTCGACTACCGCAGACGCTGGCCGAGTTGCACCACCCAGATTTTGCTGGGCGCGCCGGTCTTATTGTCGCCAATCCCAAAATCGTTGTCGTTGGTCAGGGCAATGGTCGAGGGCGTCAGGATTGCCAACCCCTCAAGCTTATCGTCCGTGATGCCCGCGTCGGTGGACTTGAACACCAGCTTGCGCGTGGAGGTCTGAATACCCAACGCGCCGAGATCAGCATCGGTGTTCTCGTAGGTCAGCTTGCTTTCATCCGGAAGATTCAAAACGTTGGTGGCGGCGCTGAAGTCGTCCACAAACAGTTGCACCAGGCCAGCCGCGCGTTCCAGGGTCAGCAACTTGTCTCCAGCAATCCAGGCCGTATCGCTGAATTTCAAGTCGGCCTGCTTGCCGCCCGCCGGGTAATCGCCAATGGCGCTGCCCCGCGTCAGGTATTCGCCCACCACCCGGGCGTCCAGCGGATTGGTCACGTCCAGCTTCAGGGTACGCAGGATACGGCTGTTCTTGTAGGCGTCGGCCTTGGCGTCTCCCATCGGACTTTGCAGGGTGACCCAGGCGGTCTTTCCGTCACTGCTGAGACTGACGTTCTCGAAACCCCGGTTCGAGCGGCGCTGAGCGTACACGTCCGGCAAGATGTTCTTCACCGGATAGGCCGCGCCCCTCAGCAGCTTGCTGACGGGGGTATACCGCATCAGCACCTGCCCGCCCTCGCTCAGGATGGCGATGGACGGCGAAGTCTCTTCCACTGTAATGAGCCGTCCGTCTGGAAAGCGGGCGAGGCCCTCGGTGTCCATTCCGTTCACGTCAAAAGCCAGCGGAGTGGCGCTGGCCTGATTCTCGAATGGCAGTTCGTCACCGAGCATGTTCGTGAGACCGGTAATGCCCTGCCCCTGACCGTCAGTCAGCCTGGTAAAACCCAGGGGCACGATGGTCTTGCCGTCCACCCTGAAGCGGGTGAGGGTGGGCGCAAATTCAGGCAGGGGGAACACCTTGCCGTCGGCCTTTCCTGCTGTATTGAGATGATCTTCGTTGGGGCCACGGTCTGTGATCCCCAGAAACTCGCCGTTCGGCAGGACCAGCAGGCCGCTGCCGATGGCGGGGAGGGCGGTGTTTGGCAGACCGTTGGCCTTGGCCCGGGCCACCTGTGCGGCGCTGTATCCCAGGGCAGTGAGATCGGTGGGGGGCAGGCTGGCTTCGGCAATAACTCTGACCTGACCATCCGCTGTGGGTAGGGATGGGTACGGCGCCGTGTCCTGCACAGTGGGGGCGGTAGGCGCGCAGGCGGCGAGGGACAGAGCAACCGACAGGCCAAGGGCAACGCAGGTGAGTTTCAACATCGGCAAAACTTTAAGACGGTTGTGTCAGCTTCTTATCCGCTGGAAAGTGGCACGGGCAACTCTCAGGTGGACGGTGCGGCGGTCGGGGCACCGCGAGCCTTAGAACCATAACCCGCGCCAACAACACCAGCGCGGTGTCAGTTCCGGCAGTCGCGTCCCGTGATGCCGCAGGATTCGTGCGGCGTCCAGGGCGTCTCCAGCACACGCTCTGCCAGTTTCAGGGCAAAATCGGCGGTGTCCTGCACCAGCGCCGGATTCAGGGTCATGTCGCCAGGGGAGTGATAGTTGTCGTCCAGACCCCGGTGCAGGAAGGCGGTACGCACGCCCCAGCGCATGAATGAGACGTGATCGCTGCTGCCCGTCAGGTTGCGGGTCCGCCCGAACGTCTCGCGTGTGGGCCGGGCATCATCTTTGAAAATGCGCAGATTAGGCCGGAGGCGCCGCGCCAGTGTCAGCAACTCCGCGTCCCCAGCGAGGCCCAGCGGCGCGGCGGCCACACCCACCATGTCGAGATTCAGCATGGCGCGGGTTTCGCGGATCGGATACGAGGGATCGCGGGCAAAAGTGTTACTGCCGTACAGCCCGTCCTCCTCGGCGTCGAACAGCACGAACCAAGCGCGGTCTGCCAGCGGTTGGCTGGACGCCTGACGCGCTGCCTCCAGCACCCCCAGAACGCCGCTGGCATTGTCATTTGCGCCGGGGCTGCGGTTGACGCTGTCCAGATGCGCCCCAAAAACAACCTCTGGCACGGCATTCACGCGGGCGGCGATCAGGTTGTGGCCCACAACCTGGCGAAATTCGACATCGGAGGTTACGGTGGCCTGCTGCCCGGCCAGTTTCAGCACCTTCTGACCGTCTGGCGCGTTGATCTCCACCAGGGGAAGAGGCGTTGTATTCACCCGCCTCAACTGCCTGCTCTGGCACGCATCCACCAGCACCACCCCGAAAGCCCCAGCCCCCGTGGCCCGGTCAGCCAGATCACTCCAGGACGTTGAGCCGCAAACCGCCGCATCCAGCGCCACCAGTGCGATCTGTCCGCGCAGACCCGCCTCTTCCATCTGGTCACGCGAGGCGGCGGCGGAAACGCGGACCAGTCGGCCCGTCTGCTCGCCGCCGCCGGCACCGTACAGAGCGGCGGCGGGAACCGTCAGTTCTCCCACCTGAACGGTGCCGCCATGATCGAAGGGCCGCTCCAGCGTGACAGGCTGCTCGGTCACGCGGTAGCCCAGCGCCGTGAACTGCGCCCTCAGCCAGTCGGCAGCGGCGTCGTGCGACGCTGTGCCCACAGGGCGAGGGCCGAAGCCCTGCAATGTTGCCCAGTCCTGCGTCACTGTTCGGACCGTGGCCGCCATCTGGACTTCGGGATTGCGCGGCCAGGTCACGTCCAGCCAGCCGCCCCCCACCAGAAGCAGCGCCAGCAAAACTGCCAGCGCCCATTTCCAGGGCGGCGCGGCAGGTTTGGTGGGCAGAGGGCGACGGCGCTTGTACATGTAGGGGAATACGGCACAGAGGGCATGGAGGTTTCAACTCAGGAAACTGGAGAGCGCACCCAAAGCTCAGCAATCAAGTAGGCGGATGAGCGTGCGCGACGCTCAAGCGGAACTGCCGGCCAGCGCTACACGCCTGAACTCGCAGTGGATTCAGGAAACGACGAAGGCCGCCACTGCACCGAGAGATAAAATGATGCCGCTGGCGGCACAGATCAGTGCGCCCGAACTCTGCTGACGGCGGTCTTCGAGCCGAATCAACATCGCAATGACGATGGCGAGGAGAACCGCCATGACCAGATAGATCGGGGTCTGGTACAGCCAGGTGTAAGGCAGGAAATGGACAGCGGTGGTGGCGGCCAGAATCGCTGCGGACAGGGTGTAACGGCGGCCCATGACCAGGACGATCACCAGGGGAAGCACCATCAACTGGCCCGTGGCGAGGTAAGTGGAAAGCATGTTCATGGTGGGGTCTTCAGGCCGGGTGCCGACCGCCGTCAGGGCCGTCAGCCCAAACGCGAGAGGCAGGGCAACCATGCCCTGAAAAAGGGCCGCGTAAGCACCCGCCCGGTCGCCCTGGGTGCGCCAGATGAGCGCCGCCACGAGCCAGGTGAGGCCGTAGGCAAGCAGGAAGCCGAAGCCGTGACGGTTCACCGTGGTGAGGGCGTTGAGGTAGTCGATGGCACTGATCATGCCCGTAGCTTCGCCCGTTCACGTCTCCAAACCCAGTGCCAAGTGTCAGGGAAGGAGTGTGACAGTTGTCACCCCAGTGGTCATCAACTCCCAGTGCGCTGATTGGAGTGAACCCATGACTCATATGGACTCCGGTTAGAAGGTGTTGAAAACACCTGAAAATCCGAGCGGGACTCGCAGAGCTGCGCCAGCAGAGGAGCAGCGTCCTCATGGGCGTCTGTTCGCGACGATGGCGAGCAAGAGAAAAACGGGTTCCGGGCGTGGCGTGGAGGGATCGGCGCTGTTCCGATTCCTGCCGCGTTACAAACGGAATCCGTATCAGGACCCCACTCTCGGCAATCACAACTCGGACGTGTTCTTCGCGGTGAGGCCGTCTCTCACCGCCAAACGCAACCGCTCGCAGTACCGCCTGCGTTTTGCCAAGACGACGGCTGGCGACAACATGACCGACCTGGCCAGGCTGAGGTCTGGCAACAGCGCCCACAACAAGCCCGTCCTGAACATCACCTACCTGCTGCCCTGAGGGCTGAACCGACAGGCGCTGACCCATGGGCGTCCACAGCAGCCCGCTTCTGATCCCAAGACCAGAAGCGGGCTGCTTCCAGGCATGGTGGTCTCTGAGGTTCCGACGTTTTGGGGCTGGGCCGGCCCATCAGTCTCATGGTCGCCCTTGAGATGAGCGCCCGGTTGGCACCACAACCAGGGCCGCCTTCAGCCGTCACCCCAGCGCCAGTTTTTCACGTCCGGCAGGTCGTCTCCGGTGGCACGCACGTAGGCGTGATGTTCGTCGAGCTTGTTCAGAAGCTGCTGCTTCGCGTCACTGTTCACGTCTTGCAGGTGGGGCACACGCCGGATCACGTCAAGGGCGAGGTGAAATCGGTCAAGTTCGTTCAGCACCGTCATGTCGAAGGGCGTGGTGGTTGTTCCCTGGCCCGTGTAACCATGCACATGCAAGTTCTGGTGTCCGGCACGGCGGTAGGTCAGGCGGTGGATCAGCCAGGGGTAGCCGTGGTATGCGAAGATGATCGGGACATCCGTGGTGAAGATCTCGTCGAAGGCCGCGTCAGATAGCCCGTGGGGATGCTCGGACTGCGGCTGGAGCGTCATCAGATCCACCACATTGACCACCCGGATCTTCAGACCGGGAAATGCGCTGCGGAGCAGGCTGACTGCGGCGAGGGTCTCCAGGGTCGGCACGTCGCCCGCACAGGCCATCACAACGTCAGGCGTCTCGCCCCGGTCCGTGCTGGCCCACGCCCAGATGCCCAGTCCGTCCGCGCAGTGCTTCGCGGCGTCCGCCTCACTAAGCCACTGGCGTTCGGGCTGTTTGCCCGCCACGATCACGTTGACGTAATCGCGGCTGCGCAGGCAATGGTCCGTGACGCACAGCAGGGTGTTGGCGTCGGGCGGCAGGTAGACCCGCACCACGGCGGGCGCTTTGTTCATCATCAGGTCGATGAAGCCCGGGTCCTGATGCGAGGAGCCGTTGTGGTCCTGCCGCCAGACGTGCGACGTGAGCAGAATGTTCAGGGACGGAACCGGGGAACGCCAGGCAATCTCCCGGCTGGTTTCCAGCCACTTGGAATGCTGCCCCACCATCGAGTCCACCACATGGATGAACGCCTCGTAGCAGGAGAATAACCCGTGGCGTCCCGTCAGGGTGTAGCCCTCCAGCCAGCCCTCGCACAGGTGTTCGCTCAGCACCTCCATCACCCGCCCGTCGGGGGAGAGGTGCTGGTCGGTGGGAAGCTGCGGCTCCTGCCAGGTCTTGCCGCTCGCGGCATACACGGCGTCCAGGCGATTGGAGGCGGTCTCGTCCGGGCCAAACAGGCGGAAGGTGGTCATGTTGCGTTTCATGACGTCACGCAGGAATGTCCCCAGCACGCGCGTCGCCTCGGCCTCCACGCTGCCCGGCTCCAGCACGGCCACGGCGTAGCCGCGCCAGTCGGGCAGGTCAAGGTCGCGCCGCAGCAGACCGCCGTTCGCCACCGGGTTCATGCCCATGCGCCGCTCGCCGGATGGGGCCTGCGCCGCGAGTTCCGGGCGAAGTACGCCAGCTTCGTCGAACAGTTCTTCAGGGCGGTAGCTGAGCAGCCAGTCTTCGAGCTGATGCAGGTGTTCCGGGTGGTCACTCAGTCCGGCGAGCGGGACCTGATGCGCGCGCCAGGTGCCCTCGACGGGCAGACCGTCCACCACCTTCGGGCCGGTCCAGCCCTTGGGACTGCGCAGCACGATCATCGGCCAGGCGGGGCGCTCCTGCACGCCCTCCACACGGGCGCGGCGCTGGATGGCGGCAATATCCGCGTAGACCTGCTCCAGCGTCCGGGCCATCTGCTGGTGCATCAGGGCTGGATCATCGCCCTCCACGTAGTACGGCGTGTGGCCGTAGCCGCGCAGCAGGGCGTCGAGTTCCGCGTGTTCCAGGCGGGCCAGTACGGTCGGGTTGGCGATCTTGTAGCCGTTCAGGTGCAGGATCGGCAGGACCGCGCCGTCGGTGCGGGGATTCAGGAACTTGTTGCTGTGCCAGCTCGCCGCCAGCGGCGCGGTCTCGGCCTCGCCGTCGCCGATCACGCAGGCAACGAGCAGCTCCGGGTGATCGAGGGCCGCGCCGTACGCGTGCGTCAGGCTGAAGCCCAGTTCGCCGCCTTCGTGAATAGAGCCGGGCGTCTGGGGCGCGGCGTGGCTGGGAATGCCACCGGGAAAAGAGAACTGCCGGAACAGTTTCCGCAGGCCGTCCTCGCCTGGCCCGATGTCCGGGTAAAGCTCGCTGTAACTGCCCTCCAGGTAGGTGTTCGCGACCACACCTGGCGCGCCATGACCGGGACCGGCGACGTACAGCACGCTGAGGTCATGCTCCCGGATCAGACGGTTGAGATGGGCGTAGATGAAGTTCAGGCCCGGCGTGGTGCCCCAGTGGCCCAGCAATCTCGGTTTGACGTGGGCCAGGGTCAGCGGCTCGCGCAGGAGCGGGTTGGCCAGCAGGTAGATCTGCCCCACCGACAGGTAGTTGGCCGCCCGCCAGTAGGCGTCGAGGTGCTGGAGTTCGGTGGGTGAAAGGGTTGAGCGTGATGTTGTGCTCATGGTGAACCTCCAGAGATGGGATTGAGGACGAAGTGCGGCAGCGTCATTCAGGTGGTGTCTTTCTTCCAGTAGAGCCAGGGGGCCAGTGCCGGCAGCGCGAGAATGACCAGATGGACGACGAGACCCGCCTTCGCTGCGCCGAGTACTTGAACAGCGGTGAACCGTTGAAGCCGTCTCTGGTCTCTGTGCGGGTTATTGATCGTCCGGGACGGCTTTTGTGTGCATGCTCAGCGTGTTTGGATCAGGCGCTAAAGGCGAGAGTGAGCCTCGTTCGCGGCCAGCCATTGTTCGTTCAGAGGCCAGGGGCGCTCCACAGCAGTTTGTGGGCCTTGCCCCGGATGACCCGGCGGTCCTGATCACTCCAACTCCTGGAGCGTTCGATGTGGATATGCGCCGTTTTGCCGCGTCCCCGTTTTGCCTTGAGTTGGAGGTTGAGGGTGCGCCCGCTCTCCATGAGGCCCACGGTCAGTGTGACCACTGGGGCATGTCGGTTGCTTTGCTCTGTCATGTGTTCCTCCTTGCTGGAGTGAATTGAGACGGCGCGCAATGGGAGAGTGCGGCGCGGAACATTCAAGCTCCGCGCCGCACTCTCCTATTGCTCAATAGCGGGTCAGCATGACCATGCCACCTGTCGCGGCCAGTTCGCCGTCCTCCACGAAGACCGCGCGGCCCCCGTGCTGCATCACGGCCTCCATCATCTCGTCCACGGCGTCGGCGTAAGCGTCCGCGCCCTCCTCCTTGCCGGTGGTCAGGGGCGTGATGCTGCGCCCGTCGGCGCTGACCCGGGCGGGATAGCTCATGCTTTCCTCCACCACCATCACTTCCACGCGCCCGTCGATGGACGCCTGCCACGCCTCGCCCAGATCGCTGACGGTGCGGCCCTGGCCCCGCGCCGTTTCAAGCTGCTCAAAGATCTCGCGGCGGCGCTCGCGCAGGGCGGCGCGGGCCTCGGGCCAGACCAGTTCGCCCAGCTCGTGCGCGTTCAGACTGTCGTGACCGCCGGGCAGCTCGCGCATGATGAAATCCGCGTGTTTGGTGACCTCGCGAAAAGCGCTCAGGTTCTGGGGCAGGCCCACCAGCAGCACCGGGAACGGCCCCTCCTGCACGGCGGCCAGCAGGCTGGCGTCCACCTCACGCATAAATGCCTCCAGCGCGCGGTCTTTTTCCTGGCTGGGATTGGCCCCGATGCCGCTGCTGACCGCCGAACCTGCGCCGGGGCCGCTGTACTCCTGCGGAAAGCCGTGTTCGCGGACCTCGGTCAGTTCTTCGCGCTGGCCCAGATACAGCCGGGTGGGCTTTTCGGCCAACATCAGCACCCAGTACAGCGGCGAGCGGTTCATGGCGAACACGATGTCGCGGGTCAGGAAGTTGTCGTCGATGGCGACGCGCTCAGGGAGGCGGTACGGCACCTTGAAGGCGTTGTGGTAGTCCTTGCTAACAAGCAGCACCAGCCCATTCTGGTTGTGGTCATGGTCCACGCCGTCGGCCAGTCTGTGAAGCTGCGCGGTCAGTTCTGCCGTCTCGCGCTTGCCGAACTCGGCTTCCAGACGCCGAGTCGCCTCCGTGATCAGATTTTTCAGGCGGATGTGATCTTTCTGGTTGTCCGGCGCGGTGCGGTGCGTGGGCAGCGTGATGGTGACGCTCGGGCGCGAGGTCAGGGTCTGGAGGTGCTTGATCGTATTGAGGTTGAACATGAAGTTTCTCCTTTGAGACTGAGTGGTGGGACGGGAGCAGGCTGACCCCGGCGCGTTACCAGAGCATTTCGGTAGGCGGCCTGGGGCGCTGGAGAGAGAGGGGCGCTGGAGAGTTGCTTCAGCGCTGCGGGTTCTGGGTGGTCTCTCTGAACAGTAGGCGCTCGCCCCTTCAGGGGCGGTCATCGTCAACCGCAGCGTTGTCGGGCGTTCACGCCGCGCCGGACCAGGCGACGGTGACGGGCCGGGACTCCGGGAGGCGCGGTGGTGGCGACTCCAGCCGCCCACGGCATGGGCTGGGCCTGAGGTGTCCGGCGATGCCGTGACCATGAAGGCTGTGCGCGGTCACCAACCGCAGGCTTGGACATGGCCCGGCTCGCCCGCACCCCTGAGGAGCCTGTTCTGCGGCGTGCATGGGGGCCAGTGGTTGGACGCCTGGGCCGAAGTGTCATCCGGGCAGGCGAACCTGGCTCCGCACCTTGGCCGCCAGCAGGGGGTAGAAATCCGGATGGTGCAGGTACGCGGTGTGGTCATGCTGGATGGCCCCGGACAGGGGGAAGGCCGTGTCGTGAACGCCGTCGATGTGGCCCTCGGCGGGAAAGCTGAGCAGGTCGCTGGCGCTCCAGACGTTCCAGGCGTAGCCCAGGTGCGGTGAGCGGGCCAGAGACAGGCCAGATAGAGACAGCGCCGGGGTCTGGCGGTCATTCAGGAACAGGCCGAGTGCCTTGAACAGCCCGGTCTGGCTGCCCACCGAGGCCCAGAAGTCCACCCTCACGCCGCTCAGGGCGGGCGCGGCGGGCAGGAAGGCGGTGAGGGCGTCGTACACCAGTTGGCCCCCCATGCTGTGGGACAGCACCACCAGGGGCTCTGCGCTGCCCTGGCGTGACACATGCGCCGTCTGGAGGCCGTCCATGATCCGCCGGGCGATGGGGCCGGGATGGGCCGGGGTGCCGCGCCCCCCCAGGTCACACAGGACGTCCCCCATGAAGACAGGCATGACGGCCTCCAGGGGACGGCGCAGCTGGCCCACCGCCCGCCTCACGTTGCGGCGTTGCTGGAGTTCCACTCCACCGGCCAGGTGCGGCCAGAACGGTTCTGGCCCCGCGTCCGGTTGCAGGCGGGTCAGCACGGCGGCTTGCAGCACCGCCCACTGGCCGGACAGGGCTGTGAGCGCAAGGACGGCGCGCACACCGCTGTCGCGCACCGTCGCCCAGACAGCGGTGACCAGCTCAGGCCAGGCGGCCAGCGGGGCCTGAGCATACAGCCGCTGCTCTGCCCAGTGGCCCAGGTCAGCAGTGGACAGCCGGCTGAGCCGGGGCGTCCGGGGGCGCGGCCTTTTCTCAGGCGGGGGGCCGGTTTCGCTGGGGGTATACCGCGCTCCCAGATCGCCCCAGTACAGCAGGCTGATCTCCACCGCGCCAGGCCGGACGGGATTCAGAAGCGGCGCAACGTGGGTTCGAAGTTGCGCCTCAATCTGCGGACAGTCAACGCCGTGGGTCAGGTGATGCAGCGCCGCCCACTGGGGAGTCCCCGGCGCACGGATCGCCACGCCGTGCACGAACAGAATCGGCATCCCCGGTCAGGCCCGGCCCCAGCGTTCTGGCACTGGATTTCCTGTTGAGCTCCTGGCTGACGTGAGACCTGATCCGTCCCATAGCGCTCCAACGGCATCCAGCGGCAGACCGTCTTTGATGCGCTGGGCGAGCGCCGTGGTTTCCCGCATGGGCGTGTCGCCCACCTCCGCACGCAGGTACCGCACGTACCGGCGGTAATGTTCGACGGCGGCGTAGCGGTCCTGGGCGGCCAGGCCGATCATCAGGTCCTGGTGCCAGCGTTCGCTGATCAGCGGGTCTCTGTGCAGCGCCGTCGCCAGGGCGTCCAGGGCGGCTCCCGGCTGCCCGTCCTCGCCCAGCAGGATGGACAGTTCCACGCCCGCCTGGGCGGCGTCCCCGCACAGCCGCGCTCTGAGTGGCTGCGCCCACTCGGCCTGCTCCAGCGGCAGGTGGTCTCCGCCGTAGTGCGCGAGCGCCCGCCCGTAGGCCACGATCCGCTGGTGGGGAGGACCGCGCCGGGCCAGGTGCAGGTCCCTGGTGAACTGGAAGGTATCGGCGCGTTCCAGTACGGGCAGCGCCAGCCGGTAGCGCTGCCGGTCCGTGACCACACTGCCGGGATCTCCCAGGGCCGCGCGCAGTCGGCACACCGCCACGCGCAGGCAGGCGACGGACGCGCCGCCCGGTTCCGGGTTCCACAGGGCCTGCACGATGGTCCCGTGCGGCTGGCCGTCCGGGTGACCCAGCAGGTAAAAGAGCAGGGTCCGGGCCGAGTCCGCGTGCCAGTCGGGTTCCAGGCCGCCTAGCAGCACAGTGGCCTGGCCCAGGGTGCGGATCGTGAGACCAGGCATGGTCAGGCGGCTCAATACCGCGCCACGCCAGCCAGTCCGCCCAGATGGGCGTCCAGTCGCTCGGCGCGGGAGCCGGTCAGGAAACGGACGTGCAGGCCGTAGCGTTCGCGCAGCAGTGGCAGCACGTCGCGCAGGGTGCATTCGGTCACTGCGCCGCCGGTCAGCGGGGAGACGCCCAGGGCCGGAGGTTCAGGGAACACCTGCCCGGACGAGTCCTGCCACACCCGCTGGGCCGCGCCGTTCCCGGACACCAGCAGTTGCGCCATCCGGCCCTCTTGCGCCGCGTCCAGCGTGGGGCCAGCGCCGTACATACCGCGCTCCAGGGCCTCGTCCAGAACGGCCGTTTCCCGCTGCTCCTCCAGGCTGAGCAGGGACGGCTGAGCTGCGGTGAGCAGGGCGGCGGCGGTGGCGTCGCCGGGAGCGGCGAACTCCCCGGAAAAAGTGCCCTGAAGGTTCGGGCCGAGCAACGCGCGCAGGGCGGCCCGGCCACGGACGGAACCGGCGATCAGCAACTGCTCGAAGACGCCCACGTCATGCAAGCGCTGCACCTGGGTCATCAGGGTGTGGTGAAAGCGTCCATCCTGCTGCGCGCCCTGGTGCTGGACTGGAGCGTTCCTTGGCGCTTCCTCGGCAGCGGACTGGAGCGACTGGGCGTCCGGAGTCGGCAGGACGTGAACGTGGAAAGTGTTGGCAGTCTCCAGGACGTTCTCCAGTCGGTAGAGTTCGGTGATCTCGCCCAGATGAATGCTGAGCAGTCGGCCCCACTCGTCGTCGATCACGGCCAGCAGGACGCGGGCACTGGATTCGAGAGCGAAATGCAGCGGTTCCAGGTCTGGTGCGCCGTACCGGCTGGTTTCGCCCAGTTCCAACTGGGTGTCCACCGTCTGCCGCTGGACGTGGCCGTGATCGTCCCACAGGAACGACAGGCGGGTGCGGGTCTGGCGCTGGGCATCGTCGAGGTCGTCCATCACGGCAGTGGCGAGCGCGGTAGGAGCGCCGACAGCGTCCAGGAGTTGATGGGCGCGCAGGTGCAGGCTGCCGCCCTGGTTGGGGGCGCTGCCCGGATTGACGTCCAGCAC
The DNA here is from genome assembly GCF_001949125.1 of Deinococcus marmoris. Classification (GTDB taxonomy): domain Bacteria; phylum Deinococcota; class Deinococci; order Deinococcales; family Deinococcaceae; genus Deinococcus; species Deinococcus marmoris_A. The sequence continues at coordinate 20,379 of NZ_MSTI01000040.1, forward strand.
GATAGACAGAACATTCTGTCCTGGCAGGGCAGGCTCCAGGAGCGCCAGGGTGGTGTTGTCCAGGTGGGAATGGTGGGTGTTGGGCGCTGTGGGCATGAGGTCTCCGTTGGACTGTGGATGTCAGGCGAGACGGTGCAGACCCCGCACGTTCAGGGGATACGAAGTTCCTCTCCTGGAACGACAGTGGTGGGGCGGTGCCTGGATCGCGTCACGGTGCGTCCCTGTCGCGGTGGCGTTCTGTTCTCCCAGAACAGCAGGTCAGCAGGGCAGGCGCGTTCACCGGCCAGCATCGCCCTGCATGGCCTCGAACAGGAACCAGGAGCGCCGCTCGGTTTCGTCGATGAAGACCTCCAGCAAACTGGCGCTGGCGTAATCCCGCTGCTGGTCACAGATTTCATGGGCGTCACGCTGCCGGGCGGCCATCGCCCCGTTCTCGGCCAGCAGCCGCACCAGCATGTCGGGCGCGGTCACGAAGTCCTCGTCGTCGTCCGTCACCCGCTGCAAGCGCAGGACATGACCCGTCGAGCGCAGGGTGGTGCCGCCCAGACGGCGCACCCGCTCGGCCAGCACGTCCACGCTGGCAAGGAGTTGCCCGGCCTGCCCGTCGAACATCAGGTGATAATCGCGGAAGTGTGGCCCCGACAGGTGCCAGTGGTAATTCTTGGTCTTGAGGTACAGCCCCACGGCGTCGGCAGCCAGTGCGTTGAGCGCCGCCGTGATCTGGGCAACGCCTTCTGCGGTCAGATCGCTGGGCGTGGCGAGGGGACGCGGGACGGTCAGGGGAGCGGTGGTCAGTGACATGGGAATCCTCCAGAGCTGGTTTATGCCTTCCGGCGTGAGGTCAACGATTGTGGGAGTGGAGAGGGGAACCTTCGGGGGGCGGTCTGTCGACAGGGAGCGCACGTGTGCGGATGGTTCCTCTGTCCCCTGCGCCGGGTTGGTCACGGCGCGTCCTGATGGTGCGTGGCCGTTCCGTCTGCGGGCTGGGTGTACGCGCAGGGCAGTTGCGAGGCCGCCAGGTCAAAAGCCGCACTGAGGCTGACCTGCTGGGTGGTGGTCACGAGCAGGTCACCGCCCCTGTACCAGGCAAAACCAGTGAGATCCACGCGCCGGGCTTCCAGACCGTTTTGCTGGATGACGCGGGCCAGTGCCAGTTGCGCCGGGTTGAGGTCATTGATCCACGCGGGGGCCGCGTTCGTGGTGTGGGTCAGGGTCATGATCGGTCCTTCCGGGCGCTATGGCCCGTGGAGTGAAGCCGTGTTGAAGAGAGGGTTTGGTCTGAGTTGGGCGGCGTTCCCGCAATAGGGCCAGCAAGATCGTTGCCGTTCCCAGGAGCCACAGCAGACCGTCTGGCAGCGGCGTCATTGATCCTTCCGGGGCGGCGGAATGCGCGTCTGGTTGGGGCGCGCGGTGTCGTCCGGGTCATTTCCGAAACCGCCCTCGTCCACCCAGCGCTCCAGGGCGATGGCCCAGGGCGGGATGACCACCGTGACTGGTGTCAGCGGCTGACGCCAGCCATCCCGGTTGAACCCGGCAGTGAGCGTTCCGTAACCGGTTATGGCCGTATTGATGGGCGTGTTCATCCGCCCTCCCGCCAGACTCTCAACTCTGCTTTGGTCAGCCAGCCTGTTCGGGCGGTGGACGGCGCTCTGGACAGATGCACCTGGCGGCCCACGACGCCGTCCACCCAGCTTCTGGGGAAGTAGCGGCGTTCACCGTCCGGGGCGTCGCGGCGGCGTAACTTGACGAAGCGCTTTTTCAGCCCCGCGACCCGTCCCAGGTACACGGTCTCCTGACCGTCTCCAGCCTGTACGAGCATGCCGTTTTTGATGTGGTCTTTCTTTGTCATGGCTGACCTCCACTGCTGCGAGTGCCGTTCACTTGAGGGTCTTCAGGTAGGCTTGCAGGGCCTTCATTTGCGCGGGGGTGGGCGCGGTGTGGGGTGCGCCAGCAAAGCCTGTCTTGCCGAAAGTCGGCATGGGCGATTTGAACGCGTTGCCGTGGTCGTCTAGCCCCTTGAGCAGTGCGCGGCTGAAGACGGCGTATGACCATGTCGCCGAGTCACTGAGTGCCGGGCCAATGCCGCCCTTGCCCGCCGCGCCGTGACACGAGGCGCAGTTGGCCCTGTAGATGACCGGGCCACCCGGCGCGCCTGGAACAGCGAACACCGGGACGCTCAGCGTGAGCACCAGGGCGAGGCTTCTGAGAATGAAGCGTTTCATGCACACCACCTTTCCAGCCCACTGGCTGGAGGAACGATTGGCACTGTGCCGGGTGCAGGTGAACCGGAGCAGTCGATAGCTGCCGACACCCGTAGTTCGGTGTCGTGCGCGCCAGATTCTTCAAGTACCTGCTGGGCTGTGTTCGCCCGTTCTGCCGTACCGTGTACCAGCGCGAGGGAACCGCCAGAGCGCATCACGCTCGTTTAGCCGATCCACAAAGAGTCGCGTGGCCGATGGTCGACTGAAACGGTCGGGCAGCACCGCCACGTCTGTACGGTAAGCTACATCTACACGGGGGCCATGATGTCCAACCCTGACGTTGACGGGACTCTTGTCTGCTGCCGTCCATGTCTGAAACTGGGCGCTGCGCGGCTGGCAAGGCCGTAAGCCTCTATGCACTGCCCGTTATCCAGAGCGCCTGGACCGGATATTCGTAAAGGACACTCAGTCTCACCAACCGGGGGGTTGGCGAAGTCACACCGCTCATGGAGATGCCAGATAGTTCAGCTACAGAGTTCAGCCGCAAAAGTCAGTAAGGGGGAGGACATGACCGATCACCAGAACAGCCAGAGTGCCGAAACTGCCGGGATGTCGATCCTGGCGCTGATCGAGGCGCTTCCTTCTGCAGCAGTCGTGACGGACGGACGGGGCAGCGTCCGACAGGTCAACGAACGCTGGCTGACCCTGACTGGGCTGAGCCGCGCTGCGTCGATTGGGCGCAACTGGCTGGACGTTCAGGCCCCGGAAAACTCCACTGCGGCGGCGCAGGTTTGGGCGCAGGCACAGCAGGACGGTCAGCCGTTTGAAGCGACTTACACCATGCAGGCCGTGCCGGGACGTGTGGCGGTGCAGTGGCGTCACGCACCCCTGCGTGAGGGCGGCTCGGTGCAGGGCACGGTGACGGGCTGGCTCTGCACTGGCGTGCCCACCGTGACGGGCGCGCCCGCTCTCCCAATCCAGCCTGAAGCTGCCAGTCAGGAGCAAACACTTGAGCATCTGGCCCTGGAGGTCAACTGGCTGGGCGACGTGCTGACCCACCTGCCGCTGGGCGTGCTGATCGTGGACGCGCAGACCCGCCGCGTCCGGCTGGTCAATCCGCAGGCGCAGCGTCTTCTGGGCGTGCGGCTGGCCCCGGGCATGACCCTTGAGCGTCTGGCGGCACTCCGCTTCAGCCGCAGCGGCGCGGCACTCAGCGCAGACCGCCTGCCTCTGGAGCGCGCACTGGACGGCTCAGCGGTGGGCACAGAGGAACTGGACGTGCAGCGGCCAGATGGCAGCCGCCTGCTGCTGCGCGTGAACGCCGCGCCAGTTGCAGATCAGCTCGGTCAGGCCGCCGCCGCCGTGATGACGCTGGAAGACGTCACAGCGCAGCGTGAGGGAACCGCGCAGGAGCATCTGGATACTGATCTGCAACGCGCCCAAGAAGCCGTCCTGCTGCATGGCGGCGGGCCGGTGACGCCGGAGCGCTTCCTGACGCTGATGGGTGAATTGCACGAGCAGTTGGGTTTTCCGTCACTGGAGGGAAGATTGATCGCGCTGCTGCTGCTGCGCGCCGAGCCGCTGTCGCTGGGTGAAGCGGCCAGCGCCCTGGGGGTCAGCAAGGTGGCCGTATCCAAGGTCAGCGCCGTGATGCAGGGGCGCGGCGACCTCCAGGTGATCAGATCCTTTTCCAGCCGCGAACACCTGCTGGCGCTGACGGACCACAATTATATCCGTGACCTGAGTGTGCGGCGGGTGGGCAGTTGGGCCATCTCGATCCTGTGCGAATCGCTGCTCAGCACCAACAATTTAGACCCGGCGATCACCCAGCAGATCCGCACGCACCTGGAGACACACACGCGGGTGGCCGTGGCCCTGGAACGGGTACTGTCGCCTATCGAGAAACGTCAGGCCATAGCACTGGCAGAACACCTGCGCGAGAACTGGGACGCCGTGCCTGCGCCGCAGGAGAAGTCCGACACCGATCCTGAGTTCCTGGACTGAGCGGCGCGCGTCCTTTGCTGGACGTGTGCCGCGTTGACCGCCGCCGCTCGACAACGTTGCGGTTGGCGAACGTGGTCGGTCTTCACGGTGGACGCCGCCCCGCCCGGCCCCGTCCGGCCCTCTCCTGGCAGCGCGGCCTGATGTGTGGAGCGCAACATGATGTTGTGTTCATCCCTCCCTGTGGGCAGACATGACGGGGCTGGGAAGCCGGGATCGCCGGAGCGGTTGACACCAACCCTGGCGTTGACGACGAGCGCGCTGGAGTTTTTCAGGTTTACCGTACTGAGAAGCCAGGCCCGCTGCGGGGGCTTCTCAGTCCCCTTGACCCATCTTCTGGTCAACGGTTCTCCCGCGTCAATTGCGGCGCATTCGAGCATGCCTGGAATCAAGGAGTGTCATATGACGCGTGACCAACAGCTTCAAGAACTTGTGATGGCTGAACTCGGATTCACACCGGACCTGAACCTCGCGCAGATTGGCGTCACGGCCACCAGCGACGTGGTCACGTTGACGGGGACGGTGAACACCTTCGCGCAGAAACTGGAAGCGCTCGAGGCTACCCAGCGCGTTGATGGTGTGGGCGGCGTCGTCAACAGACTCTACGTGCGTCCTGTGGCGCTGCATCAGCGAACCGACGCCGAGATCACGCAGGCCGCGCTCGACCGCCTGATCTGGAGCTGGATCAAAGCGCTGAAAACGGTCACGGTCAAGGTGGAGCAGGGCTGGATGACCCTGGACGGTGACCTGACCTGGGACTACCAGCGGCGGGCGGCACACGACGCCGTGGCCTGCCTGATCGGGGTTCGGGGCGTGACCAACCGGATCACGGTCACGCCAGCGACCACACCGGACCAGGTGGAATCAAGTCTCAAAAACGCATTCATCCGCCGCAGCGAGCAGGACGCCCGGCAGGTCATGGTGGCGGTCTCCGGCGGTCAGGTGACCCTGAGCGGCCAGACCTCTTCCTGGGCGCAGCGGGAACACGCGGCCCACGCGGCCTGGAGCGCTATGGGCGTGACTGAGGTCAACAACCACATCAAAGTGACCGTGCCGGCATGGTCCACCCTGTGATCTCACTCTTCACCGCCGCAAGGAGCTGGACTATGAACACGATTGGTGATCAACAACTGCACCAGAGCGTGCTGGACGAACTGCTGTTCGAGCCGAGCCTCGACGCGGGGCAGATCGCGGTGAGCGTGAAGGGCGGCGTCGTGACCCTGGCGGGAAGCGTGGCAAATTATCCGGAGAAATGGGCGGCTGAGACTGCCGTCAAGCGGGTGCGGGGCGTGCAGGGGGTGGCCGAGGAATTGACCGTCGACTTCAGGAACGGCAGCCTGCACAGTGACGCGGACATCGCCGGGGCGGCCCGCCGGGCCCTGGAATGGAGCGCGGCCCTCGCGGACCAGGACATCCAGCTCCGGGTGGAGCGCGGCTGGGTCACCCTGGAAGGCATGGTCGAGTGGCAGATTCAGCGCCAGCAGGCCCATGATCTCGTGGCGAACCTGCTGGGGGTGGGGGGCGTCGAAAACCTGCTCACCCTCAAGCCTCAGGTTACCTCCACGGACATCCACAACAAGATTGAGGAGGCGTTCAAGCGCAGCAGCGAACTGGACGCGGGCCGCGTGCAGGTCGAGGTCGCCGGTGGCAGCGTCACGTTACGCGGCGAGCTGCCCGACTGGACAGAGATCGGCGCGGCAGGCCGGGCGGCGTGGAACGCTGCGGGCGTCACCGCCGTCGACAACCAGATCCGTATCGGCGTGTAGGTCGCCGCGCAGCGCCTTCCCGCGCCGCCGCCACCCGCCTTCTTCTGCCAGCGTCCGGACAAATGACTGCTGACAGCCTTATCCAAGGAGTTTTTATGACGCAGCATGACGATAACAGCCCGGACCTGCTTGAAAAACTTGGCGACAGCAACATGATGCTCAGTGACCCCAGCGACGACGTCCGTGGCCGCAAGGTGGTGGACACACACGGTGAGATGCTCGGCCATGTCAGCGCCCTGTTCATCGACAAGCAAGGCCGCAAGGTGCGCTTCTTGCAGGTGGGTGCTGGAGGCTTCCTGGGTCTGGGTGAAAGGGAATTTCTTGTCCCTATCGAAGACGTGAGCAGCACGACGCGCGCCGAGGTCCACATCAACCACAGCCGTGATCATGTGATCGCCGCGCCGCCTTTCGATCCTGAACTGACCACGAAGTACGACCGGGAATTCTTTGACCCGTATTACGGGTATTACGGTCTGGCTCCGTACTGGGCGGGCAGATACTGAAGCGGCGTATCCATTGGTTCGGCTTCCTCCAGATACGGTTCACGCTACTCCTATCATTCGTCAACAGGAGCATTTCAGTACTGGACAACTTTACTTTTTCGTCGTCCAGATCGGCAGAAAACTTGATATGAGCAGCGATCCCGTCTGGGACAAGAAATGCGCTGAGAACAGCTTCTGATCTCAAGCGCTTGTCGGCTCTGTCAGGAGGCAGCACGATGGATACAACGTTCTCTCAAACGTCAGCCAAGCGACGAGCAAAGATTTTTTCGCGTGCCAGTGAAGCTTAAACCCAAGTTGTCCGGTACTGAACAGGAGCATCCATGAGACTTAAAAACAAGGTGGCCGTCATCACGGGTGGGGGCAGTGGCATCGGCCGGGCCACCGCCCTGATCTTTGCGCGTGAGGGGGCCAGCGTCGTCGTGGCAGAACTCAACGGGGACCAGGGCAAACAGACCGTGGACGAACTCCTGAGCCTAGGCCATGACGCACGGTTCATTCAGACGAACGTATCCGTCTTCGAGGACGTGCAGGCCGCTGTCGACCTGGCCGCCGACCATTATGGCCGGCTGGACATCATGTTCAACAATGCGGGCATCGGGATCAATAAGCCGCTGCTCGAACACGAACCCGCCGACTTCGACCGGGTGGTGAAGGTCAATCAGTACGGCGTGTACTACGGGATCCTGGCTGCCGGGCGCAAAATGCGTGACCTGAAGACCGGGGGCGTGATCATCAACACCGCCTCGGTCTTCGCCCTGCTCGCGTCGCCGGGCGTGATCGGCTATCACGCCTCCAAGGGCGCGGTGAAGATGATGACGCAGGCGGCCGCCCTGGAACTCGCACCCCTCGGCATCCGGGTGGTGGCGATTGCCCCAGGCGGCGTCGACACCCCGATCATCCAGGGCTACAAAGACGCTGGGCTGGGCGAAATGATGGCCAGGCAGCAGATGCGGGGCAAGTTGCAGACGCCGGAAGCCATCGCCGAGATCGTGGCCTTCCTGGCGAGCAGCGAGGCTGACGCCATCAACGGCAGCATGGTCATGACGGATGACGGGTTCGCCGAATTCAAGTGATCAGGCCTGCCTGGGTTGAACGGAAGAGGCATCGTCCAAACCATCAAAACGCCGTGAGGTCACGTCCCTCGACAGACATGCTCCTCCAGACGCTGTGACCAAAAGGAGCAATCATGCCCCAGACCCCACATATTGAGCGCCATTTTACTGGTTCAGAGACTGTCCGCGACGTGGTTATCGGCATGAGCGACGGTCTGACCGTCCCGTTCGCGCTGGCCGCTGGCCTCTCGGGCGCGGTGGCCTCCAGCGGCCTGGTGCTGGTGGCCGGCCTGGCCGAGGTGGCAGCGGGCAGCATCGCCATGGGTCTCGGCGGCTTTCTGGCCGCCCGCAGCGACGCTGAGAGTTACCGCAGTGAATTGGCCCGGGAAAGACAGGAGGTCAGAGAACTGCCCGAACGCGAAACCGAGGAGGTGCGCGAGATCTTTTCTGGCTACGGCCTCCAGGGTGAGGCGCTGGAACAGGCGACGCACGCCATCATCTCCAATGCGGAAAGCTGGGTGCAGTTCATGATGCGCAACGAACTGGGGCTTGAGGAACCCCAGCCCTCACGCGCCCCAAAAAGTGCCCTGACCATCGGCGGATCGTATGTGGTGGGAGGATTGATTCCGTTGGTTCCTTATGCTTTTGGACTGCCTATCGGGGAGGCGCTGCGGATCTCGGTGATCGTCACCCTGCTGGCGCTGGCCGTGTTCGGCGCGGTCAAAGCCCTCTTCACGGGGGTCAGTGTGGTGGGCAGCGCCCTGCAGACGACGCTGGTGGGTGGCCTGGCAGCCGGGGCCGCCTTTTTGATCGCGCGGGCCGTCGCCGGGCTGGGCATTGGCTAGCCCCGGCTGGTGGGTGGCCTCTGTGAATTCTACGAACAGGAGCTGTCATGGCTCAGCGCCATCACGATCACCATGACCTGCTCGGGAAACTCGGCGACATCAACTGTCACAACGAGGTTCGTCACCGCAAGGTTCTGGACATGAACAATGCGGCGTGATCTGCACAGCCGTTACTGGTACGCCTCGACCAGTTGGACAGTCCCCGCGCGCAGGCCCTGGCCCTGATGGCGCTGGCCACACCCTGGCTCACGGGTATGCCGCGAACCTGCGCTGCCCACGTCAGGCTGGCGGCGGTTCGAGCCGCTTAAACTGGGCCTGGGGCAGGTCATACGGATTCCGTTTGTTTCGTGTAGGAATCGGAACAGCGCCGATTCCTACACTCCACGTCCGGCATCCGTTTTTCTCCTTCTCGCTCCGCTCGGATTACGGGTGTTTTCAACACCCTCTAATCGGAGTCCGTATCAGATGAGTACGGCCTGCATTTCACACCTCAAGCTTGCCATCGGGCCTGGCCCTTTATAAACGCGCGCTGAGGGATTCATTCCAGTTTGGCCTGCTGCGGTACAGAATTCAGGGCGACGAGATCAGCTTGAGACGCTGCACCACCCGCAGCATGGCAGGAGTCAGCACAGGAATCAGCATCAGGGTGAATGCGGCCTTGTAACCCACCCCATTCAGGGCCAGGATCAGGGTCAGCGCGTACAGCACGGTGGCGCTGAAGGTGGACGCCAGCGTTCTCGCTGGAAGGGGTGGATTGCGCCCGACGATGCGGGGATCGCGTGCGACCAGCAGCGCCAACCCATTGATCGCCAGACTGCTCAGCAGCATGGTCCCCAGATACAGCGCGTACTGCGTGGCGTCCGTTTTCTGCAGCCCTAACAGAGCGGTAGGGACCGGCAGGAACACGATGGTCAGCATCCAAAAGGAGTTCACCAGACGCAACGGCGCGGTCTGGCGCTGCACATGTTCGAAAATGCGTTCATGGTTGTGCCAGAACGCGGTGATCAGCACAAAACTGAGTAGAAAAGAAAGCAGATAATTGCTGCTCGCGTGAACCCACTGGGCGGCAGTTTCATTGGCCCGAATGGTGTCCGGCACCGTTTCCAGCAACGGCAGGATCAGCAGCGTGAGCGCAATCGCCACTACCGCGTCGGTAAAGGTTTTTAACCGCTCGGCGGGGCTGGTACCGAGGGGCAGCGTCGTTTCGCGGAATTCTGATAAGAGCGGCTCGGCCATGCCCGTAGAGTAATCCTCAAAAATTGCACCTGCATCACTGGTGGTAAAGCGCTCCCAGCCGAGAGAATCTGGGAATATTAGAGGCATAGGTTTCAGGGGAGCGCGTCCGCATTCTGACAGACGAGTTCCTGACTGTAGTGGGGGTACCCATGAGTGCTCATAAGTCGATTTTCCACCACTGAGCCGTTTCTCAACATTGCACGGCAGGCTGCCTGTTCGCGGCCGGGCATTGGGTAGCCATTATGGGTTGTCAGGCGTCGTCTGGCAGACCCGTCATAGACTGATCTGACACGTCTTGTTTCCTTCTCGCCCTGCTCGGATTACGGGTGTTTTCAACACCCTCTAATCGGAGTCCGTATGAGGTCAAATTTCGCTTTCCCTGGATAGAGAAAGCAGCCTCACCCTCTTCCTGCTCGGTCGTCAGCCATATGCCGAGCAGTGAGGCATGGAGGCCCAGCTCGCGCGCGGTATGAGAGAGGTTGCGCACGTTCGGGCGAGCCCAGCAGTGTCTCGCTTGAACTCGGCGGAATCGATTCTGTGGTGGGTCATGATGGTGCATCCTCTTGTCGAGGCTGATCTCCATCAGCACAAAACCGCGTCATCCTCAGGGCTGCGTGTTCCCTGAAGTTCTGCCTTCTTGCCTCTGTCAGAAGGCCACCGCTTTTCCACCGCGCTGCTCTGCTAACCTGCGCGCACCTGAGGAAGGGGAAGTCCGGTGAGAATCCGGCGCTGTCGCGCAACGGTATGCCACAAGCTGTGGTGAAGCCCGAATGCCTCTCAGGGACGCCTCCACCACTGTGTGAGGCACCTCTCGCCGTCAGAGGGCCGCGTTCCGCGTCTGCTGCATGACCCAAAGCACCCGCGCTGGCCCCCACCAGTCCGGGTTTCTTCGTGCTCCGAACTGATGGCCCGCCCCGCACGCCGGAGCTTTCATGCCTCAGCACTTCTATCCTTCCAGCGCCACCATGTTCACGCTGCTCAGGGCCGCTCAGCCAGGCCAGCGCAGATGACGCCAGACGGACCACAACTCAACCCACTGACCATTCAGGAGAGCGTCCGACAGGGCCTGCCCTACTTTCTGAGCGTCTTTGGCCTGCATCTCCTGGCGATTGCTCTGTGGATTCCCGCCGCGCTCCATGCCCCGATTCTATGGGGGGTGGGCCTCACGGCTTACCTGTTCGGTCTGCGTCATGCCTGGGACGCCGATCACATCGCCGTGATCGACAACACTGTGCGAAAACTGCTGAACCTCAAGCGGCCTGCTTATGGCGTGGGGATGTTCTTCAGCATCGGCCACTCGTCCGTCGTTTTTCTGATGGCGGCGGCGGCGGCGATCATCGGCAAGGCGCTGCTGGACAATCAGGACGGCATCGGCACGGTGGGCGGCTGGGTGGGGCCATTTGTGGCCGGGGCGTACCTGATCACTGTCGGCATCGTCAATCTGTACTCGGTGTCGCGCATTCTCCGCAGCGGGCATGACGGAAATCACCATCACGGCGGCTTCCTGGCCCGCCTGATCGCGCCGCTGACTGCGCTGGTCAACCGTCAGTGGCAGGTTATTCCGCTAGGCTTTCTGATGGGCCTGGGCTTCGATACCGCCTCCGAAGTGGCGCTGCTGGCGCTGGCTGGAAGCGCGGGGCAGCAAGGTCTGGGCTGGGCCGCCATTTTATCGCTACCGCTGCTGTTCGCCGCCGGGATGACGCTGCTGGACACCCTGGACGGCGTGGCGATGGCCCATGCCTATGGCTGGGCGCTGCACAATCCCAAAGCCAAGCGCACCTACAACGTGCTGGTCACGGGCCTTTCGGGGGCCATCGCGCTGATCATCGGTGTCGTGACCCTCTCGCAGTGGGCGGGGGAGCATTTTCCGGGAGCAGAACGTGAGCTGGCCGCCGTGCAGAACGTGGACGTGTCCCCGCTGGGGTTCTGGCTGGCCGGACTGACACTGGCGTTGTTCGTGGTGGCGCAACTTCTGTTTCGCCGCCGCAGGCAGGAAGCCCTGTGACCGTCTCCCGCCAGCGCGTCCAGAGGGCCGACGGGCGCACCATCAACGTGGTTCGCAAGCGCGGACATCTCAGCTATTGCTTTCACGGTTGCTGTTGTGGGCGCACGGATCGGGGCTTTTCCGCCGCCCCGGTGGACGCGTACCGGGAAGAGTGGACGCGCCGCAAGATTCGCAATCAGATTCACCTGACCAAGGCTGGATGTCTGGGACCCTGTGCGCTGGCGAACGTGGCGCACTTGGTCTTTGACGGCCACGACGTGTGGTTTCACTCGGTCAACGACGCCTGGCTGGTGCGGGCGATTTTTGACTACATCAGCGCCATGCTGGACGCCGGCGGCTATCTGCCGCTGCCCGCCGAACTGGTGGAGTACAGCTTTAACTACTACGCCTGGGACGCCGCCGGAACCGCGCCCGCTGCTCAGGTGGGAGCGGGAGACGCGAAGACCCCGGATCAACTCTCTGGCTTCGCGCTGTTGACGCACGCCGACACCGATCTGCTCAACCTGCGGGCAGCGCAGGAAAGTCTGCCCGGCGACTTTGGACTGGTGACGGGCGTGATGCTCTCGGGCATTCGCAGCGAGGCGCAGATGCAGACCCTGCTCGCGGGCGCAGTCGGGCTGGCCGAGGTGCTGATCGTCCGCATCCACGGCAAATTCAGCGCCGTGCCAGGGGCCGAGGCGCTGCTGAACCATGCCCGCAAGGCCGGGCAACGCCTGCTGCTGCTGAGCGGCACGGGGGAACCCGACGCCGAACTGGCGGCCCTGAGCCTCGCGCCGGCCCGCACGCTGGATACCGCGCTGGCGTATCTGGCGGCGAGCGGCTGGCAGAACATACGCGAACTGCTGCTGAGCCTGAGCGATACGTTGCGCCTGACGGGGTACGGAGCATTGCCGCCGCTGGCCCTGCCTGAACACGGCATCTACGCACCTGATTTGCCGGAAAACGCCACGTTGGACGACTGGCAGCTCGTCCGCACATCCTCGCGCCCAGCGGTGGGCATTCTATTTTACCGCGCCCATGCACTGAGCGGAAACACCGCCTTCCTGGATACCCTGATCACGGCACTGGATGAGGCCGGGGCCGACGCGCTACCGATCTTTACCACCAGCTTGAAAGATGTGGACGTGCATGGCGATCCCAAAGCCTTTGCTTTCTTACACGGCAACGTGGACGCAGTGATCTCCACGCTCAGCTTTGCGATGGCGGAGGTCAAGGCGGGCGGCATCACCGCAGCGGGCGAGAATGTCAGCGCCCTGGAACGGCTGGGCGTGCCGATTATTCAGGGCCTGACCCTGGGCGGCGCACGCGGCCCCTGGGAGACCAGCTCGCGCGGCATGAACCCGCTGGACACCGCCATGAACGTGGCCCTGCCGGAATTTGACGGGCGCATCATCGGAGTGCCGTTTGCCTTCAAGGAGCAGCAGGAAGGTCAGGCCCGCCGTCTGGTGGCCGATCCCGAGCGCAGCGCCCGCCTGGCCGGAATCGCGGTGCGGCTGGCCCGTCTGCGCCACCTGCCCAACTTTGAAAAACGGCTGGCCTTCGTCTTCACCAACTCCACCGCCAAGGCCTCGCAGGTAGGCAATGCGGTGGGGCTGGACTCGGCAGCCTCGCTACTGTACGCGCTGCACGCGCTGAAAGCTGACAGCTACGACGTGGGCGACTTGCCTGCCACTTCTGACGCGCTGATGCACGCCCTGCTGGAGCGCACCACCTACGACACCACCCTGCTCACTCCTACCCAACTGGCGCAGGCGGCGGGGCGTGTGCCAGAGCAGCTCTACGTCCGCTGGTTTGCCGAGTTGCCGGGCAGCCAGCAGCGCCGGATGAAAGAGCAGTGGGGGGCCGCGCCCGGTGAGGCGTATGTCCACGACGGACACCTGGCGCTGGCCGGGCTGTATTTCGGCAAGATTTTTGTGGCCCTGCAACCGCCGCGCGGCTACGGCATGAACCCGGACGCCATCTACCACACCCCCGATCTGCCGCCCACGCACCACTATTACGCGCTGTACCGCTGGCTGCGCGAACCCGTGGCCCTGGGCGGTTACGGCGCGGACGCCATGGTTCACGTCGGCAAGCACGGCACGCTGGAATGGCTGCCCGGCAAGGGCGTGGGCCTGAGCCAGAACTGTTTCCCCGATTCGCTGCTGGGCGACCTGCCGCTGTTTTATCCGTTTGTCATCAACGATCCCGGCGAGGGGACGCAGGCCAAACGCCGCGCCCACGCCACCATCGTGGATCACCTGCCGCCGCCGCTGACCCGCGCCGACACCTACGGGCCGCTGGCCGAACTGGCCGCACTCGTGGACGAGTATTACCAGCTAGAACTGCTTGACCCCTCCAAATTGCCGCTCCTGCAAGGGCAAATATGGGACTTGGTACAGAAGGCCGATCTCGGCACCGATCTGGGCACGATGCTGGGGCGCGATCACGGCGATCACGTCCACGACTGGGACGATGAATTTACTGAGGAAGGCGTGCCGGTCACCATCAGCGAGATGAACGGCTCGGATGTGGCGCACCTGCTGGAAGATATTGACGGCTACCTGTGCGAACTCGGCATGGCCCAGATTCGCGGCGGGCTGCATATCCTGGGCCAGGTGCCAAGGGGGGAGCCGCTGGCCGAGATGTTGCGGGCGCTGACCCGCTTATCTAACGCCGAGGTGCCGGGCCTGCTGGCGGGGCTAGCCGACGTGCTGAACCTGAATTTGACCGATCTGCTGGACAACCTGGGAGCCAGACGTGAAGCAGACGTGGCGCTCAACAACCTGGCGGGGCGTCCCCTTCAAACGGGCGGCGACGCGCTGGAACTGCTGGACGAGCTGGCCCTGCACCTGTACCAGACGCTGGCAGACCGCGACTTTGACTCCGCCGCCATCCCCGACGTGCTGGCGCTGACGATGGGCGTTCAGGGCGATTACGGCGCGCTGCCGCAGACGCTGGCCTACGTCTGCCACGAACTCAAGCCCAACCTGGACGGCACCACCGCCGAGATCACCAACCTGCTGGCGGGCCTGAGCGGGCGCTATGTTCCGGCGGGGCCAAGCGGCGCACCGTCGCGTGGTCAAGCGCACATTCTGCCCACCGGGCGCAATTTCTATGCCGTTGACCCCCGCGCCCTGCCGTCCCAGGCGGCCTGGACAGTGGGCAGCAGCCTGGCCCACGAGGTGCTGGAGCGTCACCTCAAGGAGGCGGGGGGCTATCCCGAACACGTCGCCATCAGCGTCTGGGGAACCTCCAACATGCGGACGCAGGGCGATGACGTGGCGCAGATTCTGGCCCTGATCGGCGCGAAACCCGTCTGGCACCCGCAGAGCCGACGGCTGGAAGGCGTCACCCTGATTCCCCTGGAGGAATTGGGCCGCCCGCGCATTGACGTGACGGTTCGCATCAGCGGCTTTTTCCGCGACGCCTTCCCGCACCTGATCACCCTGCTGGACGACGCCTTTCAGCAGGTCATGCACGCCGAAGAAGACCCCGAGCAGAATTACCCCCGTAAGCATTATCTGGCCGATCTGGCAGGCCGACTGGCGGAATTGCCACCGGAAGAAGCCGAGAGCCGGGCGGGCTACCGCGTGTTCGGCAGCGCTCCCGGCAGCTACGGCGCGGGCATTCTGGACCTGATCAACGAGGGCAACTGGACGAATGACGCCGATTTCGCCCAGACCTTCATCAACTGGGGCGGCTACGCCTACACCGCCGCCGAGCAGGGCGCGGACGCCCGCGAGGACTTCGGGGCGCGGCTGCGCCAGACCCAACTGGTGCTGCACAACCAGGACAATCGCGAACACGACATCTTTGACAGCGACGATTACCTGCAATTCTTCGGCGGCATGATCGCCAGCGTGCGGCACCTCAGCGGCGCTCAGCCCCGGCATTATTTCGGTGATACGGCCAACCCCGAACGTGCCCGCGTACGTGATCTGGGCGAGGAGGCCCTGCGCGTGTACCGCTCACGGGTAGTCAATCCCAAGTGGCTGGATGGGATTCGCCAGCACGGCTACAAAGGTGGCCTGGAACAGACGGCCACGGTGGATTACCTGTTCGGCTTTGACGCCACCGCGCAGATTGCCCACGACTTCATGTACGAGGGTGTGGCGCAGGCGTACGCGCTTGATCCGGTCAATCAGGACTTCCTGAAACGCAGCAATCCGTGGGCCTTGAACGCCATTGCCACCCGCTTGCTGGAAGCCGAGCAGCGTGACTTGTGGGAGGCGTTGCCAGAAACGCTGGTGGCCCTGCAAAGCCTGCTGATGGAGAGCGAGGGCCTGCTGGAAGACCGGGGCGAGCAGGCGCGGGTGAGGGGATGACCGCTCCGAACCCCACTGTCCAGACCGACGTCTTCGGCGAGTGGCGCGAACAGGTCCTCGCCGTGCGCTCGGGGCGCTGGCAGCCGGAGCGTGACCGGGCCTACTGGCATGCCCAGGCCGCGAAGTACGACGCGGGCCAGCCGGAACTGCCCAACACGGTGGCGTGGCTGCACGGACAATTGGGCGGACGGCTGGGCGGCGCGGCCTCGCTGCTGGACGTGGGCGCGGGCACGGGCCGCCTGACCCTGCCGCTCGCGGGCGCGGTAGCCAGGGTCACGGCGCTGGACCACTCGCCCGACATGCTCGCGGTGCTGATCAGCAAGCAGCCGCCCGCGCATCTGGAGGTGCGCTGTCAGGAACTCGCCGACGCTCTGCACGACTCCAGCCTCGCGCCCCACGACGCGGTTCTGGCGGCGTGGTCGCTGGCCTATCTGCCCGACCTGCGCGGCGCATTAACGGGGCTGCTGCGCCTGGCCCGCCGCGATCTGTTCCTGCTGGAGGACGACGGCCTGGGCAGCCCGCACGTCACCCTGCGCCGCACGCTGGCCGGGCAGCCGAGGCCGCAGCGGGCCACCAGCCTGCGCCGCGCCCTGCACGCGCTGGGCGAGTCACCCGCCCACCTTCAGATCACCGAAACACGCGAACTGGTCTTTCCCGACACGGCGGCGCTGCTGGCCCAGGCGCGGCTACCGTTGCCAGAGGCCGAGGTCCTGGAGTTCCTGCACCCCTTCCTGACGGCGCAGGAGGATGGTGGCTGGCGCTACCGCTGGACCTTTGACGTGCATGTGCTACACGTTCGCCGGGGGAGCGCGTGATCCCCGACACTCTCCCGACCTATCCACTTTCAGCCATCGCCCATCAACCTGAACTGCTATTGGCCCTCTCCCTGCTGGCGGTGGCACCCTCGGTGGGTGGGCTGCTGATCCGGGGAGACCGGGGCGCGGCCAAGAGTACGGCGGCGCGGGGACTGGCCGCCCTTTTGCCCCAGGAGGGTGGTCATTCCGCCCCATTCGTCAACCTGCCGCTGGGCGCAACCGAGGACCGCGTGGTGGGCACGCTGGATCTGGACGCGGCCCTGCGCGGCGAGGCCCGGCTCAAGCACGGCCTGATGGTGCAGGCGCACGGCGGGTTGCTCTATATAGATGAGGTCAATCTGCTCCCCGATCATCTGGTGGACGTGCTGCTGGACGCCGCCGCGCTGGGCGTGGTGCGGGTGGAGCGCGACGGGTTAAGTGCGGCGGCCCGCGCTGATTTCGCCCTGATCGGCAGCATGAACCCGGAAGAGGGCAGTCTGCGCCCCCAGTTTATGGACCGTTTCGGGCTGTGTGTGGACGTGCAGGCCCCCACCGACCCCCGCCAGCGGGCCGAGATCGTGCGGCGGCGGATGCGCTTTGAGACTGATTCTCAAGGTTTCACGGAGCAGTGGCAGGCTGAGGAGTTGCGCCTACGTGAACGCCTTCAGGCGGCCCGCCTGCTCTTTCCCTCAGTCCATCTGCCAGACGCCCTGCTGAGCCAGATTGCCGGCCTGAGCGCCGCCGCCCAGGTACGCAGTTTGCGGGCCGATCTGGTGATGCACCGCGCCGCCCGTGCATTTGCCGCACTGGAGGGACGGAGCGAGGTCAGCAAGGCGGATATTGAGCGGGTGGCCCCGCTGGTGCTGCTGCACCGCCGCGATCCACGCCTGCCGCCACCATTCCCGTCCCCAACTTCTCAACACCCCCCTGGCAACCCAGAGCCGGAAGCGGGTCAGCCCCCACCGCCACCCGACTTCAACCCGCAGGCGGAGGAAATCTTCGCACCTACCAGCAACGCCGCTCCTCTGCCCGTGCTGGTGGGCAAGGGCGCGGCCAGCAGCGGTTCATCCCTGGGCGAGCAGCCAGGACGTGTGATTCGCAGCGTTCCCACCTCCCCGCAGTCCAACGCGCCTCTTCACTTGCCCGATACGCTGAAAGCTGCGCTGGGACGCAACCTCGGCGGCGAATTCAAACTGACCTCCGACGATCTCAGAAGTGCTATTCACGAACCCGTGGGCGGGCGGCGGGTGCTGTTCGTGGTGGACGCCAGCGGCAGCATGGGCGTCGCGGGCCGCATGGGGGCGCTCAAGGGGACGCTGCTGGGCGTGCTGAACGACAAGGCCCGCCGTGACCGCGCGGCTTTAATCGTCTTCCGGGGCACAGGCGCGGCGCTGGCCCTGCCCTGGACGACGGACGCCGCCGAGGCCGAGGCCGTCATCGCCGCCGTCCCCACCGGGGGCCGCACCCCGCTGGCCCACGCCCTTGAACTGGCCGCAGAGCTGGTCAACGCCGAATCCAGCGCCGAACTGGTGATCTTCACCGATGGGCGGGCCAACGTGCCGCTCACAGCGGGGAGCGATGCCTGGACGGACGCCCTGCACGCTGCGCAGGCCCTCAAAAATGTTTCCGCCCTGGTGGTGGACACTGAAACGGGCCGCATCAGGCTGGGCCGCGCAGCGCAACTGGCCGAGGTGCTGGGAGCGCGGTACAGCGTGCTGGAAACCCTTTGACGAAATTGAATACGGCTTTCCCTCAACCCCTGAAAACTGGAGAATCTGAATGATTGTATGTGTTGGAATCGGACCGGGCAGCCTGGACTATTTGACGGCCCTGGGTAAGAAGTTGCTGGAAGACGCCGAAGTGGTGGCGGGCTTTGACACGGTGCTGGGCCTTGTTGCGCCCATTCTCGCGCCGGACACTGTACAAATCGGCATGGGCTACCGCGATCAGGTGGCAAAACTGGAGGAAGTGGCCGCCCTCCACCACATGGGCAAACGCTGCGTGGTGGCCTTCATGGGCGACGTGCATTTCTCCGGCTTCCAGTTTCTGGAGCGGGTAGAACTGGCCTGCGGACACCGGGTGGACACTGTTCCCGGCATTTCCAGCGCACAGATCATGGCAAGCCGGGGGCGGGTCTGTTTTGACGAGACCACCTTCCTGACCTTCCACCGCCGGGGCGACATTGAACCCTTCAAGCGCCATCTGGTTCATGTGCTGAGAGATGGGAGAAACGCCATCGTGATCCCGCGTCCCTGGGATTTCATGCCGCGAGATATCGCTGCCTACACGTTGCAACAGGGTGTGGCCCCTGACCGCCCGGTGGAGGTCTGGGAAGCGCTGACCCAGGCTGAGGCGAGCTGGAGCGGGCGGTTAGGTGAGTGCGTGGCTGAGTTCTCTGACTTCTCCATCATGCTGATCCGCGCGTCCGCCGAGTTCCCAAGCCAGCTTGAGTCGCCGGAATCGGGGACCAGACGCGGGATTCTGGACACCCGTTGAAACGCCTGATCATCGCCGCGCCGCATTCGGGCAGCGGCAAGACCACGGTCACTTCGCTGCTGTGCCTGGCATTGCGGGCGCGTGGCCTGACGGTGCAGCCGTTCAAGCTGGGGCCGGATTATCTGGACCCCACCCACCTGACGCGGGCGGCGGGGCGCAAGACCCGTAACCTGGACTCATTCCTGCTCTCCCGCCAGCGCCTGAGTGAACTGTTCGCCCGCGCGGCTGCCGACGCCGACATCAGCGTCATCGAGGGGGTGATGGGCCTGTACGACGGGCGTGATCCCCGGAGCGACGAGCATTCCACGGCAGACCTGGCCCGGCTGCTCGGCGCTCCGGTGGTGCTGGTCATCGACGCGGGCGGCATGGCCCGCACGGTGGCAGCGGTGGCGCTGGGACTGCGCGAATTCGGGCGGCAGGGAGGCGCAGCCCTCCAGATCGCGGGCGTCATTCTCAACCGGGTGGGCAGCGTCAG
The DNA here is from genome assembly GCF_001949125.1 of Deinococcus marmoris. Lineage (GTDB taxonomy): Bacteria > Deinococcota > Deinococci > Deinococcales > Deinococcaceae > Deinococcus > Deinococcus marmoris_A. The sequence continues at coordinate 40,060 of NZ_MSTI01000040.1, forward strand.
GCACGCCGAGTTGTGTGAGGCGGCGCTGGGTCAAATGGGTCTTCCCGTTCTGGGCTTTGTCCTGCGGAATCAGCAGTTGCATCTTCCCTCCCGCCACCTGGGGTTGTTGAGTGCCGAGCAGACCCACTGGGACGGGGACGCCGCGCTTGAGGCCGCTGCCACGTTGCGGTTGGACGCCCTGTTGACTGCGGCGGCGGCTAAACCGCTTGCGCTCCCGTCACGCTCTCCAATACCTGCGGCCCACACCCGGATCGCCTACGCCAGCGACGAGGCTTTTCATTTCTATTACCCTGATGCGCTGGATGAACTGCGCCTTGCTGGGGCCGAACTCGCTCCATTCAGCCCGCTTCACGACCATCAGTTGCCTGACAACATCGGTGGCCTACTTCTGGGCGGCGGCTACCCGGAAGTTCACGCCGAACGGCTGAGCGCCAATACGGCCATGCGCTCAGCCGTTCGGGCCTTCGCCCACAGCGGGCGGCCTGTGATCGGCGAGTGCGGCGGCCTGATGTACCTCTCCGAGCATCTTGAGGACGGGGCCGGACAGCGTCATGAGATGTGCGGCGTCATTCCCTACCGCACCCGCATGCAATCCCGGCTGACCCTGGGGTACCGCGAGGCCACGGCGCTGCATGCGTCCCCGCTTGCCCCAGAAGGCCAGGCCCTGCGCGGTCACGAGTTTCACTACAGCGCCCTGACGCACGTGCCCACGCATCCGGCCTACCGCTGGGCCGCCCACGACGGCAGCGCGGTGGAGGAGGGCTACGCGTCAGGCAACGTCCTCGCAAGCTATCTGCACCTGCATTACGCCGCCGATCCGGGGATGGCGCGGCGGCTGGTTCAGGCGTGCCAGATCAGGGCATGAGCTGCGGCAGCGGCTTTTCTGGAATACCGCGCGCGCCCTGTCGTCCTGGGCGCAGGTGGCGCGCCGTGCAGATGCAGGTCGAGATAAGGCACGAATACGAATCTGCCAGCGAGGCAGAGTTGCTGATCTTCGCCCGGATAGCATTGGCCCAGTGGGCAGCATTTCTGGACGGGATGGCGGCCTGTCTCCAGACCACCGCCCCGGGTCTGTGGTACCGCCGCACGTCGCTGGTGACGTTGATTCATGCGGGGCGCGCGGACGGCTACCAGTCTCTCGGCTGAGGTACATTACCCGGCAGGTCAGTTCATGACTGGCCCGCTGCACAGCTTGAGAGAAGTCCGGTGTCTGCCTTCTGGTTCCAGAAAGCACAGTCCGGCACGGTCGCGCCACGGTTCCAGTCCGGTTGCTCACGTTGCAGCGTTTATCTTGCTTCCGCGTCAGGAGCAGGAGAACGGTCTGCTGCGCTCCGCGCCCTGCCCTGTCCCGGCCAGACCTGACTCTTCTGTTTCCCACGCGCCCCCGCCGGGCGCTTTTTTATTCCCATTCATTCTCCGAGGTGCCGCATGTCGTATGTCCAGTGAACGCATAACCCCCGAATCCACGCGCGCCCAGAAGTTTCAGGCACTGACCCATTTGCTGATCTGCACGGGCAGCAACTGCGGCGGCCCGCCGCCAGGGCGCGTCCCCAAGCAGGCCCTGCTCGCGGCCTGGAAAGCCGATTACCTGTGGAAAGCCTGCCACCTGTCGTTCAGCCACTGTCTGGGACCCTGCCACCTGAAGGGAAATGCCTACGTTTTGCATGGAAGCAGCGTGACCTGGCTGGCCGAATTGGAAGAGGCAGAGTACCTGATGCTGGCCGAGTGGGCAGCGGCCTGCAAGCGGGAGCGGCGCATCCAGGCGCTGCCACCGCAACTCTCCAGGCACGTCCTGGAGCGTTTCGCTGACCCGGAAACACTGGAGTTTGAACGGCAGGGTTCCTGAACAATGGGCTGATGTTTCTAGACCTCCGGCCGGCCCAGACCAAGCGCTTTAGAACCGTCCGTGAAGAGAAGGCTCTTCCTGGATTCCAGAGAGCTGAGTACATCCTGATAAACTGTCGGCATGCTGAGCTTGATTCAGCTCCTGGACGATGAAAAATGCTTCGAGAGCGTGCGGGAACTCCGTTCGCCCGATGGCGTGACCTGCCCGCACTGTCACGCATCGGGTGTCGTCAAACTAGGCCGGGACGACAGCCAGCGGTTCAGATAGCGAGAACGCTGTCTGAAAGTTCGGTGACCTGACCGGCACGGTCTTCGCCGGCCACCACCAGTCCCTCCGATAATGGGGCGCCTTCTTGGTCAGAGCAGCGCCGATGACGATGCTTGACCGCTGTCTTTATCTGGTGGGCCTCAATCTGAGCAACCGCCAGATTGCCCACGAGTTCAGCCTGAACGAAGATGATGCTCAGAGCATGACCCTGAGTCTCCGGCAAGGCGTGGTGGATGCATCCATCACATCCACACTCGCTGGCACGGTCGAGATCGACGAGGTCTATCTCGTGGCGGGGCACAAGGGGCAGAGTGATCTGGTGAGAAAAATGTCGGCTTGGACGTAGACGACGTTTGAAGGGCAAGCGAGGACGCGGCACGGCCGTGTCCGACAAGCCACCCGTCCTGGGCATGATCAAGCGAGGTGGTGGATCACTCGTGCTCCAACTCTGCGCCACCATTTAACAGCGCACCATCCGCCCCCCTATCCTGACCACCATCCAGCCGGGAAGCATGGTCAATACTGATGAGTACGCGATTGACTCCCGGTTGCCTGAGTGGGGGTTTGCGCACGTCACCGTGAATCACGGTCATCGAGAATTCGCACGCGATGACGACGGTGTTGGCGTGTGGTGCTTGCGGCGCTCGTGGTTACAGCCAAACAGAGGGATTTCGCAGCGGTGGTTGCCGCTCTACCTCGCCTTCTTCCAAACGATGCACAACATCCGTTGTCGTGGATTTTCGCTGTTGGAGCCGATGTTAACCCTGCTTCTGATCTCATGCGGATTCCGTTTGTTTCGTGTAGAAATCGGGACAGCGCCGATTCCTACGCTCCACGCCCAGCACCCGTTTTTCTCCTTCTCGCCATCGTCACGAACAGACGCCCATGAGGACGCTGCTCCTCTGCGGCGCAGCTCTGCGAGTCCCGCTCGGATTACGGGTGTTTTCAACACCCTCTAATCGGAGTCCGTATCAGCTCCCCGGAACGTGGGATGAGCCCTGAGCAAAACCTGGAAACCCGTCGCCTTCAGTCGCGGTTCTGACACCCCCCAGGTTTGCCTTGACCACCTTGAGGCAGAGTGGGACAAGCTGGTTTTGCCACCGTAGCTCTTTTTGGTCTACTTCTTCGCCAGTTCCGCCCAGGGGAGGAAGGTCAGCGGGTTATACCCAGCTTTGGTCAGCGGCGCGCCGCTCAGTCGACTGCTGTACATCAGGTATTTGACCTCCTGCGGCAGGTAAATCACCGGGGCCAGATCGTGCGCGCGGCGGCCCACCTGGCTGTAGAGCTTGTTGCGCTCGGCCGTGTCGATGGTGGCCCGCGCCTGATCAAGCCACTTGTCGATGGTGGCATCCTTGAAATTCGAGCGGGGGTAGAACCAGCCGCTACTGCTGTAAAAGGTGTACATGAAGTTGTCCGGGTCCGCGTAGTCCGGCGACCAGCTCAGGACGGTCATGGGTTCCATGCCCTTGCCCGCGTCTACCGAGAGTTCGCTGGCCTGCTTGGCCTGCAAGTTCATCTTGAATTTGGGATTCAGGGCCTCGACGCTCTGCTTCAGAAACTCCAGCGCCGTCTGGGACGAGGTGCTGCCCGCGCGGTAATTGGCCGTGAAGGTGAAGCCGTTCTTCCAGATGTTGCCGCCAAAGGCGCGTTTGAACGCCGCCTCCGCCTGCTTGGGATCGTACTTGTAGACGCTGATCTTGGGGTCATAGCCGGGAAAGGTGGTGGGCAGCATCATGGTCAGCTCTACGCCCCGGCCCTTGAACACGTCCTTGGTGTACTGGGCGTAGTTGAACAGATACGCAAAGGCGCGGCGCACGTCGGCGTCACCAAAGAAATTGGCGGGAATGCCCTGACCGTCCAGCTTGCCGCTGCCCAGCAGCGCGGAGTTCTTGATGTTCTCGTTCATGAAAATGGCAACCGTGTTGGTGTTGGGCAAATCATCCACCCAGGTGACGCCGGGCTTGCCCTTGAGCTGGGCCTCGTCCACTGCGCGCCCACCGCCGTCGATCATGTCCGCGTCGCCGCGCAGGAACGCCTGCTGGCGTGCGGCCAGTTCCGGCACCTTCTGACGCACGACATTTTTGATGCTCGGCTTGCCGCCCCAGTAACTGTCGTGCGCTGTGAACAGCATGGAACTGGCGTCTTGACGCACCAGCTTGTAAGGACCCGTTCCATTGGGTTTCTTATTCAGGGCGCTGCCGGACACGTCCTTGCCCACCCAGCTCTTCCAGGTGGCTTCGGTGCCGTCCCACTCACCGATGCTGGCCGAGTACTTGCGGTCCAGGATGCCCTGACCGACGTAGGCGATCTTGGACAGGAAAGCGGGGTCCACTTTGGGGAGGCTCAGGACCAGTTGACCCTGGCCGTTACACTTGGCGGCGGCACTGATTCTGGCCCAGGTGATGGACTTGTCGTCGTTGGCATTGGCCTGGGTGCCCAGCAGCGATTCGCTCAGGAACCAGTTGCCCGCCGATGATTCGTTGGTGACCAGATTGCGCCTGAAGGTGTATTCGGCGTCCACGCAGGTCATCACGTCGCCGTTCTGGAATTTCACGCCCTGTCGCAGGTCGAAGGTGTAGGTCTTGCCGCCGCTTCCAGCGGTCCATTTGGTGGCCAGCGCGGGCACCAGTTGCTGGAGGCTGCTGCCTTTGTAGGTCAACAGCGTCTCGTACACGTTGACGATCACCGGCGCAGAGATGACGTCGTACATCGCGCCGGGGTCCATGGTAATGACCTCCGCGCTGGACTGGATCACCAGGGTATCTGCCGGTGAGGCGGCCAGAACAGTTCCCGTCGATAGCAACACACTCAGCACAACCAGGTTTTTCATGTGGGTCAACGGTAGCAACTCCCTGGCCCACTCTGGTGAGTGGGGAACAGAACAAGAGGTCAGTTCAAAGACTGACGCGGTAGTCAGGGCTGTACCTGGCGCTGCGTTTCTGTGCCCGTATTAGCTGTATTAGGAAGAGAGCTTCCACAGGAACGCGCACCAGACGACTGTCTTTTCCTGCGTGGCCGACGTGAACCGTGTGCGCAGCACAGCATCGTCTTGGTGGCCGATGAAATCCAGTCGGGAATTGGGCGGACCGCAACCTTCTACGCCATTGAACACAGCGGTGTGGAGCCAGACCCGATCCTGCTGGCCAAGAGCGTGGGCGGGGGGCTGCCGATCTCAGCGGTGCTTGATAGGGCTGAGATCGCCGACGCGCCCGCACCGGGCAGGCTGGGCGGCATCTGCGCGGGGAGTCCCCTGGCCTGCGCCGCGAACGCGGTCCCTGATGTGTCTTCGACGAAGGGGAGTGGCTGCCCCAGGCCGCCGTGCTGGGAGAACGCCTGCGAACTGGACTGGACCGGAGGTGGCCGCCCTGTGTCGGCAGATCGGGCAGGTGCGAGGCACAGAATCGATGATGACCATTGAATTGGTAGAGGACCCAGAGGGCGGCCCCCGCCAATGCGATCCCAGAAAAATTGTCGAACAGGCGCGTGAACACGGGTTGCTGCTGCTCAAGACTGACATGTCGGCCAACATGATCCGGGTGCGGGTGCCCTGGACCGCCACCTCACAGGATGTGAGCGACGGACCAGAGAGGTTGGGCGAGGCGATGGACGCTGCCGGGTTAAGCAGACACAGCGCGGCGTCGCTGTAGACAGCCGCCTCATCTCAGCCTAAGCTGTTGCCCACTAAAGAAATCCACTTCAGCTTCCCAGGTGAAGGCTTTCCTTTATGGCTGCGGAACGTCTCCGCAGGCAGCGGCACTTCAAGTTCTGGTCCCAGCATTCCCGGGAGAATCAAAAATGAAGCGAATGAAGACGGCAGTCGGCGGATTGATGTTGGTTTCTCTCCTTCTCGGTGCGGGCGCTCAGGCGCAGGACACGATCAATGTCGGGGCCAACATCGGGAATGTGCCCTGGGAATTTCAGGATGCCAGCGGGGCCAACGTGGGCTTCGAGATCGACCTGGTCACGGAAATCGCCAAGAATCTGGGCAAGAAGGTCAACATCGTCAACACGCCCTTCAACGGCCTGTTCGCCGCTGTGCAGTCGGGGCGCATTGACGTCGCCATCTCCAGCATCACCGTCACGAAAAAGCGCCTGGAAACCGTGTCGTTCACGCAGCCGTATTACGACTCGGATCAGTCTCTGACCGTCGCCAGCGGCAGCACCCTGGCCAACGTCAGCGCGTTCAAGGGCAAGACCGTGGGCGTGGACACCGGCTCGACGGGCGCGATATGGGCCACCGCCCACCAGGCCCAGTACGGCTACAAGATCCGCGAGTACACCGGGCTGAACCCGGCCATGCTCGACCTCAAGGCCGGGCGCATCGAGGGTTATATCTCCGATATCCCGGCTTTGCAGTACTACGCCAAGGTCACGGGCGGTGTCAAAGTGGTGCAGCGCCTCAAGACCGGCGAGCAGTACAGCATGATGTTCGCCAAGGACAGTCCGCTGGCCGCGCAGTTCAACGCCCAGCTCGACATCCTGAAAAAGAACGGCGCCGTGTCCAAGCTGTACCAGAAATGGTTCGGGGCCGTGCCGGAAAAGGACACCTCCACCATGACCGTTCTGCCGATGCCCAAGTAATTGCGCGCCACTGATAGCAGGCGAGGACCATGAAGCTGCTCGAGACCTTTTTCAACCTGAACGTCCTGGACTCGGCGCTGCCCGCCCTGCTGCGCGGCCTGCTGATCACCCTCGAACTGGGGGTGGTCAGCGCTGTTGTGGGCACGCTGCTTGGTCTGGTGGTGGCGCTGCTGGGCCTCTACGGACCACGCTGGCTGCGCTGGTTGGTGCGCTTTTACATCGACGTGCTGCGCGCCATGCCGCTGCTGGTGTTCATGGTGCTGATTTATTACGCCCTGCCGTTCGTCAAAATTCTGCTGCCCGCCTTCACCTGCGCGGTGCTGGCAATCTCGCTGATCGCCTCGGCATACGTGGCCGAGATCATCCGCTCCGGCATCGAGGCCATTCCTGTCGGCCAGTTCGAGGCCGCGCGCTCGCTGGGACTGCACGGCTGGGATGTGATGCGCTCGGTGATCTTGCCCCAGGCGCTGCGCATCGTGGTGCCGCCACTCACCGGGAACGCCATCTCGATCATGAAGGATACCGCCATCGCCTCGGTGGTGGCGCTGCCTGAACTGCTGCAGCAGGCCACCTCGCAGCAGGCGCTGTCAGCCAATCCCACACCGCTGGTGGGCGCGGCGCTGATCTACGTGATCTTGCTGTTTCCACTCGTCCGTCTGGTCAGCCGCTTCGAGGCCCGCAGCAAGCAGCGCGCTGCCCGCTGAAGATGAAGCAGACCGCATAGCGCCCCATCTTTGACTTTAAAGGATTGCCCCATGACCACGCTTCCCGCTTCCACCTCACCCACCGTTTCACCGCTGGAGCCGCACCTCGACTTCATCCGCTCCCAGTTTCCGGCGCTGGACAGTCCCTGGGCCTTTTTCGACAACGCCGGCGGCTCGCAGGTGTTGCGTGGCGTGGCCGAGCGCGTCAGCGATTACCTGCTCAGCACCAGCGTGCAGCTCGGGGCCAGCTACGCCGTGTCCCAGCAGGCCAGCGCCCGTGTTGAGGCGGGCGTGCAGGCGGCGGCCCACTTTATCCATGCTGCCGATCCGCGCGAGGTGGTCCTGGGGGGCAGCTCCACGCAACTCGTCGCCAACCTGGCCTCGTCGATGGGCGAATTCCTGAAAGCGGGCGACGAGATCATCGTCACCGACACCGATCACGAGGCGAACGTGGGGGCCTGGACGCGGCTGGGATCCCGCGGCGTCAAGACGCTGATCTGGAAGGTCAACACGCAGACGCTAGAACTTGATCTGGACACGCTGGAAAGCTTGATGACAGAACGCACGCGGCTGGTCTGCTTCACGCATGTCTCGAATGTGCTGGGGACCATCAACCCGGTGGCGCAGATTACCCGCTTCGTACATGAGCGCGGCGCAAAGGTCTTCGTGGACGGCGTGGCCTACGCGCCACACCGACAGGTCGACGTTCAGGCGTGGGATGTGGATTTCTACCTGTTCAGTTGGTACAAGGTCTATGGCCCGCACATCTCGCTGCTGTTCGGCAAGCTGGACGCCCTGCTGGAACTGCCCAGCATCAACCACTTCTTCGTCTCTCCGGATGCGGCGGCCTACCGCCTTCAACCCGGCAACCTCAATTACGAGCTGACCTACAGCCTGACGGGCGTGACCGAGTATATGGATGCCCTCCAGTCGCGGCTCGGTGTGGACAGTCTCGGCGGCGTGTTCGACGCCTTCGCCGCGCACGAGGCCATGCTGGCCGGGCGGCTGCTGGACTATCTCGCTGGCAAACCCAGGGTCAGGATCATCGGTCACCCGGCAGCAGACCCCCTGGCGCGGGTGGACACCATCAGCTTCGTGGTGGACGGCGTGGCCTCGTCGGAGCTGCCCAGATTTCTGGACGGGCAACACGTCGCCGTGCGTTATGGACACTTTTACGCCTACCGCCTGATCGAGGCGCTGAACCTGGACCAGACCGAGGGCGTGGTGCGCGTGTCTATGGCCCACTACAACACGCTGGAAGAAGTGGACCGCTTGATCGCTGGATTAGAGGCGTTCGGCCTCTGATGTGGAGCGGTCTGCGAGGATGAGATCTCAAGCCCCAGGAGTCAAGATGGAAACCCCCGAATGAGCCTGATCATCAGCGGCGGCACAGTCGTCACGGCAGATGGACGCTTCCAGGCCGACGTGCGCGTGGACGGCGGCAAGATCACGGCGCTGGGAACGGACCTGGCACAGTCGGGCGATGAGATCATCGATGCCAGCGGCCAGCACGTTCTACCCGGCGGCATTGATGTTCACACTCACCTGTCGATGCCCTCGATGGGAACCGTGACCTGCGACGACTATTACACCGGCCAGGTCGCGGCGGCGATGGGCGGGACCACCACGCACCTGGACTTCTGCATCCAGCCCAGAGGTTCAAGTCTGCGGGCGGCGCTGGACACCTGGCACGGCAGGGCACGGAGTCAGGCGGTCATCGACTACGGCTTTCACGTCGCCGTGACCGATCCGCAGCCGGACGTGCTGGACGAGATCGCCGGCCTGCCGGATCAGGGCGTCACGTCCATCAAGCTGTTTCTGGCTTACAAGGACACCCTTCAGGTGGACGATATGGCGATGTTCCGCTGCCTGGAGCGGGCGCGTGACGCGGGCGTGCTGACGCTGGTGCATGCCGAGAACGGCGACGCCATCGAGGTGCTGATGGCCGAGGCGGTGGCGCGGGGCGAGACGGCCCCCAAATACCACGCCCTGACCCGTCCCCCGGAACTGGAGGCCGAGGCCACCGGGCGGGCCATCGCCCTGGCCGAGGTGCTGGGCGCACCGCTGTACATCGTCCACCTGAGCTGCCGTCCGGCGCTGGCGCGCGTGCGCGAGGCCCAGGCGCGGGGCGCGCGCGTGACCGCCGAGACCTGCACCCAGTATTTCTTCTTCACCAAGGCCGATCTGGACCGCCCCGGTTTCGAGGGGGCCAAGTGGGTGTGCAGTCCGCCACCCCGCGAGCAGGAGGACCAGACCGCGCTGTGGGCGGCGGTGGGGGACGGCACCCTGAGCGTGATCAGCACCGATCACTGCCCCTTCCGCTTCGACACCCAGAAAGTCCTGGGCCGGGACAACTTCACCCTGATTCCCAACGGCGTCCCCGGTATCGAGGAGCGTTTGATGGTGCTGCACCAGGCTGGTGTACGCGGCGGCCACTTCAGCCTGGAACGGTTTGTGGCCCTGACGGCCACCAATCCGGCCCGCAGCTTCGGTCTGGGTGGGGTCAAGGGCAGTGTCGCGCCGGGCTACGACGCCGATCTGGCGCTCTGGGATCTGGAGCGCCCGCATACGATCACGGCACAGGCGCAGCACAGCGCCGTCGACTACAGCCTGTACGAAGGGATGGAAGTCCGGGGCATGCCGGTCACGGTTCTGGTCCGGGGTCAGAAGGTGGTGGACCAGGGCGGGTTGGTGGCTGAACGGGGGAACGGCCAGTTCCTGCACCGACAACGCATTTGAAGATGAGGAACCTGGAAGTCTGGTTCAGGGCCAGCTACGGAGCCGTGACCTGTCTCGAAATATGCACGTCCAGCAGATCACCCGACTGGAAAGAGACGTTGCGGTATAGCACCTCGCCGCCCGCCGTCAGGCCCAGGGTCACGAAGCGCAGCAGTGGGCTGCCCACGGCCACCCGGAGGATGCGGGCCGTCGATGGGTCTGCCGCCTCGGCGGAGATGCGCGTCGAGGTGGAGGCCAGCGGATCACGCAGGTCAGGGGTCAGGAAGTCGATCACTCCCTGCGTCGGTTCGAAGGACCACCAGGGCAATTAAAGTCCTCCTCACCCCAGCCCGCCACATTCGCGCCGCCAAAGACCATCCGCCGCAGATCAGGCGAGAAGAAGTTCATTCCCGGTGAACTGACTGCATTCAGCGCCTGGAGTTGCTGGGGCGTCAGGCGGATGTCCAGGGAGGCCAGATTGTCCTCCAGTTGCGCCACTGTGCTGGCCCCGATGAGGGTGGACGTGATGCCCGGCTGCGCCGCTGCCCAGGCCAGCGCCACCTGTGCGGGCGGTCTGCCGATATCGCCCGCCACGGTCCGCAGCGTGTTCAAGATGGCCCAGTTGCGCTCCGTGAACTTGGTGAACGGCCCGGAAAATGGATTGCTGCCGCTGAGACGGCCCTCACCATGCGTGTTCTCGCCATCGCGCTCGTATTTGCCCGCCAGAAAGCCGCCTGCCAGCGGACTCCACGGCACCACGCCCATCCCACCTTCACGCGCGGCGGGGCGATGTTCGTTCTCCAGTTCGCGGGCCACCAGTGAGTATTCGAGCTGCATGGCAACTGGGCCAGGACTATTCAGCGTCTGGGCCAGCGTTGCCGCTTTCATGGCGTACCACGCGGGCATGTCCGAGAAGCCGAAATAACGAATCTGTCCACCCCGCACCAGATCGCCCAGCGTTTGCAGCACCTCTTCCACCGGCGTCACCATGTCATAGACGTGCAGCCAGTACAGGTCGATGTAATCGGTCTTCAGGCGCTTGAGGGAGCCTTCCAGCGCCCGGTAAATCTGTTTGCGCCCGTTGCCGCCCGCGTGCGGGTTGCCCCTCTGGGCGTTGAAGCCGAATTTAGTGGCCAGCACAATCTGGTCCCGCAAGCCGCGCCCGGCAATAAACTGACCCACCAGTTCCTCACCTCGCCCACCCGAGTACACGTCAGCAGTGTCGATGAAATTGCCGCCCGCATCCACATAAGCATTGAAGATGGCCTTAGAGACGTGATCGGCGGAACCCCAGGCCGTGTTGCCATAAGTCATGGTCCCCAGGGCCAGCGGGCTGACGATCAGGCCAGAGCGGCCCAGCGTGCGGTAATCAGTCAGGTTCATGGGTTCTCCGGTGAGGGTCAGGAATGCTCTAGAAGTTGAGCCGGGTGCCATTCATGCCGCCGTCCACGTCCAGGACGGTGCCATGAATGAAGGCGGCCTCCTCGGTGACCAGGAAGCGCACCGCGTAGGCGATGTCAATGGGCCGAACAGGACGGCCAGCGGCAGTGCCAGCGGTCATGGCGTCCAGGGCGGCACTGAATTCAGCATTGCCAGGCGTCAGCGTCGCGCCTGGAGCCACGGTGTTGACCCGCACGCCGCGTGGGCCGTATTCCGCCGCCCAGTTGCGGGTCATCTGCTCAATGGCGGCTTTGGAGGCGGTATACATCGCGCCGTTGGCCGTGCCGATCCGCCCCATCCACGAACCGATGTTGACGATGCTCCCCGAACCACGCTCCACCATGCCCAGCGCAAGCTCGCCCACCAGGACATGTGGCGCGCGGATATTGATGTCCAAGATGGCCTCCAGATCAGCGTCGAGAAGCGCCTCGGTGGGCGTCACTGGATAGACCCCCGCATTGTTGACCAGAACGTCCACCTGACCGCCAAGCGCAGCCGTGGCCTCACGTGCAAAGGTGCGCAGGGCGTCATAGGAGCCTGCCAGATCGGCGGGAACAAGATGCGCCTTGCCTCCGCCCCAGGTGATGGCCTTCACCACCTGCTGAGCGCGGGCGGCGTCGCGGCCACTGACGACGACTTCAGCGCCTGAGGCAGCCAGCACGCGGGCAATCGCCTCGCCGATGCCGCTGGTAGAGCCGGTGACGATGGCCTTCTTGCCCAGCAGGCGGGAATCTGTGGGAAGAGAAGCGAGGAGTTCTGAATTGGTGGACAAAGTGTGCACGGTAAAACCTCCAGGTCAACGGCAGGACGATGATCAACGTCGGTCAAAGCAGTTGCGTTTCACAACCAGTTGAACCATACCCGAACTGGTGCGATAATGCAAGCAGTAGGGAGGTGATGAAAATGGGTGAGCGCAGCGCAGAGAGAACCATCCGTTCAGGCTGTCCAGTGAGCCTTGGCCTGGACGTTTTCGGCGACAAGTGGACGCTGCTGATCGTGCGTGACCTGATGTTCAGCGGCAAGCGCCACTTCCGCGAACTGCTCGCCTCTGAAGAGGCCATCTCATCGAACATTCTCTCGGACCGCCTGAAAATGCTGCTTGCAGAGGGCATCATCAGCAAAGCCGAGGACCCCAGCCACGCACAGAAAGTGGTTTACCGCCTGACTGAAAAAGGTGTGGCGCTGCTGCCGATTTTGCTTCAGATCAGCGAATGGAGCTATCAATATCGCCCGGTGGGAGAGCAGTACCCGCGTCCTGCCGAAGCTGCTGACACGGCTGTGCAGATGGACGAGGTGCGCAGAGCGCATCTGGTGCAGGCAGGTTGACCGGGCGAAGGCCGAGATTCTGTCCACATCGCGTGCGTACCTTATACAGACTCCGATTAGAGGGTGTTGAAAGCATCCGCAATCCGCGCGGGAGGAGCAGCGTCCTCATGGGCGTCTATTCGCGACGATAGCGAGCAGGAGAAAAACGGGTTCCGTTTGTTTCGTGCAGGAATCGGAACAGCGCCGATCCTCCACTCCACGCCCGGAACCCGTTTTTCTCCCCCGCAGCTCGGAAGCGTACAGCAACGGCTTTCTGTGCGTCCCAGAAGATATCCAGTGGAGATTAACGTTCTCGGGTTGCAGATCCCTGTTGCACAATTCAGAGCAATGGCGAGCGGTGTATGCCAGCAGCAGCATCCATGACGTAGTTAGCGCTGCGTGTGTCATACGGACTCCGTTTGTTTCGTGTAGGAATCGGGACAGCGCCGATTCCTACACTCCACGTCCGGCACCCGTTTCTCTCCTTCTCGCTCCGCTCGGATTACGGGTGTTTTCAACACCCTCTAATCGGAGTCCGTATCAGACGGCAAAACTCTATCTTTTATCCGAGTTGGACAAAAATCGGACATTCACCAGGCCAGGCTCTACTCTGATAAGCTAGCAGTATGGGTCTTCAGATGAACCTGGGCGCATTCCTCCAACGGCGCGGCATCAGTGCCTACCGGCTGGTCAAGGCCACCGAGGGCCGCCTGGCCCCGGCCACCGTCTACGGTCTGGCCAGCAAACCGGCCCAGCGCATTGACCTCGCCACCGTCGGCACCATGCTCGAAGCCCTCAGCGAACTGACCGGCAGCGCGGTCCTGTTTCAGGATGTTCTGGAGCCAGTCAGCGCCGCCGAAGCCGTGCGCCGCGAGGACGCCCGCGCCCGCATTGCCGCGCCGCGCCGCTCTGGCCGGTTTGAAGGCAGCTCTGAAGCTGTTCCTGAAGGCGATTGGAGCGTGCCCGACCAGCTCGCCGAGCTGCGTGGGCGCGACCTTTGAGCCAGACTTCCAGCGCTGCTCCCCCACTCTTCCTCGACACCTCGGCGTTGCTGCGGGCTTATCTGGTTAAAGACCCCTTCTTCGCGCTGGTGCAGCGGGCCATTCTGGACGCGCCGCGCGTGGTGGTCAGCGGCCTGGCCCACCCGGAGTTCACCGCTGCCCTGATGCAGCGCCAGCACCGCGCCCACTCGGGCCGCCTAAGTGCGGCGCAGGTCACCCGCCTGCTGGCTGACTTTCACCACGATTGGGAGACCTTTGAGGTAGTGTCGGTGGACGATGGGGCGCTACAAGACGCCTCAGCGCTGGTGATTCGTCAGGCGGCGCTTGGCCTGCGGGCGATGGACGCCGTGCATCTGGTCGGTGCCCAGATTGCGTCCCTGGCCTTTGACGGAATCGAGTTCTTGACCTTCGATGACCGCCAGCGCCAGGCTGCCGGGGCTGAGGGGTTGCCGCTTTACGCCCCACCAGCCGAAGAAGACTGAAATGCGGACGATTCAATCCATGTGAATCAGCGACGGGTAAAGCACGCTGGCGTCATACAAGGCCCTTAAGCGCGTGGGGGAGAGGATCAACGCGGCCTCAAACTGGCGTGAACCGCGCCCTGGTGCGGACTGTCATGACCACGGCCCGGCGCATGACCAGACGTTGATCGTCCTGATGCTGCACACCAGCCTACGCGCCCACGAAGTCTGCGCCCATGTGCCGCCGTGACCTGCACTTGGCAAGAGCGACACGGTCCGCGACGTGCCGCTTAATATCGACGTGCCGCTTAATATCACTGCCCGCGAGGTATTGGGGCCTGACCACCCGCGCCCTGGCCCATCTGGTTCGCAGGTACGCCCGTCTGGCCCGCGCCGAGGTCAGTCCGCACGAGCTGCGGCACCGTTTCGGTTATGTCCTGGCCTAGACAGTCCCGCTGTACCGCCTGGCCCAGCCCATGGGCCACGCCTCGCCGGACACCACCCTGCGCTATGTGCGGGCCACCCAGCAGGACTTTCCAGGTGAGGCGGAAAAGATTGCCGGAGCAACCGCGATTGCTGCGGCCTCAAGTCCGTTTTGATCCCACGCTCTGGCTGTGCGCCTGTGGCTTATTCTTCGGCGGTGAATACAGGCTGGCTCAGGCAAAAGCGCCACTCCGACAGGTCCGCGCCGCCGTGATCCTTCCCCTGGGTGTCTTCGCCCTGACGCTGTATCTGGTGGTCTTCCGTCCGCGGGGTCTGAGCGTGGCAGTGGGCGCACTCGTCGGGGCCGCGCTGGGGCTGGCACTGGGCCTGGTGGGCTGGGATGATGTGCGCGCCGTCTGGAACGACACCTGGAACGCCACCCTGACCCTGGTGGCCCTGATCGTGCTGAGCCTGCTGCTGGACGCGGCGGGGCTGTTCCGTTTCCTGGCCCTGCACCTGGCGCGGCGGGCGGGCGGGCACAGCGGACGCCTGTTCGCACTGCTGGTGGTGTTCGGGGCGCTACTGGCCGCCCTGTTCGCCAACGACGGCGCGGTGCTGATCCTGACGCCCATCGCGCTGTCGCTGTGCAGCGTGCTGGGGTTTTCACGGGCGGCGTCGCTGGGGGTGCTGTTCGCGGTGGGCTTCGTGGCCGACGCGGCCAGCCTGCCGCTGATCACCTCCAACCTCACCAACATCATCAGCGCCGACCTGTTCAGGCTGCCCTTCGCGCGTTACGCCGCCGTGATGGGGCCGGTGAATCTGGTGGGCGTGGCGGTCAGCCTGGGGGTCTTGTGGCTGATGTTCCGGCATTCCTGGCCCGCCCGGTATGACCTCGCCGCCCTGCCGCCGCCCGGCTCGGCGCTGCTTGCTCCGCGCACCTGCTGGGCTGGCGCGGGCCTGATGGCAGCGCTGCTGGCCGGGTTCTTTCTCGCCCCTGGACTGGGCATGCCCGTCAGTGCCGTGGCGCTGCTGGCCGCCGCCATTGTGCTGGGCATTTCTGCGCTGGAGCGGCGGGTGGCGCTGGGGCCGGTGTTGCGCGGCGCACCCTGGGACGTGGTGCTGTTCTCGCTGGGGATGTACCTGGTGGTCTACGGGGTCAAGAATGCGGGGCTGACGGTCTGGCTGGCCGGGTTGCTGGAGACGTTCGCGGCCCACGGGGCAGCGGCCACGGTGTTCGGTACGGGGGGCGTGATCGCCGCGCTCTCGGCCATCACCAACAACCTGCCCGCCGTACTGATCGGCACGCTGAGCATTCAGGAGGTGGGTGGCGTTCCGCCTGTCCTCCGCGAAATGATGGTCTACGCCAATATCGTGGCCGCCGACATCGGCCCCAAGCTGACGCCGATTGGCAGTCTGGCGACGCTGCTGTGGCTGGGTCTGCTGCGGCAAAAGGGGATAGAGGTGCCCTGGGGCGAGTACCTGCGCCTGGGATTGATCGCCACGCCGCCAGTGCTGATCGCCGCGCTGCTGGCGCTGTGGTGGCGACTGGGCGGTTGATGCGGTGCGGGATGCGGCTGACGCGGGAACAAGGCATCTGCCCCTGAGGTGCAAATCGGAGTGATTTGTCCCTTAAGCCCCCGTGCCAGTCGAACCTCTGATTCGGGGGGCTTTCTAGCTCACCGACCTTGAGCGCGCGGACGGCGTCCCACCATGCGCTTTTAAACTTGACTAAACCAATCGGATTAAATAGATTGCGACCATGAACCGAGTTGTCCTGCTCCTGACCCTGGCCCTGCTGCCAGCCGCCTCTGCCCAGACCCCGAACACGCTGACCCTCAAACACGACGAGGGCACCGCCACCGTCAAGAAAAATCCGCAACGCGTGGTGGTCATGGACGAGGAAGCGCTGGGCTGGATGTTTGCGCTGGGGCTGGGCGAGCGCGTGGTGGGGCTGGGCAGCAGCTACCTGTCGCCCACCGACATCAGCGGCGGCAAGCTCAAGACCAGCGTGCTGAAGGAAGGCTTTTACGCGCGGGGCAAGCTGAACAACCCCAGCTTCGTGGGCAGTTGGACCGCGCCCAGCTTAGAAACCATTCTGGCGCTGAAACCCGACTTGATCGTGCGCCTGACCTGGGACGGCAACCAGAATTACGACAGGCTCAGCAAGATCGCGCCCACGGTGGGCTACGAGGAGGGCGGCCAGGGCTTCTGGCAAAAGGGCCTGCGTGACCTAGCCCGTGTGTTTGGCAAACAGGTGCAGGCCGAGCAGATCATCAAGCAGGCGGCGGACGTGAACCGGGGCAACGCCCGTAAATTGCAGGCGGCGGGCGTGTTCAGGAAATACGACAAGGTGGTGGTGCTGGCCCCCTTCAGCGGCGGCAACACCTGGGCCTACAGCAGCGTGCGCCTGATCGACGATCTGCGCTCGCTGGGCTTCAGGGACGGCCTGAAAGTCGGCAGCGCCACGCTGGGCATCGGGGCACAGGTCAGCGACGAGGCGCTGCTGGGGATTAACAAAAAGACCCTGGTGGTGCTGTTTCCCCCAGGCGGCCAGTTCAACGGCGCGGACGCCTTTCTCAAGACCCCGGTGGGTCAGCGCCTTCAGGCCCAGAGTGTGCTGTACGTCCCTGAAGCCTTCAGCCCGTATTCCGGCCCGCTGGTGTCGATCCGCAACAGCAACGAGATGACGCGCCTGATTCTGGACAAGGTCAAATGAGAGGCTTCCAGCCCGGACTGGCGCTGGCACTGCTGGGCGGCCTGAGCCTGTCGGCCTCAGCCCAGACGGCGCAGACGTGCAAGGGGCAGACCATCACGCACGCCCTGGGACAGACCTGCGTGACGGGCGTTCCCAGGCGCGTGGTGGTGCTGGAGTGGGCATACGCCGAGGACGTGCTGGCGCTGGGCGTGCAGCCGGTGGGCATGGCCGACATCAAACAAGAGTTTCCAGTCCTGTGCCACACTGCGTCTCAAACAGCCTCCAACAATGGTGAACCAGGAAAAAGTGCGGTCAGGACGAACTTACGGTGTTCTTGGGCCGCCAGATGCTGTGCAGCACGCCATGTGAGTTCGGGATCTCGTTTTCTGACCTCCAGGACGGCATGAAAGGCTTGAACCACCAGAAAGGCCCAGTTTCGGTGTGCCTGGATGTCACGGTAACGGCACTGGCCGAAACTCAAGTTCTGTTTAACAAGGCGGTGAATGACTTCGATCCCCCAGCGGGCTTTCCAAGCCCGCAGCAGTTCTGCCAATGTAATGTCTGACTGCTCAAATGTGCTGATCAGAAAAAA